>NZ_JEOE01000011.1 GCF_000708885.1 Cellulomonas sp. HZM | reverse complement strand
CCGGCGCGCCTCGGCCACGAGGACCGGGTCCGCCGCGAACGAGGCGGCCGCCGCGAGGATCTCCGCCCCCGGGGGGGGTGCCCCGCGACGGCGGCCAGGGCGGCCCCGGGGGCCAGGGCGGCACGGCCGACCAGGGGACGACGAGCGACTCCTGACCCCGTCCGAGCGAGCGCGGCGGCCCCGGCCCGGGGTCGCCGCACCCGCGTGCGGGCGTGGGCTACGCGCGAAGCAGGTGCTGCACGACCTGCGCCGAGCGGAGCGCCGCGTCGTCCACGTGCGTGAGGAACTCGCCCGCCTCGACGGGGCTGCACAGGTCGGAGATCCCGCGCACCGAGACGAACGGGACGGCGAACAGGTGCGCGACCTGAGCGAGCGCGGCCGACTCCATGTCGGTCGCGAGGGCCGCCGGGTACGCGTCCCGCACGCGCGCGACGCGGTCGGCGTCGATGAACGAGTCGCCCGAGATGGTCAGCCCCGTCAGGACGCGCAGCTCGGGCCCGTCGGGCGCATCGAGCCCTCGCCCGGCATCGGCGGGGTCCGCCGCGAACGAGGCGGCCGCGGCGACGAGGCGCTCGTCGGCCGCGTACACCGCGGGCATGCCGGGCACCTGGCCGAGCGCGTAGCCGAACGCGCGCGCGTCCGCGTCCGCCAGCACGTGCGTCGCGCCGACCACGACGTCGCCGACGCGCACCCCGGCTCCGAGGCCTCCGGCGCTGCCCGCGCTCACGAGCACCCCGGTGCGCACGCGGGCGAGCGCGCCGGTCGCTGCGCTCGCGGCGTTCACCAGCCCGATCCCGCCGCGTACGAGCAGCACGCGTCGGCCGCCCGTCGTCATCAGGTGATGCTCCGCACCGCCGACACGCACCGGTGCGGGGACGTCGTCCGCCAGTGCGAGGAACGGGGCCGCCTCGTCGGCCATCGCGACGACGACCACCGCGTCGACCACCGCGTCGACCACCGCGTCGACCAGCGCGTCGACGTCGACCAGGGCGTCGGCGGGCCGGTCGGCGGCCGACGAGCCCGAGCGACCGGACGGCTCGTCGCGGCGTGCGGTCACGCCTGGACCTGCGACCAGCCGGCCCGCTCGGCGAGGAACGCGCGGGCCGCGTCCTGGGCGCCCGCGAGCGTGTGGTTGGCCCCCCAGCCGCACTGCACCTCGTTCGCGGCCGGCACCTCGTCGGCGGCGAGCACGTCCTGCAGCGTGTCCGCGACCAGCTGCTGCACCTCGTCGTCCGACCACGTGCCCTCGAGCATGAGGTAGAAGCCCGTCTGGCACCCCATGGGCGAGAAGTCGAGCACGCGGTCCGAGTGGTTGCGCGAGTGCTCCGCGAACAGGTGCTCGAGCGAGTGCACCACCGGCATCTCGAGGTGCGCGACGTTGGGCTGGGCGAAGCGCACGTCGTACTTGCTGAGGACGTCGCCCGCGGGCAGCGTCTTGGTGTCGGCGAGCCGGATGTACGGCGCGGCCACCGTGCGGTGGTCGAGGTTGAACGACTCGACGTTCATGCGGTCGGGCATGGGGTCTCCTGTGCTCGTGCGTGCTCGTGCGTGCTCGTGCGCGCTCGTTCCGTCCTGACCCCATTCTGCGCGACCAGGCGGTCCTCACGTGCGGCGGCTAGCCTGCCGCGGTGACGACGACCGAGGAACGGCCGGCCGCCGCGACGTCCCGGACCGCCGCCGACGGCGGGTTCCGGCCCGACATCCAGGGCCTGCGGGCCGTCGCGGTGCTGCTCGTTCTCGCGTTCCACGCGGGCGTGACGTGGCTGCCCGGAGGGTTCGTGGGCGTCGACGTGTTCTTCGTCGTCTCCGGCTTCCTCATCACGTCGATGCTCGTCGGCGAGGTCACCGCGACGGGGCGGCTGCGCCTGGGCAGGTTCTACGCCCGACGGGCGCGTCGGCTGCTGCCCGCGGCGGCGACCGTCCTCGTGGCCGTGGCGCTCGCGACGATGCTCTGGCTTCCCGTGACGCGCTGGCGCGAGATCGCCGGGGACGTCGGCGCGACCGCGCTGTACGTCGTGAACTGGCGGCTCGCCGACCGGTCCGTCGACTACCTCGCGCAGGGGTCCGCGGCGAGCCCCGTGCAGCACTTCTGGTCGCTCGCGGTCGAGGAGCAGTTCTACGTCGTGTGGCCGCTCGTCGTGCTCGCGGTCGCGTCGTGGGCGCGCCGGCGCGGCCTGCGCGTGGGGCGGCCCGCGCTCGGGGTGGCCGCGGTGCTCGTCGTCGGCTCGCTCGCGTGGTCGGTGCACCTCACGGCGTCCGACCCTGCCCGCGCGTACTTCGTCACGACGACGCGCGCGTGGGAGCTCGGGCTGGGGGCGCTGCTCGCGGTCGGGGCGCCGGTCGTCGCGGGCCTGCCCGCCCGCGTGCTCGCGGCCGCCGGCTGGGCGGGGCTCGCGCTCGTCGCGTACGCGGCGCTCCGGTTCACCGGCTCGACGCCGTTCCCCGGCGCCGCCGCGCTCGTGCCGACCGTGGGCACGGCGCTCGTGCTCGCGGCCGGCACCGGTGCGCACCGCGGGCTCTCGGCGCTGCGCCTGCGTGCGCTGCAGCCTGTCGGTTCCGCGTCGTACTCGCTCTACCTGTGGCACTGGCCCGCGGTCGTCGTCGCGACCGCGCTGTGGTCCGGCGAGGACGGCTCGCTGCCCGTGCCGATCGGTGTCGCAGCCGTCGCGGCCTCGGCCGTGCCCGCGGCGCTCGCGTACCGCTGGGTCGAGCGACCCCTGCACGTGTCCGCGCGGCTGCGCGCGAGCGTGCGGCGCTCGGCCCTGCTCGGCGTGGCGTGCACGTGCGTCGGGGTGCTGGCCGCCGTCGCCCTCGTCGCGGCACTCCCGCGGTCGTCGTCCGCCGCCGCACCCGGTGCGGCCGTGCTGGCGGACGGCTCGTGGACCGGCCCTGACGCCCGCACGGACCTCACCGCGGTCGCCCCGGCGCTCGCGGACGCGACGAGCGACGTGGCCGACCTGTACGCGGACGGCTGCCACCAGAACAGCGCGGGCACCGCGGTCGTCGCGTGCACGTACGGCGACGCCGGCTCGTCGACCGTCGTCGCGCTCGTCGGGGACTCGCACGCGGCGCAGTGGCAGCCGGCCCTGCGCGTGGTCGCGGAGCAGCACGGGTGGCGCCTCGACACGTACACCAAGGGCAGCTGTGCGCTCGCGGACGTGCAGGCGTCGCTCGGCGACGACCCGTACACGACGTGCAGCACGTGGAACCGGGCGGTGACCGCTGCGCTCGTCGCGCACCCGCCGACCGTCGTCGTGACCACCAACGACGCGATCGAGCCGATGACCTCCGCGGGGGAGCGCGCGACGGGCGGCGCCGCCGCGGAGCTCGCCGCCGACGGCCTGGCCCGCACGTGGCAGCGCCTCACCGACGCCGGGTCGCGGGTCGTCGCGATCGCCGACACGCCGTGGGTCGGGATCGACGTCCCCGAGTGCGTCGCCACGCACCAGCGCTCGTGGGCGACGGCCTGCACCGTGGACGCCGCCGCCGCTGAGCGCCGGTCCGGGACGGCTCAGCAGGAGGCCGCCGCGCGCGCCACCGGCGTGCCGGTCGTCGACCTCACCGCGCTGGTCTGCCCGGCAGGGACGTGCCCGGCGATCATCGGGGAGGCGCTCGTGTGGCGGGACGCGCACCACCTCACCGCGACGTACGACCGGACGCTCGCCCCGGCGCTCGCGGAGCAGCTCGTGCCGCTCGTCGGCTGAGCGCCGCGATCTCGATGGTGGTGCCGGCGTCCCCCTGCACCGCCGGCACCACCACCGTCGACCCGTCCCGACGCGCAGCGTCGTCAGGTCCCGCCCCGCGCGCGGGCGGAGGTCAGGTCCCGCACTCGGCCGACGACGGCCACGTCGTCGGGACGTGCGGCTTGGTGGGCTTGGTGGGCTTCGTCGACGCCTGAGGGCTCGAGCTCCCGGTGGGTGTCGTCGTCGCGTGCGGCTTCGCATCGCCCACGAGCGGCCGGTCCTCGCGCAGCCGCAGCCACAGGTCGTCGGCGGCCGAGGTCCAGACGACCCGCCCGGTGCCGCGGTACGACGCCGTCGGCACGGTCACGGACACGATGTCGTCCCCGCCCAGGCCCTTCGCGGTCACCGCGAGCCCCGCCATCGAACGGATGCTGCCGAGCCCGGGGCTCACCGAGACGGCCTTGGTCGCCGAGTCGAGCACCTGCAGGAGCGTCGTGGGGTGCGTCAGCAGCTGGGACGCGTGCACCTTCGCGGTGAGCGCCTCGAGGAACGCGTGCTGCCGGTCGAGACGGGCGAGGTCGCTGCCGAGCCACAGGCCGCCGCCCTCGCCCGTCCGCGCCCGGAGGAACTCGACGGACGTCCGGCCGTCGAGCACCGTGCGCCCGGCCTTCACGTGCAGCTTCGCCTTGTCGGAGTCCATCGCCTCGGGGAAGCAGAACGGGACGCCGCCGAGGTCGTCGATGACGTCGCGGACGCCGTTCATCTTGAGGACGACGTGCTCGTCGGTGCGCACGCCGGTGTCCTGCTCGAACGTCTTGCGCGTGCACGCGGCGGCCGACGTCAGGTCCTGCGTCGGCCCGCCGCCGATCTCGAAGGCCGCGTTGAACATCTCCATCGTCCGCGGCCGGGTCATCGACCCGTCGGGGAGCTTGCACGCGGGGATGTCGACCAGCGAGTCGCGGGGCACCGAGACGACGTCGATGCGCGAGCGGTCGGCCGGCAGGTGCACCAGGAACGTGGAGTCGGAGCGCGCCCCGTCGACGTAGCCGTACTCCTTGTTGGAGCCGTCCCGCGAGTCGATCCCCATCACGAGGATGTTCACCTCGCGCCCCGCGTAGCCGTCGGTCAGCGGAGCCGCCGCCGCGTGGGTCGGCCGCGTGTCGCCGAGGTAGTCGTCGACTCCGGTCGCGGTGTCGATGTTGCCGTCGAGGTGACGGTAGACGGCGTAGGCGGCGCTCGCGGCGAACAGCGGTACGGCGACGGCGACGAGCGCCACCGCCCGCAGCCACGGTCGCGGACCACGGACGCTGCGGCGGTGCTGTGCGGGGGCTGTGCGGCTCACGTCCGCAACGTATTGCCTCCGACCGTGGCTGCGGGGGCGGTCGCGGGAGAGGTCCGGTGCGCGATCTGTGAAGATGTGTGCGCAGGTCAGCGCACGGTTCGGGACCGGTGCGGATGGGTGCTGGACGGGAGTGGGCGGACGCCCGACCGGCCCGGTGCGATCAGCTCGCGCGGTCCTCGAGCGCCGGGATGATCGTCGTCGGGACCATGAACGCGAGCGTCACGGCAGCGATGCCGGCGACGAAGGTCCACGGCGCGACCGAGGTGTCGACGTCGAACGAGATCGTGAAGAGCACGAGGCCGCCGACGAACAGCAGGAACGCGAAGAACGCGCCGACCGCGGTCGCGGGGCCGTTGGTGCGGTCGACGGGCTGCTCGGGCTGGGTGCTCACGGTTCCTCCTGATGACGTGGACGTGCCGGTCCGATCCTGCCGTGTCCGACCCCCGCCGCGCCAATGCTCCTCAGTCCTCGAACCACCGCCGCACGTGCTCGACGACCGAGCGGTCGAACGCGTCGTCGTCGTGCCGTGCGCGCAGCCACTGCGCGAACGAGCCGCCCGCGACGACGTCGAGCTCGCGCCGGCACGCGGCGGTGTCGGTCACCGCGCGCTCGAGCATCGCCGCCGCCTGCGTCGCGTCGCGGTACACGAACGGGTAGCCGACCGGGAGGATCGCGTGCGCCCACGGCCGGTCCGGGAACACCCCGACGGCACCGGCGAGCAGCGCCTCGATGTACTCCAGCCCGTACGACTCCTCGGTCGCGGTCGCGAGGAAGGCCGTGGTGCCGGCGAGCGCCTCCCAGTAGTCGTCCCGGCTCGCCGTGAGCGGCCCGACCCAGCACCAGTCGGGGCGGGACAGGCGCATGGCCTGCTCGGAGACCAGGTGCGACTCCACGAGCCGTGCCTCGACCCTGATCGGGGTGCGGTGGTGCACGCGCTCGACGACGTCGACGAACAGGCGTGGCTGCTTGCGCTCGGAGAGCCGGATCGCGGGGTAGAGCACGACCGGGACGGTGGGCTCGTGCCGCGGCCGCACGTGCTCGAGGCGGATGCCCAGGTTCACCCAGCCGACGCGGGCGTTCTCGGCCAGCGGCTGGACGGTCCACTGGCCGACGATCTCGGAGATCTCGCGGGCCGTGCGCTCGGAGTTCGCGAACGTCGGGAAAAGCGCGCAGGAGAGGCCGAGCGACGCCCTCTCGACGCGGTCCGTGAACTGCGACGTCGTCCACCAGACGAAGTTCATGACGTGCGGCGCGTCGGTCGTGCGTCGCAGCGTGCGCCACACGCTCATCGAGTCGACGACGTCCATGTTGACCACGACCGTGTCCGACGCGTCGACGAACTCGAGCGGCAGCACGTCGAAGCCCTGGCCGCGCCGCGGCCCGTCGGAGACGAGCAGCGAACCGGGGAACACGCGCAGCAGCCTGCGCACGAGCGTCGCGCCCGCGTCGTGGCCGGCGACGCGGCCGTCGGGGTCGACGAGCACGTCGCCGTACCGGACCGCGACCCTCATGGGCGTGCGGACGCACCGGCGGGCGTCCCGGCCGCCGCGCGAACGTCGACGTCGACGGCCGCGTCGACGGCTGCGTCGACGGCCTCGGGGACCGGACCGGGCTCACGCGGCTGGTCGGCGGGCTCGTCGACGTCGTCGAGCGACGTGCGGATCCGCATGCCGTAGAACGAGCGCCACACGAACGCGGCGGACACCACGAAGAACACCGCGGCGAGCGTCGCGACCAGTGCGTGGTGGCCGTCGTCCTCGAGGGACACGGCCAGGTCGACCGCGAGGAGCCCGAACAGCGTCGTGAACTTGATGACGGGGTTGAGCGCGACCGACGAGGTGTCCTTGTAGGGGTCGCCCACCGTGTCACCGACGATCGTCGCGTCGTGCAGCGCCGTCCCCTTGGCGTGCAGGTCGACCTCGACGATCTTCTTCGCGTTGTCCCAGGCCCCACCGGCGTTGGCCATGAAGATCGCCTGGTAGAGGCCGAAGACGGCGATCGAGACGAGGTACCCGATGAAGAAGTACGGCTCGACGAACGCGAACGCGAGGGTTGCGAAGAACACGGCCAGGAACATCGTGAGCATGCCCTGCTGCGCGTACTGCGTGCAGATCTCGACGACCCGGCGCGAGTCGGCCTCCGAGGCCTTCGTCGCCCCGTCCAGACGGATCGTGCCCTTGATGAACTCGACCGCGCGGTAGGCGCCCGTCGTGACCGCCTGGATCGAGGCCCCCGTGAACCAGAACACGACGGCACCGCCGGTGATCAGGCCGAGCAGGAACGGCGGGTGCATGAGCGAGAGGTTCTCGATCCCCGACGTCATGCCGTCCGTGAGGCCCATGATGATCGAGAAGATCATCGTGGTCGCGCCCACCACGGCCGTGCCGACGAGTACGGGCTTCGCGGTCGCCTTGAACGTGTTCCCCGCACCGTCGTTCTCCTCGAGCATCTGCTTCGCCTGCTCCCAGCGCGGCTCGAGGCCGTGCTCGGTGCGCAGCTCGTCGTCGATCCCGGGGAGGTCCTCGATGACCGAGAGCTCGTAGACGCTCTGCGCGTTGTCCGTGACGGGCCCGTAGGAGTCGACCGCGATGGTCACCGGTCCCATCCCGAGGAAGCCGAACGCGACCAGGCCGAACGCGAAGACCGCGGGCGCGACCATCAGGTCGCCGAGCCCCTGCTCGCTGATGAGGTACGCCGCGCCCATGAGCCCGACGACCGAGATCCCGAGCCAGTACGCCGAGAAGTTGCCCGCCACCAGGCCGGACAGGATGTTCAGCGACGGTCCGCCCTGGCGCGAGCTCTTGACGACCTCGCGCACGTGCTTGGAGCTCATCGAGGTGAACACCTTGACCAGCTCCGGGATGAGCGCCCCGGCGAGCGTCCCGCAGGAGATGATCGCCGCGAGCCGCCACCACTGGTCGGCGGCCCCGCTCTGCGAGAGCACGACCCACGTGGTGGCGAACGTCGCGACGATGCATGTCGCGCTCGTGAGCCATACGAGCGACGTGAGCGGTGCCTCGAAGCTCATCCGCTCGGCGTCGCGGTGACGGTGGGTCGTCACGGCGTCGTTGAGGAGGTACGAGGCGGCCGACGCCACGATCATCACGGCGCGCACGACGAAGATCCAGACCAGGAGGCTGGCCTGCACCGCCGGGTCGTGGACGCCGAGCAGCACGAACGTCACGAGCGCGACCCCGGTGACGCCGTAGGTCTCGAACCCGTCGGCGCTCGGACCCACCGAGTCGCCCGCGTTGTCACCCGTGCAGTCGGCGATGACGCCGGGGTTGCGGGCGTCGTCCTCCTTGATCTTGAAGGCGATCTTCATGAGGTCGGAGCCGATGTCGGCGATCTTCGTGAAGATGCCACCGGCGATGCGCAGCGCGGACGCGCCGAGGGACTCCCCGATCGCGAACCCGATGAAGCACGCACCGGCGATCTCGCGCGGGAGGAACAGGAGGATGACCAGCATCATGAGCAGCTCGAGGCTGATGAGCACCATGCCGATCGACATCCCGGACTTGAGCGGGATGCGGTGCAGCGGCAAGGGCTTGCCGCGCAGGCTGACGAACGCCACCCGGCTGTTCGCGAGCGTGTTGACGCGGATGCCGTACCACGCGACCGAGTACGACCCGGCGACACCGACCAGGCTGAACGCGATCACCACGACGACGCGGCCCCACGGGAAGCCGACCAGCGCCTTGTAGTAGACGACGATCACCACGGCGATGAACGCCCACAGGACCGCCAGGAAGCGGCCCTGCTGCGCCAGGTACGCGCGGCAGGTCGAGTAGATGAGCTCCGAGACGTCGCGCATCGAGGGATGCACGGGCAGCCGCCGCAGCTGCAGGTAGGTCGCCACCCCGAACGCGAGCCCGAGCGCGCACACGACGAGGCCGAGGCCGAGGAGCACCCGCCCGGACATCCCTCCCAGCACCGTGACGGAGCTCAGGTCCGGGAGCTGGAGGCTGGCCTCGCCACCGGCCGGGCCCGCGTCGCCGTGGGCAGTGCCCGAGCAGCCCGCGGTCGTGGCGGCGAGTGCGAGCATCCCCGCGGCGACGCACGCCCGGTGGCGGCCGCGGGTGCGGTGCGGTCGGTGGTCGGCGGTGTCCACGTGTCTCCCAGCGTCGGGCGGCAGACGTCCTGGTCGGACGCCTCGTGGGCGACGTTAGGAGCGCCGCCGCCGCCGTTCCTGAGACTTAGGTCACAAGGTCCGGGCGGCCGTGCGGATCAGCCGAGACGCGCCGCTCGGGGCGAGCGTGGACCGAAGCGGGGCGCGCGCGCGGCCTGCGTGATCTCGAGCAGCCGGATCACGCGCTGACGCTGCGGGCGCCACGGCTCGAGCAGCTCGAGCATCCCGGCGTCGTCCGTGCGCCGCCCCGTGAGCGCCCAGCCGACGAGGTGGGCCAGGTGGAAGTCGCCGACCGAGACGGCGTCGGTGTCGCCGAGCGCGCGGGACGTGACCTCGGCCACCGTCCACGGACCGATGCCGCGCACGCTGCGCAGCACACGCGACGCCTGCGCGGGCGTGAGGTCGCCGCGCAGGTGGTGCGCGACGAGGGCGGCCCGGCGCACCGTGCCCGCACGGGCCTCCTCGACGCCCGCGGCACGCCACTCCCACACGGGCAGATCGGCCCACGCGCGCGGCGGGGGCGCGAGCCGCATGCCGGCGGGGGCCGGCCCGGGTGGCACGCTCCCGTGCCGCTGCACGAGGCGGCGCCACGACGCCTTCGCGTCGAGGCCGACCACGCGTTGCTCGAGCACCGCGGGCACGAGCTGCTCCCAGACGTTCGACGAGTGCGGGATGCGCAGCCCGGGCAGCCGTCGGTGCGCCTCACGCACCACGGGGTGCGGGCCGGCCTCGAACCTTGTGTCGTCGCGAGCCCCGAGCAGGTCGGGCACGCCCGCGACCGCGCGCTCCGCGCCCGGGCCCCATGCCTCGACGTGCACGCCGTCACGGCGCACCACGAGCCGTCGCGTCGCGGGACCGTCGGGGGTTCGCGTCGCGTGCCAGATCGCACCGTCGGGCGTGCGCCTCCACACGGGGTCGCTCGCGCCACGACGCAGGGGAGCGAGCGTGAGCGCGACATCGACAGGGAGGGCGGGGCGGTACACGTCGACGGACGCCGGGGCGTCGCGGGCGTCGCGGGCGTCGTCGGGGCGCACCTCGGCCAGCGGTGCGTCGCCGATCGCGGTCATCGGCCGCGCAGCTTCTCGATGAGTCGCCGGTCGCGCTTCGTCGGGCGGCCGGTGCCACGGTCCCGCTCACCGGCGACCGCGCGATGCTCCTTGGGCACCGGTGCCGGGGAGCGGTCGAGGTAGCAGCCGACCGCGACCGCGGCGCCGACCCGCTTGACCACGGTGCGCTGCACCACGACGAGCCGCTCGCGCTCGCCACCGCGCACGTGCACCTCGTCGCCCGGCACGACCATCGTCGCCGGCTTGGCGCGCTCGCCGTTGACGCGCACGTGGCCGGCCCGGCACGCGGCACCCGCCGCAGACCTCGTCGGGAACAGCCGCACCGCCCACGTCCACGCGTCGACGCGCGCCCGGGTCACCTCCGCCACGGTCCTAGCGTCGCACGCCGTGCGGGCACGAGCGGTCGACGGCGGCGTGCGCGACGACCTCGCCCCGCCCGAGCACGTGCATCCGTCGCCCCGGGCGACGTACGGTCCAGGCATGGACACAGCCCCCAGCACGCACGCCGTCGTCGCGATCACCGGGGGTCTCGTCGTCCCCGTGAGCGCACCCCCGATCGAGCGCGGCACGGTGCTCGTCGTCGACGGCCGGATCGCCGCCGTCGGCGTGGACGTCGAGGTGCCGGACCACGCGCGCGTGGTCGACGCGACCGGGCGCTGGGTGCTGCCGGGCTTCGTCGAGGCGCACGGGCACGTCGGCATCCACGAGGAGGGCGAAGGAGCCGCGGGCAACGACACCAACGAGATGGTGCAGCCCGTCACGGCGGGGGTCCGCGCGATCGACGCGGTGAACATCGACGACGAGGGCTTCCGCGACGCGCTGTCCGGCGGCGTCACGTCGGTCGTCGTCAAGCCGGGCTCGGGCAACGTGATCGGCGGCCAGAGCGTCGCGATCAAGTCGTGGGGCGGCCGCACGATCGACGAGCAGGTCATCAGCGACGCGGTGAGCGTGAAGTCGGCGCTCGGCGAGAACCCCAAGCGCGTGTACGGAGAGCGCAAGCAGCTGCCCTCCACACGCCTCGGCACGGCGATGATCATCCGTGACCAGTTCCGCAAGGCGCAGCACTACCGCGCGGCGCGCGAGGCGGCCGAGCGCAAGGGTGAGCCGTTCGCGACCGACCTCGGCCTCGAGACCCTCGCGCGGGTGCTCGACGGCGAGCTGTACTGGGACCAGCACACGCACCGGCACGACGACATCGCCACCGCGCTGCGGCTGGCCGACGAGTTCGGCTACAAGCTCGTCATCAACCACGGCACCGAGGCGCACAAGATCGCCGACGTGATCGCCGAGCGCGACGTGCCGGTCATCTTCGGCCCGATGTTCACGTCCCGCTCGAAGGTCGAGCTGCGCGACCGCGCGATCGCGAACCTCGCGCGGCTGCACGCAGCGGGGGTGCGGGTCGCGATCACCACGGACCACCCCGTCGTGCCGATCAACTTCCTCGTGCACCAGGCCACGCTCGCGGTCAAGGAAGGCCTGCCGCACGACGCCGCGCTCGAGGCGCTCACCACCAACCCCGCGCAGTTCCTCGGGCTCGACGCGCGCGTCGGGGCCCTCGAGGTCGGGCGCGACGGCGACGTCGTCGTGTGGTCGGGCGACCCGCTCGAGATCGGCTCGCGCGCCGAGCACGTGCTCATCGAAGGGCGCACGGTCTACACGTGGGACGACGAGACGCACCGGGGAGTCGTCGTGGAGCGCGGGGAGCGCTTCGTGCGCTGACGGGCACGATGTTCGCGCGTCCTGCGGGCGTCGCCGCGCACGACCCGCTCGTGACGGGCAGGCTGCACGGGTGACGGCGCACGTGGGGATCTCGGGCTGGCGCTACGCGCCGTGGCGCGGCGTGTTCTACCCGCGCGGCCTACGTCAGGCCGACGAGCTCGCGTACGCGGCGGCCCACGTGACGTCGATCGAGGTCAACGGCACCTTCTACGCGCTGCAGAGGCCCGCCTCGTTCGTGTCCTGGACCGAGCAGGTCCCGACCGGCTTCGTGATGTCCGTCAAGGGGCCGCGGTTCGTGACGCACATGAAGAAGCTCGCGGACGTCGAGGTGCCGCTCGCGAACTTCTTCGCGAGCGGTGTCCTGGCGCTCGGCGACCACCTGGGCCCCGTGCTCTGGCAGCTGCCTCCCACGCTCGGGTTCGACGCAGAGCGGCTCGCCGACTTCCTCCGGCTGCTGCCCCGCACGACGACGCAGGCGGCCGCGCTGTCGCAGCGGCACGACGAGCGGCTCGACGGCCGGGCGTGGACCACGACCGACGCCGACCGGCGCGTGCGGCACGTCGTGGAGGTGCGGCACGACTCGTTCCGCACGCCCGCGTTCGTCGAGCTGCTGCGCGAGCACGACGTGGGGCTCGTCGTCGCGGACACCGCCGGGCGCTGGCCGCTCATGGAGGACGTGACCTCCGACGTCGTGTACGTGCGCCTGCACGGCGACAGCGAGCTGTACACGAGCGGGTACGACGATGCGGCGCTCGACCGGTGGGCCGACCGCGTCCGGGCGTGGGCCGCGGGCGGCGAGCCCGACGACACGCGGCGCGTCGGTCCCGCCGCGACGCACGCACACGCGCGCGACGTGCACGTCTACTTCGACAACGACGTGAAGGTGCGCGCTCCGGCGGACGCGATGGGACTGATCGCGCGGCTCAGCGGCGCGTGAGGCGCAGCACCGGGATGGTCCGGCTCGTGCGCTCCTCGTAGGACCGGAAGCCCTCGGAGCGCTGCTTGAACAGCTCCCACGCGTCGTCGCGCTCGCGCCCGACGAGCTCGGCCGCGTGCACGTCCACCGTGCCGTCGTCGGGGGTCTCGATCTCCACGTCCGGGTGCGCCAGCAGGTTGTGGTACCACGCCGGGTTGTCGGGCGCACCGCCCTTCGACGCGGCGACGAACCAGGCGCCCGAGCCGTCGGGGATCGCCGCGACCGGGCTCGTGCGCTCGGTGCCCGTGCGCGCGCCACGGTGGTGCAGCAGCACCAGGCCCTTGCCGAAGCCGTTCGTCGCGACGTCGCCGCCGTTCGCTCGGAACTCGTCGATGATCTGCTGGTTCCAGTCGCTCATGGGGCCAGTGTGCAGCGCGGCCCGGCGCGTGGCGCGCCGGGCCGTGCGCACATCAGTCCCGCAGCTCGAGGTAGGTCGAGATGAGCGAGCGCGTCGAGGCGTCCTGCTGCTCGAGCGCGGACGCGTCGCCCTCGACCGCGGGGGCGATCTCGAGGGCGAGCTTCTTGCCGAGCTCGACGCCCCACTGGTCGAACGAGTCGATGCCCCACACGACGCCCTGCACGAACGTGATGTGCTCGTACAGCGCGATGAGCTGACCCACGACCGACGGCGTGAGCGCCGGAGCGAGGATCGACGTGGTCGGCCGGTTCCCCGAGAACACGCGCGCCGGGACGATGTGCTCCGCCGTGCCCTCGGCGCGAACCTCGTCGGCCGTCTTGCCGAACGCCAGCGCCTTGGTCTGCGCGAAGAAGTTCGCCAGGAACAGCGCGTGGACGTCGGTGCCGCCGTCCTTGAGCGGGTGCGCCGGGTTCGCCACGGCGATGAAGTCCGCGGGGATCAGGCGCGTCCCCTGGTGGATCAGCTGGTAGAACGCATGCTGCCCGTTGGTACCGGGCTCGCCCCAGAACACCTCACCGGTCTGCGTCGTCACGGGCGAGCCGTCCCAGCGCACGGACTTGCCGTTGGACTCCATCGTGAGCTGCTGCAGGTACGCCGGGAAGCGGTGCAGGTACTGCGCGTAGGGGAGCACGGCGTGCGTGTGGGCGCCGAGGAAGTTGACGTACCAGACGTTGAGCAGGCCCATCAGGACGGGCACGTTGCGCTCGAACGGCGTGGTCGCGACGTGCTCGTCGACCGCGTGGAAGCCCGCGAGGAAGTCCCGGAACCCGTCGGGGCCGATCGCGATCGCGACCGACGTGCCGATCGCCGAGTCCACCGAGTAGCGGCCGCCGACCCAGTCCCAGAACCCGAACGCGTTGGCGGGGTCGATGCCGAACGCGGCGACCTTGTCGAGTGCGGTCGACACCGCGACGAAGTGGTGCGCGACGGCGTCGTTCCGCGCGGCCTCGTCGTCGGCGGTACCCAGCTGCTCCCACAGCCAGTCGCGTGCGAGCCGCGCATTGGTCAGCGTCTCGAGCGTTCCGAACGTCTTCGACGCGACGATGAACAGCGTCGAGGCGGGGTCGAGGTCCTTGACCTTCTCGGCGAGGTCGGTCGGGTCGATGTTCGACACGAACCGCACCTCGAGCCCCTCCTGCACATAGGGCTTGAGCGCCTCGTAGACCATCACAGGTCCGAGGTCGGACCCGCCGATGCCGATGTTCACCACGGTTCGCACGCGCTCGCCCGTGACGCCGACCCACTCGCCCGAGCGGACCTTGTCCGCGAACGCCGACACCTTGTCGAGGACCTCCTGGACGTCGTGGTCGACGTCCTGGCCGTCGACCACGAGCGCCGGCTGCGCCCCAGCCGGTCGGCGCAGCGCGGTGTGCAGCACCGCACGGTCCTCGGTGACGTTGATGTGGTCGCCCCGAAGCATCGCGGCGAGGCGGTCCGCGACGCCGACCTGCTCGGCCAGCTGCACGAGCAGCGTGACGGTGTCGTCGGTGACGAGGTTCTTGGACAGGTCGACGTGCAGGTCCGCGAGCTGCAGCGTGAGCCGCGCGGCACGCTCGGGGTCGTCGGCGAACCAGCGCCGCAGGTCCGGCGTCAGCGTCGACTCGTGCTCGGACAGGGCCTGCCAGGCGCTCGTGGTGGTGGCGTCGATCGGCTGCGTGGACACGTGCGTGCCCCTTCCTGGTGGAGGGTGCTGAGGACTGCCACCAACCTACTGGCGGGGACCGGCGGGGCGCACGGGACGTCCGGTCCAGGCGGCGGTGGACCGGACCGGGTCCGAACCGCGGGACCGAGCGTCGCGTCCAGCCGCGCGCCGTACAGTGGCCGCGTGCCACGCCTCGCTGCCTCGTCGCTGCCCACCTGGCCCCTCGCGGCGCTGACGCTCGTCGTCGGGTTCGCCGTCGCGCAGGGCACCGGGGTGCGCGCGCTCGGTGGCGTCGTGCTCGTCGCCGGGGTCGCGTGGTGCGTGTGGCGCTCGCGTGCGTCGGGTGCGGCACGTCTCGTCCTCGTCGTGCTGACCGGGCTGGTGTGCTTCGTCGCCGCGCACGTGCTCGCGCCGCACCTCGGCGCGTGGCCGTCCGTGGCGCTCGTCGCCGCCGTGCTCGGAGCTGTGACCTGGACGCTCGTCGACCGGGCCGGCGCGGGGCGCGACGAGCGGGCCGCGCTCGCGGACGCCTGACGCGCGTGCGCGTCGTCGCGTGCGGGCTCGCCACGCTCGACGTGGTGCAGGTCGTCGACGCGCTGCCCGCACCGGACCAGAAGGTCGTCGCCCGCGACCTCGCCGTGGCGTTCGGCGGTCCCGCGGCCAACGCGGCCGCGACGGCCGTCGCGCTCGGCGTGCCCGCGACGCTCGTCACGGCGCTCGGCCGATCGCCGCTCGGCGACCTCGTGCGCGCGGCGCTCGAGGAGCGTGGTGTGCACGTCGTCGACCTCCTGGGCGGGCGAGCCGGGGCACCCGCGGTCTCCACGGTGCTGGTCACCGCGGGGACGGGTGAGCGCGCCGTCGTCTCGACGAACGCGACCGGGACCGCCGACGTGCACGACGTCGCCCGGCTGCTCCCGGCGGTGCTCGACGACGCGGGCGCGGTGCTCGTCGACGGGCACCACCTCGCTGCCGGAGTCCGGGTCGCACGCGCGGCCCGCGCCGGGGTGCCCGTGCTGCTCGACGGCGGCAGCTGGAAGCCCGGGCTCGAGGAGCTGCTGGCGCACGTCGACCTCGCGCTCCTGTCGGCGGACTTCGCAGCTCCCGGCACCGCACAGGTCCTGCCCGACCTGCCCGGGCCCGCGTGGGTCGCACGGTCCCAGGGTGCCGGTGCGGTGCTCGTCCGTGGCGAGGCCGACGTGGTGCCGCCGCTCGTGCCCGCCGACGAGGTGGTCGACACCCTCGGCGCCGGGGACGTGCTGCACGGTGCGATGGCCGCGGGTCTCGCGCGTGGCCTGACGCCCCGGACGGCGCTCGAGGCGGCGGTCGATGTCGCGAGCCTGTCGGTGCGCGGACGAGGCGCGCTCGGATGGACCGCCGCGATCCGTTGAGGGCAGACGACCCGGGCCGACCCATCCGTCGGCCGAGCGGCACCGAACCCCGTGCACAGGGTCGCTCCCCAGGCGGCCTCCGTACCCCGTCGACATCACGACGACGTCGACGGGACGACGAGGGGACGAATCATGAAGACCTCCTACCGCGCCGCGCTCGCGGTGCCCGCCGTGTCGCTCGCCGCGATGCTCGCGATGGCGCTCCCGGCGTCGGCGGCCTCCGACTCGGGATCCAACGAAGCGAAGCTCGCGCCTGTCGCGCTCAACGACGCGGACGGCTCGGGCGTCGCCATGACGACCGTCAAGGACGACGTGCTCACGGTGACGTTCACCGCCGAGGGCCTGCTCCCGGACAACCCGCACGCCGCGCACATCCACTTCGGGGCGGAGGCTCGCCACGAGTGCCCGGCGGCGTCCGACGACAAGGACGGCAGCGGCACGCTGAACACCACCGAGGGCGGCCCGGCCTACGGCGACATCGTCGTCTCCCTGACCAAGACCGGTGACACCTCGCCCAGGTCGGGCCTCGCGGTCGATCGGTTCGACACGGCCAAGGGCGGCAAGATCAGCTACCAGCGCGGCTCGATCAAGGTGTCGCACGAGGTGGGCGAGGCGATCATCGCGGGCAAGTCCGTCGTCGTGATCCACGGAGTCGACCACAACGGTGACGGCAAGTACGACGGCGACACGAAGTCCGACCTCGACCCGTCGCTGCCCACCGAGGCCACCGACCCGGCGCTCTGCGGCGTGCTCGCGGTCTCGCAGATGTCGGCGATGCCTTCCGGAGGGGCGCAGACCGGCAGCGGCTCGACCGCCGGCGTCCAGGACACCGGCCTGCTCGCCGCGGGCGGACTGGCGATGGCTGCTGGTGCGGTGCTCGTCCTGCGCCGTCGTCGAGACGTCGTGCCCGCTCAGCAGGTGGGCCAGCACGTCGACCGCACGGCCGACGACCGCTGATGGACGCCGACGGCGCCCGGACGCCCGGGCACCAGCCGGGGCGTGGGCGCCGTCGGGTGGCCGCCGTCGTCGTCGGTGCCGGCCTCCTCGCGGCCGGTGGCGCGGCGGTGACCACGGCGCTCGCGGCGCAGCTGCCCGCGCCGCCGACGCCCGCGGCGTCCGCCGCACCGTCATCGCGCGACGGTGCGGCGGGCGCCGGTCGTGGGGTGCCGGCTCCCGGTCCCTCGGCGACACCCGACGACCGCGGGGCTGCGCCGACCTCAGCGGCTTCCGCTCCCGCAGGGGCGCCGTCCGCCGCGGCGACCGGCGTCCCGAGACCGCAGAGCGTCTCCATCCCGTCGCTCCACGTGTCGTCGCGCCTGCTGACCCTGGGTCTCGCGTCCGACGGGACGATCGCGGTCCCGGCCAAGGGGCCGAACTACGACCGCGCCGCGTGGTTCGACGGGAGCCCCCGACCGGGAGCCGTCGGTCCCGCCGTGATCGAGGGGCACGTCGACGGCGCGAACGGCCCCTCGGTCTTCCACGAGCTCGGCCGCATTCAGAAGGGAGCGCGGATCGACGTCACGCGGACCGACGGGTCGGTCGTGCGTTTCGTCGTGGACGGCGTCGCGTCCTACCCCAAGGACGACTTCCCGATCACCGTCGTGTACGCCAACACCGACCGCCCGGAGCTGCGGCTGATCACGTGCGGGGGAGCGTTCGACCGTAGGACGGGCCACTACGTCGACAACACCGTGGTGTTCGCGCACCTTGCCTGAGTGACGTGCAGCGCCTCGGACCGCACGCCCGCGGCGTCCCTCCGTGGCGCCCTCGTGCGGGTGAAGCGGGTCCGAGGCGGGCTTCACCCGGACGGCCGTCGCCGCCGCGTGGAGAGAGGCCGGAGGCCTCGCGGCGATGGCCGCGCTCTCACAGCGCTGACCTGGACGGATGTACAGGCCAGGTGCGTCGTCGCAGGTCGGAGCCGCTAGATGACGTCCGTGTGACGCGTGATTCCGGGATGTCACCGTCCGGTCACGATGTGGTCACGGTCACAGATGTTGGTTGACTTCTTTTAGTAAGGAAGGTCTACTAACAAACATGACGACGACCGGTCAGCCCCAGGTGCGGGCGGCACGCACGGTGGGTCGGGCACTGCGCCCGACCACCAAGGCGCTGCCGGAGCACGCACGGGCGCACAACCGGTCCATGGTGCTCGCGCACCTCTTCCACGAGGGGCCCTCGTCGCGCGCCGACATCGCGCGGTCCACGGGCCTCACCCGCGTCACGGTCTCCGGGCTGGTGGGGGACCTCATCACCGAAGGGCTCGTCAGCGAGCTCGGCGTCCGCTCCGAGGGCAAGGTCGGCAAGCCCGCGACGCTCGTCGGGATGCGCACCTCCGACTTCCTCGTCGTCGCGGTGGACCTCACCGACGACGAGCGCATCCTCGGCGCGGTCATGACGCTCGTCGGGGACGTCGTCGAGCGTCGCTCGGTCCCGCTCGAGGGCCGCGTGGGCGAGGCGGCGCTCGAGCTCCTCGAGCAGCTGTGCCGCGACCTGCTCGCGCTCGCCGACCGTCCCGTCATCGGCCTGGGCATCGCGTCCCCGGGTGTCATCGACACCGACGGCCGCGTGGTCCAGGCACCCAACCGAGGCTGGTACGACCTCCCGCTCGCGGCGCTGCTCACCGAGCGCCTCGAGGTGCCCGTGCACGTCGCGAACGACGCGAACACCCGCGCGCTCGGCGAGTTCACGTACGGCGAGGCCGCCGGCTCCGGGAGCATGGTCCTCACGATCGGCGAGGGCGTCGGCGCGGGCATCGTCGTCGACGGAGCGCTCGTCCTGGGCCGCCACAACGCCGCGGGCGAGATCGGTCACGTGACCGTCGTCGACGCGGAGTCCGCCGCAGGGTCCGACGAGGAGCCCGCCGTGTGCGCGTGCGGCCGTGCGGGCTGTCTCGAGACCGTCCTGAGCGTGCCGGCCCTGCGCCGTCGCACCTCCGGTCTCACCCCCGAGGAGTCCGACGCCGCCCTGGCGTCGGTCGGACGGAAGCTGGGCATCGCCCTGGCTCCCGTCGTCAGTGCGCTCGATCTCGCAGAGGTCCTCCTGGCCGGCCCCCCGGACCTCCTGGACGGACCCCTGCGTGAGACGGCACTGTCCACCGTTCGCGAGCGCACGATGCCCGTCATCGGGCACGGGCTCGCGCTGCGGATGGCAGCCATGGACGAGGACGGAGCACTCGCGGGTGCCGCGGTGCTCGTCCTGTCGGGTCAGCTCGGGGTCTCGTGACGACGCCCGAGCCGACCCAACAGCAGTCGGCAGTACCCACCCGGCGACGCCTTCCGGCGATCGCCTCGCTCATGGGAGGAACCCCAACGTGAAGATGCTACGGTTCGCAGCCCTCGGCGTGGCGGCGACGCTCACGCTCACGGCCTGCAGCTCCGGCGACTCGTCGGACGACAACAGCGCCAAGCCCACCGGCGGGACGACCGCCACCGAGACCGCCGCGGCCCCCGAGCCGGCGACGATCACGCTCTGGCTCAACGGCGGCGACACGAACGACGACCTGCGCAAGTACCTGGTCGACGAGTTCGCCAAGGAGAACCCGGGTTCGACCCTGAAGATCGAGCAGCAGGACTGGACCGACGTCGTCACCAAGCTGACGACCGCGCTGCCGGACGCCGACCACACCCCCGACGTCGTCGAGGTCGGCAACACGCAGTCGCCGACGTTCACCACGGTCGGCGCTTTCCTCGACATCAGCGACATGTACGACGAGCTGGGCGGCACCAACCTGCTCCAGTCGTTCGTCGACGTCGGCAAGGTCGACGGCAAGAACTACGCCCTGCCGTACTACTTCGGCTCGCGCTACGCGTTCTACCGCAAGGACATCTGGACCGCCGCGGGTCTCGAGGTCCCCAAGACGCTCGCCGAGCTGCAGGAGGACGTGGCCAAGCTCAAGACGGCCAAGATGTCCGGCTTCGCGATGGGAGGCCAGGACTGGCGCAACGGCATCTCGTGGGTCTTCGCGAACGGCGGCGAGCTCGCCACCGAGTCCGGTGGCGCCTGGTCGTCGACGCTGTCCGACCCGAAGACCATCAAGGGTCTCGAGCAGTGGCAGCAGCTGTACAAGACGGCGTCCAACCTGCCGTCGACCGAGCGCGACGTCGCCTACTGGGACTTCCTGAACGACGGTGCCAAGGGCGCGGCGCCCGAGGCCGCGACGATCATGGCCCCGGGCTGGGCGCGCTGGTCGATCGGTGACCTCGTCAAGAACGACAAGGGCGACGAGGTCCGCGACGGCATGGCGGACGACAAGAAGTTCGACATCTTCGCGCTCCCGGGTGTCGACGGCGGCATCGCGCCGGTCTTCGCCGGTGGCTCGAACATCGCCATCTCGGCCAAGTCGAAGCACCCGGAGCTGTCGAAGAACCTCCTGAAGATCATCTTCTCGGAGGACTTCCAGAACATGATGGGCAAGACCGGCCTCGGCCCGGCGAACAAGCAGTACGTCAGCTCGCTCGGTGACGACAAGTTCGCCAAGACGATGATCGAGACGGCGGCGTCGTCCAAGCTCACCCCGGCTGCGCCGGGCTGGGCCGCGGTCGAGGGCGCGTTCGTCTACGAGGACCTGTTCCAGAAGATCGCGGACGGCGGCGACGTCACGGCGCTCGCTGCGCAGTACGACGCGAAGATCACGCCGATGCTCAACGGCGGCAAGGGCTGACCCAGCCCTGAACCGGGCCGCCCGCGGGAGCGCGAACCGCTCCCGCGGGCGGCCACACCCCCGGCGCCGCCGCCGGCGCGAAAGGACTCTCATGACCACGCACGTCGCCCCCGGGGCGCCGGGTCGCCACCAGGCGACCGCGCCGGCCCCGCTCGTCATCCGGCAGCGTCGGACGCCGCCGACGCCCTACCTCCTGCTGATCCCGGCCGTGGCCGCCCTCCTCCTGGGCCTGGGCTACCCGGTGTACTGGCAGATCGTCACCTCGCTGCAGGAGTACGGACTCGCGCAGCAGTTCGGGCAGCCCCCGAAGTTCGCCGGCCTCGACAACTACGCCGAGATCTTCGGCAGCTCCGCACTGTGGGCCGTCGTGGCACGCTCGGTCGTGTTCTGCCTCGTCAACGCATTCCTCACGGTCGGCATCGGCCTGCTCTTCGCGATGCTCATGCGCGCCGTGAGCACGAGCGTCCGCATCATCATCCAGGTCGCGATGCTGCTCGCCTGGGCGATGCCGCTGGTCGCGGCGGTCACCGTCTTCAAGTGGCTGTTCGACTACCGCACCGGCGTCGTCAACTGGTTCCTGTCGTCCATCGGCTTCTCCGGGATGGACGGTTTCTCGTGGCTCTCGCAGCCGCTGACCTTCTTCTTCGTCGCGACGATGATCATCACGTGGATGTCGGTGCCGTTCGTCGCGCTCTCGATCTACGCAGGCCTCACGTCCGTCCCGGAGGAGGTCATCGAGGCCGCACGCATCGACGGCGCCGGCGGCTGGAACATCACGTGGGGGATCCTCGTGCCGATGATCCGGCCCGTGATCTCGATCGTGCTGCTGCTGCAGATCATCTGGGACCTGCGCGTGTTCGCGCAGATCCGCCTGCTGCAGGACTCGGGCGCCCCCGTCTCCGAGACCAACCTGCTCGGCAACTTCATCTTCGAGCTCGGCATCGGCCGCCAGAACTTCGGTGGCGCCGCGGCCGTGTCGATCTTCGTGCTCGCGCTCACGGTCCTCATCTCGTGGCCGTACGTGCGCACTCTCCTGAAGGAGGACGCGGCATGAGCACCATGACTGCCGACCGCATCCACACGCGCGACGTCGCCCGCACGGTCCACGCGCCGAACGCGAGCAAGGTCCGCGTCGGCAAGATCCTGCTCGGCGCTCTCGGGGTCGTCGTCGCGGCCGTCTGGGCCTTCCCCGTCTACTGGATGGTGCTGTCCGCGTTCACCCCCAACGCGCTGCTCCGCTCGAAGACGCCGAACTTCCTGCCGACGCACGCCACGCTGAGCAACTTCCAGGAGGTCGTGACCGGCAGCGGGTTCGGCTCCGCTCTGCGGATGAGCGTGCTCATCACGTTCACGACGCTCATCGCGGTCCTGGCGTTCGCGTTCCTCGCGGCGCTCGCCATCAGCCGCTGGCGCTTCCGCGGCCGCAAGTCGTTCGTCCTCGCGGTGCTGTTCATCCAGATGCTGCCCGCCGAGGGCCTGTTCATCGCGCAGTACAAGATGCTGTCGAACGCCAACCTGCTGAACTCGGTGATCGGCATCTCCGTGCTGTACGTCGCGGCGATCATCCCGTTCACGGTGTGGATGCTGCGTGGCTTCGTCGCCGGCATCCCTGCCGAGCTCGAGGAGGCCGCGATGGTGGACGGCCTGAGCCGCACGCAGGCGTTCCTGCGGATCACGTTCCCGCTGCTCGCCCCGGGCCTGGTGGCCTCCGGCGTGTACGCGTTCCTGCAGGCGTGGAACGAGTTCACGGTGGCCCTCGTCGTGCTCCCCGCCAACGACTCCCAGACGCTTCCCCTGTGGCTGCGCGGCTTCCTCGCCGCGTCCGTCAACAAGGGCGTCGACTGGGCGCAGGTCATGGCCGCGTCGACGCTCATCGCGATCCCGGTCATCGTGTTCTTCCTCTTCGTCCAGGGACGCATGACCTCCGGTCTGGTCTCGGGAGCCGTGAAGGGCTGACGTGGACGTGTACGACGAGACGGCACCGCACCCGCGGGTGCCGCAGGACGGTGCTGCGGTCAGTGCGGTCGTGGGCACCCCGCGCGGGACGCGACGAGGCTGGTCGATCGGGCTCGACGTCGGCGGCACCAAGGTGCTCGGCGTCGCGCTCGACCCGTCCGGCGTGGTCGAGCACCAGGTGCGCTCAGCCACGGTGCGGGGGATCGAGGGCGTGGTCGGCGGGATCGTCGACGCGGTACACGAGCTCACCGCGAGCGTCGGGGTCGCGGTCGAGGACCTGGCCGGCATCGGGATCGGGCTGCCGGGGGTCGTCGACCCCGTCGACGGCAGCGTCGAGCACGCCGTGAACCTCGGCATCGAGGGCCGGGCCCAGCTCGGCGGTCTCGTGTCGGCGGCGCTCGGCACCGATGCGGCCCTCGTGCCCGTGCGGGTCGAGAACGACCTGAACGCTGCGGCGCTCGGGGCGGCTCATGTGGCCGGCGGCGAGGTGGCGGATCTCGCGTTCCTCGCTCTCGGGACCGGGGTCGCGGCCGGGCTCGTGCTCGACGGGCGACTTCGTCGTGGGCCGTCGGGTGTCGCCGGCGAGGTGGGGCACCTGACGCTGGTCGTGGACGGGCTGCCGTGCAAGTGCGGGCAGCTCGGGTGCATCGAGCAGTACGCGTCCGGCTCCGCCATCGACGCGGCATGGCCCGGTCCGCACGAGCGGCCCGCACCGCTGGAGCTGTTCGACGCTGCCGCGGCCGGCGACGCCCGCGCGATCGAGGTGCGCGACCAGTTCGCCTGGGCGGTCGCGTCCGCCGTCCGGATCCTCGTGCTCACGTGCGACGTCGAGCGTGTGGTGATCGGTGGGGGCGTGAGCGGGGTCGGGGAGCCGCTGCTCGACGCGGTGCGGCGCGAGCTCCGGCGCGAGGCCGAGGCGTCGCCGTTCCTGGCGTCGGCGCGGATCGCCGACCGTGTCACGCTGGCACCTGCAGGCGCGCCGGTGGGCGCTGTCGGCGCCGCCCTCGCGGGGCGCGCCACGGATCGAGGAGGAGTCTGATGGAGGTCGTCATCGCACCCGGGCCTGAGCTGGCCGGGATCGCGGCGTCTGCGATCGACGCGCTGCTGCGCGCCCGCCCGAGCGCGGTGGTCGGTCTCGCGACCGGGTCGAGCCCGCTCGCCGTGTACGACGAGCTGGTGCGTCGGCACGACGAGGAGGGCCTGTCGTTCGCACAGGCTCGTGCGTTCATGCTCGACGAGTACGTGGGCCTTCCCGCGGACCACCCGGAGCGGTACCGCAACGTCATCGAGAAGGAGATCGCGTCGCGCGTCGACTTCGCCGACGGTGCGGTCCAGGGCCCGGACGGCAACGCCGAGGACCTGATCGCCGCGTGCGCGGCCTACGAGGACGCGATCGCCGCGGCAGGCGGAGTCGACCTGCAGATCCTCGGCATCGGGACCGACGGTCACGTCGCGTTCAACGAGCCCGGCTCGTCGCTCGCGTCGCGCACCCGCATCAAGACGCTGACCCGGCAGACGCGTGAGGACAACGCGCGCTTCTTCGGGGACGACGTCTCGCAGGTACCGACGCACTGCCTGACGCAGGGCCTCGCGACGATCATGTCCGCCCGTCACCTCGTGCTGCTGGCGCAGGGCCGGGGCAAGGCCGAGGCCGTCCACCAGCTGGTCGAGGGCCCGGTCTCCGCGATGTGGCCGGGGACGGTCCTGCAGCACCACCCGCACGTCACGGTGCTCGTCGACGACGCCGCCGCCTCGCGCCTGCAGCTCGCGGACTACTACCGCGAGACGTACGCCCTCAAGCCGGCCTGGCAGGGTCTGTAGGCGCTGCACGCGAGCGTCCGGACCGGGGACGACCGGTCCGGACGCGGTGACGGCGACATAGACTTCCGCACATGAGCGAGCCCCAGACGCCCGGCATGCCCGACGACCCGTTCGGCCCGGACCGGGGCGGCGCCACGAGCGTCCTGGAGCGCGAGGAGACGACCGAGCAGGTCGAGCCGGGGGACCACGAGCGGTTCGCGCACTACGTGCGCAAGGAGCGGATCACGGAGTCCGCGATCACCGGCCGGCCGGTCGTCGCGCTGTGCGGCAAGGTCTGGGTCCCTGGCCGGGACCCGAACAAGTTCCCCGTGTGCCCCGTGTGCAAGGAGATCTACGAGGGCCTGCGCGAGCCGCAGGACGGCGGGGACGGGTCGAACGGCGGTGACTCCGGCGGCGGCGGACGCCGCTGGGGGTTCGGCCGGGGCTCGTCCGGCAAGTGAGCGGGGCACAGACCCCGCAGCCCAGCCTGTTCGACGACGTCGCCTCGCACGCCTCGTCGTCCGCCGCGTCCCACCTGCCCCCGGCGTTCCCGGGGCGCGCGCCGTGGGGCACGGCGGGCAAGCTGCGTGCGTGGCAGGCGGAGGCGCTCGAGGCGTACCGGCAACGCTCGCCGCGGGACTTCCTCGCGGTCGCGACGCCGGGTGCGGGGAAGACGACGTTCGCGCTGCGGGTCGCCACCGAGCTGCTCGAGGCGCGCATCGTCCGGCGCGTGACGGTCGTCGCGCCGACCGAGCACCTCAAGCGGCAGTGGGCGGACGCGGCCGCGCGTGTGGGCATCAAGCTCGACCCGCGGTTCAGCAACGCGCAGGGGCGGCACGGGCACGGCTTCGACGGCGTCGCGGTGACGTACGCGCAGGTCGCGAGCAAGCCTGCGCTGCACGCGGCCCGCACGAGCGCGGCCCCGACCCTCGTCATCCTCGACGAGGTGCACCACGGGGGCGACGCGTTGTCGTGGGGCGACGCCGTGCGCGAGGCCTTCGAGGGTGCGACGCGCCGGCTCGCGCTCACCGGCACCCCGTTCCGGTCGGACACCGCCGCGATCCCGTTCGTCACGTACGCGCCCGACGCGCAGAACATCCGGCGCTCGGTCGCGGACTACACCTACGGGTACGGAGACGCGCTGCGCGACAACGTCGTGCGGCCCGTGCTGTTCCTGTCGTACTCGGGTGCGATGCGTTGGCGGACCAAGGCGGGCGACGAGGTCAGCGCGCGCCTGGGCGAGCCGCTGACGAAGGACATGACGTCGCAGGCGTGGCGCACCGCGCTCGACCCGAACGGCGAGTGGATCCCGAGCGTGCTCGCCGCCGCTGACAAGCGGCTCACCGAGGTCCGCCGCGCGGTCCCGGACGCCGGGGCGATGATCATCGCGACCGACCAGACGGATGCGCGCGCGTACGCGGGCCACCTGGCTCGTCTCACGGGTCAGTCGCCGACGATCGTGCTGTCGGACGACGACGGCGCGAGCGACCGCATCGACGAGTTCTCCTCCGGGGACTCGCGTTGGCTCGTCGCGGTCCGGATGGTCTCCGAGGGGGTCGACGTGCCGCGGCTCGCGGTCGGCGTGTACGCCACGAGCACCGCGACGCCGCTGTTCTTCGCACAGGCGGTCGGGCGGTTCGTGCGTGCGCGCAGGCGCGGCGAGACCGCGTCCGTGTTCCTGCCGTCCGTGCCGCAGCTGCTCGCGCTCGCCGGCGCGCTCGAGCTCGAGCGCGACCACGCGCTGGACCGGCCGCGCACGGCGGAGGAGCAGGGGGAGGGCTACGACCCCGAGGACGCGCTGCTGGCCGCGGCGAACAGCGCGGAGCGTGCCTCGGACGCGCTCGGGCCCGACGGCAAGCCCGCCGCGTTCCAGGCGCTCGAGGCGCAGGCGTCGTTCGACCGCGTGCTGTTCGACGGCGGCGAGTTCGGCACCGGTGCGGAGATCGGCTCCGACGAGGAGATGGACTTCCTCGGCCTGCCCGGCCTGCTCGACGTCGACCAGGTGTCCGAGCTGCTGCGGCAGCGTCAGGCCGCGCAGACCAAGGGGTCGCGACGAGCCGCGGCCAGCGCCGAGGCGCTGGCGGAGATGGACCACCGCAAGCAGGCCGAGCTGCGCAAGGAGCTGGCCCAGCTGGTGGGTGCATGGGCGCGGCGCAGCGGCCAGCCCCACGGGTCGGTGCACGCCGAGCTCCGACGGCGGTGCGGCGGACCGGAGGTGGCGCTCGCCGACCCGGACCAGCTCACGGCGCGGGTGTCGATGGTGCGGGGATGGTTCGTCGGCAAGAAGTAGTCGCCGGGCGCTCGTCTCACGATCCGGACGAGCATGGAGAGCGTGTCATCGCAGGTCAGAGCGCTGGACGCGCGACCACATAGCAGCGCGGAGTCGCGGCGCAAGTCGTCGGCTCGGCGTGCGGACCGGCTTCCGCGATGCCACCGTGGAGGTGCGTCACCGGCCCCCCGGGTACCCCCGGGAGACCGGCGGTGACCTGACCTGAAAGGTGGCAGACCATGCCCGCCTGGCTCATCCTCATCATCATCGGTGTCGTCCTGCTGATCCTCGGTGTGGCCACGAACGTCGGATCGTTCCTCATCTGGGTCGGCGTCGCGGTGCTCGTCATCAGCCTGATCCTCGGGCTGGTGGGCCGCGGCCGAAGGGTCTAGCCGAGCTCCCTCACGTCGACCGGCCGCCCGCGCACCCGCGCGAGGCGGCCGGTCGCGTCTGCGGGCACCGGCGCAGGGCGGCGACCGACCCGGGGCCGGCCGCCCCGATCCCGCCCCGGTCCCGCCCGGATCAGCCGAGCGCGAGCGTCCCGGTCGGCACGGACGCCTCGTCGGCGGAGAGCCGCCGCGCTCCCCGCGGTAGCTCGTCTCGCGACGCGTGGTGTCGCCGCGCCGCGGTACGGACCCCGTCCGCGCCGGTCCACCGCTCGTCGACCACGCCGTCGCTCACGAGCCGCACGTGCAGGGGCCGCAGGTCGTCCTGCGCCGGGCCGGCGTCGAGCGACCACGCGCGCACCGCGTCGTCGTCGCCCACCACCAGCAGCTCCTCGACGGCGCGACCGTCGGGCCCGAGGCGCCGCGCGGCCGCCTTGCGACCGCCCACGCTCGTCTTGGCGGTCGACGCCTTGGCGACCGGCTGCATCACCCCGGCCGCGTCCTCGCGGGCGACGAGCTTGTAGACCATTCCGCACGTGGGCGCGCCCGAGCCGGTGACGACCGACGTGCCGACCCCGTACACGTCGACGGGTGCCACCGCGAGCGCCGCGATCGCGTACTCGTCGAGGTCGGACGTCACGACGATCCGCGTGCCGGTCGCTCCCGCGTCGTCGAGCTGGCGTCGGACCTCGTGCGCGAGCCCGGCGAGGTCGCCCGAGTCGAGCCGCACCGACCCGAGACCGGTGCCCGCCGCCTCGAGCGCGAGCTCGACTCCGCGACGGACGTCGTAGGTGTCGACCAGGAGCGTCGTGCCGGGGCCGAGCGCCGCGACCTGCGACGCGAAGGCGGACCGCTCGT
The DNA here is from genome assembly GCF_000708885.1 of Cellulomonas sp. HZM. Taxonomy (GTDB): domain Bacteria; phylum Actinomycetota; class Actinomycetes; order Actinomycetales; family Cellulomonadaceae; genus Cellulomonas. The sequence continues at coordinate 84,123 of NZ_JEOE01000011.1, read as the reverse complement.
CGTCGTGAACGAGCGTGAAGGCGTGGGCCGCGGTCCCGATCGTCGGCAGGCCGTAGCGGCGCCCCGCCTCGAGGTTGGACGTGCCCGCGAACCCGGCGACCGCAGCGGCGCGGGCCGCCGCGACGGCCGCCTCCTCGTGCGCCCGGCGGGCGCCCATCTCCAGGCACGGGCGATCGACCGCGGCGCTCGTCATGCGCGACGCGGCGGACGCGACGGCGGAGTCGTGGTTGAGGATCGACAGCACGAGGGTCTCGAGCAGCACGGACTCGGCGAACGTGCCCTCGACGACGAGGACGGGCGAGCTGGGGAAGAACGTCTCGCCCTCCGCGTAGCCGACGACGCTCCCGCCGAACCGGTAGCCCGCGAGGAACTCGAGCGTGGCCTCGTCGACCACGCCCTCCGCCCGGAGCCAGTCGATCTGGTCGGCCTCGAAGCGGAAGCGGTCCAGCTCCTCGAGCAGGCGTCCGGTCCCGGCGACCACGCCGTACCGGCGCCCCGGTGGCAGGCGACGGGTGAAGACCTCGAAGACGCACCGCCGCCGCGCGGTCCCGTCGGCGAGCGCGGCCTGCAGCATCGTGAGCTCGTAGCGGTCCGTCAGCAGCGCGGGTGACGTCATGTGGCCCAACCTACTGTCGGAGCACGTGGCAGGCCCGGGGGTCGGGGGTGACCTGTCGGTGGCTCTGCCTACAGTTGTCGGGTGACGACGCCGGTGCAGGAACGCGAGGCGGCGGCCGACGAGGCCGTGGCCGTCGACGACCCGTGGGTGACGATCGTCTGGAACGACCCGGTGAACCTCATGACGTACGTGACCTACGTCTTCGAGACCTACTTCGGGCACCCGCCGCAGCGTGCGCACCAGCTCATGATGCAGGTGCACCAGGTGGGGCGCGCCGTGGTGTCGCGGGGGTCGCTGGAGTCGATGGAGGTGGACGTGCAGGCCATGCACGGGTTCGGGCTGTGGGCGACCCTGCAGCGCAGCGGGCAGTGACGTGAGGGGCTTCCTGCGAGCGAGGCACGGCGGCTATCGCGTCCGGCTGAGGCGTCCGGTGCGCGAGAACGTCGCGGTGCTGGTCGAGCACACGGCGGAGCTGCTCGAGCTCTCGGACCGGACGGACCCGGCGGCTGCGCCCCCCACCGACGAGCACCCGCTCGCGCGTCTCGAGCAGGAGCTCGAGGCGCCGGTGGCGGTCCCGGTCGACCCGGCCGTCGGCCGGCTCCTGCCGCCGGCGAGCATGGACGACGAGGAGATCGCCGTCGAGTTCCGACGGCTCACGCAGACCAGCCTGCGTGAGTCGAAGACCGCCGGCCTGCGCCGCCTGCGCACGGCCCTGGAGGACGCCGACGCGCAGGGCTGGGTCGAGGTGCCGTCGGCGGACGCGCCGGCCGTCGCCGCGGCGCTCACCGACGTGCGGCTCGTCCTGGCCGACAGGCTCGGGATCCGGACGGACGAGGACGTCGAGCACCTCGAGGCGTTGATGGCCGTCGGGGGCGACGAGAACCGCCACTGGCTCGCGGCGTGCTTCGCACTGCTGGGCTGGCTGCAGGAGTCGCTCGTCGGCCTGATGCTCGAGGACGCGCGGGCCGCGGCGGACGTCACACGTCGCGGCGGCCCGTCCGGGCGGTCGTCCGACCCGGCCGCAGGCTAGGCTCGGCCGCGTGCACGACGCCCCCATCGGGATCTTCGACTCCGGCGTCGGGGGTCTGACGGTCGCGAGGTCGATCCTCGACCAGCTCCCGCACGAGTCGACGCTGTACATCGGCGACACCCTCAACACGCCGTACGGCCCCAAGCCGCTCGCCGCCGTGCGCGCACACGCGCTGGAGGTCATGGACGACCTCGTCGACGCGGGGGTGAAGCTCCTGGTCATCGCGTGCAACACGGCGTCGTCGGCGATGCTGCGCGACGCACGCGAGCGGTACACGCTGCGCCGCGGGATCCCGGTGGTCGAGGTGATCCTGCCCGCGGCCCGCAGGGCGGTCGCGGCGACGCGGTCGGGACGCATCGGCGTGATCGCGACGAAGGGCACGGTCGAGTCGCGCTCGTACGACGACGCGTTCGCGGTGGCCCCGGGCGTCACGCTCACCACCCGGGCGTGCCCGAGGTTCGTCGAGCTCGTCGAGGCGGGGATCACCTCGGGGCCCGAGGTGCTCGCGGTCGCGCACGAGTACCTCGACCCGGTCCGGGATGCCGGCGTGGACACGCTCGTGCTCGGTTGCACGCACTACCCGCTGCTCACCGGCGCGATCTCCTACGTGATGGGCGACGAGGTGACGCTCGTGTCGAGCGCCGAGGAGACCGCGAAGGACGTGTACCGCACGCTCGTCGCGCACGACCTCGAGCGTCCGGCCTCAGGAGTACCTGCCACGCACCGCTTCCTGGCGACGGGGGACCCCGTCTCGTTCCAGACCCTCGCGCGCCGGTTCCTCGGGCCCGAGGTCGACGTCGTCGAGCCCGCGCAGGCGCTGCGATGAGGCTCACCGTCATCGGCTGCGCCGGGTCGTTCCCGTCGCCTGACTCGGCCGCGTCGTCGTACCTCGTGCAGGCCGACGACGAGCGGGGCCGCACCTGGAGCGTGCTGCTCGACCTCGGCAACGGCGCGCTCGGACCGCTGCAGCGCGTGATCGACCCGCGCACGCTCGACGCGATCGCGCTGTCGCACCTGCACGCGGACCACGTGGCCGACACGGTCGTGCTCTACGTGCTGCTGCGCTACCACCCCGACGGCCGGTCGGCGCCGATACCTCTGCACGGTCCCGCGGGCACGCCCGAGCGACTGCTGAGCCTCGCCGGTGCGGAGTCGTCGCACGTGCTCGAGCAGTACGACGTGCACGAGTGGGACCCCGCGGCGCCCGTGCGCGTCGGGCCGCTCACCCTGACCCCGGTGCCCGTCCATCACCCCGTGACCGCGTACGGCATCCGGGTGTCCGGCCCGGCCGAGGACGACCCGGCGCGCACCGTGACCCTGGGGTTCAGCGGTGACACCGACGAGTGCGCGGGCGTCGACGAGATCGCCGACGCCGACCTCTTCCTGTGCGAGGCGGCGTACGTGCAGGGCCGCGACGACGAGATCCGCGGCGTGCACCTCACCGGGCGCCGCGCCGGCGAGGCGGCCGCGCGCGGCGGGTCCCGCGCGCTGCTCCTCACGCACCTGCCTGCGTGGAACGACCCGCGGGTGGTGCTGGCGGAGGCGCGCGAGGAGTACGCGGGACCGGTGGCGCTGGCCGTCCCCGGGGGCGTGCACCTGCTCTGACCGGGGGCTGACCCCGCTCTGGCCGGGCTCCGGCCGCTCGTCGGGGCGTGTCGGTGCGCGCCGTTAGGCTCGTCGGCATGACGATCGCACGCGCGGACGGCCGCGCCCCCGACGAGCTGCGCCCCGTGACCATCACCCGCCGGTTCCTGTCCGCCGGCGAGGGCAGCGTCCTCGTCGAGTTCGGCGGCACCAAGGTGCTGTGCGTCGCCTCGTTCACCGAGGGCGTGCCGCGCTGGCGCAAGGGCTCGGGCGAGGGCTGGGTGACGGCCGAGTACTCGATGCTCCCGCGCGCCACCGACTCGCGCTCCGACCGTGAGTCGGTGCGCGGCAAGGTGGGTGGCCGCACGCACGAGATCTCGCGTCTCGTCGGGCGCTCGCTGCGCGCGGTCATCGACGTCGCGGCGCTGGGGGAGAACACGATCGTGCTCGACTGCGACGTGCTGCAGGCGGACGGCGGGACGCGCACGGCGTCGATCACGGGGGCGTACGTCGCGCTCGCGGACGCGGTCGCGTGGGCCACCGAGCAGCGGCTCGTCAAGCCGGGACGCCAGGTGCTGCGCGACTCGGTCTCGGCCGTGAGCGTCGGCATCGTCGACGGCGTGCCCGTGCTCGACCTGCCGTACGCCGAGGACGTCCGCGCGCACACGGACATGAACGTCGTCGTCACCGGCTCGGGAACGTTCGTCGAGGTGCAGGGCACGGCCGAGCACGCGCCGTTCGACCGCGCCGAGCTCGACGCGCTGCTCGACCTCGCGCTCGCGGGAACGTCGACGCTGTCCCGGCTGCAGGCCGCGGCGCTGGCCGCGCCGCCCTCGGACGGTTCGGCCTCGCGCTCGTCGGTCACGACGGCCGCAGGTGCATCGGCGTGAGCGCGCGCCTCGTCCTCGCGACGCACAACGCGCACAAGGTGGGCGAGCTGCGCGCGATCCTCGCGCCGGTGCTGCCGGACCTCGACCTGTCGACGGTGGTCGGCTCGCGTGAGGTCGGGGGACCCGAGCCGGTCGAGGACGGGCTGACGTTCGAGGCGAACGCGCTCATCAAGGCACGCGCGCTCGCCGCGCACACCGGCCTGCCCGCGGTCGCGGACGACTCCGGCCTGGCGGTCGACGTCCTGGGCGGGGCGCCGGGCATCTTCTCGGCCCGCTGGTCCGGAAGCCACGGTGACGACGCCGCGAACCTCGCGCTGCTGCTCGCGCAGCTCGCGGACATCGCGCCCGAGCACCGCGGTGCTCGGTTCGTGTGCGCTGCAGCGATCGTCACGCCGGACGGCCGCGAGCACGTCGAGCGGGGCGAGCTGGTCGGCACGCTCACGCTCGAGCCGCGCGGCACGGGCGGCTTCGGGTACGACCCGGCGCTGCAGCCGCTCGGCGAGCGTCGCACGTGCGCGGAGCTGACGCCCGACGAGAAGAACGCGATCAGCCACCGGGGGCAGGCGTTCCGCGCCCTCGCCCCGGTGATCGCCGACGTCCTGCGCGGTGGCTGAGCCGATCCAGCTCGTCGCCCGCGGGCTGACGTTCGGCTATCCGGGCCGTGCCGTCCTCGACGGGCTCGACCTGACCGTCTCCGCGGGTGAGCGCCTCGGGCTCGTCGGCGAGAACGGTGCCGGCAAGACGACGCTGCTGCGCCTGCTCGCGGGCGGGCTCGTACCCACGGCCGGTTCCGTGACGCGTTCGGGTTCGCTCGCGGTGGTCGAGCAGGAGCTCGACGTCGGCGACGACGACACGGTCGGGTCCCTCGCCGTGGCGACGGCCGCCGCCGTCCGATCCGCCGCTGCGGACCTCGAGCAGGTCGTCGCCACGTTCGATCACGAGCGCGGAGACCTCGCGGCCTACGCCGAGGCGATGGCCCGCTACGAACAGCTCGAGGCGTGGGACGTCGACCGGCGCGTCGACGAGGCCCTGACGAGGTTCGGCGCACCACGCGACCCCGTGCGCCGGCTCTCGCAGCTGTCGGTGGGCGAGCGCTACCGCGTACGTCTCGCGTGCCGGATCGCCGAACGCGCAGACGTCCTGCTGCTCGACGAGCCGACCAACCATCTCGACGCGACCGGAATCGACCACCTCACGGCCGAGCTGCAGCGATGGTCCGGGGCGGTCGTCATCGTCACGCACGACAGGCGGCTGCTCGACGACGTCATGACGGCGATCCTCGACCTCGACCCCTCGATGGACGGTCGCCCCGCGCTGTACGGCGCGACGCGGTACGCCGACTACCGGTTCGCCAAGGACCAGATGCTGCGACGCTGGCGCGCGCGCTACCGCGCCGAGCGCAAGCGCGCTCTCGTCCTGGCGCAGCGGCTCGACTCGTCGTACGAGGGCCTGTCCGACGAGTGGCGTCCGCCGAAGGGCTCCCAGCGGCACCGCCGCGGGACCCGCGCGCGCCAGCACGTCAAGGCGGCCGACCGCCTGGTCCAGCAGCTCGAGGCGACCGCCGTCGAGGTCCCCGTGCCGCCGCTCGCCCTCGCGTTCCCCGACCTGCCGTCCCTCCCGCGCCGGGCGTCGACGGGCGCGAGCCCCGACCGCCCGCTCGATCCCGACGCCGACCGTGCGGCCGCTCACTCCGGCTCGCTGCTCGAGGTACGAGCGCCCCGCGTGGACGGCCGGCTCGACCTTCCAGGGCGTCGGATCGGCATCGAGCCGTGCGGCCGGCTGCTCGTCGTCGGCCCCAACGGCTCGGGCAAGTCCACCCTCCTGCGCGTGCTGGCCGGCACGGTCGAGACCAGTCGGGGTGCGCGCACCGTCGCGGCAGGCGTACGGCTCGGTGTCCTCGCGCAGGAGGGTCCTGCGGAGCACGTCGCGGACGGTGCGGTCACGGCGTTCGACGCGTACGCGCGCCACGCGCTGCGGCTGCTCGAGGAGGGTGCGCTGGACCCCGACCAGCTGGTGCCCGTCGCGGCGCTCGGACTCCTGACGGAGGCGGACCTGGACCGCCCGCTGCGCGAGCTTTCCGTGGGCCAGCGGCGCAGGTTCGACCTCGCGTGCGCACTGCTCGCGGCGCCGCACGTGCTCGTCCTCGACGAGCCGACGAACCACCTGTCGGTCGGGCTGGTCGACGAGCTCACGGCCGCGCTGCGAGCGACGTCGTCGGCCGTCGTCGTCGCGACCCACGACCGGCGCATGCGCGCCGACCTCGCGGACTGGCCGGTGCTCGAGCTCGGGACCTGATCCCCGGCGCGAGCTCTCGCACGGGATCAGGGCGCGCGCGTCAGGGCAGGCGGCCCACGTGCGCCATCGCCTGGCGCAGCAGGACCCCCTGGCCGCCGTTCATCTCGAGCTGGACCTGCTCCGCGCACGCCTCCTCGGGTGTCAGCCACGACAGGTCGATGGCGTCCTGCTGCGGGCGGCAGTCACCTGAGACGGGGACGACGTACGCCAGGGAGATCGCGTGCTGGCGGGGGTCGTGGTACGAGGTGATGCCCGGGGTGGGGAAGTACTCCGCGACGGTGAACGGCTGTGGCGAGGCCGGGATCTGCGGCAGCGCCACCGGCCCCAGGTCCTTCTCGATGTGCCGCACGAGCGCGTCGCGCACACGCTCGTGGTACAGGACGCGGCCCGAGACGAGTGCTCGCGACATCACGCCCTCGCGCGTGACGCGCAGCAGGAGGCCGACCGCGACGACGTCGCCCGAGTCGTCGACCCGCACCGGCACCGCGTCCACGTAGACGATCGGCAGCACGCGCCGGACCTCGGCGATCTGCTCGGACGTCAGCCAGCCGTCACGCGGCTCGGGCACGGGGAACTCGGCGGAAGCGGTCACCGTAGGTTTCTACCTCACGCGGGCCCGGCCGTGCTCGACCCGCACCGTGGCGACCGGCTCGGGTCGCAGGTCGGGTCGCCGGCCGGGCGCGGGTCCGGTCGACGACGACGGGTCGGTTCGGCCCGTTCGCCCGCCGTGCGCACCTCTCGTCGTCGACGCGCTCCCGCGGACGCGCGCGGTCGGGCGTCCTGGGGAATAGTCGTCGGGGTCCGGACGCTGAGGTGGCCGGACACCCGACCACCGGAGGAACCATGGCGACCACGACGCTCACCGCCGACACGATCGGCTCGACGATCAACGACAACGAGATCGTCCTCATCGACTTCTGGGCCGAGTGGTGCGGCCCGTGCAAGCGCTTCGGCCCGGTCTTCGAGTCCTCGTCGGACGAGAACCCGGAGATCGTCCACGCGAAGGTCGACACCGAGGCCGAGCAGGCGCTCGCGCAGGAGCTGCAGATCTTCTCGATCCCGACGCTGATGGCGTTCCGGGACGGCATCCTCGTGTTCAACCAGGCGGGAGCGCTGCCCGCACCCGCGCTCAAGCAGGTCGTCGACGCCGTCAAGGCGCTCGACATGGACGAGGTGCGCGCGCAGATCGCGTCCCAGGCGAACGGCTGACACGGCCCGTACGCGGTATCCACCTGCACGACCAGAGGCGGCTCTCCCATGCGGGGGAGCCGCCTCTGGTCGTCGTACGGTGCCCGTCGGGCGGTGCTGGTCACCCGGCATGGGGGCTGCTCGGTGCGGGAGACGGGAGTCGAACCCGCACGCCCTTGCGGGCACCAGGACCTAAACCTGGCGTGGCTGCCGTTTCACCACTCCCGCGCGACGTGGCCGCGCGAGCCCGAGTCTCCCACGACGCCGCGACGCCGCGCGGCACCAGGTCCCGCAGGAGGTCGGCTCGACTGGAGGAAGGCGCGGCCGGAAGTCGGGTCAGCCGTCGATGCCGAGGTCGCGCCGCAGCTTGGCGACGTGACCCGTCGCCTTGACGTTGTACTGCGCGAGCTCGACGGTGCCGTCCGCGGCGAGCACGACCGTCGAGCGGATCACGCCCGTGACCGTCTTGCCGTAGAGCTTCTTCTCGCCCCATGCGCCGAACGCCTCGAGGGTGGTTCGGCTCTCGTCGGACGCGAGCGGGAACGTGAGGTGCTCGTCGGCCGCGAACTTCGCGAGCTTGGCGACGGGGTCCGGCGAGATGCCGACGACAGCGAGCCCGGCTCCCTGCAGCGCCGAGAGCGAGTCGCGGAAGTCGCACGCCTGCTTCGTGCAGCCCGGCGTGCCGGCCGCGGGGTAGAAGTAGACGATGGTGCGCCGACCCCGCAGGTCGGCGAGGCTCACGCTCCCGCCGTCGGCGGTGGGGAGCGTGAAGTCGGGCGCGGGGTCGCCGACGGCGAGACGGGGCACGGGGTTCCTCCTCGTGGTGCGGGGACGCCAGCCTACGTTCAGCGCGCCGCCACCGGCCGCCCGGCGCTCGTCGACCGCTCACTCCGCGGCGCGAGCGCGTACGGCGCGCGACGCGCGCTCGGCGCGCCGCACGCGCGGTCGGCGGGACGTGCGGTCGGCGGACGTGCGTCGGCGCGTACGGTCGACCTCGTGACCTCCGAACCCGTGACCTCCGGATCCGTGGCCCCCGAGCCTGGGCGTCGCCCTGTGCTGCGCACCGATCTGCCCGTGCGCATGCTCAACGACCGCGTGCTGGTCCACCTCGACGCGGCGGCGGGTGAGCGGCGCTCGTCGGCGGGCATCGTCATCCCCGCGACCGCCGCGGTGGGCAAGCGCCTCGCATGGGCGGACGTCGTCGCGGTCGGCCAGCACGTGCGGCAGGTCGAGGTCGGCGACAGGGTCCTGTTCGACCCCGACGAGCGCGCCGAGGTCGAGCTCGAGGGAGCGACGTACCTGCTCCTGCGAGAGAAGGACGTGCACGCCGTGGCGGCCCCGCGCGGGTCGGGGGACGGGCCCGGGCTGTACCTGTGAGTGACTCTCGTCACCCGGGGCCTCTCGGTTGGTGTTCTGGGCCGCAAGGCTGCTAACGTTCTCAACCGCGCGCCATTAGCTCAATTGGCAGAGCAGCTGACTCTTAATCAGCGGGTTCGGGGTTCGAGTCCCTGATGGCGCACCGATGAGGGCCCGTGACCTGCAGCTATGCAGGGCACGGGCCCTTCGTCATGCGGTTGTGCGTGCGGCGGCTCGCGTCTCGCCGCGCGCCGCGGCGAGCAGCGGGCGACGATGACACGGATCCCGTCGTCGCGCGGGTGCCGGCACGGACGGAGACACCGATGGCCCCGCAGGACGAGACGTTCGACGTGATCGTGGTGGGCGGCGGAGCGGTCGGAGAGAACGCCGCCGACCGGGCGTCCCGCACGGGGCTGAGCGTCGCGCTCGTCGAGGCCGCGCTGGTGGGCGGCGAGTGCTCGTACTGGGCGTGCATGCCGTCGAAGGCGCTCCTGCGGCCCGGCACGGTGCTCGCGGCCGCCCGGGCGGTCCCGGGGGCGGCCTCCGCCGTCGACGGTGGCGTGGACGCCTCGGCGGCCTTCGCGCGTCGCGACGAGGTCGCCTCGCAGTGGGACGACGCGGGGCAGGTCTCCTGGGTGGAGTCGGTCGGCATCACGCTCGTCCGTGGGGCGGCTCGGTTCACCGGGCCACGGTGCCTCACGGTCGCGGGCGACGACGGTGAGCGCGCGCTCGTGGCACGCCACGCCGTGATCGTCGCCACGGGGTCGGTCGCGACCGTGCCGGAGGTGCTGCGCGGTGTCGAGCCGTGGACGAGCCGAGACGCGACGTCGTCTCATCAGGTGCCTGCGCGGCTGGCGGTCGTCGGCGGGGGCGTCGTCGGCGTCGAGATGGCGACCGTCTACGCCGACCTCGGCAGCGCGGTCACGATGCTGGTGCGCGGCGACCGGCTGCTGCCCGCGGCCGAGCCGTTCGCCGGGGAGGCGGTGCGCGATGCGCTGGTCGCGCTGGGCGTGACGATCCGGTTCGGCACCGAGGTGACGTCGGCGGTGCGCGACGACGACGGTGTCCACCTCACCACCGCCTGGGGCGTGCTCCACGCCGACGAGGTGCTCGTGGCGGCCGGACGTCACGCCCGCACGGCCGACCTGGGGCTCGAGGCGATCGACCTCGCACCGGGTGCGCCGTTGCATGTCGACGACGCGCTCCAGGTCGAGGCTGCGGGAGGTTGGTTGTTCGCGGTGGGCGACGTCACCGGCCGCACGGGCACCACGCACCAGGGGAAGTACGACGCGCGCGTCGCGGGCGATGTCGTCGCTGCGCGGTTCGGTGACGACGACGCGATGCGCGAGGCCGAGTCCGGCGCCGAGCCGTGGAGCAGGTACCGTGCGACCGCCGACGAGGCATCGGTGCCGCAGGTGGTGTTCTCGCGCCCTGAGGTCGCATGGGTCGGGCACACCGAGAGCTCGGCGAGGGACGCGGGCATCGACGTCCGCGCCGTCGACTACGACCTCGGGAACCTCGCCGGTGCGTCCGTGCTGGCCCCGGACTACCAGGGCCACGCGCGGCTCGTGCTGGACGACGCGCGCGGGACGGTGGTCGGTGCGACGTTCGTCGGGCCCGAGGTCGCCGAGCTGCTGCACGCTGCAACGGTTGCGGTCGTGGGCCAGGTGCCGCTCGCCCGGTTGTGGCACGCCGTGCCGTCCTACCCGACGCTGTCCGAGGTGTGGTTGCGGTTCGGCGAGACCGCGGGGCTGTAGGCCAGCGTCCGGCGAGGCGCTCGGAGGAAGTCGTCGCACGACGCTCGAGCCGGCGACGCTCGTGCGACGCGCGAAGGGCGCGGGCCCCACCGACGGTCGGGTCCGCGCCCTGCGTGCGAGCGATCAGGCAAGCGGCCGGGTCAGCTCGCGAGGGAGCCGTCGCTCGACAGGACGAGGCCGAGCGCCGTCTCGCCCTTGCGGATCGCGGCTCCGATGAGGCCGAAGTCGTACGACTTGAACGTCGTGTTCAGGCCGTAGGTCTTGGTCAGGCCGAGCTCGCAGAACGGGCGCTCGGGGCACTCCGGCGGACCGGCGAGCGAGACGCCACCGGCGCACACGGCGGCCAGCTCGGACAGCGTCGTGACCTTGTGCTCCGCGGCGAACGCCGCGGTCACCGCGAACGCGTTCTGGTCCTGTGCGGCCGAGGCTGCTCCCATGGTGAGCCCGACCTTCTCGGCGAGCGGCGTGAGCGCGGCGACCGTCTTGTCGATGTCCGGGGTCGCGACCGAGGCGGCATCCGTACCGTTGACCTTGCCGTTGATGAAGTCGGCGAGCGTGGCCGCGTACTCGGGCACGACCTGGATGTCCTTGCCCTTCTCGAGGGCCGGCAGGTAGACCTCGCGTGCGCCGATCGTGCGCGAGGACGCGTCGAAGCCCGCGGACTTCAGGACGGCCGCGTAGATCGCTGCGAGGGTCGCGTTCTCGGAGAAGTTGGCGGCGCCGACGACGATCTTCGCGCCGTCGCCGACCTGGTCGGTCGCGGCGAGCCCTTGGTCGGCCACGAACTGCTTGGCGACCTCGGTGGACGTCTTGCGGTCGATGTCCACCGACTTGTTGAGCTGGATCAGCTTCTCGGTGTCCAGCTTGGCCGAGACCGTGTTCAGCAGGTCGACGATCTCGGGGTGCTCGCTCGCGGTCTTCGCGTTGATCGCGGGGATGATGTTGTCGGAGTTCTGCAGCCCCTTGTCGTCCTTGAGGACGACGAGCTGGTCACCGGCGACCGGCGAGCACTCGGCGGCCGCCGTCGCACCCCCGCTCGAGCCGGCGGACGTCGGCGCGGCCTGGCCGCCGCCCGATCCGGGAGACCCGCACGCGGCGAGGAGCAGGCTCGCGCCGAGCAACGAGGTGGCCAGCAGTCCGGTCGTGGTGCGTGTGCGCATCGTGGGCTCCTGTGTCAGGGATGGCATCGGTGGATGAGGGTGGCACTGGTCGGGGGAGGTGTCGGCCGCGGGCTCTCGCTCCGGTCGCGGTCGCGAACGTCAATCAGACCCGGAGTCGGCGGTCGCGGCAACCGGAGTCGGTCGTCGCGACGACCGTGCGGGTGCCGGCTGCAGACCGCGGGGCGACACCGCGCGCTGGGCGAGCGCGAGCAGCCCCTCGGCGACCAGGCACAGCGCCGCCACGAGCACGCCTCCGGCGAGCACCTGCCCGTACCGCTGGGTGCCGAACCCGGTGACGACGATCGAGCCGAGGCTCCGGCCCCCGACGAGCGCAGCCAGCGGGACGGTCGCGAGCACCTGGACCACGGCCGTGCGGACGCCCGCCGCGACCAGCGGCACCGACAGCGGCAGCTCGACGGACCAGAGCCGCCGCGCCCCCGACATCCCCAGCCCGCGCGCCGCGTCGACGACGTCCCGGTCCACCCCGCCGACGCCGGTGACCGTGTTGGTGAGCAGCGGCGGCACGGCGAACACCGCGCAGGCCAGCACCGTCGCGGTGTTGCCGAACAGCCCGGCCGAGGCGAACAGCGTCAGCAGTGCGAGCGTGGGGAGCGCGCGCGTGGTGTTCGCCACGACGACCCCCAACGTGCCGCCACGGCGCCGGTGGCCGAGCCACACGCCGGCCGGCATCGCGACGACGGCTGCGAGCAGAACCGCGAGCAGCGTGACACGCACGTGCGCGGCGGCGAGCGACAGCACGCCGTCCGGCCCGGTCCAGTTGAGCGGGTCGTTGAGCCACGTGATGGCGTCCTGGACGATGTCCACGGTCAGACCTCGCTGTCCGCGAGCATGCGCGTCGATCGTGACCACGGCGTGAGCCACCGACCGACGAGCACGATGACGACGTCGCACACCAGAGCGAGCACGAGGCACAGCACGGTCGCCGTCATGATCTCGGCGTGGTAGTCGCTCCGGAACCCGCGGAACATGAGTTGACCCAGCCCGCCGTAGCCCACGACGACCCCGACCGTGACGAGCGCGACCGTGGACACGGTGGCGACGCGGACACCCGCGACGATGCTCGGCAACGCCTGAGGCAGCTCGACCTGCCAGAGCATGCGGCCCCGTCCGTACCCCATGCCCCGCGCCGCGTCCGTGACCGCCGGGTCGACGCCCTGGAGGCCCACGAGGATGTTGCGCACGAGCACCAGCAACGCGTACGCGACGAGACCGATGAGCACCGTGGTGCGGCCGATGCCGGTCCAGGGGGCGAGCAGGGCGAACAGCGCGAGCGACGGGACCGTGTAGAGGACCCCCGCCGTGCCGACCACGGGCGCAGCGAGCCGAGGCCGCGCGTGCGCGAGAGCGGCCAGCGGCAACGCGACGACCAGCGCGATCGCGACGGCCTGGAGCGTCAGCGACGTGTGCTGGCCCAGCGCGGAACGGATGTCCGCCGAGTTGTTCGTCACGTACTGCCACGAGAACCAGGGGTTCGGCGGTGCGTCGGCCAGGAGCATGCAGCGACCGTAGCCGCAGGCTCTGACACGTGCCCGTCCAGGTCCGAGCCCGCGCCGATGTCGGTGGCGCACGCTAGCGTCCCGTGGCGTGAGCGACGACCAGCACGACCACCAGCGCCAGGGCGCGGACGGCGAGTGGACCATCCGCTTCGACTCCGTGAGCAAGTCGTACGGCGAGGCTCCCGCGCGCGGCCGCGCCGACGAGCGGCCTGCCGCCGTCCACGACCTGTCGCTCGACGTGCGCCCGCACGAGGTGCTCGTGCTCGTCGGACCGTCGGGGTGCGGCAAGTCGACGACGCTCCGCATGGCCAACCGGCTGGTGGAGCCCACCAGCGGCCGCATCCTGCTCGAGGGCGAGGACGTCACTCGCGTGGACCCCGTCGAGCTGCGCCGTCGCATCGGGTACGTCATCCAGAACGTCGGCCTCTTCCCGCACCGCACGGTCGAGCAGAACGTCGCCACGGTGCCGCGCCTGCTCGGCTGGGACCGGCGCCGCACGGCGGACCGCGTCGCGCAGCTGCTCGACCTCGTCGGGCTCGCACCGGGCAGGTACGCGCGTCGGTACCCGCACGAGCTGTCGGGCGGCGAGCGACAGCGCGTCGGTGTGGCGCGCGCTCTCGCCACCGACCCGCCGGTTCTGCTCATGGACGAGCCGTTCGGTGCGGTCGACCCGGTGGGTCGGCGGCGTCTGCAGCACGAGTTCGCACGCATCCAGCGCGAGCTCGGCACCACCGTGATGCTCGTGACGCACGACATCGACGAGGCGGTGACGATGGCGGACCGCGTCGCCGTGCTCAGCGAAGGAGCGCACGTCGAACAGCTCGCGGCACCGCTCGACATCGTGGCCCGGCCAGCGACGCCGGCGGTCGCGGACCTCGTCGGCCGCGGTCGGACCGCGCGGATGCTGGGGCTCGGGCGGCTCTCTGCGGTCGATCTCTCTGCGGCCGATCTCCGGGCGCCCGGCGCGGACCGAGGATCGTCGACCACGGGATCGGGCGCGGCGCAGGAGCGGCGCGTGCCGGACCCGTCGGAGCGGGTCGAGCTCGGCGCCGAGCTCACGGACGTGCTCGACGCGCTCGTGCGGGACGGTGCGGACGGCGTCGACGTCTGGGACGGCGACCGGGTGGTCGGCCGCGCGACGTCGGCGACGGTGCTGCAGGCGCTGCGCCGCGTCAGCGAGGCGGGTGCGGCCTGACGCCCCGACCGCACCAGCCCGCCCGGCGCACGTACGGGCCCGGACGTCGAGCGCGGTCGGTAGGCTTCGCAGGGTGAACGAGCCGACCGCCCGACTGGCCCTCGCGACCTGCGCCGAGCTGCCTGACCTGGACGCCGACGACCAGCCGCTGGTCGCGGCCCTGCGTGAGCGCGGGGTCGGCGCGGACGTCGTGGTGTGGGACGACCCGACGATCGACTGGGGGACGTACCAGCACGTGCTTATCCGCTCGACGTGGGACTACACGCAGCGCCCCACCCAGTTCACCGACTGGACCCACCGCGTGGAGCGGTCGAGCACGCTGCTCAACCCGGCGTCGGTCGTCGGCTGGAACATCGACAAGACCTACCTGCGGGATCTCGAGACGGCGGGGCTGCCGATCGTCCCGACGATCTGGCTCGACCCGGAGCGCAACTTCGACTCGCGCGCCATCCACACCAGGTTCCCGGCGTTCGGCGACTTCGTCGTGAAGCCGACCGTGAGCGCGGGCTCGCGCGACACGGGTCGCTACCAGGCGGACGTGACGACGTCCCGCTCGCTCGCGATCATGCACGCCAAGAACCTGCTGGGCGTCGGGCGCCGCGTCATGATCCAGCGCTATCTCAAGCAGGTCGACACCGCGGGGGAGACCGCCCTCGTGTTCGTCGACGGCGCGTTCAGCCACTCGGTGCGCAAGGGGCCGTTGCTCGAGGGCCCGTACCGCCCGGACGACGAGACGGGGCTGTACCTCAGGGAGGACATGTCCCCACGGGACGCGACCGACGAGGAGCTCGAGGTCGCGCAGCGGATCGTCGACGCGCTGCCGGGTCTGCTGCCCGGGGTCGACAAGCCGCTGCTCTACGCGCGCGTGGACCTCATCCCCGACGACGAGGGGCATCCCGTGCTGCTCGAGCTCGAGCTCACCGAGCCGTCGCTGTTCTTCGCCCACGCCGACGGCGCGCTGGAGCGGTTCGTCGACGCACTCGTCGCCCGGCTGGTCTGAACGGGTGCAGCGCCCGAGAACGAACGGAGGGCGCCGATCCCGTGAGGATCGGCGCCCTTCGTCTTCGGGGTGAGTAACGGGACTTGAACCCGCGACCCCCTGGACCACAACCAGGTGCTCTACCAGCTGAGCTATACCCACCATGCCGTCCGTCGCCGGACGGGCGAGAAGAAGTGTACCGGAGCGCACGCGGTGCCCGGGACACGGATCCGGCCGCAACCGGGTCGAGCGCGACGGTCAGGACGAGCGCGCACCCCGCACCGACGTGGCCACGACCTGCGCCGCGATCTGCTTCGCGGTCGCCGAGTCGGGGCCCGGCTGCTCGGGCATCAGCGCGGCGCGGTAGTACCGGAGCTCGTCGATGCTCTCGAGGATGTCGGCGAGGGCGCGGTGGCCACCGTTCTTCTCGGGCGAGTTGAAGTACACGCGCGGGTACCAGCGGCGCGCGAGCTCCTTGATCGACGACACGTCGATGACGCGGTAGTGCAGGTACCCGACCAGCTCGGGCATGTCCCGGTCGAGGAACGTCTTGTCCGTGCCGACGGAGTTGCCGGCGAGCGGCGCCTTGCCAGGGTCGGGCACCCACGTGCGCACGTACTCGAGCACCTGGCGCTGGGCGTCCTCGAGGGTCGTGCCGTCCGCGAGCTCGGTGAGCAGCCCGGACGTGGTGTGCATGGTGCGCACGAAGTCGCCCATCTGCTCGAGCGCACCGGCGGGCGGGGCGATGATCACGTCGACGCCGTCGCCCAGCACGTTGAGCTCGGAGTCGGTGACGACGACCGCGACCTCGACGAGTGCGTCGGCGGTCAGGTCGAGTCCGGTCATCTCGCAGTCGATCCAGACGATGCGGTCGGCGCTCTCGTGGCCGTGGGGGGCGGGGGTGGGGGCGACGCTGCTGCTCACAGGCCTCACCCTAGGCGGTCGGGGCGTCCGGCGTGCGTCGGGCCGGGGACGACGACGGGCCGGCCCCCGGTGAGAGGGACCGGCCCGTCGGGACCGTTCAGACGATGCGCAGCGTGGCCACCCGGATCACCGGCACCGTCAGGTGCTTCGGACTCGGGGGTCGCCTCGTGGCGTCGGACGGATGCTGCTCGCGAGCGCGCTCGCGCTCCAGCCGGGACTGCCGCACGGCGGCGTCCTGCTCGAGGCGGGCGAGGTCGTAGTTCAGGGTCGGGTGCATGACGAAGTCCTCCGGACGGAGTTGGGGGATGTGGTGGCCCGTCCGGAGCGTCCCCGGCGGGGGTGGTCGCCGGTGGACCTGCAGGTCCGGGCGACGGTGTGACAGGAACACCAGACCACGTGCGTGATACCTGCGTCACGCGAATATGTGATGAGGTCAGGCATGACGCCCGACGAGCACCACCCGCGCACGCGGCGCGCGCTCGCGGTCGTCGTCCCGGGTGCGGTGCTGGTCGTCGTCGGGCTGCTCGTGTTCGCCAAGATGCTCGACGACGTGCGCGAGAGTGACGACCTCGCGGCGGTCGACCAGACGGTGCTGGAGTGGCTCGTCGCGCACCGGTCGCCGTGGGTGACGTCGGTCCTGCAGGCCATCACGTTCGTGACCGGGCCGACCGTGCTGCCGGTGGTCGTGCTCGTGGCGTGCGTGGTCTGGTGGCGCGTCCGACGAGTGTGGTGGCGCCCGGCGCTGCTCGCGGGCGCGATGGTGGTCTCGACGGCTCTGGGGCTGCTGGTCAAGGGGATCGTGGCCCGACCGCGGCCGCCCGTCGAGACGATGCACGTCCCCGGGGCCGAGACGACGGCGTCGTTCCCCTCGGGTCACACGCTCGGCACGGCGACGTTCCTGCTCGTCGCGGGCTACCTGGTGTGCAGCCGGCACCGCTCGGTCGGGCTCGTCGCGGTGTGGCTCCTCGCCGCGGTCGTCGGCACCGGGCTGGTGGCGCTCAGCCGGCTGTACCTGGGCTACCACTTCCTGACCGACGTGCTCGCCGCCGTCGGGCTCGCCGTGGTCGTGCTCGGCCTCGTCACGGTCGTCGACCGCTGGCGGACGCTGCCCGCGTCAGGAGCGCTCGACGTCCCCGTGCTGCCCGTCGTGCCCCGGGACGGTTGACGCGACCCACGCCGCGGCGGGAACGAGGACGAGCGCCGCGCCTGCGATAGCGAGCGTCGCACCCCACCCCACGTCCGCCCACCGGAGCACCAGCAGCACGACGAGTGCGGCGGCGACCCCCATCCCGGCGCGCTCGGCCCACGGCACCCAGCGGCGCTCGGCACGGGCGTCCGGCTCGCGGCTCGCGTGCCGCCCCATCAGGCGCCCCGCCCGACCGGGCCGAGGGGGAGGGGACGCGTGCGCATGGCCACATCGTGGCACGTCACGCACGCCGGGGCCGGTGCTCTCCGTGCGCCGGTGGTCGTGTCAGAGGGCGGTGGGACGGTCGACCCATGGAGATCACACGTCTGCAGCCGGCCGGGCTCGTCGTGAGCCCGGCGTTCAGCCACGTCGCCGTCGTGCCGCCGGGTGCGACGACCGTCTACGTCGGCGGCCAGAACGGCGTCGACGTCACCGGGGTCGTCGTCGGGGACGGGGTAGCCGAGCAGTCGCGCCGCGCGGTCGAGAACGCGGGGGTCGCGCTGCGTGCGGCGGGCGCCTCTTTCGACGACGTCGTGCAGTGGACCGTCCTCATCGCGGCCGACGCCGACCTTCGCGAGGCCTACGGTGCGGTCGCGCCGTTGCTCGCGACGGACGGCGCGCCGCCCCTGGTCACAGCGGCGGTCGTCGCGGGGCTCGGGGTTCCGGGCGCTCTCGTCGAGGTGAGCGCCGTGGCGGCCGTGCTCCGGGAGTGACCGCACTCAGAGTCGGCAGCGCAGCTCGGCGTTCGGGACGACGACGCCGCGAGCCAGGTTGCCGGGACGGTCGGCGACGAGCTCGAACCCGAACCGCTCGAACGCGGGCTGCGCGCTGCGGCTCGCGAACGTCCGCAGCTCCGTCAGCCCGCGCGCGGTGCCCTCGGCACGCACGGCGGCGACGAGCGAGCGGGCGACGCCCCGGCCGCCCGCGTCCGGGTGCACGAACAGCATGTCGACGACGCCGTCCGGCAGCAGGTCCGCGAACCCGACGACCCCGGCGGAGCCGACGAGGGGGTCGTCGCACTCGGCGACGACCGTGAATGCCGTGCGCCGCCGCTCGTCCCACGCCGTCAGGTCGACGTCGCGGGACCCGGCCCAGGCCTCGACCTGGTCGGCGTCGTAGACCGTCGCCGCCGTCCGACGGATCGCCGCCTGGAAGACCTCGAACGTGGCCGCGGCGTCCGTGGGTGATCGGTACGGGCGCAGCGCGGGCGTCGGCAGGGGATGCACGGTCAGACCGTAGTCGGGTCGATCCGTCGGCGGGGTCGTCAGCCCGGGTCGTCGGGAGGCGTCCACGGTGTCGCCGAGCCCGACGGCTCGGCGTCCCAGCCGCGTTCGCGCGCGACCGCGAGTGCCGCTCGGACGAAGTCTGCGGTCGCCTGGGAGGGCTGCTCGTGCCGCCACGCGACCGACCACGGGTACACGGGTGCGATGCCGGTGATCGTGTGCACGGGGAGCCCCGACTCGGCGTAGCGCGCGGCGTAGCTCTCGAACTCGAGAAGGACGGTGCCGCTCGTCGTCCGTGTCCACACGCTCAGGCAGTTCTGGAACGTCCCCGGGTTGCCCAACCAACGCAGCGAGATGCCGGTCGCGCGCTCGAGCGCCGTGAGGTACTCGCCGTGCACGTTGTAGAGGCCTGACCCGGCGGCGTCGGCGAAGACGTCGACCGGGCGCTCGTCGAGAGCGATGCTCGAGGGTCCCGAGGCGCCAGGACGTCCGACGAGCAGCATCGGCTCGCGACGCAGCGGTCGGTGGTGCCAGCCCGTCGGGTGCTGCTCGACCATCTGGCGCGTCACGCGCAGGATCGCCACGTCGAGCCGGTCGGACGGGAGGGCGTCGAGCTGGCGGGAGCTGTCCATGGAGCGCTCGACGAGTTGGACCGTGGGGTGCGCGGCGGCGAAGGCGTCCGCGACGACGCGGCTCGTCGTGAGCTCGAAGACGTGCGCGATGCGGACGCTGTTGACGGCGGGGTCCTGCCGCATGCGCTCGGCTATGGCGAGCAGCTGGCGGGCGTCGTCGAGGAAGGTCGCGCCGCGCGCGGTGAGCTCGACGTGCCGGCTGTCGCGCGTGAGCAGCCGCCCGCCCACGGCGTCCTCGAGCTTTCGGACCTGCTGGGAGAGCGCGGGCTGGCTGATGTGCAGGCGTGCGGCGGCGCGCCCGAAGTGCAGCTCGTCGGCCACGACGACGAAGTACCTGACCAGCCGCAGGTCGAGATCCATCACCCTCCTCCCGCGCACACCGTAGCGGCTGGTCAGGGCCGCGAACGCTTATCGATCCGTCCGGTTTGCGTCTTGGACGCCGCGGCCTGCGCGCGGGTTGGCTGGAAACCTCGCACGGCCCGCCCGTCACAGCTCGGAGGCCCTCATGGACACCGCCCGCCCCGTCGTCTTCATCCATGGCCTCTGGCTGCATGCGACCAGCTGGCAACCGTGGGTCGACCTGTTCCGCGAGGCGGGCTACGCGCCCGTCGCACCGGGGTGGCCCGGCGAGCCTGGCACGGTCGCCGAGGCTCGTGAGAGGGCCGACGACGTCGCGGACGTCAGCATCGACGACGCCGTCGAGCACTACGCGGAGATCATCGCCGCGCTCCCCGCGCCGCCGGTCCTCGTCGGCCACTCGTTCGGGGGGCTCATCGCGGAGAAGCTGCTCGGCCAGGGGCGCGCGGCCGCCGCCGTCGCGATCGACCCGGCACAGATCAAGGGGGTTCTCCCGCTGCCGCTCGCGCAGCTGCGCGCCGGGTTCCCCGCGCTCGGCAACCCCGCCAACCTGCACCGCGCGGTGTCCCTCACGCGCGAGCAGTTCCGGTTCGGCTTCGGCAACGCCGTGCCGCAGGAGGAGTCCGACGAGCTGTTCGAGCGGTGGACCATCCCGTCGCCCGCTCGCCCGCTGTTCCAGGCGGCCGCGGCGAACTTCGTCTTGCACTCGCAGGCGGCCGTCGACACCAAGAACGAGGACCGCGGCCCGCTGCTCCTGATCTCCGGCACCGCCGACCACACCGTCCCCGACGTCGTGACGCGTTCGACGTTCAAGCAGTACCGCGACTCGTCGGCCGTCACCGAGCTGCGGCAGTTCGAGGGCCGCGGGCACTCGCTGACCATCGACCACGGATGGCAGGAGGTCGCGCAGGCGGTCTCCACCTGGCTCCTCGGCCAGGGACTGTGATGGACCTGGGGCTCGAGGGCCGGCTCGCGGTCGTCACGGGTGCGAGCAAGGGCATCGGGCTCGCCGTCACCCGGACGCTGGTGCGCGAGGGCGTGCGCGTGGTGGCCGGCGCGCGGACTCGGAGCGCCGATCTCGACGCGCTCGTGTCCGCGGGGACGGTGCTCCCGGTCGAGGTGGACCTCTCGACCCCGGACGGCCCGGCGACCCTCGTCGCGGCGGCGCTCGAGCTCGGTTCGGTCGACCTCCTCGTCAACAACGTCGGGGCTGTCACGCCGCGCGTGGACGGCTTCCTGGCCGTGACCGACGACGAGTGGGCCGCGACGATCAACCTCAGCCTGATGGCGGCGGTCCGCGCGACCCGCGCCGTGCTGCCGTCGATGCTGGACGCCGGGGGTGGGTCCGTCGTGACGATCAGCTCCGTCAACGCGTTCCTGCCCGACCCCGACGTGATCGACTACGGGGCCGCGAAGGCGGCGCTGACGAACTTCTCCAAGGCGCTGTCCAAGCAGGTCGGGCCTCGGGGGGTGCGCCTCAACACGATCAGTCCCGGGCCGGTCGCGACCGACCTGTGGCTGGGGGAGCACGGGGTCGCGGCGACCGTCGGGCTCGCAGCGGGCAGCGACCCCGCTGCGGTGTCTGCCGCGGCGGCCGGGCAGTCGGTGACCGGGCGGTTCACGCGGCCGCAGGAGATCGCGGAGCTCGTCGCGTTCCTGGCGAGCGACGTGGCGGCGAACGTGACCGGGGCGGACTTCGTGATCGACGGCGGGCTGACGACGCAGACGTGAGGGCGGCGTTCCCGGCGGGCGTAGCCGTACCCGACGGCGCTTCCGACCTGTGGACAGATGGTCTCGCGAGCGACCCGTGGTCTGCCGCTCGTCGGACGGATGCCGGTGAGAAGCGAGGCTCGCGATGGACCGAGCCTCGCTTCGTCGTGGTGGTCGTCTCGGCGATCGCCGTCGTCAATGCGCCGTACGGCGCCATGCGGCCCCGCTGACGGCGGCGCCGCATGACGACCTTCCAGTCGCCCCGATTCAGTCTGCCCGAGGTGGTGTGCCACGGGAGGTCTGCGCACATGTCGGTGCTCACCGGCACGGTGACCCCGTGACACGTGCACCGATCCCCGAAGCGGAGCTCTTCGACGCGCTCCGCCCGTACCTGCTCCCTGGTGAACCTTTCCTCGCTGTCGCCCGGCTCCGAGACTCCACGAGCCCGTGGCGACTGTTCGTGGTCATGACGCTGCACCGTTTCGCGCGCGTCGCGCTGAGACCAGGCACGGATCCAGCAGTGGTGGTCGTGGACTATGCCGATGTCCGGTCGTCGTCCTGGCTGCCCGTCGAGTTCGGGACGGGCACGGGCGAGCACGTCTTGTTCGGTGTGCTCGCTGACCCGGGCGACGCCGAACGGCTCGAGCAAGCGATGTGGGACTTGACGGTGCCGGTCCAGTCCGACGCTTCAGATACTCCTAGCCGAGGACGATGAAGGATCATGATCGACGTCCCGCTTCCAACCGAGCTCGCACAACCTGGCGCCCTCGGGCGTCGTACGGACCTGGTGCTCGCGCAACGGATCAGCGTTCGGACTGCCTGGTGGGCCGACGAACTGGCCAAGCACAGCCTGGGTGACGAGATGTTCTCGACTGCCGATGCGAGCTTGACGCGCGCCGACGTGTTCGCACTGGCGGAGGGTGCCCGCAGGGACGCTGCCGGAGCTCGGCGCCTGCTCTGGGCGACGCTCGCGTGGGGCACGGGCACGAAGAACCGCAACAACCGAGCCCGGATCGCCGCTGTCGCCGCCGCACCTGAGCGAATCGGTGAAGCGCTCGCCCAAGCCGCCTCACTCGCTCAGACCGACGCCGACAGCGCGTACCGCGTGATGGCCCCCGAGGGTCGAAACCTCGTCAGATTCATGGGCCCGCCGTTCTCCACCAAGTTCTTGTACTTCGCGGGTGGTGGCGAGGCCGACCATCCGTGCCTGATCTTGGATTCGTTCGTTGCTGCCGCCCTGACGCGGCTGCCTGCTCCGAGCACTTGGCGGCCACCGGGGCAACGCTTCTGGTGGCCGGCGTCGACCTACGCGGCCTACACCGAGCTGCTGCAAAGATGGTCGAGCGAAGCGTCCACCGCTCAGCATCGCGACGTCGCAGCAGATGAGATCGAGAGGTGGCTCTTCGCACACGGCGGCCGACGCTCGTAGAGCCGGCCGTTGCCCCGCAGATGTGCGCCGTGCCTGCACGGCGGTTCCGCGAGAACGCGGTCGCACTTGATGCGCGCCGCAGACGTCGAGGCTGGCGCCCACATGGACGGACGTGCAGGTCACAGACTTGTATGGGAGCCCCCGTCAGGACTCGAACCTGCAACCTACGGAGACGCATCTTGAGGCCAATGCGGTCTCATCGCCCATCATCGAAACCGCCTCTGACCAGGGATGATGGCGGGGACGCCCTCAGGTGGTCTCACTCGGAATCATCGGCAATCCCGGGAGTAAACCGGGTATGGAGAGCATCCTCCGCGATAGAAGGTGCGAGCCGACGCGTCGTGTCAGTGCTGTGCGGTAGACCCTCCGCATGTACGAGGACGATATCGCTGAGCAGTACGCACGGTTCGCGCGCGGCGAGACAGCGCAGGTACTCGCGCGCGACGACCGAACAGGCGAGCTCGTCTTCCTCGGCGTTGGCGAGGCAGGCGAACGACGAGCCACTGCTCTCGCGCACTACTCGTGCCCGGTGCCGGGATGTGATTCACCTCGGCCTCTCTCCACCAAGGGGCAGAGCGTCCGTGACCACTTCTTCCACCGGACCGCGCACTCCCACCCGGGCGGCCCGGAGTCGTTGAACCACCTGCAAGCGAAGCACCTCCTCGCAGAGTGGGCGCGTGGGCAAGTCGCCCGAGTGGTCGACGTCGTCGTCAACGAGGAGGAGTGGGCGCCCGACGTCCACAGGCGCCCTGACGTCATGGTCACGTGGCCCGACGGGAAGCGCGTGGCGATCGAAGTCGAGTACAAGGCGTACACCCCGGAAGCCTTCAGGGCGAAGGACGAGGCGTACCGGAAAGCCAGCGTCACGGCGATATGGATGTTCGGGCACACCGGGCGCTACCTCCGGCCGGTAATCCGCGGCACGCAGGACGGTCCTGAGCTCGCAGGGTTCAAGCTCGTGCCGTTGACCCGCCTGCTTGCGGCGGCAGCGCGACCCATCCACTTCGTCAACCCGATCGATGCGAACGTCGGGACGCTGTGGGCGCCCGGCGTACCCCTCGAGGCAGCACGGGTTGACCCACGTTGGTGGGCAGGGAACCTGCGAACGGTTGGTGGGCGAGTCTTCCCGGCCCCCGTGACCGAGGTTGCGCAACTCGGGCTCGCCGCTCTCAACGATTGCGTCCTCGACCGGGAGTTTGGCCTCGTCACGCCGACAGTGGTCGACGTCCGCGAGGAGCGCTCGCGAGTCGCGGGCCAGGCCGACCAAGATCGTCTCGCCTGGGAGGCGCAGGAAGCCGAGCGTGCGGCGAGCCGAGCGGCGAGATCCGCTGCCCACGCCCTGGCGCCGAGCTATCGGCAGCCTGTGAGACAGCCCGGAAACCCGACGGGGCTGTGGTGCTCCAAGTGTCGCCGGCCACTCGCGCTGACCCTGGAACGACTCGGGCGGCACGTGACGTGCTGACGGCAGTTCACCGGCGGGTCCCGGACCCTTCGTCGCGCTGACCTGGCACGCTAGCGTGCGTGCCGAACCCAACGACGGTCGAGCTTCGCCTCGCACTCATGGCGTTTGCCCAGTGGCGCCATCAGCATCTGATCGGGGACGAGAAAGGCGAGGCGCAGACGTTCCTCGACCGGCTGTTCCGTGCGTTCGGACACGGCGGTATCCAGGAGGCGGGTGCCACGCTCGAGGCCCGCATCAAGTCAGAGGACCGCAAGGGCACTGCGTTCGCGGACCTCATGTGGAAGCCACGCGTGCTCATCGAGATGAAACGCGAGGGCGTCGACCTCCGCCGCCATTACCGTCAGGCGTTCGACTACTGGGTCCAGGCTGTCCCCGACCGCCCCCGGTACGTCGTGCTGTGCAACTTCGACGAGTTCTGGGTCTACGACTTCGACAAGCAACTCGATGAACCAGTCGACCGCGTGTCGATCGACGACCTGGCGCAGCGGTGGGAGTCGCGAGTCGAGACCCGTGCGTAGCCGAGCAACGCCATCGAACCGCCCCTCTCTGGTCCGGTCGTTCGCCGGCGCCAGGACGTAGTCGTAGCCGGCGGCGCACGGAAACGCCAGGGCCCAGTTCCGTACGGGTGAGCTTTCGTACACGGGTTTCGTACGTGATCCACCCGTTCAGCCGGCCGGCCACCCAGGCGTGTACGGATACGACCGAATGCGTACGGGCGCGTCTCGACCAACCCGGGCAACCGTGCAACTACGTTCGATCCCGTGCAGCGGAACCGGCAGCCCATCGAGAGCAAGGTGACGACGCTGGCGGCGGTCCTCATCGCGGCCGCGCTCGTCATCGCGGGCCTGGGACTCATGCTGCTGTCCGTGCAGCCCTGGGCTGACGGAACTCTCTGGGAGGCGTTCCTGGGGCAGGTCGGAGGTCTGCTCGTCGCGACGGGGTTGCTGACCGTCGCTTGGGACCTCTTTGGACGCCGGGCGTTCGCGATTGAGGTGCTGGCCAAGGCGAAGCTCTCCGCAGACGTCGTCGAGTCCGGCATCACCCGGGTCACCGACCAGTACCTCGACGACGTCGAGTGGGGCGAGCTCTTCGAGGGAGCCGTGCACGTTGACATCCTCGTCGCCTACGCGAACACGTGGCGCAACGCTCACCGTCACCGCCTGGAACGAGTCGCCAAGACGAAGGGGTCGCGGATCCGCGTCTTCCTGCCCGACCCGAACGACGCAGCGACGATGAGCAACCTGGCACAACGCTTCGCGGCCACCCCTGAGTCCGTCGTGGCGAAGATCAACGAGGCCATCACTGAGTACAAGTCTCTCGCGCAGCCCGGTGGTGGGGCCGTCGAGGTGTACGTCCGCGCAGGTGACGCGCTGTTCAGTGCCTACCGGTTCGACGGGCGCGCGGTGCTGACGCTCTACTCCCACGGGCGGGAGCGTCGTACCTCTGTGCCAACCTGGGTCATGGCCGGTGGCGAGCTTTTCGCGTTCGTGCAGGGAGAGATCGACGCCATCGCCACTCAGAGCACGCGAGCGTAGGAGGACGGGCGAGATGGTCGCGATCAGGCAGGACGTCGCCGTGAGGCGCGGCGACATTGACGCTGACTGGCTCGCTCGTGCTCGCAGCACTGGTGCTGTCGCGTGTGACATCGAGACAACCGGTCTGGACTGGCGAGTCGACCAGGTTCGGACGGTCCAGCTGGCTACGCCGGACGCAATCGTCATCGTTCAGGTCGCGCCGGGTGACCACCCGTACCTGCTCATCGAGTTGCTCGAGGACTCGTCGGTCACGAAGGTGTTCCACCACGCTCCCTTTGACCTGCGCTTCCTCGTCGCCACTTGGAGGGCGAGGCCCGCACGCATCGCGTGCACGAAGGTCGCAGCGAAGATCGTCGAGCCGGGCATGGAACCCGAGCAGTATTCGCTGAAGCCGAGCCTGAGCCGCGTACTCGGCGTGAGCATCGATAAAGCACAGCAGGTCTCAGACTGGTCCGCCAGTGACCTGTCGAGGGCGCAGTTGGAGTACGCGGCCAACGACGTCCGCTACCTCGTGCCGCTCCTCGCAGAGCTTCGCGCTCTCGCCGCCGAGCGAGGTGTTGCCGACCTCCTTGAAGCGTCGTTTGCGTACCTACCAACGCGGGCAACTCTGGACACCCTCGGCATCGGCGACGTCTTCGACTACTGACAGCACCGCCACGACGGCTTCATGTCACCGGTCGGTGCGATCGTCAATCCATGGACCCCTCTGACGTCGGCTTTCACGTCTTCCGCCTGCTGCCGCGACCCGTTCGACAGGTCGTCGTGCTGCTGTTCGTCGGCCCGCTGATGGCGAAGCTCGGACCGCCGCTCATGCAGCGATTCCTCGAGTTCGAGATCCAGAAGACGCAGTCGAGCTTGCAGCCGACGCTCGACAGGCTCTTGACCCCGATGCCTGTCCCGACCCCATGACGACCGAGGCAAGCCGCCCCGTCACGGTCGGGCAGCTGCGGACCGAACTCGCAGGATGGGACGACGCCACGGCCTAGCCGAGCGGGCCGTTCTGGCAGTCCTTGCAGGGGTCCACAGACACGAGGCGCGACGGCGCGTCCGCGTAGATGGCGCCGTGGTTACACACGGTCTGCCAGGCGTTGATCGTGGTGACGACGCCCCACTTGCTGAGGTCCGGGTCGTCCTTGTGGCTGCAGCCGCCCTCAAGGTGCGCCTTGCGGCTGGGAGCGATCAGAACACGTGCGCTCGGGGAGCCACGGAGTGGCGTTCGGGGAGCGCAGAGCCCGCACGTCTCGAGCGCCATGTCGTGGATGCAGAGGTCCGTTGTCATGCCCGATGAATCGGCATCACGCGGCCGAAGCATGACTGCGCGCTCCTGAACGATGGCGCTGATGGGACAGACCCGCTCGCCCCTCCCCGTTTCTCATCGCCTTCTGGTCGCCCTGGTTGTTCCTCCGGCCCACGTGAGCGCGGGGCGGCAGACGGTGTGCCGCCCACTGGCGTCGTCGCTATCGTCGCGACATGGACGCAATCTTCGAGATTGATTCGCTGCCGTCACCGTTCCTGGTCGAGGACCAGGTGGTCGACGCGGTGTGCGCGTACCTCGACCGCGCTGGCTGGGCTGATATTCGTCCGAAGTACAGCCACGAGCGGGGCAACGACATCGAAGCGAGCCTCGGGGACCGACGGCTCTTCGTCGAGGCGAAAGGGGCAGGCAGCGCACGAGCCACGTCGAAGCGGCACGGCCAGCCGTTTGAGCGTAAGCAGGTCTACAGCCACGTTGGCGTGGCGACCGTCCGAGCGCTGCGATGGGTCGCAAGCGGCGACGTGCACGCCGCGCTGGCCTTCCCAGACAACGAGGACCATCGCCAGGAGGTCGTCGCCATGCTTCCCGTGCTGAAGCAGCTCAACGTCACTGTGTTCTGGGTAGCCGCGGACCTCTCGGTGAGCGTCGAGGGAGCGTCGTTGCCGACTCTGTAGGACCCGCGCGATCGGGCTCCCGAAATCACCCTGTGCAGCGGGTTGGCGGCGCTGTGCGCTCGGACGAGGATGCTGCTCATGCGCCGTTCGTTCAGCCTTTTGAGCGTCACCGCCCTCGCGGTTGCACTGTCGGGCTGTACATCAGGTGGTGGTGGCTCCGACGCGACACCGAGCCCGAGCATGTCGCTGGTCGATGCACTCGTCGTCGTGCTGTGCGGGGACTATGGAGCGGCGGAGTGGACGGCGCCGCCCGGCGCGAAGGGTTATCGCTGTAGTGAGACCAGCCACCAGGGATTCATCAAGGTGTTCCCTGACAACGCCTCCCAGGTGGCGTGGATGACGTCGTTGAACGACTGCGTCGGCGGCATGGTCGCCGGCGATGGTTGGGTCGTGCACCAGTACGGCGGCAACCTCGCCACGAAGACCCTCCTGATCAGGATGGGTGGCACGGTCATCTGCTGAGCCCAGCAATCCTCCCTCTCCGTTCCCTCATCGTCCTGGTTGCACCTCCGGCCCGCCTGGGTGGGGCGGCACACCGTCTGCCGCCCCGGGTGAGGTGCGGGGAGGGGGCCGAAAAGCGACGAATAGCGTCTAGTCGAGCACCTATCGTTTCTCCACAGAAAGCCCTAAACGGGGCGAATCGTTCTAGTGGTGGAGAGACGAAAATGTGCGATTGGAAACCGGGCGTGCGGTGCTCGGGGCATGCCGAGACCAAGGCGGCGGTGACCCGAGGCGCGTACAAGGAGGCGCACCCGGACGGGCCGGCCATTCACCCGCTAACCGGCGCGACTGAGACGCTCACCGAAATCAACGCGGAGCGCGTCGTCGCTCGCAGGGAAGCCCGGCGTGCGAGCGCCATGTTGCGCAGCGGCGAGCTCACGGACGAGCAGCGGGTGTTCTGGTCTCGCTACCGCGAAGTCCCGGTTCTGAGCGTCGAACTCGAACAGTGCGACGGTCGCTGACGTCGCGTACTCGAGCACGGCGGTCGTGTAGCCGCTCAGCGAGTAGAAGACGCATCGACGGGCGGAGTGGCCGGCGCCGCGCAGTCGACTTGTACGGGCGCCCCCGGCAGGACTCGAACCTGCAACCTACGGATTAGAAGGCCGTTGCTCTATCCATTGAGCTACGAGGGCTGGGCGGTCACCCAGCGTAGTGCGCCCCGGGACGGCGGCCGCGGCGCCTGCCGCAGGCCTGCGCGAGCATCCCGGAGCGGGGTCACCCGCGTGGCGCGTTTGTCCAGGTCACGTCCAGACCGGGAGAATGGCCGGGTGAGCGCGCTGGCAGGGACGGGGTCGGCGTCGGCCATCGCAGCCGACGACCCGCGCTCAATGCTGGCCCGGCCGCTCGCGGCGACGTCGCTGCTGGACGCGGTCGTGGACCTGCGCCGGGACGTCGCGGCGACGAAGTTCCCGCTCGACCTGGAGTCCACGCCCGACGCCGTCGCGTCGCGAGACCGGCTCGTCGACCAGCTCGACGAGCACCTGGTGCCGCGCCTCACGGAGCTGTCCGCGCCGGCGGTCGTCGTGGTCGCCGGGTCCACCGGGGCGGGCAAGTCGACGCTCGTGAACTCGCTGGTGGGAGCCGAGGTGAGCACCGCGGGCGTGCTGCGGCCCACGACGCGTGAGCCGGTCCTCGTGCACCACCCGCTCGACGCCGACCTCCTGTCGCACCACCCGGTGCTGGAGTCGGTGGAGGTCGTCGCCGACGATCACGTGCCGCGCGGCATCGCGCTGCTGGACGCGCCCGACCTCGACTCGGTGCTCGAGTCGAACCGCGAGTCGGCGCACCGGCTGCTCGAGGCCGCGGACCTGTGGCTGTTCGTCACGACCGCCTCGCGGTACGGCGACGCGCTGCCGTGGCAGGTGCTCGAGACCGCGGTCGAGCGCGGCGCGACGATCGCGATGGTGCTCAACCGCGTGCCCTCGGACTCGATGCCGACCGTGCGCGGCGACCTGCTGGGGCGACTGCGCGAGCACGGGCTCGCGAACTCGCCGCTGTTCGTCGTGCCGGACGTCGGCCCGCACCAGGGTCTGCTCTCGGCGTCCGCGGTGTCGCCGATCCACCGCTGGCTCATGACGCTCGCCGGACCGGACCGGGCGCGCACCGTCGTCGGGCGCACGCTGCGCGGCTCGCTGACCGCCCTGCGCGGCTGGGTCGACGAGCTCGCGGAGGCAGTGCAGGAGCAGGCGGACGCGGCCGCTCGCATCGGCACGGTCCTGGACGGCGCGGTCGCGGGTCCGACGAGCGACGCGGCGGACGCGATCCGCGGCGGCGCCGTCGCCGACGGCCCGGTGCGCGCTCGCTGGGCCGAGCTGTCCGCGCCCGACGGCCCCCTCGACGGGCTCGTGAACGCGCGCGGGAAGGTGCGCGGCTCGGCGCGACGCGGCCGCGCGCGCTCGGCGGCGCTCGCGCCGCTCGTCGCCGACGTCACGCGGTCCGCCGCAGCCGTGCTCGCGCAGGCCGGAGCCGAGACGGAGTCCGCGCTGCGGTCCGCGCTCGACGGCGCGGGGGCTCCCGCCGGCGGCGCGTCGATCGTGCACGCGTGGCCGCGCGACGCAGCGGCGTCCCGCAGGACCTCGGCGGCCGACCTCGCAGCCCGTGGCTGGGCGTCGCAGGGTGGTCGCCTGGTGCGTGCGGCGACCGCCGCGAGCGGGTCTGCGGGCCGACGAGCCACGCGCGCCGTGACCGCCGTGGGGGAGGACGGGCTCGCCGCGATCGCGCTCGCGGCGGGCGCCGGGGTCAGCGACGCGCGCGTGCTGCTCACGTCGCTGCTCGGGACCGCCGCCGACGCCGTCGTGGACGAGCTCGTCGACGACCTGGCCGGGCGCGCCGCGTCGCAGGCGGGGCTCGAGCGCACGGTCGTCGGCGAGCTGCTCGACGACCCTCACCTCGCCGACGACGCCGCCTCCCGGCTGCGGCTGCGGCTCGCCGTCCTCAAGGGGCTGACATGACCGACGACGACGCGCTGCGGTCCCGGGTCGACGCGCTGGTCGGAGCGGTCGACGCCGCGGGGGACCGGGTGGAGCCCGCGGTCGCCGAGCGGGTCCGCACGACCGCCGCGGGCGTGCGCGAGCGGCTCGCGCTCGGGGTCGACCACACGATCGTGGCGCTCGTCGGCGGCACCGGGTCCGGCAAGTCGAGCCTGTTCAACGCGCTCTCGCGGCTGCAGTTCGCCGACGTCGGCGTGCGTCGGCCGACGACGTCGCAGGTCACGGCGTGCGTCTGGGGGCCGGGGGCGGGCGCGCTGCTCGACTGGCTGGGCGTCGCCGAGGACCGCCGCATCCAGCGTGAGAGCGCGCTCGACGGCGAGGCGGAGACCGAGCTGCGCGGGCTGGTCCTGCTCGACCTGCCGGACCACGACTCGATCGAGCCCGAGCACCGCGCCGTCG
This sequence comes from Cellulomonas sp. HZM, assembly GCF_000708885.1. GTDB lineage: Bacteria > Actinomycetota > Actinomycetes > Actinomycetales > Cellulomonadaceae > Cellulomonas. The sequence continues at coordinate 52,780 of NZ_JEOE01000011.1, read as the reverse complement.
TGGACCGGCTGCTGCCGCAGGCGGATGCGCTCGTGTGGGTCGTCGACCCGCAGAAGTACGCCGACGACGCGCTGCACACCGGCTACCTCCAGCGCCTCGTGGGCCACGAGGCCTCGATGCTCGTCATGCTCAACCAGCTCGACACCGTGCCCGTGCCGGAGCGGACCTCCCTGCTCACGGACGTGTCCGACCTGCTCGTGGCCGACGGTCTGAGCGGCGTGCCCGTGTGGGGCGTCTCGGCGCTCACCGGCGAGGGCGTGGGGGACGTGCGTGCGGCGTTCGCGTCCGCCGTCGCGGCGCGCTCGCTCGCGGCGACGCGTGCGTCGGCCGAGCTGGACGACGCGGTGCGCGCCCTCGGGCCGACGGTCGCGGAGCGCGAGCCCGCGGCGCTCACGGTGTCCTCGGTCGTCGACACGCTCGCCGATGCGGCGGGCCTGCCGGCGGTCGCCTCGGCGGTGGGGGCCGCGTCGCGAGGCCGCGACACGACCGTGCCCGACGTCGGCCCGCTGCAGGCGCACACCGTGGGTCGGGCGCGCGCGGCGTGGCTGGACCCCATCGCGTCCGCGCTGCCCGCGCGATGGTCGGCGGACCTGCGTGACCGTGCGGCGACCGCCGCCCGGCTGGGCGAGGAGTCGGCGCACGCGCTCGCGAGCCTGCGGGTCGAGGTGCAGCGCTCGCGTGCGGCGGTCTCGCTGACCGTGCTGGCCGTGGTGCTCGGGGTCGCCGCGATCGCGCTCGGTGCGGTCGGCGTTGGCTCGCTGACGGGTGCGGGAGCGACCGCGACCTGGGCGTTCGTCGGTGCGGCGGTCGCTGTGGCCGGTGTGGTCGCGTGCGTGCTGGGCGCGGCTGCGGCGCGGCGTTCCGCGGGCCGACGACGCGCCCGGCAGACGCTGCAGGACGGGCGCGCGGTGCTCGAGGACGTGGCGCGTCGGCTGCTGCTCGAGCCGACGCAGGCCGTGCTCGCCGAGCACCGCGCGGTGCGTGAGCAGATGGAGCGGGCGCGCGGCTGACGAGACGCCGGCGGCCTTGGTCGTCGGACCTGCGAGCGCCGGGCGCCCCGTCGGACGCGTCGTCGTCGAACCGTCCACAGGCACGCCTCGGGCCGTGCCCGTCCACCGGTGCGCACGGCCGCGGGCCCGCGGGCCGCAGGTCTCGGGCAGCGTCGCTCGCACGAGCCCCGCGTCTGGCCGGGGCGTGGCCAAGGAGGCACTCATGAGCACGCACAACCTCGACGTCACGGTCGTCGGGTGGGTGGGCAGCGACGTCCGGTTGTTCCCCGCGCGCGACGGTCGGCAGGCGTACGCGACGTTCCGGCTGGGGAGCACGCGACGCTACTTCGACCGCGGCACCGGGCAGTGGCGCGACGGGCGGACCGAGTGGTTCCGCGTGAAGTCGTGGCGGGCGCTCGCGATCAACGCGGAGGTGTCGCTCGTCAAGGGCGACCCGGTCGTCGCGCACGGCCGGCTCTCGACCGAGGAGTGGACCGCCGGCGACGGCACGCCGCGCAGCGGACTGGTGCTCGAGGCGACGAGCATCGGGCACGACCTGGCGTTCGGTACCACCCGGTTCCGCCGCACGATCGCGGGCGCGCAGCGCGCCGCCGAGGGCCCGGTGGACGTCTCGGGCTACGAGGAGGCGCCGCCGGAGGAGGGCGACCGTTGGGTCCCGGGCGATGCCGTCGCCGACCCGGAGCAGGAGGCGCACGTCGACGAGGTGGACGACGACGAGCACGACGAGGTCGACGGCCTCGTCGGCGCGCTGCGCGAACGGGAGCGCGAGCTCGTCGCCCGCTGAGACCGTCGGCGGGCCCGCGCTGCCGCCTCGCCCCCCATCGAGCCGGCTCGAGCGGGTCCGCCGACGCCCCGCGTGGGTCGATCGCCTAGGCTGGTGGACCGGATCGCCGGCGCCACCGCACGGCGCGCGACCGGCCCACCATCAGACCAGCAGCCCCACCCGGGGTCCCCGAGCACGCGAGGCGGACGAAGAGCCAGTGGCTGAGTTCATCTACTCCATGATCAAGGCGCGCAAGGCGCACGGCGACAAGCTGATCCTCGACGACGTCACCCTGAACTTCCTGCCGGGCGCCAAGATCGGCGTCGTCGGCCCCAACGGCGCCGGGAAGTCCACGATCCTGAAGATCATGGCGGGCCTCGACCAGCCGTCGAACGGCGAGGCGCGCCTGAGCCCGGGGTACACGGTCGGGATCCTCCAGCAGGAGCCGCCGCTCAACGACAGCAAGACCGTGCTCGGCAACGTCGAGGAGGGCGTCGCCGAGATCAAGGGCAAGCTCGACCGCTACAACGAGATCTCCGCGCTCATGGCGGAGCCCGATGCGGACTTCGACGCGCTGCTGGCCGAGATGGGCCAGCTGCAGGAGGCGATCGACGCCGCCGACGCGTGGGACCTCGACGCCCAGCTCGAGCAGGCGATGGACGCGCTGCGCTGCCCGCCCGCCGACGCCGACGTGTCGGTGCTCTCGGGGGGTGAGCGTCGCCGCGTCGCGCTGTGCAAGCTGCTGCTCGAGAAGCCGGACCTGCTGCTGCTCGACGAGCCCACCAACCACCTCGACGCCGAGTCGGTGCTGTGGCTCGAGCAGCACCTCAAGGACTACGCGGGCGCGATCCTCGCGGTCACGCACGACCGCTACTTCCTCGACAACATCGCGGAGTGGATCTGCGAGGTCGACCGCGGCCGCCTGTACCCGTACGAGGGCAACTACTCGACGTACCTGGAGAAGAAGCAGGAGCGCCTGCAGGTCCAGGGCAAGAAGGACGCCAAGCTCGCCAAGCGCCTCAAGGAGGAGCTGGAGTGGGTGCGGTCCAACGCCAAGGGCCGGCAGACGAAGTCCAAGTCGCGTCTCGCGCGGTACGAGGAGATGGCGGCCGAGGCGGAGCGCACGCGCAAGCTCGACTTCGAGGAGATCCAGATCCCGCCGGGCCCGCGCCTGGGCAACGTCGTGCTCGAGGCCAAGGACCTGGTCAAGGGCTTCGACGGGCGCACGCTCATCGACGGTCTGAGCTTCACGCTGCCGCGCAACGGCATCGTCGGCGTCATCGGTCCCAACGGCGTCGGCAAGACGACCCTGTTCAAGACGATCGTGGGCCTCGAGCCGCTCGACGAGGGCGACCTGAAGATCGGCGAGACCGTCTCGATCTCGTACGTCGACCAGTCGCGCGGCGGGATCGACCCGAAGAAGACGCTGTTCGAGGTCGTGTCCGACGGGCTCGACTTCCTCAAGGTCGGCAACGTCGAGATGCCGTCGCGTGCCTACGTCGCGGCGTTCGGCTTCAAGGGCCCGGACCAGCAGAAGCCCGCCGGGGTGCTGTCGGGTGGTGAGCGCAACCGCCTCAACCTGGCGCTCACGCTCAAGCAGGGCGGCAACCTGCTCCTTCTCGACGAGCCCACCAACGACCTGGACGTCGAGACGCTCGGCTCGCTCGAGAACGCGCTGCTCGAGTTCCCCGGCTGCGCGGTCGTCGTCTCGCACGACCGGTGGTTCCTCGACCGGGTCGCGACGCACATCCTCGCCTACGAGGGCACCGAGGAAGACCCGGCGAGCTGGTACTGGTTCGAGGGCAACTTCGCCTCGTACGAGGAGAACAAGGTCGCGCGCCTCGGCGCCGACGCCGCGCGCCCGCACCGCGTGACGCACCGCAAGCTGCGCCGCGACTGACGTGGGCCGGGCGCGTCACCGCGGGTCGGCGACCAGCGGTGACGCGCCCCAACGGCCAGACTGAGGGCATGGACGAGCGGTCCGGCACCGGGCAGGACGGGCAGCGCGCGGACCTGCGGGCCGACGAGGGCGGCTCGCAGCTCACCGACGCGTTGGAGCACCTGCGCGCCCGGCTCGGGGCCACGACGCTGCCGCTCGACGTCCCCGGCGCCGAGAGCGCCCGACGTGAGCTCGCCGCCGCGAGGGACCAGCTCGACGACTACGTGCTGCCGCGTCTCCGCTCGCGCGGTGCCCCGATGCTGGTCGTGGTCGGCGGCTCGACGGGGGCGGGCAAGTCGACGCTCGTGAACTCGCTCCTCGGGCGCCAGGTGAGCGACCCGGGCGTCCTGCGTCCCACGACGCGCGCCCCCGTCCTGGTGCACCACCCGCAGGACGCGCGCTGGTTCAGCACCGACCGCGTGCTGCCCGGGCTTGCCCGCGTCTCCAGCGAGCCCGGCCGGCGAGACGACGAGCGTCCCGGTCAGGACCGCGCGGTCCGGCTCGTCGCCGACGACGCGCTCCCGCCCGGTCTCGCGCTGCTCGACGCCCCGGACGTCGACTCGGTCGAGACCGGCAACCGCGAGCTCGCGGCGCAGCTGCTCGCGGCGGCTGACCTGTGGCTGTTCGTGACGACCGCCGCGCGCTACGCGGACGCCGTCCCGTGGGACCTGCTCGACGCGGCGGCCGCGCGCCGCGCACAGGTCGCGCTCGTCGTCGACCGCGTCGACCCCGGTGCCGAGCCCGTGGCCGACGACCTGCGCCGCATGCTCGAGGAGCACGGGCTCGGGTCGGCGCGGCTGTTCGTCGTGCCGGAGGCGACGCTCGTCGAGGGTCTGCTGCCCGAGGAGGCCGTCGGCGAGGTCGCCGCGTACCTCTCGGACCTGGGGGCGGACACGGGCGCCCGCCAGGCCGTCGTCGACGCGACGTTCGACGGCGTCGTCGACGACCTCGTGCGTCGCTCGCACGCGATCGCACGCGCGAGCGACGAGCAGGTCGAGGCGGACGCACGCCTGCGGGCCGTCGTCGGGCGCTACGGCGACGACGCCGTGCGTGCGGTCACCGAGGCGACGTCGGACGGCACGCTGCTGCGTGGCGAGGTGCTCGCGCGCTGGCAGGACTTCGTCGGCACGGGCGAGCTGCTCCGCTCGATCGAGCACGGCGTGGGCAAGGTGCGCGACGCGGTCGTCGGGTTCTTCCGCGGCCGGCCGGCGCAGGCGCCGCGCGTCGAGCAGGCGCTCGCGCAGGGGCTGGAAGCGGTGGTCCTCGACGCGCTCGACGACGCCGCGGAGCGCACGCACGCCGCGTGGCGCGCCGACCCCGCGGGTGCCGCGCTCCTCGACGGGCTCGACCTCGCACGCGCGTCACGCGGCGCGCGGATGCAGGTGGGAGAGCAGATCCGGGCGTGGCAGGGCGACGTGCTCGACCTCGTGCGTGAGCAGGGTGCGGAGCGTCGCGGCACGGCACGCGCGCTGTCGTTCGGGCTCAACGGGCTCGGTGTGGCGCTCATGGTCGCGGTGTTCGCGTCGACCGGTGGGCTCACCGGAATCGAGGTCGGGATCGCGGGCGGGACGGCGGTCGTCGCGCAGAAGCTGCTCGAGGCGGTGTTCGGCGACGACGCGGTGCGCAGGCTCACGACGCAGGCGCGCGAGCGGCTCGACGAGCGGGTGCGCGGGCTCGTCGACGCCGAGCAGGTGCGCTACCTCGCGCAGCTGGATGCGCTCGGGAGCGATCGCGGCACAGGGCAGGACCTGCGCGGCGCGGGGGCACGTGTCGAGCGGGCGGCAGCGATCGCGGTCCGCGACGACGCCCCGTCGGCCGCGCCGATGTCCGGGGGTCCCGAGCTGCGCGGTGCCGCGTCGTGGCGCACCGGCGGGCGCGCGGCCGGCGTCGGGGCTGGGCAGCCGACGGGCCCAGACGAGCCGGCCGCGACTCGGCCCGGCTTCTGGCGTCGGCTGCTCGGGCGCGCATGAGCACCGACCTCGCGCAGCGCACCCAGGCGCTGCAGGACGCCCTCGACGCGGCCGGCGAGCGCCTGCCTGCGGACCTCGCCGCGCAGGCGCGCGCGGTCGTCGCCCGGACGAGAGAGCGTGCCGGCCTGTCCGCGGAGCACACCGTCGTCGCCCTCGCGGGGTCGACGGGATCGGGCAAGTCGTCGCTGTTCAACGCGATCGTCGGCGAGGACGTCGCAGGCGTCGGGGTGCAGCGGCCCACGACGTCGCACGCCCTCGCGATGGTGACGGGCGACGGCGCAGGCCCGCTGCTGGAATGGCTCGAGGTAGGCCGGCGGCACGAGCTCGCGGTCCCGCCCGCCGGCCGTCCCGACGCGGGCTGGGTGCTGCTCGACCTGCCGGACCACGACTCGGTCGTGACGGAGCACCGGGTGCGCGCGGAGCGGCTCGTGGAGCGTGCCGACCTGCTCGTCTGGGTCGTTGACCCGCAGAAGTACGCCGACGCCGCGTTGCACGAGCGCTACCTGCGGCCGCTGGCCCAGGAGCGCGAGCTGGTCACCGTCGTCGTGCTCAACCAGGTCGACCGCCTGGCGCCCGCGGACGCGCAAGCGTGCGTCCGTGACCTGCGCCGACTGCTGGCACAGGACGGCCTCCCGGGTGCGCGCGTGCTCGCGGTGTCCGCCCGGACCGGCCAGGGGCTCGACGAGCTGCGCACGTTGCTCGCCGACGCCGCGGCGCGCCGCGAGGCCGCGACCCGGCGCTGGGCGGCCGACCTGGCCGCATCGGGGCGGGCGGTTCTGGAGTCGCTCGGCGACGGGCCGCCCCGGCGCGGCGCACCGGACGCCGCGCGCCTCGTCGACGGGCTCGAGGCGGCGGCGGGCGTGCCGGTGGTCGTCGACGCCGTGCGTGCCTCGGCGCGCAGGGATGCCGCCGCCTCGACGGGCTGGCCGGTCACGCGCTGGGTCGGCAGGCTCCGGCGTGACCCGCTGCGCAGGCTCGGCCTGCGGACGCCGAGCGCACGGCCCGACCTCGCGCGGTCGTCGCTGCCGGCGGCGTCGCCGAGCTCGTCGGCCGCGGCCCGCACCGCGGTGCGCGACCACGTGGCAGCCGCGACGGCGGGCCTGCCGGATCCCTGGGTGCTCGACGCACGCGCGCGCACGGCCGCGTCGACCTCCGCGATCACGGACGCGCTCGACCAGGCCGTCGTGGGGACACGGCTCGACGCCGAGCGGCGACCGGCCTGGTGGCGTGTCGTCGACGTGCTGCAGCGCGCGCTCGTCGTCGTCGCGGTGGTCGGGCTCGCGTGGCTCGGGCTGCTGTGGGCGGTCGGCTACCTCCAGCTCCCCGAGGTCGGCGTGCCGCACTGGCGCCAGATCCCGGTGCCGACGCTCCTGCTCGTCGGCGGCCTGCTCACGGGGCTCCTGCTCGCGCTCGTGTCACGCGCCGTCGCCGCGCTGGGCGCGCGCCGCCGAGCCGCCCGGGCCCGGCGTCGGCTGCGCCGCTCGGTGCAGGACGTCGCGGACCGGCTCGTCGTCGGACCGGTGGCCGAGGTCCTCGCGGACTGGCGCGGGGCCCGCGACGCGGCCTCCAGGGCGGCGTCCTGACCCGCGGTGCGAGAATCCCCGGGTGACCCGTCTGCACGTGCCCGTCGCCCTGCGCTGGTCGGACCTCGACGCCTACCAGCACGTCAACAACGTCGAGATGTTCCGGCTCCTCGAGGACGCCCGCATCACCGCGTTCTGGCGGCACCCGGACGCGGCCGACGAGCCGTGGCCGACCGCCGTGCTCGACACCGGCCCGCACGCGTCGTCGCACACGCTCGTGGCGCGCCAGGAGATCGAGTACCTGCGGCCGCTCGGGTTCACGCGCAACCCCGTGCGCGTCGAGATGTGGATCGGGCACCTCGGGGGCGCGAGCCTCGAGGTCTGCTACGAGGTCCACGCCGGCCCCGCGCGCTTCGACCGTGTCGGGCCTGCGTCCGGTCAGGTTCCGTACGCGAAGGCGGCGACGACGATCGTCGTCGTCGACGCCATCACCGAGCAGCCGCGTCGCATCACCGCCGACGAGCGCGCCGCTTGGGAGCCGTTCGTGGGGGAGGCCCTCACGTTCCGTCGTCGGCGCTGAGGCCCGGCCCCCGGGCCGGACGGTCCGTGCGCGCCGCCTCGGCCCGCTCCGCCGCGCTCGCGATGTTGCGCTGCATGCCGCCGAACACCACCCCGTGGAACGGGTACACGGACCACCAGTAGAGCTGGCCGGCGAGCCCGTGCGGGTGGAACAGCGCGCGCTGCGTGAACGTCGTCGGCCCGACGAGCGGGTCGTCGGAACCGTCCACGCGCAGCTCGAGCCACGCAAGTCCGGGGAGCCGCATCTCGGCCCGCAGGCGCAGCAGCCGCCCCGGCTCGATCGCCTCGACACGCCAGAAGTCCACCGCGTCGTCGACCAGCAGCCGTCCCGGGTCCCGCCGCCCGCGACGCAGGCCCGGGCCCCCGACGAACCGGTCGAGCACCCCCCGCACGCGCCACGCGAGCGCCCACGAGTACCACCCGCGCTCACCGCCGACGGCCTCGACCACGCGCCACAGCGCCGCCGGGGACGCGTCGACCTGCTCGGAGCGCTCGTCGACGTACAGCGAGCCGCCCGCCCAGTCGGGGTCGCTCGGCAGCGGGTCGCTCGGGGCCCCGGCCAGCGCGGCCGACGACCAGCGCGTGCTGACCGCGGCCTCCTGGATCCGCTGCAGCGCGAGCCGCACCGCGAGGTCGAAGCCGACGAGCCCGTCGGGCGGGTCGGGGACGTGGCGCGCGATGTCGTGCTCGTCGCACACCACCTCGTGCACGAGCGACTCGACGAGCGGCCGCGCGAGGCCTCCGGGGACCGGCGTCACGAGCGAGACCCACAGGCTCGAGAGGCGGGGCGTCAGCACGCCGACGCCCACGATCACCCGTCGGGGCAGCCCCTCGGCCTCGGCGTAGCGCTGCATCATCTCGCGGTACGTCAGCACGTCCGGTCCGCCGATGTCGAAGCCGCGGCTGACGTCCGGCGGCATGGACGCCGACCCGACGAGGTAGCGCAGCACGTCCCGCACGGCGATCGGCTGGATGCGGTTGTCCACCCAGCGCGGCACGGTCATCGCGGGCAGCCGCTCGGTGAGGTAGCGCATCATCTCGAACGACGCGGAACCCGACCCGAGGATGACGGCGGCGCGCAGCACGGTCGTCGGGACGCCCGACGCGAGCAGGATCTCGCCGACCTCGGTGCGCGAGGCCAGGTGCGGCGAGAGCTCCTCGCCCTCGGGGTAGAGGCCACCGAGGTACACGATCCGGCCCACCCCCGCCTCGCGCGCGGCCTGCGAGAACACGAGGGCCGTGTGCCGGTCGCGCTGCTCGAACGAGCGTCCCGAGCCGAGCGCGTGGATGAGGTAGTAGGCGACGTCCGCGCCAGCGAGTGCGGCCGCGATCTGCGCCGGCTCGCCCGCGTCGGCACGGACCACGTCGACCTGGTCGTACCAGTCGCGCCCACGCAGGCGGTCGGGGTTGCGGGCGATCGCGCGCACTCGGTACCCGGCGGCGAGCAGCTCCGGCACGAGCCTGCCCCCGACGTACCCCGTGACGCCCGTGACGGCGGCGAGCGGCGCGTCGGGTCGCGGTCGGCCATCGGGTCCGGTGCCCGGCACCAGGCCGACGAGCGTCGCGGCGGCCGTGCGGGGCTCGAGCGTCGGTTCCATCCGGGCAGTCTGCGTGCGCCGGGCCGTGCCCGCACCCGCAGCGGGACGGCTTCAGCCGCCGAGCAGCTCGAGCGTGCGCCGCTCGGCGACGTGCTGCGACCTCGTCGCGCGGATGGTCTCGCCGTGCTCCCACAGGTCGAACAGGCGCGGGTCGATGTACGACGCGCGGCACACCGCGGGCGTGTTGCCGAGCTCGTCGGCGACATCCGTGACGACCGCCGTCGCGACACGACGCCGCGCGCGCTCGGAGCCCGGGGGAGGTCCGGCGTCCGCGAGGCCGCGTGCGGCCAGCACCGTCGCGTGCCACGTGCGGAAGTCCTTCGCGCTCGCGTCGTCGCCCAGCCGCTGCTTGACGTACGACGACACGTCGGCGCTCGTGACGTCGTGCCACGTGCCGTCGTCGTCGCGCCACGCGAGCAGCTCCGGTCCGTCGTCGCTGCGCCGCACGAGCGCACGGCCGAGGCGTGCCACGTCGTCGTCCTCGACGACCGTGTCGCGCACCTGGCCCGACTTCGCCGGGAAGTGCAGGTGCACGCGCCCCTCGTCGCCATCGTGCGCCGGCGGCAGCACCGTGACGTGCTCACGCAGGAGCGTCGCGAGCCCGTACGAGCCGTGCTTGCTCGCGTACCCCTCGCCGCCGACACGCAGGTATGCGAGGTCGAGCAGCCGGAACGCGAGCGCGAGCACCTTCTCGCGCCCGAAGCCGTCGAGCTCGAGGTCGCGACGGACCCGCCGGCGCGCTGCGGGCAGCCGGCGGGCCACGTCGAGCACGTGGTCGTGCTTGAGCCGGTCGCGGCGCACGCGCCACTGCTGGTGGTACAGGTACTGGCGGCGTTCGGCGGCGTCCAGCCCGGCGGCCTGGATGTGGCCGTTCGGCAGCGGGCAGATCCACACGTCCGTCCATGCGGGTGGGATGGCGAGGCCGACGATGCGCTCGAGGTGCTGCTCGTCGACGATGCGCACCGCGTCGAGGTCCAGGTACACGAACGAGCTGCCGCGTCTGCTCCGTGACCATCCGGGGGAGTCGATCCGTACACGCCGCAGCCGCACCATGTCCCGCAGTGTCACCCGCCGCGACGGCGCCCGCACGGCGGGCGGCACCGGGGCGGGGCGGACCGCGCACGAGCCGGCCGTGCTAGGGAACCCGCACCATGCCCTCCTGCGCGACCGACGCCACGAGGTCCCCGTCACGCGTGAAGACGCGCGCGGCGCCGAGCCCGCGCCCGCCCTGCGCCGAGGGCGACGACTGGACGTACAGGAGCCAGTCGTCCACTCGTACATCTCGGTGCCACCACATCGCGTGGTCGAGCGACGCGATCGACAGCCCCGGGCTGACCCAGGACTCGCCCGTGCGGCGCAGCACCGGCTCGAGCATCACCTGGTCGCACGCGTACGCCAGCAGCGCGCGGTGCAGCAGCTGGTCGTCGGGGAGGGGACCGCGCGAGCGGAACCACACCAGCTGGCGCCCGTCGCGCTCGGCGGCCGGGCCCAGGTAGATCGAGCCACCGACGTGCCGTACGTCGAACGCCGCCTCCTGCGTCCAGAACTTCGCGACGGGGTGGTCGATGCCCGACAGGAGGTCCATCGCGGAGGGAACCTGCTCGGGCGGCGGCACGTCGGACGGCATCGGGTCGGCGTACTCGACGCCGTCCTGACGCTCCTGGAAGGACGTGATCATCGACAGGATCGCCGCGCCACCCTGGAGCGCGTGGGTCCGGCGCGCGGTGAACGACCGGCCGTCGCGCAGGCGCTCGACCGCGAACGTGATGGGCTCGCGCACGTCGCCCGCCCGCAGGAAGTAGCCGTGCAGCGAGTGCGGCAGCCGGTCCTCCTCGACCGTGCGCCCCGCGGCGAGCAGCGACTGCGCGAGCACCTGGCCGCCGAACACGCGGCCGTTGGGCTGCGGCAGGCTCGTGCCGGAGAACACGTCGGGCGACGACGGGTCGCGCTCCACGTCGAGCACGGCGAGCACGGGGGCCATCGGGTCGCGAGGCGCGTCGGTCATGTGCCGAGCCTGCCATGCGCGCGGCTCGGGGCCGTGCCGGCCACGCGCTGGGACGTCAGTCCTCGAACGTGTTGAGCATCGAGTGCGCGGCCCGCTCGAGGTAGTCCCACAGCTCGGCGCGGTGCAGCGGCGCGAGGTCGAGCGAGTCGACCGCGGTGCGCATGTGCGCGAGCCACCGGTCGCGCGCGTCCGGGTTGACCTTGAACGGTGCGTGCCGCATGCGCAGCCGCGGGTGGCCGCGCTGCTCGGAGTACGTCGTCGGCCCGCCCCAGTACTGCTCGAGGAACAGGGTCAGGCGCTCGGCCGCGGGACCCAGATCCGCCTCGGGGTACATCGGGCGCAGCACCTCGTCGTCGGCCACGCCGCGGTAGAACTCGTCGACGAGCGCGACGAACGTCGCGTGCCCGCCGACCGCCTCGTAGAAGGAGTCCGCTCTCACGCGGACATCCTCACACGTGGCGGCGCACCCGCCGGACCGCGCTACAGCCCCAGCTCGGCGAGAACAGGCAGCTGGTCGCGCACGACGGCCCGGGCGTCCGCGGCCGACGACGCGGCGAGCGCGAGCCCCGCGAGGCGCCGGCACTCGTCGAGCGTCACGGTCTCGAGCACGGCGGCGACGTCGGCCAGCGCGCGCGGTGTCATCGACAGCGACGTGACCCCGAGCCCGACGAGCACGACGGCCATCGCTGGGGAGGCCGCCGCCTCGCCGCACACCCCGACAGGCCGTCCCTGCGCGGCACCCCCGCGACAGGTCGCGGCGACGAGCTGCAGCACCGCGGGCTGCCACGCCTGGGACAGGTGCGCGACCGCGCCGAGGAGCCGGTCGGCGGCCATCGTGTACTGCACGAGGTCGTTGGTGCCGATCGACGCGAACCGCGCGTGCGCGAGGATCGGCCCGGACATCAGCGCGGCGCTCGGCACCTCGACCATGACGCCCGCCTGCTCGAGCCCGTGCCGCGCGCACGCGGCGACGAAGTCCTGCGCCTCGTCGACCGTCGAGACCATCGGGGCCATGACCCACACGTGCGCGCTCTCGGCCTGCGCGGCCGTCGCGATCGCGACGAGCTGGTCCTCGAGGATGTCCGGGTGCACGGCCGCCGTGCGCAGGCCGCGCACACCGAGCGCCGGGTTGACCTCGGGGTCGCCCGCGACGAACGGCATCGGCTTGTCGGCGCCCGCGTCGAGCGTGCGGATCACCACCTTGCGGTCCGGGAACGCCGCGAAGACGCGGCGGTACTCGCGCACCTGCTCCGCGACCGACGGCGCCTCGGAGCGGTCGAGGAACTCGAACTCGGTGCGGAACAGACCGACGCCCTCGGCACCGGCCTCGGCCGCCGACTCGGCCGCGCCCGGGTCGCCCACGTTCGCGAGGAGCTCGACGTGGTGGCCGTCCGCGGTACGGCCCGGACCGGTGAAGGTACGGACCAGCGCGGCGAGCGCGCGCGCCGCGGCGACGTCGTCGTCCGAGGGGTCCAGCGTCACGGTGCCGGCGCTCCCGTCGACCACCACCGTCGCGCCGTCGGCCAGGCCGTCGAGCAGCCCGCGTGCCGCGACGACCGCCGGGACGCCGCGGGCGCGCGCGAGTATCGCGGTGTGCGCCGTCGGTCCGCCCTCGGCGGTGGCGATCGCGAGCACGCGGTCGGTGTCCATCGTCGCGACGACGGCGGGCGCGAGGTCCACCGCGACGAGCACGAACGGCTGGTCGCGCTCGGGCACGCCGGGTGCGGCACGGCCGGTGAGCTCCGCGACGAGGCGGTCACGGACGTCGGCGACGTCGCGCGTGCGCTCCGCGAACAGCCCGCCCAGCTCCTCGAACTGCGCGGAGACCGACGCGGCGGCCTCCCAGACGGCACGCTCGGGCACGAGGTGGTCGGACATCACGCGCGCGACCGCGTCGTCGACCAGCGTCGGGTCGGTGGCCATCGCCGCGGTCGTGCGCAGCAGGTCGGCCGCGTCGCCCTCGGTGCGGTCGGCGAGCTCGTCGAGCCCGGCCTTGACGCGCTCCGCGGCCTCGCCGATGCGTGCGGCCTCGGCGTCGTGGTCCGTGCCCGGCGCCAGGCGGCGCCCGGCGGGCGGCTCGGGGACCGGGTCGGGCATGCGGACGGCCGGGGCCGCGACGCGGCCGGGGCTCACGCCGATGCCGGTGACGACCGTGGGGGGCTGCGGGCTCACCTGTGCTGACCTCCTCGTCGAGTCCTCGCAGTCTGGTCCCCGGGCGGCCCCGTGCGCCAGCAGGCACGACACGGCGCGGCCGTGTCGTCCCATCTGCACGACCGTCCGTGAGACGGTCCGGCGCAGGGCGTGACGAGCGTTACCCTTGACGAGACGTCGAACGTCGTGCGGCCAGCCCGCGCCGGCAGAACAGAGGAGTCCAGTTGAGCAAGGCAGAGCAGATCCTCGCAGCGCTGGGTGGCGACTCGAACGTCGTGGACCTCGAGCCCTGCATCACGCGGCTGCGGGTCGAGGTCGGTGACTCCCAGCTGGTCGACGAGGCCGCTCTCAAGGCGTCCGGCGCGTTCGGTGTCGTGCGCTCGGGTCGCATCGTGCAGGTCATCGTCGGCCCCGAGGCGGACAACCTCGCCGCGGAGCTGGACTCCCTGCGCTGAGCGAGTCCGTCACGGCCGGCCCGTCACGCCAGTCCGTGACGCCGGCCGGCTCAGGCGGGTTCCGGCCCCGTCGGCTCGTCCTCCTGCGCTGCCGGACGGTCCGCCGCGTCGCCCGGCTCGTCCGCGGCAGGAGCCACCACCCGCTCGCGGTGCGCGGCGAGCGCATCGCGCTGGCCCGCGAGCGGGACGCCCGCGACCTCGAGCACGTGGCGGGTCTGCGTCCGCAGCGCGCGGGCGACCTCCCACTGCCGCGCCGGTGACGTGCGGATCTTGAGCCGCAGGGTCACCGAGTCGGCGCTGAGCCGCTCGATGCCCGTGATGACGGGCTCGCCCTGCACGTCGGGCCCCACCTGCGGGTCGGCGACCACGCGGGCTGCGGCCTCCTGCAGCAGCGCGCGCACCTCGTCGAGGTCCGCGAAGTAGTCGACGTCGACCTCGACGACAGCGGTCGACCAGCCCTGCGTCTTGTTGCCGACGCGCACCATCGACCCGTTCGGGACGTACCAGAGCGTGCCGTCGGCGTCGCGCACCTTCGTCACGCGCAGCGTCACTGCCTCGACCGTGCCGTTGGCGGGGCCGACGTCGACGACGTCGCCCACGCCGTACTGGTCCTCGAGCAGCATGAACGTCCCGGTGAGGAAGTCCTTCACGAGGCTCTGCGCACCGAAGCCGAGCGCGACGCCGACGATGCCCGCGGACGCGATGAACGGCGCGATGTTGACGCCGAGCTGGTCGAGCACGAGGAACAGCGCGATCGCGCCGACGAGGATCGACGCGGTCGAGCGCAGCACCGAGCCGAGCGTGCGCGCACGCTGCGCGCGTCGCGCCGTCGCGAGCGGGTCGGCCTTGAGCAGCGCGCTCCCGACGGCGGTGTCCTGCAGGCCGGCGCGTGCCGCGATCGGGGTGCCCTCGGCCACGTGGTCGGTCACGGTCCGGATGACGCGACGCAGCAGCGCCAGGACGACGCTGCTGACGCCGACGATGATGATGACGTTCAGGGGGATGCCGACGAACCACTCCCAGAGCCCGCTCGGCGTCGCCTTGTCCGGCAGCACGCCGGGCGTCGCGCTCGGGTCGGGGGACGGGGCGAACCTCATGCCGCACCCCCGTCGTGCCCGGCGGTGTGCCCGGCGACCGCGACGAGCCCCGTGGCCGTGGCGAGCCCGGTGGCCGTGGCGACGAACTGCAGCTGCTCCGCGGTGAGGCCCACGGTCCGCGACAGCGACCGCCCGCCGTGCCCGACGCCGGTCTCGCGCCGCACGAGCACCGGTGCCTCGCCGCTCGTCGCGGCCTGCAGCGCCGCCGCGAGCTTGCGCGCGTGCAACGGGTCGACGCGCGTGTCTCCCTCGAAGACGGTGAACAGCGTCGCGGGGTAGCGGGTCCCGTCGACGACGCGGTGGTACGGCGAGTACCCGAGCAGCCAGCCGAGCTCGACGGGGTCGCCGGCGTCGCCGTACTCCTCGGTCCACGTCACGCCCAGGCCGAAGCGCTGGTAGCGCACCATGTCGAGCAGCGGCGCGGAGCACACCACCGCGGCGAACAGCTCGGGCTGCTGCGTGAGCGCGGCGCCCACGAGCAGGCCGCCGTTGGAACCGCCCCAGCAGGCGAGTTGCTCGCTCGTGGTCCAGCCGTGCTCGACGAGCCACCGTGCGACCGCGTGGAAGTCGTCGAACACGTTCTGCTTGTGCTCACGCATCCCGTCGCGGTGCCACCGCTCGCCCTCCTCGCCGCCGCCGCGCAGGTTCGCGACGACGTGCACCCCGCCCGCCTCGACCCATGCGAGCGTGGACGCGGAGTAGGCGGGGTCGAGCGAGATCTGGAAGCCGCCGTAGCCGTAGAGCACGGTCGGTGCGGGGGACAGCGGCGTCCCGTCGTCGGCCAGGGCGTCCGCGCGCGCGACGACGAAGGCCCGGACCGTCGTCCCGTCGGCGCTGGTGACCTCGACCTGCTGCACGCGCACGTCCGGTACGTCGGCGACGGTCCCGGGCGGCGAAGCCCAGAGCTCGACGCGGCCGGTCCTGGCGTCGTACCGGTGCACCGCGGGCACGGTCGTGTGGTCGGTGTACGTGAACCACACGTCCGGACCGCCCTCGGGCCGGGTGACCAGCCCGGAGACGGACCCCAGACCGGGCAGCGTCACCTCGCCGGTCCGTTCTCCCGTGGCGGGGTCGTGCGCCGTCACCTCGGACACCGCGTGCCGGCGCCAGCTCGCGAGCAGGTGCGTCGGCGCCGAGGGGTCGCCGTCGTCGGTGAAGGCCACGCCCTCGAGCACCGCCGTCTCGTCCTGCTCGAGCACGGTGCGCCAATGCCGCACGCCTGGGCGCGTCGGGTCGGTCACGGCGAGCCTGCCGCGCGGCGCGTCGAGGTCGGTGTGGACCCACAGCCGTCCGTCGCGGCCGACCCAGGCGCCCGTCTCGGCGTCGAGGCCGACGACGACCTCCTCGAGCTCGGGCACGCCCGGCGTGTCGAGGTCGGCGATCCAGACGTCGGTGCGCGGTGCGGTGCCGGCGGAGGCGGAGACGATCAGCCAGCGACCGTCGCGCGAGACGGACACGCCGTAGTAGTTCGTGAGCTCCAGACCGGCGCCGAACACCTCGACGTCCTCGGCGGGGTCCGCACCGACGCGGTGCAGCCACACGCGGCGGTGGTACTGCTGCTCGTCGGCCGGGACACGGTCGGGCGCGAGCCGCCGGACGTAGAAGAACGCGTCGCCCCCCGGGAGCCAGGCGACGGGGGAGTAGCGGGCGCGGTCGATCGGGCCGTCGACGAGGTCGCCCGTGGCGACATCGAGCACGTGCAGGACGCTCTCCTCGGTGCCGCCGTGCGAGACCTGGTAGGCGAGCAGATCGCCCTCCTTCGAGGGCTGCCACGAGTCGAGCGTCGTCGTCCCGGCGGGGTCGAGCACCATCGGGTCGACGAGCACGCGCTCGCTGCCGTCCGGCTCGGCCACGACCACCACGGCGTGCTCCTGGTCCCCCGCGCGCCGCGAGAAGAACCTGCGGTCGCCGCGCCACGCAGGGGTGCCGACGAAGCCGGCACCGAGCAGCTCGTGCAGACGGGCGACGAGGCGTGCCGAGGCGAACGGCCCCTCGTCGGGGTACGTCGAGCGGTGGGCCCCGTACAGATCGTCCTGCTCGTGCGACCACGCGCGCGTCTCGTCCGCGCCCGCGTCCTCGAGCCAGCGGTAGGGGTCGGCGACGAGGTGGCCGTGCAGGTCCTCGACGAGGTCGAGGCGCGGGGCGTCGGGGTACGTGCGCGCTGCGGGGGGCAGCGAGGGGGCCGTCATGGTCCGCAAGGCTACGACGAGCTCGCGACGCCGCGTCGTCGCACCCGGCCTCGACCCGCGCCGGGTTGCCTCGTCCTGCGCCGTGGCCTGGGCCTCTGGCAGGATCGGGGTGTGGTCGACGAGAACGACGTGCCCTCCGAATCGTTGCTCCGCCTCGCGGCGGCGCACGGGGTCGCGCCCGACCACTGGGGCTTCCACGGCGAGCTCAAGGCGGCGTCCGCGACGACGCTGCGCAACGTCCTGCGGGCGCTCGGGGTCGATGCGTCGTCGCCCGAGCGCATCGACGTCGCCCTGGCCCACGTGGACGACCAGCCGTGGCGGCGCGTGCTGCCGCCCGTGGTCGTCGTGCGCAGCGGTCGCACCGTGCACGTCCCCGTGCACGTGACCGACGGCGACCCGGTGTCGGTGTGGATCGAGCTCGACCCCGAGGTCGGGGGAGGCCGGCGGGACGTCCCGCAGGCCGACGTCTACGTCGCGCCCCGCTCGGTCGACGGCCGCATGGTGGGGCGGGCGTCGTTCACCGTGCCGTCCGACCTGCCGCTCGGCTGGCACGAGCTGCGCGCCGACGGCCCGAGTGCGCGTGCGCGCTGCGTGCTCGTCGTGACGCCGGACCGGCTCGAGCTCCCGCCCGAGCTCGAGCACGGGCGCATGTGGGGCCTCATGGCGCAGCTCTACTCGGTGCGGTCCCGTCGGTCGTGGGGCGTCGGCGACCTCGTCGACCTCGCGGACCTCGGGGTGCTCGCAGGCGACGTGGGCGCGGACTTCCTGCTCATCAACCCGTTGCACGCCGCCGAGCCGGCGGTCCCCATGACGCCGTCGCCGTACCTGCCGACGACCCGCCGGTTCGTGAACCCCCTGTACGTCCGTCCCGAGGCGATCCCCGAGGCGGCGTACCTCTCGTCGGCCGACCGCTCGCTCGTCGAGTGGGCCGCGGAGCCCGTCGTGGCGCTCGACACGGACCCGGGCCCGATCGACCGCGACGCCGCGTGGGAGGCCAAGCTCGCGGCGCTGCAGGTGATCTTCACCGTGCCGCTCCCGGCAGCACGCCAGGTCGCGTTCGACGCGTTCGTCGCCGAGCAGGGACCGGGGCTGGAGACGTTCGCGCTGTGGAGCGCTCTCGCCGAGAAGTACGGCGCGGAGACGATCCCGACCGAGCTCGAGGACCCCGCGTCGCCCGCGGTCGCCGCGGAGCGTGAGGCGCTCGCGGACCGGGTTGCCTTCCACACCTGGCTGCAGTGGGTGAGCGACGAGCAGCTCGCGGTGGCCCAGCGCACGGCGCGCGAGTCCGGCATGGCGATCGGGATCATGCACGACCTCGCGGTGGGCGTGCACCCCGCGGGCGCGGACGTGTGGGCGCTCGGCGACGTGCTGGTGCGCGGCGCGACCGTGGGCGCCCCGCCGGACATGTACAACCAGCAGGGTCAGAACTGGTCCCAGCCGCCGTGGCACCCGCAGGCCTTGGCCCGCGCGGGCTACCGGCCGTACCGGGACATGCTGCGGACCGTCCTGCGGCACGCGGGGGCCATCCGCATCGACCACGTCATCGGCCTGTTCCGGCTGTGGTGGGTCCCGGAGGGCGCGGGGGCCGACGAGGGCGCCTACGTGCGCTACGACCACGAGGCGCTCGTGGGCATCCTGGCGCTCGAGGCGCAGCGCGCGGGCGCGATCGTCATCGGCGAGGACCTCGGCGTGGTCGAGCCCTGGGTGCGCGACTACCTCAGCGAGCGGGGTGTCCTGGGCACGTCGGTGCTGTGGTTCGAGCACGACCTGCACGGCGGGCCGCTCGCACCGCAGGACTACCGACGGCTCGTGCTGGCGACCGTCACGACGCACGACCTGCCGCCCACCGCGGGGTACCTCGCGGGCGAGCACGTCGCGATCCGCGAGCGACTGGGTCTGCTGACCGATCCCGTTCCGGTGGTTCGCGCCGCGGCTGACGCCGAGCGCGAGCGGATGCTCGCCGCGGTGCGCGAGCGTGGGCTGCTCGGTGACGACCCGTCGGAACGTGAGGTGGTCGAGGCGCTGCACCGGTACGTCATGGCGACGCCCGCGGTGCTGCTCGGCGTCGGGCTCGTGGACGCGGTGGGGGAGCGGCGCGCGCAGAACCAGCCGGGGACGGACCAGGAGTACCCCAACTGGAAGGTCCCGCTCGCGGACTCCTCGGGCACCCTCGTGCTGGTCGACGACCTGTTCACGAACGCGCGGCTGCGCTCGCTCGCGGCGGTCCTCGGCTCCTGAACCCGCACGTCCCGACGGCCTCGGCGCACGTTCGGGTGGAAGCGCGTCCACACCTCTGGCGCGAACCCGGGCGAACGGTGCACACTGGGCGCGGGTCGTCTCCCCCTCGGGACCCGCGCAGGATCGGAACGGGAACCCACGCGGCACGAAGATGCGTCGTGTGACCTGCGACGTCACCTCCGGCGACCCTCGACAGACCGACGCGACGGAGCGTCGGCCCGGCAAGATTGGAAGCGCTACCAATGAGATCAGCCGTACGCCGCCGCGCGATCACCGCGGGCACGTCGTTGGCCGTCGTCGCAGGGCTCTGCCTCGCGACGGCCACGTCCTCGAGCGCGAGCACGTCCCCCGCACCGAGCGCGGGCTCGTCGTCCGACCGCCTCTACATCGACGTCGCGGGCACGGCGGCGCAGGCCGCGGCCTCCCGCACCGGCCAGGCGCGGGCCGACGCGCTCGCCATGGCCAACCAGCCGACCGCGCGCTGGTTCACCAAGGGCACGCCCGCCGAGGTCCGCGCGAGCGTCGACGCCTACGTGAGCTCCGCGGCCGCGGACGGCTCGGTGCCCGTCCTCGTCGCCTACGACCTGCCGTTCCGCGACTGCTCGCAGTACTCCGCGGGCGGCGCGGCCGACACCGCGGCCTACGCCGCCTGGATCGACGCGATGGCCGCGGGGATCGGGCACCGCAAGGCCACCGTGATCCTGGAGCCCGACGGCCTCGGGATCATCCCCTTCAACACCGACATCAACGGCAACGCCGAGTGGTGCCAGCCGGCCGAGGCCGACCCCGCCACGGCCGTCGCGAACCGGTACGCGCAGTTCAACCACGCGGTCGACTCGTTCAAGAAGAACGCGGCGACGAAGGTCTACCTCGACGCCGGCAACACCAACTGGCTCTCGGTCGGTGACATCACCGACCGGCTCATCAAGGCAGGCGTCCAGCGCGCCGACGGCTGGTTCGTGAACTCGTCCAACTACGGCCCCACGGACCAGTCGGCGAAGTACTCGTCGTGGATCTCGCAGTGCCTCGATCTCGTGACGAACGCGGGATACCAGCCCGCGTGGTGCGCGAGCCAGTACTACCCGGCGAGCCCGGGCGACTTCTCGACGTGGGCGCTCACGGACGCCGCCTACGCGACCGCCTACGCGAACGCGAACCGCACGCCGGACCCGGCGACCATGAAGCACGGCGTCATCGACACGAGCCGCAACGGCAAGGGCTACTGGACGCCGCCCGCCGGCAAGTACTCCGACGCCGAGACCTGGTGCAACCCGCCGGGACGGGGTCTGGGCGACCTCCCGACGCTCAGCACCGGCGACGCGTACGTCGACGCGCTGCTGTGGATCAAGATCCCCGGCGAGTCCGACGGCAAGTGCTACCGCGGCACCGGAGGGCCGACCGACCCCGAGCGCGGGATCGAGGACCCCGACGCCGGGCAGTGGTTCGACCAGCTCGCACGTGAGCTGGTCCAGAACGCCAAGGTCGCGCTGCCGACGCCGACGTGCAAGGTCACGCAGGTCACGAGCAAGGCGTGGCACGGCGCGTTCGTCTCGAGCGTCGTCGTCAAGAACACCGGCAAGACGGCCATCAAGGGCTGGAAGCTCACGTTCGCGTTCTCCGGGACGCAGAAGGCGAAGGCCGACCTCGGAGCGAAGATCACGCAGGGCGGTCAGGTCGTCACGGCGACGAGCGTGCCGCTGACCTCGACGATCGCGCCCGGGAGGTCGATCGCGTTCGGCTACCTCGGCACGGGCGCGGACGCGGGTCTCAACCCGGCCGTGCACGTCCTGAACGGTCAGGCGTGCGCCTGACGGCCGCCTGACAGTCGACCGACGACGACCGGCCCCCGCACCGTCCGGTGCGGGGGCCGGTCGTCGTCGATGCCTCAGGCCCGGCGGTCGGTCTCCTGGGCGGCGAGGGCGCGGCGCACGCCGTCGCGCGACTCGAGCACCAGACGACGCAGCGCGGCCGGTGCCTCCGTGTGAGACCCGAGCCACGCGTCGGTCGCGCCGAGCACGTCGACGTGGTCGGCCAGGAGGGTGGGGTAGAGGCCCACGACGACGTTCTGCGCCATCTCGTTGGTCCGCTCCGCCCACACGCGCTCGAGCGCGTCGAAGTAGGGCTCGACGAACGGCACGAGCAGCGCGCGGTCGTGCACGCGCTCGAGGCCGGCGATCGTCGCCGCCTGCAGCGCGTTGGCGAGCTCGCCGTGCTCGACAGCGGCGTCCCACGCGGCCCGCTTGTCCGCCGCGGTCGGGACGGCGGCGCGCGCGGCCGCGGCGGCGCGGTGACCGGTCGCGGTCGGGTCGTCGGCGAGCTGGACCGCGATCTCGGTCTCGCCCGAGCGGCCGCCCGCGACGAGCGACGTCAGGAGCTCCCAGCGCAGGTCGGTGTCGATCGGCAGCCCGTCGAGCTCGTCGCGCCCGTCGAGCACCGCGGCGACGGCGTCCAGCTGCGCGTCGGTGCTCGCGCGCGCTGCGAACGCCTTGACGAGCTGCAGCTGCGCGTCCGAGCCGCCCTGGGCGGCACGCGCGAGGTCGAGCAGCCGGTCCGCCGCGGCGGCACCGACCGCGTCGCGGTGCTCGGGCGCGACGTACAGGTCGAGCGTCGTCGTCAGCTGCCGCAGCAGGACGAGCACCACCGAGGAGTCGGTCTCGTGCGCGATGTTGCCGAGCACGAGGTCGACGAAGTCGCGCGCGGGCGTCTCGCCGTCGCGCGTCGCGTCCCACGCAGCCGCCCACACCAGGGTCCGGGGCAGCGAGTCGTCGAACGCGCCGAGGTGCTCGATCGCGGCCGCCCACGACTGCTCGTCGAGGCGCACCTTGGCGTACGCGAGGTCGTCGTCGTTGACGAGCAGGAGCAGCGGGCGCCGCGTGCCGACCAGCCGGGGGACCTCGGTGCGCGGGCCGTCAACGTCGAGCTCGACGTGGACCGTGCGCGCGAGGCGCTCGTCGACGAGGTCGTACCCGCCGATCGCGAGGCGGTGCGGGCGCTGCACGGGGTGCTCGTCGGGCACCTCCTGCAGCACGGCGAACGATGTGATCGTCCCGTCGTCGTCGGTCTCCAGGTCGGGCCGCAGGAGCGTGACGCCCGCCTTCTCGAGCCACAGGCCGGACCACGAGGTGAGCTCGCGCCCGGACGTCGCCTCGAGCTCGACGAGCAGGTCCCGCAGCTCGGTGTTCCCCCACGCGTGCTTGCCGAAGTACGCGCGCACTCCCTCGAAGAACCTGTCCTGGCCGACCCACGACACGAGCTGCTTGAGCACGCTCGCGCCCTTGGCGTACGTGATGCCGTCGAAGTTGACCTCGACGTCCTCGAGGTCGCGCATGTCGGCGACGATCGGGTGGGTCGACGGGAGCTGGTCCTGGCGGTAGGCCCAGCTCTTCTCGAGCGAGGAGAACGTCGTCCAGGCGCTGGTCCAGCGGGTCGCCTCGGCCGTCGCGAGCGTCGAGACGTACTCCGCGAACGACTCGTTGAGCCACAGGTCGTCCCACCAGCGCATCGTCACCAGGTCGCCGAACCACATGTGGGCGAGCTCGTGCAGGATCGTCACGGCCCGGCGCTCGACCGTCGCGTCCGGCACCTTGGACCGGAACACGTAGGACTCGAGGAAGGTGACCGCGCCGGCGTTCTCCATCGCGCCCGCGTTGAACTCGGGCACGAACAGCTGGTCGTACTTCGCGAACGGGTACGGCACGCCGAACGTCCGCTCGAAGAAGTCGAAGCCCGCGCGCGTGATGTCGAGGATGTTGTCGGTGTCGAGGTGATCGGCGAGCGAGCCGCGGCAGTACACGCCCAGCGGGATCTCGCGACCGTCGCTGCTGGTCAGCGAGCCGTGCTCGTGGTGGTACGGGCCGGCCACGACGGCGGTGACGTACGGTGCGAGGCGCGGGGTGGTCTCGAACGTCCACGTGGCCGTGCCCTCGTCGACACCACCGTTGAGGTTGGTGCCGCCCTCGACAGGCACGGGCTCACCGAGCGCCGGGTAGTTGGAGACGACGACCCAGTGCGCGGGCGCGGTGACCGTGAACGCGAACGTCGCCTTGAGGTCGGGCTGCTCGAACACCGCGAACACCCGCCGCGAGTCGGCCACCTCGAACTGCGAGTACAGGTACACCTCGTCGTCGACCGGGTCGACGAAGCGGTGCAGACCCTCGCCGGTGTTCATGTAGGCGCAGTCGGCGACGACGAGGAGCTCGTTCTCCTCCGCGAGGTCGTCGAGCGCGATCCTCGAGTCGGCGAACACCTGCGCGACGTCGAGCGACCGTCCGTTGAGGACCACCTCGTGCACCGTCGGGGCGATGAGGTCGACGAACGTGCTCGCACCGGGCGTTGCCGAGAACCGGGCCACCGTGCGCGACGCGAACGTCGTCGGCCCGGTGGTGAGGTCCAGGGTCACGTCGTACGAGTGGGTCGTCACGACGGCGGCGCGACCGCGCGCCTCCGCCCGGGTGAGGTTCTCGGCGGGCACGCGGGTCTCCTTCGAGCGTGTGGGGGTCGGCTCGTGGCCGGGTCACCATGATCCCACGCAGCACGCGGACGGCAGGTCGGGTCGGAGCCGGGATGCGGGCCGCGGGTGTCCGACCTGCGGAGGAGTGCTGCACGTCCGCCGGTCCGGGGTGAGGATGGGGCGTCCGTCCGCACGACCGAGGAGACCCTGTGCCCGAGATCGCCGTCCCGCTGACGCCCGTCGTCGACTTCTGGTTCGACCCGGCCTGCCCGTGGGCCTGGATGACGTCGAGGTGGATGGACGAGGTCGCGCGGCACCGCGACGTCGACGTGCGGTGGCACGTGATGTCGCTGTCGGTGCTCAACGAGGGGCGCGACGACCTGCCGCAGCGCTACGTCGACCTGATGACGGACGGCTGGGCAGCCGTGCGCGTGGTCGTCGCGGCGCAGCGCGACCACGGCGATGGCGTCGTCAAGCCGCTGTACGACGCGCTGGGCAGCCGTCGCCACCCCGGTGGCCGCAGCGACACCGCGGCGATCATCGAGGAGTCGCTCGCCGAGGTCGGCCTGCCCGCCTCGCTCGCGCAGGTGGGCGGCACCGACGAGGTCGACGACCTGCTGCGCGCGTCGCACGCCGAGGCGATCGCGCTCGTCGGCGACGACGTGGGCACGCCCGTCGTCGCGATCGACGGCGTCGGCTACTTCGGCCCGGTCGTGACCCCGGCGCCGACGGGAGAGGCGGCGCTGCAGCTGTTCGACGGCCTCGTCGCCATGACGCGCGTGCCGGGCTTCTACGAGCTGAAGCGCTCGCGCACCGACGGCCCGCGGTTCTGAACGTCGTCCACGGGTCACGGACGCGCGCTGACCAGCCGGTTGGCACGTCCGGTTCGTCCCGTGTGATCCTGGTCCGGCCCCCGACCCCGGCCCCGAGGTGACGAGCTCATGACCTGGACGCGAACCACCCGCACGTGGCTCGTGGTCGACGTCGTGCTCGTGCTCCTGCTCGTGGTCATCGCCGTCACGACGTCCGGCGGGGGGTCCCCGCAGGGGCAGGGACCGTCCGGGCCGCCGTCCACGTCGACGCCCGGCGCGCCCGCGACGACAGGTGCGAGCGGGACGGCGGACGGGCCGACGCAGTTCGGCCTGCCGAGCCGCAACATCGGGTGCGTCATGCAGGACGACGGTGTGACGTGCACGATCGCGAGCTACACGTACTCGCAGCCGAAGGCGAACGGTTGCGACGGCGAGCGCGGGCACGTCATGGCCCTGCACGGCAGCGACGTGTCGTTCCCGTGCCAGTCGTCGTCCACCACCACGAGGGCCGTCGCGACCGACGTACCCGTGCTCGAGTACGGGATGTCCGCTAACGCGGGCGACTACACCTGCACGAGCGCGACCGACGGCGTCACGTGCGTCAACGGCAAGGGCGACGGCTTCCGGCTCTCGCGCGCCTCGTGGGAGAAGGTCGGCAACGCGACGTAGGCGCGCGCGTCAGCCTCGCAGGTCCCCGTCCACGTACTGCCAGCCCTCGTCGCCCCGCACGAAGCGGCTGAGCTCGCGCAGCGAGCCGGGCTCGCCGTCGCCGCGCCGGGTCGGACGGTGGAAGGCCTCGAACTCCACGGCTCCGGTGGCGTCGAACGGGCCGCCCGCGCTCGTCGCGAGCACGTCGAGCCGGTACCACCGCACGTCGGGGTCGAGCTCGAGACGGTCGGGGCGCGTGCTGCGGTGCCACGAGCGCAGCAGGTGGTCGGCGTCGCCGAGCGCGAACGCACTGAAGCGGGACCGCATGAGCTGCTCGGCCGTCGCTGCGGCCCGCTCCCCGCGGTGCACCGGGCCGCAGCACTCCTCGAACGTGAGGCCGCTGCAGCACGGGCACCGCGAGGAGCTCGAGGTCACCAGATACGCACCCGGTCCTCGGGAGCGAGGTACAGCGCGTCGCCCGGCTGGACGTCGTACGCGTCGTAGAACGCGTCGACGTTGCGGACCACGCCGTTGCAGCGGAACTCGTTGGGGGAGTGCGGATCGGTGGCGAGGCGACGGACGACCTCCTCGTCGCGACCCTTCGACTGCCACACCTGGGCCCAGCCCAGCATCACGCGCTGCACGCCCGTGAGGCCGTCGATCACCGGTGCGTCCTCGAGCGGCGTGCCCAGTGCGATGCGGTACGCCGTCAGCGCGATCGACAGCCCGCCCAGGTCGCCGATGTTCTCGCCGATGGTCAGCGCCCCGTTGACGTGGTGCGAGCCGTCGAGCTGTGCGGGAGAGAACGCGTCGTACTGCGCGACGAGCGCCGACGTGCGCTTCTCGAACTCGGCGCGGTCCTCGGCGGTCCACCAGTCCTCGAGCCGGCCGGCGCCGTCGTACTTCGAGCCCTGGTCGTCGAAGCCGTGCCCGATCTCGTGGCCGATGACCGCACCGATCCCGCCGTAGTTGACCGCGTCGTCGGCATCCGCGTCGAAGAACGGCGGCTGCAGGATGGCCGCCGGGAAGACGATCTCGTTCATGCCCGGGTTGTAGTACGCGTTGACGGTCTGCGGCGTCATGAACCACTCGTCGCGGTCGATGGGCCGGCCGATCTTCGCGAGCTCGCGGTCCTGCTCGAACGCGTTGGCGCGCCTGACGTTGCCGACGAGGTCGCCGGCCTGCACCGTCAGAGCGTCGTAGTCGCGCCAGCGCACGGGGTACCCGATCTTCGGCGTGAACGCGTCGAGCTTGGCGAGCGCCTTGACGCGCGTCTCCTCACCCATCCAGTCCAGGGCGGTGATGGACTCGCGGTACGCCTCGACGAGGTTGGCGACGAGCACGTCCATGCGCTCCTTGTGCGTGGGCGGGAAGTGCCGCTCCACGTAGACCTTGCCGACCGCCTCGCCCAGCACGCCCTGCACGAGCGCCACGCCGCGCTTCCAGCGGTCGCGCACCTCCTGGGCACCGGTGAGCGTGCGGCCGTAGAAGTCGAAGTTGGCCTGCACGATCTCGTCGGTCAGGTACGGCGCACGGTCGCTGACCACGTGGTAGGTGAGCCACGCCTTCCAGTCCTCGACAGGTTCCGACTGCCAGAGCGCTGCGAACGTCTCGGCGAACGACGGCTCGCGGACGACGACCTGGTCGAGCGAGCCGGCCGGTGCCCCCAGCGCGACGGCCCACGCGTGCCAGTCGAACCCGGGCGCGGACGCGGCGAGCGCGGCGAGCGTCGTCGGGTTGTACGTCAGGTCGGCGTCGCGGTCCTTCACGACGTCCCAGTGCCCCGCCGCGAGCTTCTTCTCGAGCCCCACGACGCGAGCGGCGGCGTCGGCTGCGTCCGCGACACCGGCGAGCGTGAGCATCCGCTCGACGTGCGGACCGTAGGCCTCGAGCACCGCGGCGTACTGCTCGTCGCGGTAGTACGACTCGTCGGGCAGGCCGAGGCCCGACTGGTAGAGGTAGACGACGTACCGCTCGGGGTCCTTGGCGTCGTTGTCGATCCAGAAGCCGACGGCCCCGCCCGCGCCCGTGCGCTGCAGCGCGCCGAGAGCACCCGTGAGCTCCGCCTGCGACGTCGCCGCCTCGACGAGGGCGAGGTCGGTCCGCAGCGGCGCCGTGCCCGCGGCCTCGATCGCCTCGGTGTCCATGAAGCTCGCGTACACGGCGCCGATCTTCGCCTCGACCCCGTCGGCGTCGGCCGTGGCCGCCGCGTCCGTGATGATGTCGCGCACCTGCTCCTCGGCCTGGTCGTGCAGCGCGCGGAACGAGCCGTCCATCGCGCGGTCGGCCGGGATCTCGTGCGCCGCCACCCAGCGGCCGTTGACGTGCCGGAAGAGGTCGTCCTGCGGGCGGACGGCGGGGTCGAGGGCGGTCAGGTCGATGCCGCTGCGCGGCGCGGGGCTCGTCATGGGCACAGCCTACGGATCCGTACCGACACGGACGGGTCCGGGTGCGGCAGGATGGGCGCATGCGCATCCACATCGGTTCCGACCACGCCGGCTACGAGCTCAAGGTCGCGCTCGTCGAGCACCTGCGAGCGGCGGGGCACGACGTCGCCGACCACGGCGCGCACGGGTACGACGAGTCCGACGACTACCCGCCGTTCTGCTTCGAGACGGGTGAGGCCGTCGTCGCCGACGCCGGCTCGCTCGGCATCGTGATCGGCGGCTCGGGCAACGGCGAGCAGATCGCGGCCAACAAGGTCGACGGCGTGCGCGCCGCGCTCGCGTGGAACCTCGACACCGCGCGCCTGGCCCGTCAGCACAACGACGCGAACGTCGTCTCCATCGGCGCTCGTCAGCACTCGGTCGACGAGGCCACCGAGCTGGTCGACGCGTTCCTCGCCGAGCCGTTCAGCCGGGGCGAGCGCCACCAGCGGCGCATCGACCTGCTGACCGCCTACGAGCGGGAGCGCTGAGCTCTCACCACACGTACGAGCACACCGGCGCGAGCGGCGACGAGAAGGCCGTCGTGACAGCCGCCGCCGCTCCGGGGCGGTGCTCGGCGGCGAGGCCCGCGCGCACCATCGCGGACATCGAGCGGCCGCCGAGGTAGGCCGCGCCCAGCTCGCGCACGTCGAGCGCGACGTCGGCCGCTTCCTCGGTCCGTGCGGCCCGCGCCGCCCATGTCCCGTCGTCGCGCACGTCGGTCGTCGTGAGCCGCCAGCGGCCGGCGTTCGCGGGCACGCGCGCGTCCGTCAGCTCGAGCACCACGTCGAGCGGGGCGGCGTACGACCGGCCCTCGAGAGCGCCAGCGACGTCCAGCACGCGCACCCAGAGGTTGTCGACGAGCGAGAGCTGCGCGCCGCGCACGTCGAGCAGCAGCTGGAGCAGGACGTCGTCGGTCGCGAGGTTGGCGACGCCCACCTCGGAGGTGAGGTCGAGGTCGAGCAGGAAACCCCACAGCCTGCGGGCGGCCGCCGCGTCGAGCGCCACGACCTCGCGCAGACGCACGGTGTACCGGGGACCCTGCGGGGCCCACGTCTCCTTGCGACGCACGAGCGCGTAGCCGCGCGGCTCGCCCTCGGCGTCGTGCACGGTCGCGATGCGCAGGGGCTCGCCGCCGTCCCGCCAGGCGGGCGGGTCGGCGACCGCACGACGACGCCAGGCGTCGGTCGACCGCGTGAACCACCCGGGCCGTCCGGCGCCCGCCGCGACGTGCAACTGCTGCACCAGGTCCGTGTCCCGCTCGGGGGCCACGGTGTCGAACCGGACCGTGAGCCGGTCGGCGCCCGGCACGTCGCGCAGGGGAGCGCGGCGCGCGAGCGTCGCCTCGACGTGCGTCGACGCGGCGCCGTAGCCGAAGCGACCGTAGATCGCCGACTCGGCGGCCCACAGCGCCGAGACGACCTCGCCGCGTGCGAGCGACCGCGCGAAGTGCGCGTCGATCATGGCCGAGAGCAGTCCCCGCCGGCGCTCGTCGGGACGCACGCCCACCCAGGTCAGCCCGGCGCACGCCACGTCCCCGCCCGGCACGGGCATGCGGTAGCGGTACGACGAGTGGACGGCGGCGAGCTCCCCGTCGGGCCGCTCGACGCCCGCGGTGCGGTCCCACTCGAGCGTGATCGGCACGATGGCCGCGGTCTCGGCCGAGGTCGCGAACGCGAACGCCAGCTCGTCGACGTGCAGGAGCTCGTCCTGCCGGTCCTGGGCGATGTCGACCATGCGGTAGCCGTCGGGGAGCGTCATGGCGACATCGTGTCGTGCGTCGGCGCGAGGCCGCCAGCGAAATGGGGCGCCCGTCAGTCCGGGAACCAGATCGCGGCGCGCAAGGCGACGCGCGTGCCGTCGGCCGAGAGCGGCGTGCGCTCGGCGCGCAGCAGCGCGAGCGCGCGCGTCGTGTGCCGTGCGGGTGGCGAACCGGCGGCGTTCACCACGCGCCACCACGGCACGCCCGAACCCGCGCGCGCCATCACCTGGCCGACCTGACGGGGGCCGCCGCGTCGTGCGAGCCCCGCCGCGGCGAGCTCGTCGCCCACGACCTCCGCGACAGTCCCGTAGGTCATCGCGCGCCCCGCGGGGATGCGCGCGACGAGGTCGAGCACGGCCTCCACGTAGTCGTCGTCCATCGAGCCGTGCGGTCCCTCGGATGTCGTCGGATGGTCGCGTCGCCGCGGCGGCGCGGTGCGGGCGTCAGCCGGCGAAGACGCCCGCGATCGTCGCGAGCCGGCGCGGGTCGGCCTGCACGAGCATCGTCGTCACGGCCGTCGAGCGCCAGGGGGCGAGCTGGGCGCGGATGTCGTCAGGGGTCCCGACGAGGCCGATGTCGAGCACCAGCTCGGTCGGCACCGCTGCCGCGGCACGCTCCTTGTCGCCGGCCAGGTAGTGCGCCTGGATCTCGTCGCACGCCTCGCCGTACCCGAGGCGGTCCAGGACGTTGCGGTGGAAGTTCGCGCCCTTCGCGCCCATGCCGCCCGCGTAGAGCGCCACGAAGGGGCGGACCTGGTCGGCGGCCGCCTCGACGCTCTCGTCGACGACCACCGGGACCGCGGCGGTGACCTCGAACTCGTCGGGATCGCGCAGGCCGCCCTGCCGCACCGCGAAGCCCTCGGCGAGCAGCGCGCGGTACTCGTCGTCCATGCGCGGCGAGTAGAACAGCGGGAGCCACCCGTCGGCGATCTCGGCCGACAGCGCGATGTTCTTGGGCCCCTCCGCGGCGAGGTGGATCGGCAGGTCGGCGCGCAGCGGGTGCACCGTGGGACGCAGCGGCTTGCCCAGGCCGGTGCCGGCGTCGAGCGGGAGCTGGTAGAACTCGCCGTCGAACGTCACCGGCGCCTCGCGCGCGAGCACCTGCCGCACGACCGCGACGAACTCGCGCGTGCGGGCCAGCGGTCGCGGGAACGGCTGCCCGTACCACCCCTCGACCACCTGCGGGCCGGAGGCGCCGAGCCCGAGCACGAAGCGGCCGCCCGACAGGTGGTCGAGGGTGAGGGCCGCCATCGCCGTGGCCGTGGGCGTGCGTGCGGACATCTGCACGATGGACGTGCCGAGCCGGATGCGCGACGTGCTCGAACCCCACCACGCGAGCGGCGTGAACGCGTCCGACCCGTACGCCTCGGCCGTCCACACGGAGTCGAACCCGAGCTGTTCCGCGGCGAGCACCGTCTCCTGCGCGCCTCGCGGGGGACCCGCCTGCCAGTAGCCCAGGTAGTAGCCCAGCCGCATGGTGCGTCCTCCAGTCCGTGCGCGTCGTCGGTGACGCGGTCGCCCAGGCTACCGGGGGTTACTCGCGAGTAGCCAGCGGTCGTCTCACACCGCGCGCGAGCGGTCGGCGAGCGCGTTGAGCAGGGCGGCTGCCGTCGCTGCGTCGTCCACGGTCACGACGAGGATGCGCCCGCCCGTGCGGTGCACCTCGAGCCCGTCGCCCTTGCGCAGGACGATGCCCGTGCGCCCGCCCCGACCCACGCGGTACCCCCAGCCGCCGAACTCGCTGATCGGCTCGACCTGCCGCGCGACGGCACGTTCGACCTCGTCGAGAGGCACGCGGACACGCGGCCACCCCAGCAGGCTGCGCACGTCGAGCCCGCGCTCGTCGACCGTCGCGTCGAACGCGACCATCGAGCACAGGAGCGCCGCGAGCAGCACGGCCAGGAGCCCGAGCGCCCACATGCGGGTGAGGACGGTCGCCACCAGGACGGCGAGGACGGCCACCGTGCCGACGACGAGGGTCGGGCGCGAGTGCACGCTGCGACGCCACACGGCGCGCTCGGAGTCGCCGAGGTCGAGCCGGGGTGCGTCGCGGTCGACGCGTGCCGTCGTCGGCTGCGGTCGGTCGGTGCGCACGAGCGCCGCCGCCGCGACACCGAGGACGAGGCCGGCGATCACGGCGACCAGCAGCGTCGGACCGAAGCCGCCCGCGTCGACCGCGTCCGCGAGCCCGCGCTGGCCGGCGAGCGAGCCCACCATGATGCAGCCGAGGAAGGCGGCGAGCCCGACGCTCGTGCCCGTCGCGATCCGTCGCGTCGCCGACGCGCGGCCGGCCCAGAACGCGAGCGCCCAAGCGCCGACGGACGTCACGACACCGGTGAGCAGCATCGGCCAGATCGCCGAGGCGAGCGACCCGAACCCGTCGGGGCCGTCGGTGCCCCAGTGCACGGCGACGGGGTCGGGCAGGTCGTCGGCCCAGCTCAGCGCCACGGCCGTGGCAGCGGCGAGGAGGGCGACCGGGACGACGAGCGTCAGCAGCGTGGTGCGCAGGCGGTCGGGGACGGGGTTGCTCATCGCAGTGCCTCCTTGAGCAGGGCCATGGTCGTCGCGGGGGGGACGTCGAGGTCGCGGGCCGCCGCGACGACCTGGTCGATCGCCGCGTGCAGCCGGGCGTGGTCGGGCACGTCGGCGACGACGGCACCCCGGCCGCGCCGCAGCTCGATCACGCCGTCGTCGCGCAGGTCCTGGTACGCGCGCAGGACGGTGTGCAGGTTGACGTCGAGCGACGTCGCGAGGTCTCGCGCCGCGGGCAGCCGGGTGCCCGCGGCCAGGTCTCCGCGCGCGACGAGCGAGCGCACCTGCGAGCCGATCTGCTCGAAGAGCGGCTCGGGCGACGAGGTGTCGATCCGCAGCAGCATGCGACCAGTCTAGTTGTTATGGCTCAACTAGAACAATCCGAACGAGGGAGGTCAGAGGCGGGCGGTCAGCGCGTCGTCGTCGACGACGAACCACACGTGCCGCCCTCGGTTCGACTCGACGACCCACGCCGCGAACGCCGAGCTGCGCTCCTCGTGCGCGCGCACGTCCCCGACGACCGCGAGCACCAGGTGGTAGTTGACGAACTTCTGCGTGAGCTCGCCCGCGACGCCGCTCGCGAGCTCGAAGAACGCGGGGTCGAGCCTCGCGACGGGCACGGCGACGACGTCGGCCTGAGCGCCCCACGCCGAACCGATCAGGTCGTTCGCGTCGGCGTCGGTCAGCAGCGGCCCGTCGTCGGGCAGCCGGAGCACAGCGAGCGGAGGCACGGGATCAGATGTAGATCGCGGGGTCGTCGACCTCGACGTCGAACGGGGCGGCCGGCGTGCGCAGCCGGATCGTCGCGGGGACGCCGACGGCGATCGCGCCCGGCGGGACGTCGTGGATCACCACGGCGTTCGCGCCGATCTGCGCGCCGTCGCCGACCCACACGGGCCCGAGCACCTTGGCGCCCGCGCCGACGACGACGCCGTCGCCCAGCGTGGGGTGGCGCTTGCCCTTGCGCATCGACTTGCCGCCGAGCGTGGAGCCGTGGAACAGCACGACGTCGTCGCCGACCTCGGCGGTCTCGCCGATGACCACGCCCATGCCGTGGTCGATGAACAGCCGGCGTCCGAGCCGGGCACCGGGGTGGATCTCGACCCCCGTGACGGCACGTGCCAGCTGGGACACGAGGCGCGCGGGGAACTGCAGGCCGGGGCGACGCCACATGCGGTGGGCGACCCGGTAGGTCCACACCGCGTGCAGGCCGGGGTAGACGAGCGCCACCTCGACGAGGGAGCGCGCGGCGGGGTCACGACGGCGTGCGGCGTCGAGGTCCTCGCGCAGCGCGGACAGCAGGGTGGTCATCGTTCCTCGGGGGCGCGTGGGACGGGTTCGGGACCTGGTCCGGGCCGGCGCTCGCGTGAGCGCCGGCCCGGACGTGTGGCGGGTCAGTCGAGCAGGTCCGCGTACAGCACGGTCGACAGGTAGCGCTCACCGAACGACGGGATGATCGCGACGATCAGCTTGCCCGCGTTCTCGGGGCGCTCGGCCAGCTGCTTGGCGGCCGCGAGCGCGGCGCCCGACGAGATGCCGACGAGCAGGCCCTCCTCGGCGGCGGCACGGCGCGCGAACTTCACGGCGGTGTCGGCGTCGATGTCGATGACCTCGTCGTACACGCTCGTGTCGAGGATCTCGGGCACGAAGTTGGCGCCGAGGCCCTGGATCTTGTGCGGACCGGGCTGTCCGCCGTTGAGGATGGGCGACTCGGCGGGCTCGACGGCCACGATCTGCACGCCGGGCTTGCGCTCCTTGAGCACCTGGCCGACGCCGGTGATGGTGCCGCCCGTGCCGATGCCCGCGACGAGGATGTCGATCTCGCCGTCGGTGTCGGCCCAGATCTCCTCGGCGGTCGTCCGCCGGTGGATCGCGGGGTTGGCGGTGTTCGCGAACTGGCGCGCGAGGATCGCCCCGTCGCGCTCGGCGGCGATCTCGTTGGCGCGGTTGACCGCACCCTTCATGCCCTCGGAGCCCGGCGTGAGGATCAGCTCGGCACCGAACGCACGCAGCAGCGCGCGCCGCTCCTTCGACATGGTCTCGGGCATCGTCAGGACGACCTTGTAGCCGCGCGCCGCGCCGACGAACGCGAGCGCGATGCCCGTGTTGCCGGACGTCGCCTCGACGATCGTGCCGCCCGGCTTGAGCTCGCCGGACTCCTCGGCGGCGTCGATGATCGCGACGCCGATGCGGTCCTTGACGGAGTTGGCGGGGTTGTAGAACTCGAGCTTGCCGACCACGGTGGCCGGGGCGCCGTCGGTGATCTTGTTGATGCGGACGAGCGGGGTGTTGCCGATGAGCGCCGTCGCGTCGTCGTAGATGCGTGCCATGGTTCCTCTTCGGTCGAGCCGTCGTCTCGCGGCGACGGCGGGGGGTGCTGGATGCTGCGAACGGCGCGGTGGTGTGCCGCTCGCGGGGTGGCGGGGCCGGCTCCGGGCCGACGGTCAGGGCGACGGGGGCTGTCGCTCCTGGGCGGGGCGAGCGCTGGGCACAGGGATCACCTCGGGGTGCGGACCTGGGGCCGCACGAGGGGGCCAGCGCTCTACAGACAGCGACAACAGGTCGCGGCGGCGACCTGGGCGCGCGCGACCACGGGGGCAACGGTGCAGTTCTGCACGCTCATCGCTCTCCCTCGCACGGCTCATGGGACCGGACCGGGCGGGTGCCCGGGCATCGGTCGCTCCGACGGTAGCGGTAACGCCGCGAGGGGTGCAAAGGTTCCCGTCCCTCGGACGTCGTGCGATGCGGGTCCGGGTACGACGATGCCGCGGCGACGCGAGGTCGCCGCGGCATCGTGGCGTGCGGGGTGCCGCGCTCAGGCGGCACCGGCGTGGGAGCTCAGCTGGCCTTCTTGACCGTGAGCGTGACGACGGAGCCGGCGGGCACGGTGCCGGTCTCCGGGTCCTGCTTCACGACGAGCCACGTGTTCGCGTCGTCACCGACCGTGACGTCCTTGCCGTCGGTGTCGACGACCTTCGTCTTGAGGCCGAGGAGGTCGAACGTGCCGTTGGCGGCGTCGAGCGTCAGGTTGGTCTGCGACACGACCTCGACGTCGCCCGACGGCGTGGCCGCCGCGGACGTGCCGTCGGTCGAGGCGTCGGTCGACGTGGCGGTCGTCGTCGCACCCGAGGTGGCCGCGTCGTCCGACGAGTCGTTCGAGCAGCCCGCGAGGAGCATGGTCGAGGTGAGCAGCGCGATGCCTGCGCCGGCGATGGTCTTCTTCATGGATCTGCCCCCAAGGGTCGTCCTGATCATGAGCGTGCCCCCCGGTGGCCGCGGTGCGACTTCCTCGAGGGCGGTCGCCGGACCTGCCGGCGACGGTGGCCACGGTCGCCGAGCGACCGAGGCGAGCTGCCCGGACAGCGGTCTCCGGCCATGGCCGGGCACCGCGCGCGGGCGACCGGACGACCGTATCCCCGACCACTGACACGAGAACCACTCATTTCCACCCAACCGCCGCATGGTGGACAGCGACGTACATCACCCCAGGTCACAGGCCGTCGTTGCTGCGGGCTATCGCCGGCGACCGCGATGACGCGTCGAGCGGTGCGTCTGCTGGTCGCGGGTGCAGCCCGTGTGCACACATGTGCCGGGCGGTCGGACAGATCGTGCGCGTCGGACACTCAGGACGCGGGCCTCGTCGGCCGATGGGGTGAGGGGCGCACCCTGCTCGTCGGGCGCCCGACCACCGAGCACCTGGAGCACCGCCATGCGACCCCTGACAGCCCTGCGCACCGGAACCCGCCTCGTCGGCGCAGCCACCGGGGCGGTCCTGCTCGGCTCGCTCGTGCTCACTCCCGCGACCGCCGCGACCTCGTCTCCCCAGACGACGGCCACCCCGAAGCCGACGGCGACCGCGACGGCGACGCCGACCGCGACCCCGACCGTCACGCCGACGCCCACGCCCACGCCGACGCCGACCGCGACCCCCACGCCGAAGCCGACGATCCCCAAGAAGCTCACCCGCGCGACCACTCCCGGCGGCACCACGATCGTGCTGCCGCTGGTCGCGAAGACGTATGCGATCACCTCGGGCTACGGCGCGCGCTGCATCCCGGTGCGCGGCGGCTCGACGTTCCACTACGGCCTCGACATGGCCACCAAGGACGGCACGCCGATCTACGCGGTCGCGTCGGGGACGGTGACGAGCGTGCACCGGCCGAGCGGAGGCACCGCCGGGTACGTCACGGTGCGCAGCGTCGTCGACGGCCAGGTCACGTACCTCGCGTACATCCACATGTGGAACCCGGCGAAGTACGTGCGCCTGGGGCAGGCGGTCTCGGTCGGGCAGCACATCGCCGACGTCGGCGCGTCCGGCCCGGCGACCGGACCGCACCTGCACCTCGAGGTCTGGAACGGCGCGTTCTACGGTGCGGGCACGTCGGCCGACCCGCGCACCTGGCTCACGGCCAACGGTCTCGCGGTGACGTCGCTCGCGACGGCGGACCGCTCGGTCGCCGCGCCGACGAGCTGCACCTACTACTCGACCGCGCGCCTCAACGTCCGGGCGGGCGCGTCGACGTCCACCAAGGTCCTGACCACGGTGCCCGCCAACACGCGCCTGTCGAACAAGCCCGGCGTGAAGGTCAACGGGTTCATCCCCGTGACCGTCACCACCGCCGCCGGCGCGAAGGTCAAGGGCTGGGTGCACACCGACTACATCCTGCGCTACCGCACGTACTCGACCGCGAAGAAGGTCGACGTGCGCTCGCGGCCGTCGTCGTCGGCGCACCGTGTGCTGCGTGCCGCCAAAGGTCGGCCGGTGACGCTCCTGGCGCACAGCGGCTCGTGGACCAAGGTGCGCGTGTCCGGCTACGCCGGCTGGGTGCCGACCAAGGCCGTCCGCAGCGGCCTGTAGCCGGGTCGTCGCGAGCGCTGCCCGGTCTGGCACGCGACGGGGTGCAGCACCCCACGTCGCGCGTACGGCACGATGGCCCCGTGGTGACACCTGCGCCCAGCTCCGTGCCGACGCTCGACGAGGTCGCGCGCCACGCGGGTGTCTCGAGGGCGGTCGCGTCGCGGGTGATCAACGACGCCCCGCACGTGAGCCCGGCGAAGCGGGCCGCGGTCGAGGCCGCGGTGCGCGAGCTCGGCTACGTGCCCAACCCCACGGCACGTGCGCTCGCCACGCGTCAGGTGGGCTCCGTCGTGCTCGCGATGCCGGACGAGGGGCCGGACCTGTTCGCCGAGCCCTTCTTCGCCCGGGTGGTCCGGGGAGTCAGCGAGGCGCTCGCGCCGACCGACCTCGACCTCATGCTGCTGGCCACGTCCGGTCACGGCCGCGAGCGCGTGCAGCGCCTCGTGCGGCACCGGCGGACCGACGGCCTCATGCTCATGGCCGTGCACGGCGACGACCCGCTGCTCGAGCTGGCCGGGACGAGCGACGTCCCGATCGTCTTCGGGGGCCGCCCCCTGCACACCGAGCCGCGGTGGTACGTCGACGTCGACAACGAGGCCGGCGCTCGCACCGCGGTCGAGCACCTGGTCGCGACCGGGCACCGGCGCATCGGCGTCATCACCGGCCCGGTCGACATGCAGGTGGCGCAGGCGCGGCGGCAGGGCTTCGTCGACGCGATGCGCGCGGCGGGGCTCGACCCGTCGTGGGTCCAGGTGGGCGACTTCTCGGAGCCGAGCGGCACCGCGGCGACCGTCCGGCTGCTCGCCGCACACCCGGACGTCGAGGCCATCTTCGCCGCGTCGGACAACATGGCCGTGGGGGCGATCCGGGCCCTGCGCGCGGCAGGGCGCAGCGTCCCGGGGGACGTGTCCGTCGTCGGGTACGACGACCTGCAGACCGCCCGCCTGAGCGACCCGATGCTGACGACCGTCCACCAGCCCGTCGCCGAGCTCGGTCGGCAGATGGCCGCGATGGTGCTCGCGCTCCTCGCGCGGCAGACGCCGGCACCGGTGCTGCTCGCGCCCCACCTCGTCGAGCGCGACTCCGTGCGTCGGCGCTGACCGGGGCCGACGAGAGCGGACCCCGAGGGTGGCGGTCCGCCGCGTTCGGTCAGCCCCTCGCCTCGGTGAGCAGCCCCCGGCGGTGCGCGACCGAGACGGCCTCGGCCCGTCCGGACGCGTCCAGCTTGGCGAGCACACGCGACACGTGCACCGAGACCGTCTTGCCCGAGATGAACAGCCGGGCGCCGATCTGGTTGTTCGACAGCCCTTGCGCCACGAGCCCGAGCACCTCCAGCTCGCGCGCCGTCAGCACGTCGGACGAGCCGACGGAGACCCCCGGCACGGCGAGCCGGCCGCGCCGTGCGAGGTCCCGGACCGCGGCGGCCAGCGGCTCGGCGCCCATCTCCTGGGCCTCGGCGAGCGCGATCGCCGCCTCGACCTGCGCCCCGTCGCGGTCGCCCCGCGCGAGCATGGACCCGGCCCAGCGCCACCGGCTGCGCGCCTGCTCGTAGCGGTGCCCGTACCCGAAGGCGTCGACGGCGGCGCGCCACAGCTCCGGGTCGTCGGCCGCGCCACCCTCGAGACGGGCCGCCTCGGCGCGGGCCCGTGCGATCCAGGCCAGGCCCTCCGGGCCCATGCCGCGTCCCGGCGGCAGCGGTCGCCGCACGGTGCGTTCCAGCCGCTCGCGCAACGGAGCGCCCGCGGCCACGCGGTGGCTCGCATCGCGCCCGTGCAGGCGGTCGTCGTCGGCGGCGTCGGCGAGCGCGGCGAGCCCGATGGCCGAGAGCCAGATGCCCCCGAAGAACTCCGGCGTCCAGGCCTCGCTGAGGTGCTCGACGGCGCGCGTGACGACGTCGAGCGCCTCGTCCCAGCGTCCGTCGCGTGCCAGTGCGTCCGCGGCGCAGCCACCCGCGACGAGGGCGATCATGCCGTCGCGGACCCAGAGCGGCTCGAGCGCCCGGCAGCGGTCGACGACGTCGGCGTCGCCGCGCGCCGTCGCGGCGTACAGCACCGCCAGGTCGAGCAGACCCCCGTCCTCGTCGGGGCCGCGTGCGGGCACCTCGACGGCTCGTAGGTCGCCCTGGACGTACGCGGCGAGCGTGGCGTAGCCCGCGAGGTCGAGACCGTGGTCGGTGTTGGCCAGCCCGCGCTCGCGCGCCAGCGCGGAACCTTCCTGTGCGAAGCGGCGCGTCCCGTCGAGGTCACCGATCTCGTACCTGTTGGCGGCGAGGTTGGCGAGGATCCTCAGCTCGGTCGCGGAGTCGCCCACGGTCCGGGCGCGTGCGAGCGCCTGCCGCAGCAGGTCCTCGGCCTGGTCGCCGTCGTCGTCGGCGACGAGCACCGCGAACGTCGTCAGCGCGTCCGACTCGGCGTCGAGCGCGCTCACGGCTCGGGCGTCCGCGAGCGCCTCCTGCACGGCGGCGAACGCGTCGACCCGTCGGTCGAGGAAGACGAGCGAGCGCGCGTGCGTCGCGAGTGCCCACGCGCGCGCGGCGTCCGGGGTCGTGGGCAGCTCGGCGAGGGCGAGGTCGGTCTGCTCGAGGGCGTCGTCGGCCCGCTCGGCGGCCTGCAGGTGCCGTGCCAGGGCGATGCGGCGGCGTGGCCGCCGGGCCGGGTCCGCGGCATCGACCGCCGCACGCGCCAGCTGGATCGCGCGCTCACGGCGTGCCGCCGCCGCCGCTGCCGAGGCCGCGCGCGCGAGCACGTCGTCGTGCGCCTCGTCGTCCGGTGCGACCGCGTCCCACAACCTGAGCGCGACCTCGAGGTGGCGCAGCTCCTCCTCCGGAGCCAGCAGCGCGTGCGCGTCGCGAGCGGCGGTCAGGGATGCGGACAGCGCGGTCGGCAGGTCGGGGGCGGCGAGGGCGTGCGCCGCGAGCTCGGCCGCGGTGCCACGCGTCGGGTCGTCGCGCAGCGCGTGCACGTACGCACGATGCAGCGCCGAGGTCTCGCCGGGAAGCAGGTCGGCGGCGACGGCCTCCGCGAGCAGCGCGTGCCGGAACGCGAGGTGCTCACCCTCCACGGCGAGCACGTGGTGCCCGACGAGCTCCCGCAGCGACGAGTCGAGCGCTGGGGCGAGGGCCGGGTCGAACGCCGCCACCGCCGCACGCAGGAGCGCCTCGTCGACACGGCGTCCGCTCACGGAGGCGACCCGGGCGACCTGCTGGACGTCCGGGTCGAGCTGCTCGACGCGTGCCCGCAGGACGTCGGCCAACGAGCCGGGCAGGTCGTCGTCGGGCTGCTCGAGCAGCTCCTGCGCGAAGTAGGCGTTGCCGCCCGATCGCTCCGCGACGCGCTGCAGCGTCTCGGGGTCGGGCGGCTCGCCCGTGAGCGCGACGGCGAACGCGCGCACCTCGTCGTGCGTGAACGGCGGGAGCTCGATGCGCTGCACGCGCGGGTGTCGCGCGAGCTCGGCGGCGACGGGCCGCCACGGGTGTCGTCGGTGCAGGTCGTCGGTGCGGTACGTCACGACCAGGACCACGGGCTCGTCGCGCAGGCGCGCGACGAGGAAGCGCAGCACGTCCCGGCTCGAGGCGTCCGCCCAGTGCGCGTCCTCGACCACCAGCAGGAGCGGCTGGTCGGGCCGTGCGACCGCACCGAGCACCTCCGCGAGCGCGTCGAACAGCTGCAGCCGGTCGGCGTCGTCGTCAACCGCACCGCGTCCCAGGAGGCGTCCCAGCTCGGGCCGGCGGTCCTCGACCTCGGCGACGACCTGCGGGCACGTCTCCCGCAGTCGGGTGACCGCCTCCGCGAAGGGCAGGTACGGCAGCCCGATCTCGCCGAGGTCGACGCAGTGCGTCACGACGACCGCTGCGCCCTCGTCGACCGCCCGGCGTGCGAGCTCACGCACGAGCGCGGACTTGCCGACACCCGCGTCGCCCGCGAGCAGGAGAGCCCCGGGCACGCCCGTGCGCGCCCGGTCCAGCGCGTCCTGCAGGACGTCGACCTGGTCCGAGCGCGCGACGAACGGGGTCTCGAGGGGTCCGCGGCTCACGCAGTCGATCTTGTCAGCGACCACCGACGTCACGCAGCGACGCGGGTGTCACCGGTGCGGGTGCGGTCGCCCGCGCGCCGGCGCGGCGGACGGTGCCGCCCCCGGCGTGCGCGGGCCGCCTGCAACCCGTCGACGATGCGCTCGCGGTGGTACGCCAGCTCGACGTCCGCGGTCCGTGCCCAGAGCTCGATCATCGTGCTCTCCTCCCGTGCTGCCCTCATGGATCCGACACCACGACACTGGTCGTGAGGTGGGGTCCGCCGGATCGGGCGACCGCCCATGCATGGACCCTGAGGAGTTCGGTCCGCGCGACTGAGGTACCTCACAGCCGGGTCGTTGACGCCGACGGGGTCGACCGTCACGATCCGGGTGTGACGCAGCACGCCGGCCGCGAGTCGTGGGCCCTGCACGTCGTCGACCTGTTCGTCTACGTCGTCGTCCTCAACCTGACGACGCAGCTCGTGCCGTCGGTGCTGACGGAGTCGTTCGCGGTCTCGCTGCTGACGGCGGTCCTGCTCAAGGTGGTGCTCGAGCTTGTGGTCGCTGTCAAGACTCGCCTCGTCGCTCGCCTGCGTGCCGCCCGAACGGCCACTCGTCGGGCCGTGTCCGCGGGCATGCTCCTGCTGGTGCTTCCGGGCTCGAAGCTGCTGGTGCTCGAGGCGGTCGACGTGGTCTTCGGCGACCGCGTCAGCCTCGGCGGCTTCGTCCCGGTCACGGGCCTGATCGCCGTGCTGATGCTTGCCCGCGTGGGTGTGCGCCGGATCCTGGGCGTGCAGGCGGAAGGAGCCACGGTCGACACGCTCGCGGTGCCGGACCTGCGGGGGCA
Source organism: Cellulomonas sp. HZM (assembly GCF_000708885.1). Classification (GTDB taxonomy): domain Bacteria; phylum Actinomycetota; class Actinomycetes; order Actinomycetales; family Cellulomonadaceae; genus Cellulomonas. The sequence goes on along the minus strand of NZ_JEOE01000011.1, from coordinate 10,918 downwards.
TTGACGGGAGAATCGTGGCATGGACGCATCGAAGGCACTACGCGGGTTGGGCGCGCTCGTGGCGGGCAGCGATCCCGCGGAACGTACTGCCGCACTCGTCTCGACGGCCGCCACCGGGGCCTCCTTCATGCCCGGCCTGCTGGCGCGCGACGGCCGCGACCAGGCTGTCGCCACCGGGTTGGTCGCGGCGACCGAGTACGGGCTGGTCGTGACGTCGCAGTCGGTGTCGGTCGCGATCGCGCGACACCTCGTCGGCGACGACGGCAGCGCGTCGGCGCGCGCGCGGCGGTTCGCGGTGCAGGCGGGCGCCGGGCTGGTGCTCGCGGCTGCGGGGGCCTTGGTCGAGAAGGCCGTCCCTCCGCGGCACGGTGAGCGCGTGCGACGCGCCGCCGTCCGGACGCTCGGCCGGCGCACGTTCCGCGTCGGCCTCTCGGGCGTCGCGGTCTCGGCGCTCGCGTCCGCCGACGCGCGCACGGACGGACGTCACGGCGGGCTGCGTGCGCTGTCCGCGAGCGCCGGGCTCGTGGCGGGCACCGCGCTGGCCGCGACGCAGATCCGCAGGTTCCGGGCCGACGACGAGCACGAGGCCGCGCGGCTCGCACCCGCGACCGACCCGCTGACCGGCAGCACGGGCGACGACACGGCGCCTGCGACCGTGCCGCTGCCGCCGCTCGCGCGCTCGCTCGCGCTGGGCGCCGCGGTCAACGTGGGGCTGCAGTCGTTCGCCGCGCTCGAGGGACTGTTCGCGCGTTCCGTGAGCGCGGGCGTCCGGCGCGTCGCCCCCGGGGCCGGACGCACCGCGGGAGCCGTAGGCCACGCGGTGGCGCTCGGTGCGACGGTCGCGGGGGCGTACGCCGCGGTCGAGTACGCGCTGCGGACGGCCGAGGCGGGCGGTGCCGCGATCGACGCGGCGTACACGAGCCCGCCGACCGGTGCGAACGTCAGCGGCGGACCGGCGTCTTCGATCGAGTGGCCGTCGTTGTCGCGCGAGGGCGTGCGCTTCGTCAACATGGCGTTGACCTCGAAGGACATCGCCGAGGTGACGGGCGTGCCGCAGGACCGGGTCCGCGAGCCGGTGCGCGCCTTCGCGGGGTTGGCCAGCGCGCCGACGGTCGACGCCCGGGTCGACCTCGTGATGCGTGACCTCGAGCAGCTCGGCGCGTTCGAGCGCAGCGTCATCTGCGTCGCGTCGCCCACGGGCACCGGCTACGTGAACTACGTGGCCGTCGAGACGCTCGAGTACCTCACGCGCGGCGACTGCGCGACGGTCGCGCTGCAGTACTCGCTGCGGCCGTCGTTCCTGTCTCTCGACCGGGTCGCGATGGGCCGTGAGCAGAACCGTGCGCTGCTGCACGCGCTCACGTGGCGACTGCGCGGCATCCCCGAGGACCGGCGGCCGCGCCTCGTCGGGTTCGGCGAGTCGCTCGGCGCGCACACGCTGCAGGACGCGTTCCTGCACGAGGGCGTGCGCGGCCTGCAGCGCGTGGGCATGGACCGCGCGCTGTTCGTCGGGACGCCTGCCGGCAGCGCGTGGGCGCGGCAGTGGCGGCTCGACCCGGAGCACGACGACCCGGACGGCCAGGCCGTCGAGGTCGCGTCGTGGGAGCAGTGGCGCGCGCAGGACGACGAGCGTCGCGCGGCCCAGCGCTACGTCCTGCTCTCGCACGACGAGGACCCGATCACCAAGTTCGACGTCGCGCTCGCGGTGCAGCAGCCCTCGTGGCTCGGCCCGGTCGACGAGCGTCCCGACGGGGTGTCCCGGCGTTCGCACTGGTACCCGCTCGTGTCGTTCGTGCTGACCCTGGTCGACCTGAAGAACGCGACGGCCTCGGTCCCCGGCGTGTTCGTCGCGCGCGGGCACGACTACCGGGCGGACCTCGCGCGCATGGTCGCGGCGGCGTACGGCCTGGACGTGGCCGACGACGAGCTCGAGCGGATCGAGCACGCGCTGCGCACGCGTGAGGCGGCATGGGCCGAGCGACGACTCGTCGCCGAGCAGCTGCACCGTGCCCGTGAGGCGGTGCAGCGCCAGCTCGACGGGTGGGGGACCGCTCCGGCGGCGCCGTAGGCGCTCAGGCCGCGCCGGACGATCGGCGCGGGACGACGACGAGCACGGCGACCGCGACGACCGCACCGACGACGGTCGCCGTGACGCGCTCGAACGCCAGGGTGGTCGGGTCGCCGGGTGCGGCGAGCGTCGTCATGAGCAACGCCATCGGCGTGATCGTCAGCATCGCGACGCCGTAGTGACGCATCACGACGATCTCCGTCACGAGCTGCAGCACCACGACGAGCGCCGCGACCGCCCAGAACCCCAGGTGCGCCTCGAGCAGCGGCCACGCGACGACCGCGCCGATCGCCGTCCCGGCGGCTCGCTGCGTGCCGCGCACCACCGAGTGCGCGGCCGACGTGCCCTGCAGGGTCGCGGTCGCACCCATGACCGCCCACGCTGCGTGCCCGGTGCCCGCGAGGACCGCGAGCGCCCCGGCGGCGAGGCCCGCGACGAGGACGCGTGCGAGCTCGCGGCCGTCGACGCGGCGGACCTCCACGGCGAGCGTGGCGCGCAGCGTGCGCCGACGCGGCAGGGGGAGCGGGGGGTCGCCGAGCGCCGACGAGAGGTCGTCGCACACCATACGGAGGTCGGCGGTCGCGGAGCGTCCGCGTGGGTGCGATGCGTCGTCGGCCAGGACGTCGCGGGCGCGTCCGACGAGGGCGAGCGCGTGCTCGCGGGGGCCCGGCAGCCCGGTGCTGGCCGCGGAGCGGGTGGCGTCGGCCGCGCGCCGCACCGCGATGCGCGCGGGGCCCGCCGGGTGCACGAGCCATCCGGAGCAGCAGACGGCCCAGGCGACGACCGCGCCGCCGAGGGTCGCGAGCGCACGCGTTCCGAGGTCCGAGGCCGTGGGCGCGCCCGCGAGCCCGGCCCCGACGGCGAAGACCACGATCGTCGCTCCCGGTGCCCCGACGCGCAGGAGCGCGCAGAGCGCGGTCATGGCCGTGGCCACGAGCGCAGCGAGGAGCACCGTCACCGACACGGGTGCCCCCGTCGCGGCGACGCCGGTGCTGGCGACGACGGTCGCGGCGATCGCCCCGCCCATGACGGCGAGCAGCGCCGCACGCCGCCGGTAGGGCTCCCACCGGCCGTACAGCGAGGTCAAAGCGCCCATCGCGGCGAAGCCGGCCAGCTCTCGGTGGCCCGTGAGCGCGCTCGCGGCGACCGCGACCGCGACGGCGGCTGCGCACCGGACGGCCGCGGCGGCGGTCGAGTCCGCCGGTGTGGTGCGCAGGGCGGCCCGCAGGTGTGCGGGGTCGAGCACGGTGCGGGCGGAGGCGGCGAAGGAGACGGTCATCGTGAGCGATGATAGTTCACCAGTAAATCAATCGTGAAATGATAGCGTCGCCCGCATGGATGCGGTCGAGCGCGCGCGTGCGCAGTGGGCCGGGCACCGGCCCGACGTGGACACCACGGGGATGGCGGTCGCCGCGCGCGTCCGACGGCTCGCGGCGCTGCTCGAGCGCGCGCACGACGACGGGCTCGGGACCCACGGCGTGACGACGGGCGAGTTCGAGGTTCTGGCCGCGTTGCGCCGGGCCGACCGCCCGCTGCGCGCGCACGAGGTCGCCACGCTCACCGCGAGCCCCGGCGCGACGCTCACCAAGCGGCTCGACCGCCTCGGGGCCGCGGGCCTCGTCGTCCGCGAGACCCTGGCGCGCGACCGCCGCGGCGTGCTCGTCTCGCTGTCCGACGAGGGGCGCTCGCTCGTCGACGCCGCGTTCCCCGAGCAGGCGTCCCGAGAGCTCGCCGTCCTGTCCGGCCTGGACGACGACGAGCGCGCCACCCTGACGGACCTGCTGACCCGCGTGCTGGCGACGGCCGAGCGCGGCTGACGACCTCACCGTTCTCGCTCGTGTGGCACCGTCGTCGTCATGAGCACTCAGGACTCCCGCACGCAGTACGAACGCATGGTCGCCGGCGACTGGTACGAGGCCGACGCCGAGATCCACGCCCTCACGACCGCCGCCGCGGCGCGCTCGGAGCGCTTCGCCGAAGCGGTGCGCTCGGGGGCCGACGACGCCGAGGACCGGCTGCGCGAGCTGCTCGGCTCGCTCGGAGAGGGCTCCTGGATCCGGCCGCCGCTGCACGTCGACCTCGGCGTGCACCTGCACCTCGGTGACCGCTCCTTCGTCAACTTCGGCCTCGTGGCGCTCGACGTCGCGCACATCCGCATCGGCGACGACACCAAGATCGGCCCGAACGTCCAGCTCCTCACGCCGATCCACCCGGTCGACCCCGACCCGCGCCGCGCGAAGCTGGAGGCGGCGAAGCCGATCACGATCGGCAACAACGTGTGGCTCGGCGGCGGGGTGATCGTGTGCCCGGGCGTGACCATCGGCGACGACACCGTGGTGGGCGCGGGGTCCGTGGTGGTGCGGGACCTGCCCGCGCGCGTGCTCGCGGTGGGGAACCCGGCGCGGGTGGTGCGCTCGATCTGAGCCGGGCTCGTGCTGGGAGCGGACGACGGGAATCGAACCCGCGTAGCCAGTTTGGAAGACTGGGGCTCTACCATTGAGCTACGTCCGCGCAGGTCGTGGCGCCGTGGCGCGCTGACCGCGGCACCAAGGCTACCGGCTGCGCGGGGGTGCGCGGTCCACAGGTCTCCGAGGCACGTCGCCGTGCCGGCCCCGGGGGTTGACCCCCGTCCGAGACGGGCACACGCACCACAGACTGCGCCTCGTCGTGTGCCCAGGATGGATCAGGTCCGGCGGACCGCTGCTCGGATCTGATCGACGATCAGCGGATCGAGTCCGGACGGACGGCCACCGGCATGACGCAGACCACCTCCCGTACCCAGAGCGCCCCTCCTGACCGCAGGTCGGCGCAGCAGCCCCCACGTGACGGCCTCACCACCCGCGTGGCGATGTGGAGCGCGACCCACCGCTGGACCGCGATCGCCCTGTGGGCCGTGATGGTCGTCGCGCTCGCGGGGATCAGCGCGCTGGTCGCGCCGCGCGAGGCGACGAGCCTCGACCTCGGGGTCGGCGAGTCGGGACGCGCCGCGCAGGTCGCGGCCGACGCCGGCTACCCGTCGCCCGTCGTCGAGAACGTGCTCGTGACGTCCCGGTCCGGCGCCCTCGACGAGCAGGAGGCCGACGTGGTCGCCACCGCGCTGTCCAGCCGCCTCGGGACGCTGACGTCCGTGGCGGACGTTGCGCAGCCGGTGCCGTCCGACGACGGGTCGGCGGTGCTCGTGCAGGTCACGATGGCCGGCGACGAGACGAGCGCCGCCGCCGGGGTGGCCGACGTCGAGGACGTCGTTCGCGGCGTGCAGGAGGACCACCCCGACCTGAACTTCGGGGAGACCGGCAGCGCGTCGGTGAACGCCGAGCTCCAGGAATGGCTCGGCACGCAGCTCGGCAAGGCGACGACGCTGAGCGTGCCGCTGACGCTCGTCATCCTGCTGATCGTCTTCGGGTCGCTCGTCATGGCGACCGTCCCCGTCGTCCTGGGCCTGTCGTCGGTCGCCGCGGGGCTCGGGCTGTGGGCGGCCGCGTCGCACCTGCTGCCCGACCCGGGCACGGTCACCGACCTGCTGGTGCTCGTCGGGATGGCCGTCGGCGTCGACTACTCCCTGTTCTACCTGCGCCGGTTCCGCGAGGAGAAGCGGCGCCCGGGCGGGCGGGGGAGCGATGTCGACGCGATCCGGGTCGCGGCGCGCACGGCCGGGCACTCGGTCGTCGTCTCGGGCTGCGCGGTGGTCCTGTCCATGGCGGGGCTGTTCCTCGCCGGTGACTCGTCGTTCGGGGCGATGGCGACGGGGTCGATCCTCGTGGTGCTCGTCGCGCTCGTCTCGTCGGTGACCGTGCTCCCGGCGCTGCTCGCGGTGCTCGGCCGGTGGTCCGAGCGTCCGCGGGTCCCGGTGCTGTGGCGGCTTGGCGGGCGAGAGCCGCGTCTCGTGCCGGCCGTGCTCCGCCCCGTCCTGCGGCGGCCTCTCGCGGCGACCGTGGTCTCCGTCGTCGGGCTCCTCGCGCTCGCCGCGCCGGTGCTCGGGATCTCGCTCGAGTCCGACGACACGAACGACCTGCCCTCCACGCTGCCGACCGTGCAGACCTACGACCGTCTCGTCGCGCTGTTCCCGCAGGGTTCCCCGCCGAGCGTCGTCGTCACCCACGTCCAGCCCGGCCAGCAGGACGCGCTGCGCACGCAGGTCGACGCGCTGCGCACCGCCGTCGCGGCGGACACCGACGCGCTCGCGGGGTCGCAGCAGCCGTGGTTCTCGCCCGACGGCCGGACCGCGGTGGTGCTCGTCGCACCCGCGCTGGCCGACGCCGCGGTCAACGCCGACGACCCGGGAGCGGCCGCCGTCACCGCCCTGCGCGACACGATCGTGCCCCGGACCGTCGGAACGATCGCGGGCGCGACGGCCGACGTCGGCGGCGACGCGGCCGCGGGCACGGACTACACGGCGAACCTGCGCCGCGCGGTGCCGGTCGTGGGGTCGGCGGTCCTCGCACTGACGTTCCTCGTGATGCTCGTCGCGTTCCGGTCGGTGGCCGTGGCGGGGCTCACCGTCGTGCTCAACCTGCTGTCGATGGCCGCGACGTTCGGCGTGCTGGCCGCGGTGTTCCAGGGCTCGTGGGCGCAGGGGGTGCTCGACTTCACGTCGACCGGGCACGTCGTCGCATGGGTGCCGCTGCTGCTGTTCGTCGTCCTGTCCGGCCTCTCGCTCGACTACCACGTGTTCGTCGTGAGCCGGATCCGGGAGAACGCCGCGCGCGGCATGTCGACGCGGGACGCGATCCTCGACGGGGTCTCGCGCACGGCCGGGACCATCACGAGCGCCGCGGCGGTCATGGTCGGGGTGTTCTCGCTGTTCGGCGTGCTCGGTTTCATCGAGCTCAAGCAGTTCGGGGTGGGGCTCGTCGTGGGCGTCGTGCTCGACGCGACGATCATCCGGCTGGTGGTGCTGCCCGCGACGATGATGCTCGCGCGGTGGGTGCTGTGGTGGCCGGGGACGCCGGTGCCGCCTCGGGAGACGGCTGCGGTCGCGTAGGGGCCGGGCCGGTACGATCCCGTGCAGCAGCGTGCGACCGGTCCCCGGGGCCGGTCGCACGCGGCACGGGATGTGGCGCAGGTTGGTAGCGCGTCCGCTTTGGGAGCGGAAGGTCGTGGGTTCGAATCCCGCCATCCCGACGTCGTCCCCGCGTGGCCCCGCCGCCCGTGCTGCACAGACCTTCACAGGATCGGCCCGCACCGTGCGCGAGCCTGCCGCCGGACGTCCCGGGCCGGGCACCTAGCGTCACGTCGTGTGACCCGTCCCCGCCTGGCCGTCGCGCTCGCCGTCCTCGTCGCCCTCGGCCTCGTGCTCGCCACCCGGTTCACCGGCGCGCTCGTCGACGCCGCGGGGGACGCCGCCTACGCCGCGGCGGTCACGCTCGCCGTCCTGCTCGTCGCGCCGCGGCTGGACGTGCGCGCCGCCGGTGCGGTCGCGCTCGCGGTGTGCTGGATCGTCGAGCTCGCGCAGCTCACCGGGGGACCGGCATGGGTCGTCGCTCGGGTGCCGCCGGCCCGGTTCGTGCTCGGTACGACGTTCGTCGCGACCGACCTGATCGCTTACGCAGTCGGTGTGGTCGTCGTGGTCGCAGCAGGACGTGCGACTTCGCGGCGGCGTGTCCCCGTGGCGTAGCATCGAGGGTCGCGTGCGCGAACCCCGACCCGTCGTCATGACGTCCACGGCCGCGCTGCGCCTCTCACGTGCCCGTCGTCGGACCCGCCACGACGGACCCCTGACCAGTTGGAGACCATCGAAGTGAAGAGCGCCGTCGAGACCCTGGAGCCCACGAAGGTCAAGCTGACCGTCGAGGTGACGTACGACGAGCTCAAGCCGAGCATCGACCACGCGTACGAGCACATCGCGCGTGACATCTCGATCCCCGGCTTCCGCAAGGGCAAGGTGCCCCCGCGCATCATCGACCAGCGCGTCGGCCGCCCCGCGGTCATCGAGCACGCGGTCAACGAGGGCCTGTCCGGCTTCTACGCCGAGGCCGTGCGCGAGAACGACCTGCGCCCCATGGGCCAGCCCGAGGTCGAGGTCACCAAGGTCCCCGGCCTGGTCCCCGGCGAGGAGACCGGCGAGCTGCACTTCAGCGCCGAGGTCGAGGTCCGCCCCGAGGTCGAGGTCCCCGCGCTCGACGGCCTGAAGGTCACGGTCGACAGCCCGCGGGTCACCGACGAGGACGTCGAGGGTCGCCTGGACGCGCTGCGCGAGCGCTTCGGCACGCTCGTGGGCGTCGACCGTCCGGCCGCCGAGGGCGACTTCGTCGTCATCGACCTGGTCGCGGCCATCGGCGACGAGCAGGTCGACAACGTCTCCGGCGTGAGCTACCAGATCGGCTCGGGCAACATGCTCGCGGGCCTCGACGAGGCGCTCACGGGTCTGTCGGCCGGCGAGACGACGTCGTTCGAGACGGCCCTCGCGGGCGGCGAGCACGAGGGCGAGCAGGCGCAGGTCACGGTGACCGCGACGACGGTCAAGGAGCGCCAGCTCCCCGACGCCGACGACGACTTCGCGCAGCTCGCCTCGGAGTTCGACACGCTCGACGAGCTCAAGGACGACCTGCGCGAGCAGGCCACGACGACGAAGGCCTCGAACCAGGCCGTCCAGGCGCGCGACCTGCTGCTCGAGCAGCTCCTCGCCGCCACCGACATCCCGGTCCCGACCGGCGTCGTCGAGGCCGAGGTGCACCGCCACCTCGAGTCGGAGAACCGCCTCGAGGACGACGAGCACCGCGCCGAGGTCACCGAGCAGGCGACCACCGCGCTGCGCAACCAGATCCTGCTCGACACGCTGGCCGAGAAGCTCGAGGTCAAGGTGTCGCAGGGCGAGCTCGTCGACTACCTCGTGAGCGCGTCGCGCCAGTACGGCGTGGACCCGAACACGTTCATCCAGTCGCTCGACCAGGGCGGTCAGATCCCGGCGATGGTCGCCGAGGTCGCGCGCTCCAAGGCGCTCGCGCTCGCGCTGCGCGAGGTCACGGTGACCGACGCCGACGGCGGCGCCGTCGACCTGTCCGAGTTCATCGGCTCCGACGAGGAGGACGCGGCCGAGGAGGCCGCGGCCCAGGCCGCGGGCGGTGCCGCGGACATCTCGTCCGTCGCCGACGCGACGGACGAGGCCGACGTCCTCGACGAGGCCGACACCAAGGCCTGACGCACGACCCTCACAGGGCCCGGTACCGCCTCGGCGGTACCGGGCCCTGTGCCGTCCCTGCGCGGGGTCGCGGCAGGCTCGCGCGGGTGACGAGGACGGCACGTCGTGCGCCGTGAGCGAAACGGGCCGGACCGGGAGCGGACGCCCGTGCCGGTCGCGTTAGGGTCGCTGCAGCGCACGGCCCCAGGGGCTGCACGCAGGACACAGCAGACGTCAGACGGAGGAGCCTTCGTGAACGAGCACGTGCCGCCGATGGGCCGGACGGAGACCCAGGGCCTGGGCCTCAACGACAGCATCTACAACCGCCTGCTGCGCGAGCGCATCATCTGGCTCGGCTCCGAGGTCCGCGACGAGAACGCGAACGCCATCTGCGCGCAGATGATGCTGCTCGCGGCGGAGGACCCGGACAAGGACATCTGGCTGTACATCAACTCGCCCGGCGGCTCGATCACCGCGGGCATGGCGATCTACGACACCATGCAGTACATCAAGCCCGACGTCGCGACGATCGCGATGGGCATGGCCGCCTCGATGGGCCAGTTCCTGCTCTCGTCGGGGGCCAAGGGCAAGCGCTACGCGCTGCCGCACGCCCGCGTGATGATGCACCAGCCCTCGGGCGGGATCGGCGGCACCGCGACCGACGTACGGATCAACGCGCAGCTCATCCTGCACATGAAGACGGTGCTCGCGGAGCTCACGGCCGAGCAGACGGGCAAGCCCGTCGAGCAGATCAACTCGGACGCGGACCGCGACCGGTGGTTCACCGCCCAGGAGGCGCTCGAGTACGGGTTCATCGACCACGTCGTGGAGTCGGCCGGCTCGGTCACCGGCGGCGGCGGCACGGCCTGACCCGCCCGCCCCCTTCGACGACGGATACGACAGGAGACACACCGTGAGCATGGAGTCCCAGTTCATCGCCCGCGCCGGGCGCCTGGCGGGCCCGGGCGGGCTCGCACCGGCCTCGCCGTCGAGCCGGTACGTGCTGCCGCAGTTCGAGGAGCGCACGGCCTACGGCTTCAAGCGCCAGGACCCGTACACCAAGCTCTTCGAGGACCGCATCGTGTTCCTCGGCGTGCAGGTGGACGACGCGTCGGCCGACGACGTCATGGCACAGCTGCTGGTGCTCGAGGGCACCGACCCCGACCGTGACATCACGATCTACATCAACTCGCCCGGTGGCTCGTTCACGGCGCTGACCGCGATCTACGACACGATGCAGTACATCAAGCCGCAGATCATGACCGTGTGCCTCGGCCAGGCGGCCTCCGCCGCAGCGGTGCTGCTCGCCGCGGGCTCGCCCGGCAAGCGCCTCGCGCTGCCGAACGCGCGCGTGCTGATCCACCAGCCCGCGATGGAGGGCGGCGGCTACGCGCAGGCCTCGGACATCGAGATCCACGCCAACGAGCTGATCCGCATGCGCGAGTGGCTCGAGGAGACGCTCGCCCACCACACGGGGCGCGACCTGGAGCAGGTCCGCAAGGACATCGAGCGGGACAAGATCCTCACCGCCAAGCAGGCGCTCGAGTACGGGATCGTCGACCAGGTGCTCGCGAGCCGCAAGGGTGCGCAGCCCACGGTCGTCGAACCCAAGGCGATCGAGGGCTGACCTCGGCGGGGGCGGCGGGGGGGCGCCCCCCGGCGCGCCCCCGCCGTCCGTCCGTCTCGGGCCTGTTCGGGGGACACGCCGCCCCCCCCCCCCCCGGGGCCCCGCC
>NZ_JEOE01000010.1 GCF_000708885.1 Cellulomonas sp. HZM | reverse complement strand
GGGGATCGTCGACCAGGTGCTCGCGAGCCGCAAGGGTGCGCAGCCCACGGTCGTCGAACCCAAGGCGATCGAGGGCTGACCTCGGCGGGGACGGCGGGGGCGCGCCTCGGCGCGCACCCGCCGTCCGTCCGTCTCGGGCCTGTTCGGGGGACACGCCGCCGCGAACCACCGGGTTCGACTGACATCCGGCGCGGCGTAGTGTCCAATGGGAGAGGGCACCCGTAGGCCGGGTGTCGGACGACGCACCGCCCGCCCGGGCGGCGGCGACACGGAGAGAGGGAGACCTGTGGCACGCATCGGGGACGGGGCGGACCTGCTCAAGTGCTCCTTCTGCGGCAAGTCGCAGAAGCAGGTCAAGAAGCTCATCGCCGGGCCGGGCGTCTACATCTGCGACGAGTGCATCGAGCTCTGCAACGAGATCATCGAGGAGGAGCTCGCGGAGGCCACCGAGGTCGGCCTCGTCGAGCTGCCGAAGCCGAAGGAGATCTTCGACTTCCTCGAGCAGTACATCATCGGGCAGGAGTCCGCGAAGCGGGCGCTCGCCGTCTCCGTGTACAACCACTACAAGCGCGTGCAGGCCGGTGAGTCGGCCCGCCCGACCGCCGAGGACCACGTCGAGATCGCGAAGTCGAACATCCTGCTCGTCGGCCCCACGGGCACGGGCAAGACGTACCTCGCGCAGACGCTCGCGCGCATGCTGAACGTCCCGTTCGCGATCGCGGACGCCACGGCGCTGACCGAGGCCGGCTACGTCGGCGAGGACGTCGAGAACATCCTGCTCAAGCTCATCCAGGCCGCTGACTACGACGTCAAGAAGGCCGAGACGGGCATCATCTACATCGACGAGATCGACAAGATCGCACGCAAGAGCGAGAACCCGTCGATCACGCGCGACGTCTCCGGCGAGGGCGTGCAGCAGGCACTGCTCAAGATCATCGAGGGCACGCAGGCCTCGGTCCCGCCGCAGGGCGGCCGCAAGCACCCGCACCAGGAGTTCATCCAGATCGACACGACGAACGTGCTGTTCATCGTGGCCGGCGCGTTCGCGGGGCTGGACGACATCATCGCGGCGCGCGCGCGCAAGCGCGTCGTCGGGTTCGGGGCGCCGCTGCTCGAGTCGCACGACGAGGGCGACCTGTTCTCCGAGGTTCGCCCGGAGGACCTGCAGAAGTACGGCCTGATCCCCGAGTTCATCGGCCGTCTGCCCGTCGTCGCCGCGGTGTCCCGGCTCGACCGTGAGGCCCTCGTGCGGATCCTCACCGAGCCGCGCAACGCGCTCGTCAAGCAGTACCAGCGGATGTTCCAGATCGACGGCGTCGAGCTCGAGTTCGACGACGAGGCGGTCGCGGCGATCGCCGACCAGGCGCTCCTGCGGGGCACGGGCGCGCGCGGCCTGCGCGCGATCATGGAGGAGGTCCTCCAGCAGGTGATGTTCGAGGTGCCGAGCCGTGACGACGTCGCGCGCGTGCTCATCACGCGCGGCGTGGTGCTCGAGAACGTCAACCCGACGCTCGTGCCGCGCGACACCCCGCGCGAGAAGCGTCCGCCGCGCGAGAAGAGCGCCTGACTTCCTGCGCACGGACGGGCCGAGCATCGACCGACCGGGCACGGACCCGCCGGGCACGAACCGCCGGGCACGAACCGCCGGGCACGAACCGCCGGCGCGCGGACGGCTGCGACGCGTCGCGAGACGCTGAGCCCGCACGCGGCCGCCGCGGCCTAGGATCACCCGCGTGAGCGACCTGCCCGCCCCGATCCCGCCCGAGCTCGCGCGCCTGCGCGGCAGCATCGACAACATCGACGCCGCGCTGATCCACCTGCTCGCGGAGCGCTTCAAGGCGACGCAGCGCGTGGGGCACCTCAAGGCCCGCGAGGGGCTGCCCGCGTCCGACCCCGGGCGCGAGGTGCAGCAGCTGGCGCGCATGCGGGCGCTGGCCCAGGAGTCGGACCTCGACCCGGTGTTCGCGGAGAAGTTCCTCGCGTTCCTGCTCGAAGAGGTCATCCGCCACCACGAGGAGATCGCCCAGGCGACGAACGGTGGGCAGGACGCGGACGCCTGACGTCGGCTCGGCGCCCCGGGGTCGCTCCACGCCCCGCCGCGCTCGTAGCGGCGGCGCGATCGTGAAGCGTTGGTGGGCTCTCGTGCGCGAAATGCTTCACGTTCGCGAGCGGTCCGGGCGGCGCGGGGCCGGGGCGGGCGGCGCGAGGCCAGCGTGGGTCAGAGCTCGAGCTTGAAGCCCTCGTGCGACTGCGCGTACCCGAGCCGCCGGTAGAAGCGGTGCGCGTCGGCCCGTGACTTGTCGGAGGTCAGCTGCGCGAGCCGCGCGCCGCGGTCGCGCCCGCGGCGGTGCGCCTCCGCCATGAGCTGCGTCCCGCCACCCCGGCCGCGCAGCGCCTCGTCCACGCGCACGGCTTCGACGATCATGCGCAGGGTGCCGCCGCGCGAGACGGTGGGCACGAAGGTCAGCTGCATCGTCGCGACGACCCGTCCGTCGAGCACGCCGACCACCAGCTCGTTGGCCGGGTCCGCGTCGACGAGGGCGAACGCGGCCTCGTACGGGGCGAGGTCCGTCGTCTCCCGGCCTGCGCCGAGCGAGTCCGCGGCGAGCAGCTCGACGATGCGGGGGAGGTCCTTGCGGACCGCGTCGCGAAAGGTCAGGTGCACGGCGCCCGACCCTACCCGCGACGCGACCTGGTCCGATCCGCCGTCAGCGGTCGCGCCGGGCGCGAAGGTGGCGGAAGGTGGGGGACGACAGAGAAACGGCCGGCCGACGGGGGCGAGGACGCGCCCTCGTCGTCGTGGTGCCGGTCGTCCTGCGTCCACCCACGGAGGTGCTGCCCATGGACCTGCACTGGCTCAAGCCGCTGCTCGGCCGTCCGTCCCCGTTCACGACCGTCTTCCTCGACGCGACGCGCGCCGAGTCGGCGGGTGACACGGGCGTCGAGGACCGTTGGCGGTCCCTGCGGCGCCAGCTCGAACGGGACGGCGCGGCGGCGGGCGTGCTCGACGAGATCGGCGACCTCGTGACGGTCCCGACAGGGGCTCGCGGTCCGCACGGACGCATCGTCGTGGCGGACGCGGACGGTGTGGTCGTCGACCGCGTCGTCGCGGAGGCGCCCGCGCAGTCCGCCGCGGTGCACGGACCTCTGCCGGCGCTTCTCCCCGCGGTGCGGGCGGCTGACGAGGAGGTGCGTGCGCTGCTGGTCGTGGTCGACCGCACCGGGGCCGACCTGGTGACGCGGTCGGTCGGCGGCGGTGCCGAGGCGGAGCCGACCACCGAGCAGGTGGAGGGCGGGCACGACGACGTGCACAAGACACGCGAGGGCGGCCTGGACCGGCGCAGCCAGACCCGCGCCGAGGACTCGTGGCAGCGCAACGCCGAGGCGGTGGCCGCGGCGGTGGACCGCAGCGTGCGCGGCACGCCGCCGGACATCGTGCTGCTCACGGGTGACTCGCGTGCCGTCGGGCTCGTGCGTGATGCGCTCGGGCAGGAGGCCCGCGCGCTGCTCGTCGAGGTCGCGGGCGGTGGCCGCGGGGAGGGGGTCAACCAGGCCGCGTTCGAGGCCAAGGTGCTCGCCGCGGCGGGCGAGGTCCGCGCGCGACGCCGTCAGGGTGTGCTCGACCGGTTCGCGACCGCGCAGGGCCGCGGCGAGAACGCCGTGACGTCGCTCGGGGACGTCGTGGAGGTGCTGCGCCGCGGCCAGGTCGCCGAGCTCGTGCTGCACGTCGACGCGCTCACGGGGTCGCTGGCCGAACGTGAGCTGTGGGTCGGCCCGGCCCCGCTCGAGCTCGCCACGGACCGCGAGGACCTCGCGGCGATCGGCGTCGACGGCGCCGGCGAGCGCTACTCGGCGGACATCGCGCTCGTGCGGGCCGCGCTGGGCCAGGAGGCCGGCGTGACGTTCGCGGAGGACGGTGCGGTCGACCTCGTGGACGGTGTGGGCGCGCTGCTGCGCTGGTCGGACGGGTCGACGCCGAGCGAGGCCGTGCCAACCCAGTCGGGCGACCAGGCGAGGCTGCGCACGGTGGTTTGAGGGCTCCCACCTGAAGAGCGTCGCGACACCCGCTCGTGCGACCGTTGGTCAGTCGTGCGGGCGGGTGTCGACGTACAGCTCGTCGACGTCGGCCGCGAAGTCTTTCAGGACGAGCGCGCGCTTCACCTTGAGCGACGGCGTGAGGTAGCCGTTCGCCTCGGTGAAGTCCGTGGTCAGCACGCGGATCTTGCGGATCGACTCGGCGCGCGAGACGGCCTCGTTGGTGCGCTGCACCGCGCGGTCGAGCGCCTCGAGGACCTGCGGGTCCGTCGCGGCGGCCTCGACGTCCATCGCCGGCAGGCCGTGGTTGGACAGCCATCCGGGAAGCATCTCCGCGTCGAGCGTGACGAGCGCGCCGACGAACGGGCGCTGGTCGCCGACGACGACGACCTGGCTGACCAGCGGGTGCCCGCGGAGCCGGTCCTCGAGCACCGCGGGCGCGACGTTCTTGCCGCCCGCCGTGACGATGAGCTCCTTGGTGCGGCCCGTGATGCGCAGGTACCCGTCGTCGTCGAGCGTGCCGACGTCGCCCGTGCGGAACCACCCGTCGACGAGCGCCTGCTTGGTGGCCTCCTCGTCGTGCCGGTAACCGCGGAACACGTGCGGCCCGGACACCCACACCTGGCCGTCGTCGTCGACCCGGATCGACGTGCCGGGGAACGCGGGTCCCACCGTGCCGACCTTGGTCAGCCCGGGCCGGTTGACGGTCGTCGGCGCGGTCGTCTCCGTGAGTCCGTAGCCCTCGAGCACGCGCACGCCGATGCCGCGGAAGAAGTGCCCCAGGCGTTCGCCGAGCGGCGCCCCGCCGGACACCGCGTACTCGGTGCGCCCGCCGAGCGCCCCGCGCAGCCGGCCGTGCACCAGCCGGTCCGCGAGCCGGTGCCGGGCGCGCAACGCGGCGCCCGGACCCGCCTCGGTGTCGAGCGCGCGGGAGTAGTCCACCGCGGCCTTGGCTGCCCAGCGGAACAGCCGCAGCCTCGCGCCGCCGCCCGCCTGCTGCTCGGCCGAGTTGTAGACCTTCTCGAACACGCGCGGCACGGCCAGCAGGAACGTGGGCTGGAACGACGCGAGGTCGGGCACGAGGTGGCGCGCGTCGGGTGCGTGGCCCAGCACGGCACCCGACGGCACGCACAGCACCTCGATGAACCGCGCGAACACGTGCGCGAGCGGCATGAACAGCAGGGTGCGAGCGCCCGGGACGGCGCACACCTCGCCGAGTCCGTCGACGCCCGCGCGGGCGAGCGCGACGAAGTTGCCGTGCGTGAGCTCGACTCCCTTCGGGCGGCCCGTGGTGCCCGAGGTGTAGATGACGGTCGCGAGGTCGTCGCGGCCGGCGAGCGCGGCACGGCGCGCGACCTCGTCGTCCGCGATGCCCGCGCCCTCCACCGCGAGGGCCTCGAGCGCGCCCTCGTCGATGACCAGGACGTGCGCGAGCCCGGGCAGGTCGTCGCGCACCTGGGCGACGACGTGCGCGTGCGCCGGCGTCTCGACGACAGCGAGCCGCACACCCGCGTCGGCCGCGATCCAGCGCGCCTGCTCCGCCGACGAGGTCTCGTAGATCGGCACGCCGACGGCGCCCGCGGCCCACACCGCGAAGTCGAGCACGGTCCACTCGAACCGCGTGCGGGACATGATCGCGACGCGGTCGCCGGGCTCGACGCCGCGCGCCACGAGGCCCTTGGCGACGGCCGTCACGCGAGCGACGAACTCCGCGACGGTCACCGGCTCCCACCGGCCGTCGGTGCGCACCTCGGCGAACGTGCCGTCCGGGTCCCGTGCGAGTCGTTCGGCGAGCATCCCGGGGATGCTGTCGCGCACGTCGACGGTCGCGGTCGTGGGCGAGCTGAACTCACGCATGTCGTGACCCTAGCCGCCCGCGCTACATCTCCTCGTACGTCGCGGGGTCCTGGCCGGCGATGCGGCCGTCGGGGCGGGTGAGCGAGCCGATCGCGGTCATCTCGTCGTCGCTCAGCGCGAAGTCGAACAGCGCGAGGTTCTGGCGTCGACGCTCGTCGTCGCCCGACTTGGGCAGCGGCACGACGCCCAGCTGGACCTCCCAGCGCAGCACCACCTGGCCGGGTGCCCGCCCGTGCGACTCGGCGATCCGGGTCACGACGGGGTCCTCGAGGACCGAGCTCCCGCGTCCGAGCGGGCTCCACGCCTGCGTGCGCACGCCCAGGTCGGCATCGGCGGCGCGCTGGTCCACCTGCGAGAAGCGCGGGTGCAGCTCCACCTGGTTGACGCTCGGCAGCTCACCCGTCTGCTCCTGCAGCGTGCGCAGGTGCTCGGGCAGGAAGTTGGAGACGCCGACCGACCGGACCAGGCCGCGCCCACGCAGCTCGAGCAGCGCGGCGAACGCCTCGACGTAGTGCCCCTGCCCGGGGTTGGGCCAGTGGATGAGGTAGAGGTCCCAGTGGTCGAGGCCCGCGCGGAACAGGGACTCCTGCACGGCGGTCACCGCGTCGTCGTGCCGCTGGTAGCGGCCCGGCAGCTTGGACGCGAGCACGAGCTCGTCGCGTGCGACCCCCGAGGCCCGCACCCCGGCGCCCACGGCCCCCTCGTTCTCGTAGTTGTACGCCGAGTCGACGAGCCGGTAGCCGGCGGCGATCGCGTCGCGCACGGCGTCGGCGCCGGCCTGGCCGCGCAGCGGATAGGTGCCGAATCCGACCGCGGGGAGCTCGAGGCCGTCGTTCAGGGTGTAGGTGGGTGCCGTCATGCTCCCGACGCTACGCGCGTGGCCCGTCCCCGCGCCGTCGGGGGCGGGGTACGGGCCACGTGGCGAGACGGGTCAGCCGCGCGCGACGGGCTCCCCGAGCTCGGCGTCGCGCGCGACGACGGACTCGCCGTCCGACTCGACGAGCTCGAGCGTCCCCTCGGCACGGCCTGCGGCGCGCACGTCGTCGAGCGCCTGCTCGACGTTCGCGCGCAGCGCGGCGGGGACCGCGAGCGTCACCGCGAGGATCGGTGTGCGCATCGACACCTTGGCCTCGGACTTCACCTTGCGCAGCGCGGCGAGCGCGGCGCCCGCGGCGGCCACGGCCGACGGGTCGGCGTCGCCCGCGGCGGCCCTGAGCGGCTCGGCGAGCGGCCACGGCGCCCGGTGCACCGAGCCCTCGCGCCACCACGACCAGACCTCCTCCGTGGCGAACGGCAGCACGGGGGCGAACAGGCGCAGCAGCGTGTCGAGCGCGAGGCCGAGCGCCGCGCGTGCGGAGTCCGCACCGGCACCCTCGCCGTACGCGCGGTCCTTGACCAGCTCGAGGTAGTCGTCGCAGAACGTCCAGAAGAACGTCTCGGACAGCTCGAGCGCGCGGGTGTGGTCGTATCCCTCGAGCGCCGCGGTCGCACGGTCGACCACGTCCGCGAGCCCAGCGAGCATCGCGCGGTCGAGCGCCACCGTGACGAGCGTCGGGTCGAGCTGCACGTCGCCGAACGAGAGCGCGAACTTGCTCGCGTTGAGCACCTTGATGGCGAGGCGGCGGCCGATCTTCATCTGGCCGACCTCGAACGCTGCGTCCGTGCCCAGGCGCGCGCTCGCGGCCCAGTAGCGCACCGCGTCGGAGCCGTGCTCCTCGAGCAGGCCCATGGGCGTGACGACGTTGCCCTTGGACTTGCTCATCTTCTTGCGGTCGGGGTCGAGGATCCAGCCGCTGATCGCGGCGTCCGACCACGGCAGCGAGCCGTGCTCGAGGTGGCTGCGCACCACGGTCGAGAACAGCCACGTGCGGATGATGTCCTGGCCCTGCGGGCGCAGGTCCATGGGGAACACGCGCGCGAACAGGTCCGGGTCGCTGCGCCAGCCGCCGGCGATCTGGGGCGTGAGCGACGAGGTCGCCCACGTGTCCATGATGTCGGGGTCGCCGACGAAGCCGCCGGGCACGCCGCGCTGGTCGGCCGTGTAGCCCGCGGGGACGTCCGACGAGGGGTCGACGGGGAGCTGGTCCTCGGTGGGGACCAGCGGGTTCGCGTGGTCCGGCTCGCCGTGCTCGTCGAGCGCGTACCAGACCGGGAACGGCACGCCGAAGAAGCGCTGCCGGCTGATGAGCCAGTCGCCGTTGAGGCCGCCGACCCAGTTCTCGTAGCGCACCGCCATGAACTCGGGGTGGAAGCCCAGCTCGGCGCCACGGGCCAGCAGAGCCGCGCGCAGCTCCTCGTCGCGACCGCCGTTGCGGATGTACCACTGGCGGCTCGTGACAATCTCGAGCGGCTTGTCGCCCTTCTCGTAGAAGTTCGCCTTGCGCTGCGTGCTGACCGGCTCGCCGTCCAGGTCGCCGCTCGCGCGCAGGCCCGCGACGACCGCCTCGCGCGCCGAGAACGTCGTCTTGCCGGCGAGCTGCTCCGCGTACAGCTCCGCGCCCGCGCCCGAGAGCCACTCCGGGGTGTCGCGCAGCAGGCGGCCGTCGCGGCCGACGACCGAACGCGTCGGCAGCTGCAGCTCGCGCCACCACTGCACGTCGGTGAGGTCGCCGAACGTGCAGCACATCGCGATGCCGGCGCCCTTGTCCTGCTCGGCGGCGGGGTGCGCGAGCACGGGCAGCTCCACGCCGAACAGCGGGGAGGTCACCGTCGTGCCGAACAGGTGCTGGTAGCGCTCGTCGTCCGGGTGCGCGATGAGCGCGACGCACGCGGGCAGGAGCTCGGGACGGGTGGTCTCGATGAACACCGTCGCGTCGCCGGCGCCGTGGAACGCGACCCGGTGGTACGCGCCCGGGTAGTCGCGCGCCTCGAGCTCCGCCTGCGCGACTGCCGTCTGGAACGTGACGTCCCACAGGCCCGGCGCCTCCGCCTGGTACGCCTCGCCGCGCGCGAGGTTGCGCAGGAACGCCTGCTGCGCGACCGCGCGGGCCTCGGCGGAGATGGTCTGGTACGTCATCGACCAGTCGACCGACAGGCCGAGGCGGCGCCACAGCGCCTCGAACTGGCGCTCGTCCTCGACCGTCAGCCGCTCGCACAGCTCGACGAAGTTGCGCCGGCTGATCGGCACCTGGTCGGCGGCCTTGATGGTCTTGCCGTCCGTGCCCTCGAACGGCGGCGTGAAGTCGGCGTCGTAGGGGAGCGAGGGGTCGCAGCGCACGCCGTAGTAGTTCTGCACGCGGCGCTCGGTGGGCAGGCCGTTGTCGTCCCAGCCCATCGGGTAGAACACCTCGGCACCCTGCATGCGGCGGTAGCGCGCCACGACGTCGGTGTGCGTGTACGAGAAGACGTGACCGACGTGCAGCGAGCCGCTCACCGTGGGGGGCGGGGTGTCGATCGAGTAGACCTGCGCGCGCTCCTTCGAGCGGTCGAACGCGTAGAGCCCCTGTGCCGTCCAGGCCGTGTCCCAGCGGTCCTCGACACCGTCGAGCGAGACCTTGTCGGGTACCTGGCGGGCGGCGCCCGTCGGGGTCCCGGTCTGCTGGTCGACGATGTGCTGGGGTTCGCTCATGCGCCCATCTTCCCAGAACTACCCGGGTCCCTCGGCACGGTTTCCGCGCACCGGGACGTGCCCGTCGGTGCGCGGGGTTAGCGTTGCAGCAGGACGCACGACGACGAGAGGTTCCTCCTGGTGAGCAAGGGTCTGACGGTCGGGTACGCGGCCGCGCTGGAGCAGTTCCACCCCACCGAGATCGTGGAGCTGTCGGCGCTCGCCGAGCAGCACGGGTTCTCCGGCGTGATGGCGGCCGACCACTTCCAGCCGTGGGTCCCCGCGCAGGGGCAGGCGTCGTTCGTGTGGAACGTGCTCACGGCTCTCGGTGAGCGGACGGCCGGGGACATCGGTCCCGGCGTCACGGCGCCCACGTTCCGCTGGCACCCCGCGATGGTCGCGCAGGCCTCCGCGACGCTCGCGGCGATGTACCCGGGGCGGCACTGGCTGGGGCTCGGCTCGGGTGAGGCGCTCAACGAGCACATCACCGCGCAGTACTGGCCCGAGGTGCCCGAGCGGATCAACCGCCTGTTCGAGGCGATCGAGATCATCAAGAAGCTCTACGCGTCCGGCATCGACGGCAAGGACGTCAAGCACGCCGGCCAGTTCTACAAGCTCGAGTCGACGCGGCTGTGGACGATGCCCGAGGTCGCGCCCGAGATCCTCGTCGCGACGGCGGGTCCGGTGACGGCCAAGCGCGCGGGCAGGCACGCCGACGGGCTCATCACGGTGGGCGCACCGCTCGAGAAGATCGGCGGGCTGTTCGACAAGTTCGACGAGGGCGTGCGCGAGTCGGGCCGCGACCCGGGGTCGATGCCGAAGGTGCTGCAGCTGCACCTGTCGTGGGCGCCGACCGACGAGGAGGCGCTCGCCAACGCGATGCACCAGTGGCCCAACGGCGGCATGAAGTTCCCCAAGGGCGACGTCCGCTCGCCGTTCGAGTTCGAGCAGATGGCCAAGCTCGTGCGGCCCGAGGACTTCGAGGGGCGCATGGTCATCTCGGCGGACCCCGACGCGCACCGGGCGGAGATCCAGCGGTACGTCGACCTCGGGTTCGACCGCATCTACCTGCACAACGTGGGCCGCAACCAGCGCGAGTGGGTCGAGACGTTCGGTTCGCAGGTGCTGCCGAAGCTGGTCCGGTGAGCCTCGAGGTCTGGGCCCCGGACGGGCTGGGGGAGGTCGCGCCCGGTGACGACCTCGTCGCGCTCGTGGCGGGGCTGCTGGGGTCCGACGAGCGCGGGCTGCGCGACGGCGACGTCGTCGTGCTGACGTCGAAGGTGGTCTCCAAGGCCGAGGGACGCGTCGTGCCCGCCGACGACCGCGAGCAGGCGATCACCGACGAGACCGTGCGCGTCGTCGCGACGCGCGAGCACCCCGGCGGCGTGACCCGGATCGTCGAAAACCGTCTCGGCCTCGTCATGGCGGCCGCGGGTGTCGACGCGAGCAACACGCCGCCCGGGACGGTCCTGCTCCTTCCGCTCGACCCCGACGAGAGCGCGCGGGCGCTGCGCCGCGGGCTCGCAGAGCGCTTCGGCGTGCGGATCGGTGTCGTCGTGTCCGACACGGCCGGCCGCACGTGGCGGCAGGGCGTGACCGACATCGCGATCGGCGCCGCGGGGCTCGTCGTGCTCGACGACCTGCGGGGTCAGGTCGACACGTTCGGGCGTCCGCTCGTGATGACCGTCGCGGCGGTCGCGGACGAGATCGCCGCCGCGGCCGAGCTCGTCAAGGGCAAGGCGACCGGCCGGCCGCTCGCGGTGGTCCGCGGTCTGGGCGAGCTCGTGACCGACGAGGACGGGCCTGGCGCGCGTGCGCTCGTTCGGCTGGGCGACGAGGACATGTTCCGCCAGGGCAGCGCCGAGGCGTACGCACAGGGCTGGAAGGACGCGCTGGAGGAGCGCGCGTGACGGCGGTCGCGGCGTGAGCGCGCGCCGGCCGCCCCGGCGTCGGTCGGCGGCCGCGCCGTGGGTCGTGGTGGGCGTCGTCGTGACCCTCGGTGCGGCCACGCTCGCGCTGTGGTTCGCGGGTCCGGGTTCGCGCGGGTCCTCGGCCGCCCCGACGAGCGATGCGTCGACCACCCGTGCCCCGACGAGCAGCGCGTCGGGTGCGGGGACGACGAGCGCCTCGCCGACCCCGTCGTCCCCGCCCTCAGCCTCGCCGTCCTCGTCGTCGACCGCGTCGACCGATCCGTGGGCCGGATGGACCCTCGCGCAGCAGGTCGGCCAGGTGTTCATGGTCGGCGTCTCGGTCAGCGACCCGAAGGAGGTGAGCCTCGACGCGGTGCGGCGTGACCACGTCGGCAACGTCTTCCTGCAGGGCAGGACCACCGCGGGCGCGTCCCACGTGCGCTCGCTCGTCGCGTCGTTCACGGACCTCGTCGGCCCGTCGACGACCCGGGGCGTGCCGATGCTCGTCGCGACCGACCAGGAGGGCGGGGTGGTGCAGGTGCTGCGTGGGCCCGGTTTCTCCACGATCCCGTCGGCGCTCGAGCAGTCGCGTCTGGGCACCGCCGACCTCACCTCACGGGCGAGCGGGTGGGGACGTGAGCTCGCCGACGCAGGCGTGAACCTCGACCTCGCGCCCGTCATGGACCTCGTCGACGCGTCGTCGGCACCGCACAACCCGCCGGTCGGTGCGCTGGACCGCAGCTACGGGTTCACGCCGACGTCGGTCACGACGCACGCGAACGCGTTCTCGGCGGGCCTGCGCGACGCGGGCGTCGCGGTGTCGGTCAAGCACTTCCCGGGGCTCGGGCGCGTCACGCAGAACACCGACACGCACGCGGGCGTCACCGACACCGTGACGACGCGGCACGACCGCTCCGTCGAGGTGTTCGCGTCGGGGATCGCCGCAGGCGCCGAGTCGGTGATGGTGTCGACCGCGGTCTACTCCCGCATCGACCCCGACCACCCGGCTGCCTTCTCACGCACGGTCGTCACGGGCATGCTGCGCGGCGACCTGGGCTTCCACGGGCTCGTCGTGACCGACGACCTGTCCGGGGCCGCGCAGGTCGAGCGGTGGACGCCGGGGCAGCGGGCGGTGCAGGCGCTCGAGGCCGGTGTCGACCTCGTGCTCTCGTCGAAGGAGCCCCAGGTCACGCACGCGATGGTCGCCGCGGTGCTCGCCAAGGCGCAGGCCGACCCGCAGTTCGCCGCGACCGTCCGCACCGCCGCGCAGCACGTGCTCGAGGCGAAGGGGCAGTGGCCGCCGACGCGGTGAGCCCCGACGGCGCCGTGAGTCGTCAGCCCTTCGCGGCCATCTGCGCCGACTGGCCCGTCGCGCCGGGCTCGCCCCCAGGGATCGGCTCGACGATCACCGCGGTGCCGTACGCGCAGACCTCGGAATAGCTGCCGATCGCGCCCGTGTCGAACCGCATCGCGACGATCGCGTTCGCCCCGCGCTGCTGCGCCTCGCCGACGAGCCGCCCCATGACCTCGTGCCGGCTCTCGTACATGATCTTCGTGAACTCGGGCACCTCGCCGCCGCCGATCGCGCGGAAGCTGGCGGTGATGCCCGCGCCGATGTTCGTCGAGCGGACGGTCAGGCCCGTCACCTCGCCGAGGACGGCCTGGATCCGGTAGCCGGGGATGTCGTTCGTCGTCACCACGATCACGGCCCCGAGCCTGCCAGCACCGGACCGCGGAGCGGTTCAGGCGCGCGCGGCGGCCTTCGCGGCCTTCTTCGTCTCCCGGACCTGCTGCAGCGACATCTCGTCGGTCACGTCGGCGATGGACCGCCGTGAGCCGTCCTCCCCGTACGCGCCGGCGGCCTCGCGCCAGCCCGCGGGCTGCACGCCGCGCTGCTTGCCGAGCAGCGCGAGGAAGATGCGCGCCTTCTGGTCGCCGAACCCGGGCAGCGCCTTGAGCCGGCGCAGCACCGTGGCGCCGTCCGGGTCGTCGGCGGTCCAGATGCGGGTGACGTCGCCGTCGTAGTCGTCGACGACGACGCGTGCGACCGCCTGGATGCGCCCGGCCATCGACCCGGGGTAGCGGTGCACCGCGGGCGGCGTGGTGCACAGCGCGACGAACTCGTCCGGGTCCGCTGCGGCGATCCGGTGGACGTCGAGGCCACCCATGCGGTCCGCGATCTTCGCCGGGCCGGAGAATGCAGCCTCCATCGGGTACTGCTGGTCGAGGAGCATGCCCGTGAGCAGGGCGAAGGGGTCCTCGTCGAGCAGTCGGTCAGCGGTCTCGTCGCCGGTCATCCAGAGCGTCATGGAGCCATTGTGGACCTCCCGCCGCACGCACGTGGGGGCCGGCGCAGGCACGCGCGGAGGGCACAATCGGGGCGTGAGCGAGCGCTGGGTGGTCGTCGTGCCCGTCAAGGTGGCCAACGAGGGCAAGACGAGGCTGGCGGGCGTGCTCGACGACCGCGTGCGCGTCGCGCTGGTGCGGGCGATGGCGCTGGACACCGTGGCGGCCGCCGCCGCGGCGGCGCTCGTCGGACGCGTGCTCGTCGTGACGGCCGACCCCGAGCTGCGCGCCGCGGCCGGACGCTCCTTCGGGCTGGTCGACGAGCCGGGGCCCGCATCGCTCGTCGGGGCGGTGACCGCCGGGTTCGCCGCGGCGCGTGCGGCCGTGCCGGGGGCGTCCGTCGCCGCGCTGCTGGGCGACGTGCCCACGCTGCGCCCGGCCGATCTCGACGACGCGCTCGGGCTCGCGTCCCTCGTGCCGCTCGGGTTCGTGCCCGACGAGGAGGGCACCGGGACCACGCTGCTCACCGCCCGTGCCGGCGCACAGCCCGCCGTGCGGTTCGGTCCCGGGTCCGCCGCCGCGCACGCTGCAGCCGGGCACGTCGCGCTCTCGGTCGGCGACGAGTCGTCGCTGCGCCGCGACGTCGACCTGCCCGCCGACCTGGACGCGCTCGCGGCTCGTGGACCCGGGCCGCGCACCGCAGCCCTGCTCGCTCGCCTGCACGGCTGAGCCGGCGTCGGCCGGCGGTCAGACCGCGACGCCGCCCATCCGCAGCGCCGTCTCGGCGATGCGGGCCGTCGTCGCGACGTCGGCCAAGAGCGTGTTCGCGGCGTCGCACACCCAGCCCTCGGCGCGCAGCTCGAGCACGGCCTTCTCGTCGGCGGTGTCGACGAGCCACGCGTCGAGCACGCCGCCTTCCGCGCGTCGCCCGTAGTGCCGCGCCACCGCCGCGGCATCGGTCTCGACGCCGATCGCCGACAGGCACGCGTCGGCCATGCCGCGCACCGGCGAGCCGCCGACGATGGGGCTGACGCCGACGACCGGCGCGGCCGTCGACCGCAGCGCGTCGCCGATCGGGGGGATCGACAGGATCGTGCCGATCGACACGACCGGGTTGGACGGCGGCAGCAGCACGACGTCGGCGCCCGTGATCGCATCGACGACGCCGGGTGCCGCGGTCGCGGCGTCGAGCCCCACCTGCACGAAGCCGCGCGCCGGCACGCCGGCACGATGGCGCACCCACCACTCCTCGAAGTGGATGAGGCCGAGGTCGGTCTCGACGTGCGTCTCGACCTCCTGGTCGCTCGCCGGCAGGAGCCGTGCGCCGGGCCGCCAGCGCTCGGCGAGCCGTTCGGTCACGGCCGAGAGCGGCTGCCCGGCGCGCAGCAGCTCGGTGCGGGCGAGGTGCGTCGCGAGGTCGAGGTCACCGAGCGTGAACCACTCCCAGCCCAGGCCGTACGCCGCGAGGTCGTCGGACGTGCGCCGCGACTCGTCCCGGCGCCCCCAGCCCTGCTCCTCGTGCACGGCGCCGCCGAGCGTGTACATGAGCGTGTCCAGGTCGGGGCACACCCGCACGCCGTGGAGCCACATGTCGTCGCCGACGTTCGCGACGACCGTGACCTGCGCGTCGAGGTCTCGTTGCTCGACGAGCGACAGGAGGCCCCGGGTGAACCGCGCGCCGCCGACGCCTCCGGACAGGACGGTGATCTGCACGCGCACACGCTAGCCCGCGCCGGCACCCGTCGCGGCCCGCGGGATCTCTGCCCGGTACAGGTACCGCCCGTCGCCGGGGTAACGTGCGAGGTGGACCGCGCGCCTCGTGACGCGACCCGGTCAACCCCTCGCCCCTCCCGGAGGACTCGCCATGACCGCTCCCGCCCGCGCTCGCAGGGCCCTCGTCACCGGTGCCTCCTCGGGGATCGGCGCAGCGACGGTCCGGCGCCTCGTCGCGGACGGGTACGACGTGGTCGCGACGGCGCGTCGGGAGGACCGGCTGGCGTCGCTGGCCGACGAGACCGGCGCGACGACGGTCGCCGCGGACGTCACGCACGCCGACGACGTCGACCGCCTCATGGCGGCCGTCGCGCAGGGCGGGCCGCTCGACGTCGTCGTCAACAACGCGGGCGGGGCGTTCGGGCTGGACCCGGTCGAGTCGGCCGACCTCGAGCAGTGGCGCGCCATGTACGAGCTCAACGTGCTCGGGACGCTGCGCGTCACGCAGGCCGCGCTGCCGCTGCTGCGCGCGGACGGCGGCGGCGACGTCGTGATCGTGACGTCGACGGCCGCGCACGGCGCGTACCCCGGCGGCGCCGGGTACACCGGGGCGAAGGCCGCCGAGCGGATGATCGCGACGACGCTGCGCCAGGAGCTCGTCGGCGAGCCGGTCCGGGTCGTCGAGATCGCTCCCGGTGCGGTCGCCACCGAGGAGTTCTCCCTCGTCCGGTTCGGCGGCGATCGCGAGCGCGCGGACGCCGTGTACGAGGGGTACGAGCCGCTCGTCGCCGACGACGTCGCCGATGCGATCGCGTGGACGGTGTCGCGGCCCGCGCACGTGAACGTCGACCTGCTCGTGGTGCGTCCCGTCGCGCAGGCGACCAACACCGTCACCGCGCGCCGGCCGCGTTGAGCGCGCCGAGCGGAGAGGAGTCGACGACCGCGGTCCTGCTGCGGCTCGTCGAGTGGGCGCGGCCCGCGATGCGCCGTGTCGCGCTCGGTGGGGTCACGGCTCTCGGTGCGAGCCTGCTCGCGCTCGCGGTCCCGCAGGTGCTGCGCGGTGTGGTCAACGGGCCGCTGCTCACCGACCACTCGCGCAGTGCGGTCTGGGCCGCGGTGGGGCTCGTGCTCCTGCTGGGCGTGCTCGAGGCATTCCTCGTGTGGTGCCGCCGCGCCCTGATCCTGTCGCCCGGGACGGCCGTCGAGCGGGACATGCGTACCGCGCTGTTCCGGCGGCTGCTCGACCAGCCCGTCGCGTTCCACGACCGCTGGTCGGGCGGTCAGCTGCTCTCGCGCTCGATGGGCGACCTCGGCACGATCCGCCGCTGGACCGTCTTCGGGCTCGTGATGATGCTGGTCAGCGCCACGACAGTGGTCGTCGGGGTCGTCCTCATGCTGCTGACGAGCCCCGTGCTCGGCGTCGTCTACGTGCTCGGAGCGATCCCGATGGTCGTGCTCGGGTTCCGGTTCCGGCAGGACTACAAGGTGGTCGCCCGCCGTGCCCGCGAGCAGTCCGGGGACCTCGCGACCGCGGTCGAGGAGTCGGTGCACGGCATCCGCGTGCTCAAGGCATTCGGCAGGGGCCAGGACGCGCTCGACGACTTCGTGCGCCAGGCCGACGACCTGCGCGACACGGAGGTCGCCAAGGCGCGGTCGCTGTCGCGCGTCTCGTTCGCACTCGGCGCGATCCCCGAGATCGTGCTCGCGGTGTCGCTCGCGATCGGCGTCCCGCTCGCGTCGTACGGGCACCTGTCGGTCGGCGCGCTCGTCGCGTTCTTCGCGACCGCGGCCGTGGTGAACAACCCCGTCGAGCGACTCGGCCAGCTGCTCGCGATGACGTTCGACGCACGCGCCGCGACCGAGCGTTACGTGCAGGTCATGGACGTCGTGCCGTCGGTGCAGGACCCGGCCGCCCCGGTGCCGCTCCCGTCGGCGGGACGCAGCGGGACGACGGTCGAGCTGGCAGGGGTGACGTTCGCCCATCCCGCGCGCGGCGCCGAGACGGGCGCGAGCGAGGTGCTGCGCGGGGTCGACCTGGTGCTCGAACCGGGCCTCACCACGGCACTCGTCGGCCTCACCGGGAGCGGGAAGACGACGCTCCTGCAGCTCGTCCCGCGGCTCTACGACGTGACCTCCGGCGCGGTCCGCATCGACGGCGTCGACGTGCGTGACCTGACGCGCCAGGACGTGCGCACCGCGGTGGCGGTCGCGTTCGAGGACCCGATCCTGTTCTCCGCTTCTGTCCGGGACAACGTCCTGCTCGGCGTCGCCGACGACGCCCCGGACCGTGAGGCGCTCCTCGAGCAGTCCCTCGACGTCGCGCGCGCCGGGTTCGCCCGCGCGCTGCCCGAAGGCCTCGACACCGTGATCGGCGAGGAGGGGCTGAGCCTGTCGGGCGGGCAG
Organism: Cellulomonas sp. HZM; assembly: GCF_000708885.1. GTDB lineage: Bacteria > Actinomycetota > Actinomycetes > Actinomycetales > Cellulomonadaceae > Cellulomonas. The sequence goes on along the minus strand of NZ_JEOE01000010.1, from coordinate 58,069 downwards.
CGTCAGCGCATCGCGCTCGCCCGCGCGATCGCGGCCCGTCCGCGCGTGCTCGTGCTCGACGACCCGCTGTCCGCGCTCGACGTCGCCACGGAGGCGCAGGTGACGCAGCGGCTGCGCGCGACGCTGCGCGGCACGACGACCCTCGTCGTCGCGCACCGGCCGTCGACCGTCGCGCTCGCGGACCGGGTGGCGGTGCTCGAGGACGGGCGCATCACGGGTGTCGGCCCGCACGACGAGCTGCTCGCGAACCACCCGCACTACCGGTTCGTGCTGACCGCGCTGGGTCGCGAGACGGCGGGCCACCCGGACGGCGACGACGACGACTACGACGACGGCCACGACGAGCCCGTGACCGTCGACGTCCTGGGTGGGAGGGACCGATGAGCGCGGACCCGACGGCCGCGTCCGTCCCGGGCGTCGACGTGCAGGACCCGCGCGCCGTGCGGCGCCGCTCGCTGCGCCTGCTGCGCTCGCTCCTGCGCCCGGTCGCCGGCCCGGCGTGGGCGACCGTCGTGCTGGTCGTCGTCGCGCAGGCGGCGCAGGTCGCCGGCCCGCTGCTCGTCGCCTACGGGATCGACACCGGCCTGCCTCGCCTGCACGCGGGCGACGCGACGCCCGTGGTGGTCGCGGCGGCCGCGTACCTGCTCACGGCGGTCGTCGGCGGCGTGCTCGCCGCGGCGACCGTGCGGGCGTCGGCGCGCGTGAGCCAGGCGATCCTGCTCGACCTGCGTGCCCGTGTGTTCCGGCACACGCAGCGCCTCGACCTCGAGTTCCACGAGCGATACACCTCGGGCCGGATCATCTCGCGCCAGACGTCGGACCTGGACGCGGTGCGCGAGCTGCTCGACGGCGGCGTGACGACGCTCGCCGCGGGCGTGCTGACGATGGCGTTCACCGCGATCGGGCTCGCTGCGCTCGACTGGCGCAGCGGCGTGGTCCTGCTGGTCGCGCTCGTGCCCGGGATGGTGCTCACGCGCTGGTTCCAGGTGCGTGCGCAGGCGCAGTACCGCCTGAGCCGCACGGCCGCCGCGCGCATCATCGTGCGCTTCGTCGAGACGATGACCGGCATTCGCGCGGTGCAGGCGTTCCGCCGTGAGGGCGCGACGGCACGCGACTACGACGAGGTGAGCGAGGAGTACCGCCGCACGACTGCCGAGGCGATCCGGGTCAACGGGGTGTTCGACTCGGGCCTGACGCTCATCGGCAACGTGACGGTCGCGGCCGTGCTGCTCGTCGGGGGGCTGCGCGTGCTGGACGGCGGGCTCGACGTCGGCGTCCTCGTGGCGTCCGTGCTGTATGCGCGCCGGTTCTTCGGCCCGCTGCGGGACATCGGCGTGTTCTACAACTCGTTCCAGTCCGCGACCGCGGCGCTCGAGAAGCTCGCCGGGCTGCTCGCGCACGAGCCGCGCCTGCTCGACCCCGCCCACCCCGTCGCGTTGACCGAGCCGCGCGGCGACGTCCGGTTCGAGGACGTCGAGTTCGGGTACGGCGACGGCCCGACCGTCCTGCCGCACCTCGACCTGCACGTCCCCGCCGGGCAGACGGTCGCGGTCGTGGGGGAGACGGGAGCGGGCAAGTCGACGATCGCGAAGCTGCTCGCGCGGTTCTACGACGTGCGCCACGGCCGCGTGCTCGTCGACGGCGTGGACGTGCGGGACGTCGAGCCGGCCGACCTGCGCCGGGCGGTCGTCATGGTCACGCAGGAGGCGTACCTGTTCTCCGGGACGATCGGGGCCAACATCGCGCTGGGTCGCCCGGGGGCCTCGGCCGACGAGATCGAGCGGGCGGCTCGGGCCGTCGGCGTGCACGACCTCGTGGAGTCGTTCCCGGCGGGGTACGACACCGAGGTCGACAAGCGCGGCGTGCGGCTGTCCGCCGGGCAGCGCCAGCTCGTGTCGTTCGCGCGCGCGTTCCTCGCCGACCCGGCCCTGCTCATCCTCGACGAGGCGACGAGCTCGCTCGACGTGCCGGGCGAGGCGCAGGTCCAGCGCGGTCTGCGCACCCTGCTCGCCGGCCGGACCGCGGTGGTGATCGCGCACCGGCTGTCGACCGTCATGGGCGCCGACCGCGTGCTCGTCGTCGACGCGGGCCGTGTGGTCGAGGACGGCAGCCCGGCCGCGCTCGTCGAGCAGGGCGGGCGCTTCGCGGCCCTGCACGCGGACTGGCAGGCGACGCTCGGCGCGACAGGCTGAGCCGTCGCGGCGGTCTGACCGCTGCAGGTGCCGCTACAGGTGCCGCTACAGGTGCCGCGCGGCGTACAGGTGCAGCGCGTCGCGCACGAACGCCGCCCGCTCGGGCCCGCCGTAGCTCGCGGCGAACCGTTCGTCGGCGACGTACAGGTCTGCGAGCCCCTCGACGTAGGCGCGCACCGGTGCCTCGCCGTGCCCGGGGGTCCCCGGGACCGACGCGAGCCAGTCGACGTGCCGCCGTGCCAGGTCCTGCGCGAGGTCGCCCGCCGGGTCGTGCCCCGCGACGGCGGCCTCTGCCCACTCCTGTGCGAGTGCCGCGGTCTGCGCCTTCCACGCTTCGCGCTCGTCGGACGACATCGAACGCCACCACGCGTCCGACGTGTCGTACGCGACCTGCCCCCACCGCTCGACCACCTCGTCGCGGTGCTCGGTGTGGTCGAACCCGTCGAACATCTTCTCGGTCATCGTGCTCGCTCCTCGCTCTCGTGCTTCGATCGTGTGCTCGACCGCGGCGACCTGCCGCTCGAGCCGACGCTGCTGGCTCCGCAGCGCGTCGAGATGACGGCGCAGGGCCGCGACGTCGTCGGGCTCGTCGTCCAGCGAGCGCCGGATCTCGCGCAGCCCGAGCCCGAGGCCCCGCAGCAGCAGGATCCGCTGGAGCCGTGTGAGCGCGCCGTCGTCGTACCAGCGTCGTCCCGACGCGTCCGTGCGGCTCGGTGCGAGCAGCCCGACGGCGTCGTAGTGCCGCAGGGTGCGGCTCGTCGCGCCCGTCGCGCGGGCGACCTCCTGGATCGATGCCTCCATGCCGACCACGTTAGGAGTTGACGTCGCGTCAACGTCAAGACGAACGCGCTGCAGCGCGACGCGCCCGCAACGGTGCAGGCGTAGCGTGCAGCGCGTGACGAGCGAGACGGCCGAGGGCCAGGTTCTGCCGAGCGACCGTGAGGTGCTCACGTACGGCGGGTTCGGGATCGCGGTGCGTGAGCTCGCGCAGCAGGTGGTGGACTCGGGCTGGGTGCCGGACGTGGTCGTCGCGGTCGCGCGCGGCGGGCTCCCGCTCGGGGGTGCGCTCGCGTACGCGCTCGGGACCAAGGCGGTCGGCACGCTCAACGTCGAGTTCTACACGGGCGTCGACGAGCGCCTCGACGACCCGGTCGTCCTCCCGCCGCTGCTCGACACCGACGCCCTGCGGGGGTTGCGCGCGCTCGTCGCCGACGACGTCGCGGACACCGGCGAGACGCTCGCGCTCGTGCGGCGCCTGGTCGGCGAGCACTGCGAGGAGGCCCGTACCGCGGTGCTGTACACGAAGCCGCGGTCCGTGGTGGCGCCCGACTACACGTGGCGCGCGACGGACCGGTGGATCACGTTCCCGTGGTCGGCGCAGGACCCGGTCGTCCCGCGCTGACGCAGGTCACACGCCCCTCAGCAGCGCCGCGACGACCGTCGGCAGCTCCGTCGGCGTGCCTGCGACCGTGACCGCACCGGCCTCCTCGAGCTCGCCCGACGGCGCATAGCCCCACGCCGCACCCACGCATCGGATGCCGTGCGCAGCCGCACCGTGCACGTCGTGCTCACGGTCCCCGACCATCACCGCGCGTGCGGGGTCGAACGCGTCGCCGACCGAGCCGCACGACGCGAGGGCCTCGGCGATCACGGTCGCCTTGGTGCCGGACTCGTCGAGCGGCGCGCCGAACACGCCGTCGACGAGCCCCTCGAGCCCGAAGTGCCGCACGAGCGGCACCGCGTACACGTGGGGCTTCGAGGTCGCGACGAGCAGCGAGCGGCCCGCTCCTCTCAAGATCGCGAGAGCGTCCGGGATGCCCTCGTACACGCGTGCGTCGTACATCCCGCCCGCCGCGAAGACCTCGCGGTAGCGCCGCACGACGTCCTCGACGCGGTCCTCCGGCACGCCGTGCGCGCGCATCGAGTCGTGGATGGGCGGTCCGACGAACGTGCGCAGCGTGGCGTCGTCCGGGACCGGGAGCGCGAGGTCCGCGAACGCGTGCCGCAGCGAGGACATGATGCCGGGCGCCGAGTCGATGAGGGTGCCGTCGAGGTCGAGGAGGACGAGAGGTCGCACGCATGCATCCTCGCGCACCGGGTCGGCTACCCTGGTCGCACAGGCGTCGACCCGGCCATCACCGGCGAGCCTCCGGAAGAACAGGCCGTCCGCGGCCCCAGTAGAACCGGACGGGCAGGCCCGTCACAGCCGTCACGAGTGGTCGACGACCGCGCGACCCGGGGGACCGGGCGCGGGGGAGCCGGCAAGCGAGGTGGTACCGCGGTGGCCCCGGCGACGGGGTGATCGTCCTCGCAGCCGCACGCGACCGATCTCGACCTCCAGGAGACCCACCGTGGCCCAGGGTTACCCGCTGCACCGCGACCAGGCGGTGCCCGCCTCGCCGGACCTCCCCGCGCTCGAGCGCGACGTCCTGGCGCACTGGGAGAGCGACGGCACGTTCCAGGCGTCGATCGACCAGCGCGACGCGGGCGTGGACGGCGCGAACGAGTACGTCTTCTACGACGGCCCGCCGTTCGCGAACGGCCTGCCGCACTACGGCCACCTCCTCACCGGCTACGCCAAGGACGTCGTCCCGCGCTACCAGACGATGCGTGGTCGTCGCGTCGAGCGCCGCTTCGGGTGGGACACGCACGGCCTGCCGGCGGAGCTGGAGGCGCAGCGCATCCTCGGGATCACCGACAAGGCGCAGATCGAGGAGCTGGGCATCGACAAGTTCAACCAGGCGTGCCGCGAGTCCGTGCTGCGGTACACGGGCGAGTGGCGCGAGTACGTCACGCGCCAGGCGCGCTGGGTGGACTTCGACAACGACTACAAGACGCTCGACGTGACCTTCATGGAGTCGACGATCTGGGCGTTCAAGCAGCTGTGGGACAAGGGGCTGGCGTACGAGGGCTACCGCGTGCTGCCGTACTGCTGGGTCGACGAGACCCCGCTGTCCAACCACGAGCTGCGCATGGACGACGACGTCTACGCGAGCCGCCAGGACCCGGCCCTCACCGTCGGCGTACGCCTCGAGACCGGCGAGCTCGCGCTGATCTGGACGACGACGCCGTGGACGCTCCCGAGCAACCTCGCGATCGCGGTGGGGCCGGACATCGAGTACTCGGTGGTCGAGCCCGCACCGGACTCGTCGTTCGGCCAGGCGCACCCGGGTGAGCGGCTGGTGCTCGCGTCCGCCCGCGTCGCCGCCTACGCACGCGAGCTGGGCGAGGCCGTCGTCGTCGGGACGCTGCCGGGCGCGGACCTCGTCGGCCGCTCGTACACGCCGCCGTTCGACTACTTCGTCGGGCACGCGGGCGCCCACCGCGTCCTGGCCGCGGACTTCGTGACCACCGACGACGGCTCGGGCCTGGTGCACCTCGCGCCGGCGTTCGGCGAGGACGACATGACGACGTGCGACGCCGCGGGCATCGCGCCCGTCGTGCCGGTCGACGCGCGCGGTCGGTTCACCACCGAGGTCCCGGACTACGTGGGCCAGCAGGTGTTCGAGGCGAACAAGCAGGTCATCGCCGATCTCAAGGCGGGCACCGGCCCGCTCGAGCGGACGCCGGCCGAGCGCCGCGCGGTCGTCGTGCGGCACGAGACGTACGAGCACTCCTACCCGCACTGCTGGCGCTGCCGGAACCCGCTGATCTACAAGGCGGTGACCAGCTGGTTCGTGCGCGTCACCGAGTTCCGCGACCGCATGGTCGAGCTCAACCAGGAGATCTCCTGGACGCCGGAGCACATCAAGGACGGCCAGTTCGGCAAGTGGCTCTCGGGCGCGCGCGACTGGTCCGTGAGCCGCAACCGGTACTGGGGCACGCCGATCCCGGTGTGGGTGTCCGACGACCCGAGCCACCCGCGCACCGACGTGTACGGCTCGCTCGCCGAGCTCGAGCGCGACTTCGGCCGCCTCCCGCGCAACGACGCGGGCGAGCCCGACCTGCACCGCCCGTTCATCGACGACCTGACGCGCCCCAACCCGGACGACCCGACGGGTGCGAGCACGATGCGACGCATCCCCGACGTGTTCGACGTGTGGTTCGACTCGGGCTCGATGCCGTTCGCGCAGGTGCACTACCCGTTCGAGAACGAGGACTGGTTCGAGCACCACTACCCGGGCGACTTCGTCGTGGAGTACATCGGGCAGACGCGTGGCTGGTTCTACGTCATGCACGTGCTGGCCACCGCGATCTTCGACCGGCCGGCGTTCCGCAACGTCATGTGCCACGGGATCGTCCTGGGCGACGACGGCCGCAAGGCGAGCAAGTCGCTGCGCAACTTCCCCGACCCGGGCGAGATGTGGGACCTGTACGGCTCCGACGCGGTGCGCTGGTCGCTCATGTCGAGCTCGATCCTGCGCGGCGGCAACCTCGTGGTCACCGAGGAGGGGATCCGCGACGGGGTGCGGCAGGTGCTGCTGCCGTTGTGGTCGACGTACTACTTCTTCACGCTGTACGCGGGCAGCGCGCGTGACGGCGCGGGCCTGCGGGCGCGGCGGGTCGACGAGGCGCGTGCGGCGGACCTCACGACGATGGACCGCTACGTCCTGGCGCGCACGCGCGACCTCGTCGTCGACGTCACCGCACACCTCGACGCGTACGACATCTCGGCCGCGTGCGAGGCCGTGCGCGAGCACCTCGACGTCCTGACCAACTGGTACGTGCGCACGCAGCGCCAGCGCTTCTGGGACGAGGACCAGGCGGCGTTCGACACGCTGTGGACGGCGCTCGAGGTGCTCACGCGACTGATGGCGCCGCTCGCGCCGCTCGTCACGGAGGAGATCTGGCGTGGCCTGACCGGTGGCCGCAGCGTGCACCTCGAGGACTGGCCGACTCCGGACGACGTCCTCACGGCCCCGGCCCCGGGGGACTTCACCGACGCCGAGCTCGTCGCCGCGATGGACCGCGTGCGCGAGATCGTGTCGGTCACGCTGGGCCTGCGCAAGGCGGAGAACCTGCGGGTGCGCCAGCCGCTGCGCGAGCTGCGCGTGGCGATCCCGCACCCCGAGCTCGCGCAGGCGTTCACCGGGCTGGTCGCGGCCGAGGTCAACGTGCGCTCGGTGTCGCTGCACTCGATCGACGACGCGGCGGCCTCGGAGTTCGGGGTCTCGACCCGTCTCGACGTCAACGCGCGCGCCGCCGGCCCCCGCCTGGGGCGTGGCGTGCAGGGCGTGATCCGTGCCGCGAAGGCCGGCGACTGGGAGCAGGTCGACGCGACGGTCGTCGTGCGTACGCCCGACGGCGACGTCGCTCTCGAGCCCGCGGAGTACAAGCTCGTGACCGTCGTCGAGGACCGCGAGGGCGACGAGGTCGCCGCCGCGGTGCTCCCCGGCAGCGGGTTCGTCGTGCTCGACATCGGGCTCGACGACGAGCTGCGCGCCGAGGGCTACGCACGCGACGTCATCCGGGCCGTGCAGGACGCGCGCAAGGCCGCGGGCCTGCAGGTCGGCGACCGGGTCGTGCTCACGCTCGACGTGCCGACCGAGCACGTCGCGGCGGTGCGCGCGCACGAGGACACGATCGCGCGGGAGACGCTCGCGGTCGCCGTCACGGTCGACCCGACGACGTCGCCCGAGGTCGGCGTCCAGGTCGTGGCCGTCGAGGCAGGAGGGTACGAGGCGTGAGCGGGAACGAGCACGGCGGGCACTCGAGCGGGCGCGAGCACGTGCGCCGCGAGGCGGAGCGTGCCGCGCGCGAGGCGGCCGACGAGGTCTACGCGGGGATACTGGCCCGCGCACCCGAGCACGACATCGACCCGACGCTCGACCGCGTGCGCCGCGTGTGCGAGCTGCTGGGCGACCCGCAGAAGGCCTACCGCGTCGTGCACCTCACGGGCACGAACGGCAAGACGTCGACGAGCCGCATGGTCGAGCGGCTGCTGCGCGAGCACGGGCTGCGCACGGGCCGGTTCACGAGCCCGCACCTGACGCGCGTCACCGAGCGCATCGCGGTCGACGGGGAGCCGATCAGCGACGAGCGGTTCGTCGAGGTCTGGCAGGACGTCGCGCCGTACGTGCACATGGTCGACGCCGAGTCGCAGGCGGCGGGCGGGCCGCGGCTGTCCTTCTTCGAGGTGTTCACCGTGATGGCGTTCGCGGCGTTCGCGGACGCGCCGGTCGACGTGGCCGTGATCGAGGTCGGCCTGGGCGGCACGTGGGACTCGACGAACGTCGCGGACGGCGACGTCGCGGTGATCACGCCGATCGCGATGGACCACGAGCGCTACCTGGGCGACTCGCTGCTCGAGATCGCCGAGAACAAGTCGGGCATCGTCAAGGAGGGCGCGACGCTCGTCCTGGCGCACCAGGAGGAGGACGTCGAGGGCGTCGTGCTCGCGGCCGCCGCGGAGCGGCGCGCGCGCGTCGTGCGTGAGGACGTCGATGTCGCGGTCGTGGACCGTGCGGTCGCGGTCGGCGGTCAGCTCCTCACGCTGCGCGGGCTGGGCGGCGTCTACACGGACGTGTTCCTCCCGCTGCACGGCCAGTTCCAGGCGCACAACGCACTGCTCGCGCTGACCGCGGTCGAGGCGCTCCTCACGGGCGGCGCTGCGCTCGACGGCGGTGTGGTCGAGGCCGCGTTCGCCGACGTCGACTCGCCCGGGCGGCTCGAGATCGTCCGGACGAGCCCGACCGTGATCGTCGACGGGGCGCACAACCCGGCCGGCGTCGAGGCGCTCGTCGGGTCGCTCGACGAGGCGTTCGCGTTCCAGCGTGTCGTCGGCGTGGTCGGGGTCATGACGGACAAGGACCCCGAGGGGATCCTGTCGGTGCTCGAGCCGGTGCTCGCGGAGGTCGTCGTGACCGCTGCGTCGTCCGCGCGTGCGCTGCCGGCGGACGAGCTGGCCGAGATCGCGGTCGACGTGTTCGGCGAGGACCGGGTGCACGTCGCGGAGCGCCTCGACGACGCGGTGGACCTGGCCGCCGGGCTCGCGGAGAGCGAGGTCGAGCGCGGTGCGGCGGTCCTCGTGACCGGCTCGATCGTCCTGGTGGCGGAGGCGCGGGTCCTGCTCGGTCGCGCCTGAGACGACCCGTGGTGCCACGGTGGAGAGGCGTGCCGACTACTTCCTGCACGAATGTGCAACCGGTCTGCACGCGCTCGCCTTGACGCCCCGTGAGCGGGGCGTTTGGGTGGAGGAGCTGGGGGACCGAGGACGCACCGTAGGCGGGTGACGGAGCCCGCCGGAGGGATGGTCGACGTGAAGAAGCTGATCAACGACCCGCGCACCGTCGTCACCGAGTCCCTGCAAGGGTTCGGCGCCGCGCACCCGGACGTCGTCGAGGTGCACCTGGACCCCGACTTCGTCACGCGCGCGGGCGGGGCCGTGCCGGGCAAGGTGGGGCTCGTCTCCGGCGGCGGCAGCGGGCACGAGCCGTTGCACGCCGGCTTCGTGGGCGCCGGCATGCTCGACGCGGCCGTCCCGGGCGCGGTCTTCACGTCTCCGACGCCCGACCAGATCGCACCCGCGCTCCAGGCCGCCGACGGCGGCAAGGGCGTGCTCGCGATCGTCAAGAACTACACGGGCGACGTGCTGAACTTCGAGACCGCCGCCGAGCTCGCGGACGCCGAGGGGGTCACGGTCCGCACGGTCGTGACGAACGACGACGTCGCGGTCGAGGACTCGTTGTACACCGCAGGTCGTCGCGGCGTCGCAGGCACCGTGTGCGTCGAGAAGATCGCCGGGGCCGCGGCCGAGCGCGGCGACGACCTGGACGCCGTGGTCGCGGTGGCGGAGCGCACCAACGCCAACGTGCGCTCGATGGGTGTCGCCCTCACGGCGTGCACCGTCCCGCACGCGGGCAAGCCCAGCTTCGACCTGCCCGAGGACGAGATCGAGATCGGGATCGGGATCCACGGCGAGCCCGGCCGTCGCCGCATCCCGCTCGCGAGCGCCGACGACATCACGGAGATGCTGCTCACGCCCGTGGCCGACGACCTGGGGCTCTCCGGCGGCGAAGACGTGCTCCTGTTCGTCAACGGCATGGGGGGCACTCCTGCGAGCGAGCTGTACGTCGTCTATCGTCGGGCCCGCGCGCTGCTCGAGGAGCGCGGCGTGAACGTGACCCGTTCGCTCGTCGGCAACTACGTCACGTCGCTCGAGATGCAGGGCTGCTCGGTGACGGTGCTGAGGCTGGACGACGAGCTCACCGAGCTGTGGGACGCGCCCGTGCACACCACCGCGCTGCGGTGGTGACGACCGGGAGCGCGCGGAGCAGGTCGGGACGGGCTGGCAGCGGGGCACCATCGGACGGCGTGGCGAAGGGAACCTTGCATGAGCGTGGACGTGGCGTGGGCGCTGGACTGGGTGCGGCGCAGCGCCGAGGTCGTCGCGGAGCACCGCGACGAGCTCGTCGAGCTGGACCGGCAGATCGGGGACGGTGACCACGGCGAGAACCTCGACCGCGGCTTCCGCGCCGTGGTGGTCAAGCTCGACGCGCTCGACGAGCCGCCGGCGACGGTCGGCGACGTCCTCAAGCTCGTCGCGACGACGCTCATGTCGACCGTCGGAGGCGCCGCCGGCCCGCTCTACGGCACCGCGTACCTGCGGGCCGCGAAGGCGACGGGCGTCGCCGAGCTCGACAGCGCCGGCGTCGTCGCGATGATCGAGGCCGCGCTGGAGGGCATCGTCGCGCGCGGCAAGGCCGGCGTGGGGGAGAAGACGATGGTCGACGCATGGACCCCCGCCGCCGAGGCGGCCGCGGCCGCGGCGTCCGGCGGGGCGTCGCCCGCGCAGGTGCTCGCGGCGGCGGCCACGGCGGCGGCCTCGGGTGCCGAGTCGACGGTCCCGCTCGTCGCGACGAAGGGCCGCGCGAGCTACCTGGGCGAGCGCTCGCAGGGCCACCTCGACCCGGGTTCGCGCTCGACGCAGCTGCTGCTCGAGCAGGCCGCGGCAGCGGCGTCGTGAGCGCCGCGACCGGCCCGGTCGTCGCGGGCGGCCAGGGCGACGCCGCCCGCGTCGCGCTCGTGCTCGTCTCCCACTCGCGTGCCCTGGCCGCCGGTGCGGTCGAGCTCGCGGCGCAGATGGCTCCCGGCGTCCTGATGATCGGGGTCGGCGGCACCGCCGACGGTCGGCTCGGCACGGACTTCGACGGCGTCGAGCAGGCCGTCACGACCGCGGCCGAGGGCGGTCGTGGCGTGGTGCTGGTCGTCGACCTCGGCTCCGCGGCGATGACGGCGGAGTCCGTGCTGGACGCAGTCGACGACGACGTCGCGGCGCGGGCTCGCATCGCCGACGCGCCGTTCGTCGAGGGTGCCGTGGCCGCGGCCGTCACCGCGCACGGCGGGGCCGACCTCGAGGCGGTGCTCGCGGCCGCGCACTCGGCGGGCGGCATGTACACGCTCGACGACGGTGCCGGTTCGGGCGGTGCAGGCTCCGACGGTGCGGGCTTCGGTGGCGACGGCGGTGCCGCGCCGGACGGTGCGGCGTCGGCGGGCGCGATCGTCGACGGCGTCGACGCCGACGGCGTGGTGCGCGCGACGCGGACGCTGCTCAACCCGATGGGCCTGCACGCGCGCCCCGCGGCCCAGATGTCGCGCATGCTCGCGGGCTACGACGCGAAGGTCACCGTCAACGGCGTGAACGCCGCGAGCGTGCTCGCGCTCATGAAGCTGGGTGCGACGCAGGGGACCGAGCTGCACGTCGAGGGGCGCGGTCCGGAGGCGCAGCGCGCGGTCGCGGCGTTCGTGGCCGAGGTCGAGCGGGGGTTCGGGGAGCTCTGACGCGTCGTGCGGCGGCGCCGTCGGTGACGGCGGGGTGTGAGGCACGACACGCAAATATGCATCGTCTGCAAAGTTGCAGTGGATGTAATGTTCTCGGGTGACCGAGACGACCGTCGACGCGCCCGAACCCCTCGGGCTGCGCGAGCGCAAGAAGCGAGCCCGCAGGCTGGCGCTCATCGACGCGACGCACCGGCTCGTCGAGCGTGACGGCCTCGAGGCCGTCACGGTCGAGGCGATCTGCGCGGCCGCGGGCGTCTCGCCCCGGACATTCTTCAACTACTTCGAGACGAAGGACGACGCAGTGCTCGGCCACGTCCCGTGGTCGATGCAGGGGCCCGCGGTCGACGAGTTCGTCGCCGGCGGCCCGACGGGTCACCTGCTCGACGACCTCGCGGCGGTGCTCGAGGGCGTCCTGCTCGAGCCGCCGCTCGGGCGCGAGCGCATGCACGCGGTGCTCGAGCTGGCCTCGAAGGAACCCCGGCTGCTCGCCCGGCACATGACGTGGGTGGACCAGCACAAGGGCCAGCTCGTCGACCTCGTCGAGCGCCGGCTCGGTCCCGACCCGGAGCGCGACCCGCAGACGGTCGCGGTCCTGGCGATGCACCTGACCCACGCGACGTTCCTGCGCTGGGACGCCGCCGGCGGTGCCGGGACGGCTCACGAGCACCTCACGCACGTCGTCGCGGAGCTCCGCGCCGTCGTCGTCGACTGACAGCGCAGCCCCCCACCGACATTCCCCGCCCGTACCCCCGCACGAGACCAGAGGACCCCCGCATGGCTACCGCAGCACCGAGCACGACGGCCGACAAGCCGCTCGTCGTGCTCACCCCCCGCACCGTCTGGCTCATCTTCGGTGCGCTCATGGCGAGCATGTTCCTGTCGTCGCTCGACCAGTCGATCGTCGGCACCGCGATGCCCACGATCGTCGGCGAGCTCGACGGCGTCGCCCACCAGGGCTGGGTGGTGACCGCCTACATCCTGGCGATCGCCATCGTCATGCCCCTCTACGGCAAGTTCGGCGACCTGTGGGGGCGGCGCTGGCCGTTCCTCGTCGCGATCGGCCTGTTCACGCTCGCGTCCGCGGGCGCGGGCTTCGCCCAGTCGTTCGGCGAGCTGGTGTTCTGGCGCGGCGTGCAGGGCCTGGGCGGCGGCGGGCTGATGATCCTGTCGCAGGCGATCATCGCGGACATCGTGCCCGCCAAGGACCGCGGCAAGTACATGGGCCCGATGGGCGCGCTGTTCGGCATCGCCGCCGTCGTCGGACCGCTGCTGGGCGGCCTGTTCACGCAGCACGCCGACTGGCGCTGGTGCTTCTGGATCAACATCCCGATCGGCGTCGCCGCGTTCGCCACCGCGTGGTTCACGCTCAAGCTCCCGTCGCACCGCTCGGGCAAGAAGATCGACGTCGCCGGCATCTTCCTGATGGTCGTCGGCACCTCGGGCCTCGTGCTCGCGACGAGCTGGACCTCGTGGACCGGCAACAAGGGCTACGACTGGGGCAACACCGGCCTGCTCGCGCTCGTCGGTGGCACGGTGCTGGCGATCGCGCTGTTCATCCTGGTCGAGCTGCGCGCGAGCGAGCCGCTGCTGCCGCTGCGCCTGTTCAAGAACCGGACGTTCACGATCGCGACCGTCATCGGCTTCATCCTCGGCATGGGCATGTTCGCGGCCCTCGCGTTCCTGCCCACGTTCCTGCAGATGTCGACCGGTGCCGGCGTCACCGAGTCCGGCTTCCTCATGCTGCCGATGATGGTCGGCGTCATGCTCACCGCGATCGGTTCCGGCATCGCGATCACCAAGACCGGTCGCTACAAGATGTTCCCGGTGATCGGCCTGCTCGTCACCGCGGGCGGACTCGCGTGGCTCACGCAGATCACGGGTGACATGTCGATGTGGCTGTTCGGCGCGATGATCTTCGTGCTCGGCGCCGGCATGGGCCTCGTGATGCAGACCATCGTGCTCGCCGTGCAGAACGCGGTCGACCCGCACGAGATCGGCACCGCCACCTCCGCGAACAACTTCTTCCGCGAGATCGGCGCGGCGGTCGGCACCGCGGTGTTCAGCACGATCTTCACCACGGCCCTCACCACGAAGCTCATGGACGTCTTCAAGGACGCGCCCGCGGGTTCCGGTGACGTGACCGGGTCGCTCACGCCCGAGATCGTGCAGAACCTGCCCGAGCCCTACAAGAGCGGGGTCATCGACGCGTTCGCCGGGACCCTCGCGCCGTCGTTCTGGTACTTCGTGCCGCTCATCCTCGTCGGCTTCGTCCTCGCGCTGTTCCTGCGCGAGGTCAAGCTCTCGGGCGTCGCCGGCATGGTGGCGCGCGGTGAGGCACTGGCCGCCGACGGCACGGGCGCCGACGGCACGGTCGTCGTCGACGAGCTGACGGCACACGTCGACGCGGACCAGGTCGAGCTCGACGCGGTCACCGTCGACACCGTGCCCACGCAGCACGGACCGGTCGGACACCGGGTCGAAGGGTCGTCCGACGACGCCGCCCGCGATCCGGGCCACGACGTCGCCGCCGGTAGCCTGGACCGGTGACCCACGACGCGTCGGCCGTGCGCCGCAAGCGCCCCGCGAAGCCCCAGTTCACCCAGACGATCCTCGTCCTGGAGGCGCTGTGCGTGCTGTTCGCGACGCTCGTGGCGTACGGCCTGCGCGTCGCCTCGCCCGGCTGGGTGTGGGGGATCGGGGGCGGGCTCGCGCTCGTGCTGATCATCCTGTCGGGCATGGTCTCGCGCCCCGGCGGGTACGCCGCCGGGTGGGTCGCGCAGGGGTGGCTCGTGGCCGCCGCGCTCCTGCTGCCGAAGGTCTCGCGGGACATCGGCGTGATCGTCGCCCTCGTGTTCGTGGGGCTCTGGGTCAGCGCGCTGCGGCTCGGCGGACGGATCGACCGCGAGCGTGCGGAGTACGACGCCGCGCACCCGGGCGAGGTCGGTCCCTGACCGCGACCCGGCGAGCACGGCGGCCGTCCCGGAGACCGTGCACGGGCCGTTAGGGTCTTCGCCATGAGCACCGACGCACCCGCACCGCAGCGCACCCTCGTCCTGGTCAAGCCCGACGGCGTGCGCCGCGGCCTCGTCGGCGAGATCGTGCGCCGGATCGAGGCCAAGGGCTACACGCTCGTCGCGCTCGAGCTGCGCCAGGCGTCCGACGAGCGGCTCGCCGAGCACTACGAGGAGCACGCGGGCAAGCCGTTCCTCGCCCCGCTGATCGAGTTCATGGGCTCGGGCCCCGTCGTCGCCGCCGTCGTCGAGGGCCAGCGCGCGATCGAGGGCTTCCGCTCGCTCGCGGGCGCGACCGACCCGACGGTGGCCGCACCGGGCACGATCCGCGGCGACCTCGCACGCGACTGGGGACTCAAGGTCATCCAGAACCTCGTGCACGGCTCGGACTCGCCCGAGTCGGCGGCCCGCGAGATCGGGCTCTGGTTCCCCGGCCTGTGACGAACTAGGTCCTAGGCTGCCCCCGTGCACCTCAAGACCCTCACCCTGCGCGGGTTCAAGTCGTTCGCCTCGGCGACGACGCTGAGCTTCGAGCCGGGTGTCACCTGCGTCGTCGGGCCCAACGGCTCGGGCAAGTCCAACGTCGTCGACGCGCTCGCGTGGGTCATGGGCGAGCAGGGAGCCAAGTCGCTGCGCGGCGGCAAGATGGAGGACGTCATCTTCGCCGGCACGTCCGGCCGCCCGCCGCTCGGCCGTGCCGAGGTCGCGCTCACGATCGACAACACCGACGGTGCGCTGCCGATCGAGTACACCGAGGTCACGATCTCGCGCACGCTGTTCCGCAACGGCGGGTCCGAGTACGCCATCAACGGCCAGGGCTGCCGGCTGCTCGACATCCAGGACCTGCTGTCCGACTCGGGCCTCGGCCGCGAGATGCACGTCATCGTCGGGCAGGGGCAGCTCGACGCCGTGCTGCGCGCGACGCCTGAGGAGCGCCGCGGCTTCATCGAGGAGGCCGCGGGCGTCCTGAAGCACCGCAAGCGCAAGGAGAAGGCGCTGCGCAAGCTCGACGCGATGCAGGCCAACCTCACGCGTCTGAACGACCTGACCTCCGAGATCCGCCGCCAGCTGGGGCCGCTCGGACGCCAGGCGGAGGTCGCGCGCAAGGCGGCCGTGGTCCAGTCGGACCTGCGCGACGCGCGCGCCCGGCTGCTGGCCGACGACCTCGCGCAGCTCACGTCGACGCTCGAGCAGGAGATCGCCGACGAGACCGCGCTGACCGCTCAGCGCACCGCGGTCGAGGCGGCGCTGGCGCAGGCTCGCGCGCACCTCGCGACGCTCGAGCGCGAGGCCGCCGAGGCGGCGCCACAGCTCAGCGAGGCGAGCGAGGTCTGGTACCGCCTCTCGTCGTTGCGCGAGCGCCTGCGAGGCACGTCCTCGCTCGCGGCCGACCGTGCGCGGCTGCTGGGGGCGGCCGGCCCCGAGCGCTCGACCGGCGCGGACCCCGACGACCTCGCCGCCCAGGCCGAGCGCGTGCGTACCGCGGAGGCGGAGCTCGCAGCCGAGGTGGACGTCGCACGGGCCGGGCTCGAAGGGGCCGTCACCGCGCGCACGACCGCCGAGCAGGACGCCGCGGCCGCGGAGAAGGAGCTCGCGACCGCGCTGCGTGGTGCCGCGGACCGGCGCGAGGGCGTCGCGCGCCTTGCGGGCCAGGTCGCTGCCCGGCGCAGCCGCGTCGAGGCGACGCAGGCCGAGATCGGGCGCCTGCGCGAGACGTTGGCGGCAGCGCAGGCACGCGGGAGCGAGGCGACGACGCAGTTCGCCGCGCTCGAGACGCAGGTCGCGGGCGTCGAGCAGGGCGAGGAGGGCCTGGACGCCGAGCACGAGGCGGCCGCCGACGCGCTCGAGCAGGCCGAGGCGCTCGTCGCCGACCTCACCGAGCGGCTGCAGGCCGCCGATCGCGAGCGGGCGGCGCTCGAGTCCCGCGCCGAGACGCTCGAGCTCAGCCTGACGCGCAAGGACGGTGCCGGTGCGCTGCTCGCCGCCGACGGCCTGGGCGGCACGATCGGCTCGCTCGCCGCGCTGCTCGACGTCGACGCGCGCGACGAGGAGGCCGTCGTCGCAGCGCTCGGGGCATGGGCCGACGCGGTCGCGGTCGACTCCGTCGAGGCCGCGGTCGACGCGATCCGGCACCTGCGCACCGAGGACGCGGGCCGCGCGACGCTCGTCGTCGGCGGCGCTGCCGGCCCGGCGCAGGAGAGCGCACCGCGGGTCGAGGGCGCCGAGCGTGCCGTCGACCTGGTGCGCGCCCCGGAGAACGTCCGGGCCGCCGTGCACGCGCTGCTCGCGGACGTCGTCGTGGTCGACGACCTCGCGCAGGCTCGTGCGGTGCTCGCGGCGCACCCCGACCTCGTCGTCGCGACCCGCACGGGTGACGTGCTGTCCCGGCACCGGGCGTCGGGCGGTTCCGCGACCGCGCCGAGCGCGCTGCACCTGCAGGCCGCGCTAGACCAGGCGCGCGGGGGAGCCGCGCAGGCCACGGCGGCAGGAGAGCGCCTGCGGTTCGAGCTCGCGACCGCGACGACGGGTCTCGCCCAGGCCAAGGACGCGTACGAGGCCACGCTCGAGCGCCTCAACGAGTCGGACGCCGCGCTCGCCGCGGTCGCCGAGCAGCTGGGCCACCTCGGCTCGACCGCGCGCGCCGCGCGTGCCGAGGCCGAGCGCGTCGAGGCGTCGCTCGAGGCCGCCTCGCGCACGCTCGAGCAGGACTCCGAGGACCTCGCCGAGCTCACCGAGCGGCTCGCCGCCGCCGAGGTCGAGCCCGCCGAGAGCGAGGCGTCGATCTCGGAGGGCGCGCTGCGCCGCGACCGCCTGGCGGAGGCGGCCACGGGAGCCCGCCAGCGCGAGACCGAGGCGCGCCTGACGCTGCGCACGGTGGAGGAGCGTGCGCGTGCGCTCGCCGGCCGGGCCGAGTCGCTCGAGCGTGCCGCGCAGGCCGAGCGCGTCGCCCGCGAGCGGGCTCTCGAGCGCGAGCGGGCGCGGACCCGCCAGGCGGCCGTCGCACGCGCGGTGCAGGCCGGGGCGGAGCGCGCGCTCGTCGCGCTCGACCGCTCGCTGCGTCGGGCCTCCGACGAGCGGGACGCCGCCGAGGCGGCGCGCGCCGAACGCGACCGGCTCATCGCGACGACGCGCGCCGGCGTCGACGAGAAGGCTGCCGAGCTGTCCCGCCTGACCGACGTCGCGCACCGTGACGAGGTCGCGCGCACGCAGCAGCGGTTGCGCATCGAGGCGCTGCAGGACCGCTCGGTCGAGGAGCTGGGGCTCGACCCCGCGGTGCTCGTCGACGAGTTCGGCCCGCACCAGGACGTGCCGGTCGTCGTCGCGCCCGGCACGGAGCCCGATCCCGAGGCGCCCACGCACGTGCCCTACGTGCGCGAGCAGCAGGAGAAGCGGCTGCGCGCCGCCGAGCGCGCGCTCTCTCTCCTCGGCCGCGTCAACCCGCTCGCGCTCGAGGAGTTCGCGGCGCTCGAGGAGCGGCACAAGTTCCTCACCGAGCAGCTCGCCGACCTCAAGAAGTCGCGCGCCGACCTGCTCGAGATCGTCAAGGAGATCGACGAGCGGGTCGAGCAGGTGTTCGCGGAGGCCTACCGCGACACCGCCGCGGCGTTCGACACGGTCTTCCCGCGCCTGTTCCCCGGCGGCGAGGGGCGCCTCGTGCTCACCGACCCGGACGACATGCTCACGACGGGCATCGAGGTCGAGGCGCGGCCCGCGGGCAAGAAGGTCAAGCGGCTCTCGCTGCTGTCGGGCGGCGAGCGCTCGCTCACGGCCGTCGCGCTGCTGGTCGCGATCTTCAAGGCGCGGCCGTCGCCGTTCTACGTGATGGACGAGGTCGAGGCCGCGCTCGACGACGCCAACCTCGGCCGCCTGCTCGAGATCTTCCGCGAGCTGCAGGAGGACTCCCAGCTCATCGTCGTGACGCACCAGAAGCGCACGATGGAGATCGCCGACGCGCTCTACGGCGTCACGATGCGCGGCGACGGCGTGACCACTGTCATCAGCCAGCGGATGCGCGAGGACGTCGCGGTCTGAGCGCGCGGCGCACGGCTCGGGCGGCCCGACGACCGACGGGCGACCGTCGTGTGGAGATTGTGTGGCGTTCCGGGTCCGGGTGCGCGTGCGCCGGGCGGACCAGCCGGTGCGGCGCACAGACTGGTGCCGTGGTCATCTTGGTCGGGGTCGTGGTCGCGCTGCTCGTCGCGGCGGGTGTGCTGCTGCTCGCGAGCGTCATGTCGACGCCGCGGGCCGTCGACGAGAGCCCGTGGCAGGCGTTCCGCGCCGGCTGGGCGGCCCGCAAGGATCCCGACGCCGCTGCGGTCGCGGCCGCCGAGGCCGAGCCGGTGGACGTCTCGCTCGTCGACATGCTGCGCAGCACGGCCGACGACGGCGACGCGTACCTGCACGTCGAGGAGCTCAGCGAGGGCCTGCACCGTGCCCGTGAGCGCGCGGCGCGCGCGATCCCGGGGCTGCACCGCTCCTGACGGCCGTGGTCTTGTCGACGGCTCCGTGCCGCGCCGGCCGGTCTGCCCGACTCGTGACCTGCTGACAGACTGTCCGCGTGAACCACGACGCCTGGACCACTCTCGTCGCCGCCGGTGTCCCGGTGGCCCTCGTCATCGCGCTCGGCACGGTCTTCTTCCGGCGGCGCGGCCGGTCCGACGGGGGGACGGACGCCGACCAGCCGGGCAGCGCGTCGGCGGGCACGTCCTCGGCGGCTGACGACGCCTCGTCGGGTTCTGCCGAGGCGTCCGGACCGGCCACGGCCACGGCGACCCTGGACGTCCCGCCGGGCACGGCGCCGCCTGCGGCCGACGACACGGCCGGCGACGTGGACGTGGTCACGGAGCCCGACGCCGCCGAGGCACCCGAGGTGCTCGACGTCCCCGCGCCGGTCGCGGGCCGCTTCGCACGTCTGCGGGGTCGCCTCGCCGCCTCGGGCTCGCCGCTCGGCGCACGCCTCCTCGCGGTGCTGTCCCGCGACCACCTGACCGAGGACGACTGGGACGAGCTCGAGGAGACGCTGCTCCTCGCCGACATCGGCGCCGGTCCGACGACCGAGCTCATCGACGCGCTGCGCACGCGCGTGCGGGTCGAGGGCGTGAAGGACCCCGCGCAGGTGCGGGCGCTGCTGCGCGAGCAGCTCGTCGCGCTCGTCGACCCGTCGCTCGACCGTTCGCTGTCCACGACGCCGACCGTCGCCGAGGACGGCTCGATCACGCCTGCGGTCGTGCTGGTCGTCGGCGTCAACGGGACGGGCAAGACGACGACGATCGGCAAGCTCACGCGCGTGCTGGTCGCGGAGGACCGCTCCGTGGTGCTCGGTGCCGCGGACACGTTCCGTGCCGCGGCGGCCGACCAGCTGCAGACGTGGGGCTCGCGCGTCGGTGTGCCGACCGTGCGCTCCGACCGCGACGGCGCCGACCCCGCCGCGGTCGCGTTCGACGCCGTGCGCACGGGCAAGACGGCCGGCGTCGACGTCGTCGTCGTCGACACCGCGGGCCGCCTGCAGAACAAGGCCGGCCTCATGGACGAGCTCGGCAAGATCACGCGCGTCATCACGCGCGAGGCCCCGCTGTCCGAGGTGCTGCTCGTGCTCGACGCGACGACCGGTCAGAACGGGCTGAACCAGGCGCGCGTGTTCGGCGAGGTCGCCGGTGTCACGGGGATCGTGCTCACCAAGCTCGACGGGACCGCGAAGGGCGGGATCGTCGTCGCGGTGCAGCGCGAGCTGGGCGTGCCGGTCAAGCTCGTCGGGCTCGGCGAGGGTCCCGACGACCTCGCGCCGTTCGACCCGGAGCAGTTCGTCGACGGGCTGTTGGGCGGCTGAGCGCGCGCGAAGTGCGACGGGTGCGGGGTGGGCGAACCGGACGAGCGTCCGGTCCGAAACCAAACGTTTACGTGCAGCGCCTCCTTGTCACACGCGAGTAACGGGGCCAGCGCCCCGGCGAAACGCTTCTCCCCGAACGTTGTCCGCGACCGGCCGCCCGGCTGGCGAGGGGAGAGGCGATCTCTATGGACTTCACGCTGGACACCGGAAACACAGCGTGGATGCTGGCGTCCGCGTCACTCGTGCTGCTGATGACGCCCGCGCTGGCGTTCTTCTACGGCGGCATGGTGCGCGGCAAGTCCGTGCTCAACATGATGATGATGAGCTTCGGGGCGCTCGGCGTCGTCGGCATCGTGTACGTGCTGTGGGGCTACTCGATGTCGTTCGGTTCCGACGTCGGCGGCATCTTCGGCAACCCGTTCGACTGGTTCGGCCTCGAGGGACTCAAGGACGCTGACGGCATCCTGGCCGGCTCCGGCGTCCCGGCTCTCGTCGGCGTCGGGTTCCAGGCGACGTTCGCGATCATCACGGTCGCCCTCATCTCGGGCGCCATCGCGGATCGCACCAAGTTCTCCACCTGGCTCGTCTTCACGGCCATCTGGGTGACCCTGTCGTACTTCCCGCTCGCGCACATGGTCTGGGGCGGCGGGTTCCTGTCCGGGTCCGAGGACGGGCTCGCGGCCAAGCTGTTCGGGACCACCGACGGGGCGGCCACGGTAGCCCCGATCGACTTCGCGGGCGGAACCGTCGTCCACATCAACGCCGGCGTGGCAGGCCTCGTCCTCGCGCTGATCATCGGCAAGCGCAAGGGCTTCGGAAAGGAGCCGATGCGACCCCACAACCTGCCGTTCGTCATGCTCGGTGCCGCGCTCCTGTGGTTCGGCTGGTTCGGCTTCAACGCCGGTTCGGCCGGTGCGTCGAACGAGCTCGCCGGTCTCGCATGGGTCAACACGACGGTGGCGACGTGCGCGGCGATGCTCGGCTGGCTCGTGACCGAGAAGATCCGTGACGGGCACCCGACCTCGCTCGGTGCGGCCTCGGGTGTCGTCGCGGGCCTTGTCGCGATCACCCCCGCTGCGGGCGCGCTCAGCCCGGTCGGCTCGATCTTCCTGGGCGCGATCGCGGGCGTGCTCTGCGCGCTGGCGGTGGGCCTGAAGTACAAGCTCGGGTACGACGACTCGCTCGACGTCGTGGGCGTGCACCTCGTCGGCGGGTTCGTGGGAACCGTCCTGATCGGTCTGTTCTCGACGGGGACCGGCCTGTTCTACGGCGGCGGGGTCAAGCAGCTTGTCGTCCAGTTCCTCGTGGCGCTCTTCGCGGTGGTGTTCTCGGGGATCATCACGGCGGTCGTCGGGCTCGCGCTCAAGGCCTTCATGGGTTGGCGCGTCACCGAGGAGGCCGAGGTCGGCGGCGTCGACCTCGCGCTGCACAGCGAGACCGCATACGAGACGCTGGGCGCTGGTTCCCGTGTCGTGACGGAGGTGAAGTGATGACGAAGCTCGTGACGGCGGTCATCCAGCCGCACCGGCTGGACGACGTGAAGTCGGCCCTCGAGGCGGCGGGCGTCCGCGGCCTGACGGTCAGCGAGTCCAGCGGCTACGGCCGGCAGAAGGGGCACACCGAGGTCTACCGCGGCGCGGAGTACACGGTGGACCTGGTGCCGAAGGTCAAGATCGACGTGCTCGTCGGTGACGAGGACGCGGCCACCGTGGTCGAGGTCGTCGTCAAGGCGGCGCAGACCGGCAAGATCGGCGACGGCAAGGTCTGGGTCGTGCCGGTCGAGGACGTGGTCCGCGTCCGCACCGGTGAGCACGGCGACGACGCGCTGTGAGCTGATGAGCAGATGACGGACGACCGGTCGCCCGTGGGGGGCGCGGCCGGGGACGAGCAGCCGCAGGTCCCGCACCCCGCTCGTGGGGTGCGGGACCTGCGTGCCGAACGGCTCGACCTCGCCGCAGGGCTCATCGGGCCGGGCACGGACGGGACCGCGCGTCGCGCGGCCGTCGCACAGCTCGTGGTGCGCAGGCTCGCCGAGCTGTGGGAGGACGCGACGGCGGGGCAGGACGTCACGGGCGTCGCGCTCGGCGCCGTGGGGAGCGTGGGTCGCGGTGACGCGAGCCCGGTGTCCGACCTCGACCTGCTGCTGGTGCACGAGGGCCGCGGGCACTCGGCCGACGAGCTGTCGGCGCTCGCGCAGCGGCTCTGGTACCCGATCTGGGACGCGGGACTGGACCTCGACCACTCGGTGCGCTCGCTCGCGCAGTGCCGGCAGGTGGCGTCGAAGGACCTGCCCGCGGCCGTCGGGCTGCTCGACCTGCAGCCGGTCGCGGGGGACGCGGTCGTCGTCGCACGCGGCCGCTCGGCGCTGCTCGAGGACTGGCGGGCGGCGGCCCGACGAAGGCTGCCCGAGCTGCTGGCCTCGACGCGCGAGCGGGCCGAGCGGCACGGCGAGCTCGCGTACCTCATCGAGCCCGAGCTCAAGGAGGCCCGCGGCGGCATCCGCGACGCGGTGGTGCTCAGCGCCCTGTCGGCGTCGTGGCTCACCGACCGGCCGCACGGTGCGGTGGACCGCGCCTACGCGCACCTCCTCGACGTGCGTGACGCGGTGCAGGTGACGACGCGCCGGCACACCAACCGCCTGCTGCTCGCTGACCAGGACGAGGTCGCGGCGCTCGTCGGCTTCGACGACCGCGACGACCTGCTCGCGAGCATCGCGGAGTCCGGGCGCGTCATCTCCTACGCGCTCGACACGACCGTGCGCAACGCCCGCCAGGCGCTGCAGCGGCCGGCCCGCGGCCCGGTGTTCGTCCGCGGCCGGCGCACCCCGCCCCGGCTACGGGCGATAGCCGAGGGGCTCGTCGAGCACGACGGCGAGATCGTCCTCGCGGTCGACGCGCAGCCCGCGCACGACCCGCTGCTCGCGCTGCGCGCCGCGGCGACGGCGGCCCGCACCGGGCTGACGCTGTCACCGATCTCGGTCGCGAACCTCACGGCCACGCCGCCGCTGCCCGAGCCGTGGCCGCGCCAGGCGCGCACCTACCTGCTGCAGCTGCTCGGGTCCGGGCACGCGCAGACACCCATCTGGGAGGCGCTCGACCTCGCGGGCGTCGTGACCACCTGGATCCCCGAGTGGGCCGCCGTGCGGAACAGGCCACAGCGTTCGCCCGTGCACCGGCACACGGTCGACCGGCACCTCGTCGAGACGGCCGCCAACGCGTCGCAGCACAAGCTGGGCGACGGCGGCGACACGCTGCTGCTCGCGGCGATCCTGCACGACATCGGCAAGCGCGCGGGCGCGGGGGACCACAGCGTGGAGGGCGCACGCCTCGCGGGGCCCATCGTCGCCCGGATGGGTTTCGGGGACGACGTCGTTCGCGACGTCAGCCGCCTCGTGCGCGAGCACCTCACGCTCGCGGACCTGGCGACGACGGCCGATCCCGACGACCCGTCGACGGTCGCGCGGCTGCTCGACGCCGTCGACCACCGCGAGGACCTGCTGCTCGCGCTGCGCGTGCTCACCGAGGCCGACGCGGTCGCCGCCGGTCCGGCCGCGTGGAGCGCGTGGCGCGGCGCGCTCGTCGACGACCTCGTCGGGCGGGCCCGGCAGGTCCTGGCGGGTACCCTGGACCGTCCCTGACCCCTCGAACCGCGAGGACGACGTGTTCGCCAGCCTGTCCGACCGCCTCACAGCGACGTTCAAGAACCTGCGCACCAAGGGGCGGCTGTCCGAGACGGACATCGACGCCACCGTGCGCGAGATCCGCCGCGCCCTGCTCGACGCCGACGTCGCCGTCCCCGTGGTCCGTTCGTTCACGGGAGCGGTGCGCGAGCGCGCGCTCTCGGCCGAGGTGTCGCAGGCGCTCAACCCGGCGCAGCAGGTCGTCAAGATCGTCAACGAGGAGCTCGTCTCCATCCTCGGCGGGCAGACGCGTCAGCTGACGTTCGCCAAGAACCCGCCCACGGTGATCCTGCTCGCTGGTCTGCAGGGTGCGGGCAAGACGACGCTTGCGGGCAAGCTCGCGCTGCACCTCAAGGCCGAGGGGCACACGCCGCTGCTCGTCGCCGCGGACCTGCAGCGCCCCAACGCGGTCACTCAGCTCGAGGTGGTGGGCCAGCGCGCGGGCGTGCCGGTGTTCGCGCCGCACCCGGGCAACCAGGGCCACGACGACGTGCTCCCCGCCGGAGCCGACCCCGTGGCGGTGGCGCGTGCGGGGCGCGAGACCGCGATCGCCAAGCAGCACGACGTGCTCATCGTCGACACCGCCGGTCGCCTCGGCGTCGACGCCGAGCTCATGGCGCAGGCCGCCGACATCCGCGACGCCGTGCAGCCCGACGAGATCCTGTTCGTCATCGACGCGATGATCGGCCAGGACGCGGTCGCGACCGCGCAGGCGTTCGCCGACGGGGTCGGTTTCACGGGCGTGGTGCTGTCGAAGCTCGACGGCGACGCGCGCGGTGGTGCCGCGCTGTCGGTCGCGTCCGTCACCGGCCGTCCGATCATGTTCGCGAGCACGGGCGAGAAGCTCACGGACTTCGAGGTCTTCCACCCGGACCGCATGGCGTCGCGCATCCTCGACATGGGCGACGTCCTCTCTCTCATCGAGCAGGCCGAGAAGGCGTGGGACGCCGAGCAGGCCGAGAAGATGGCGGGCAAGCTCGTCAGCGGCGAGGGGTTCACGCTCGACGACTTCCTGGTGCAGATGCAGCAGCTGCGCAAGATGGGCTCGCTGAAGAAGATGTTCGGCATGCTGCCCGGCATGGCGCAGATGCGCGAGGCGCTCGACAACTTCGACGAGCGCGAGGTGGACCGCGTCGAGGCGATCATCCGCTCGATGACGCCCGCCGAGCGGAACAACCCCAAGATCATCAACGGGTCGCGCCGCGCCCGCATCGCCGCCGGTTCGGGGACGACCCCGACGGACGTCAACCAGCTGCTCGACCGGTTCGACGGCGCGCAGAAGATGATGAAGCAGATGGCCAAGGGTGGCGGCATGCCCGGCGGGATGCCGGGCATGGGGAACCTGCCGGGCATGGGCGGCAAGAAGTCGCGCGGCCGCACGCAGGCACCCGCGCGCAAGGCCAAGGGCCGCTCGGGGAACCCCGCGCTGCGTGCTCAGCAGGAGCGTGCGGCGTCGGCCCCGGCCGCGAGCGCACCCACCGGCTCCGCCTTCGGCCTCGGCAACGCCCAGCGCGCCGAGGTCGACCCCTCGCAGATCGAGCTCCCGCCGAACTTCGACAAGCTCCTCGGCGGCCGCTGACCGGCGCGCACCATGGACCTGCACCTGCGCGGAACCGTCGTCCTGGGCGACGGGCACGAGGTCGGCGAGGTGTGGGTCGTCGGCGGACGGCTCACGTTCACGCGGCCGTCAGTCCCGACGACGACGATCGACGGGGTCGTCCTGCCGGGGCTCGTGGACGTGCACTGCCACATCGGGCTCGCCTCCGACGGTGCCGTGGACCGCGCGACGGCCGAGCAGCAGGCGCTCGCCGACCGTGGCTCCGGTGTGCTCCTCGTTCGCGACGCCGGGTCGCCCGCCGACACGTCGTGGGTGCACAGCCGCGCCGACCTGCCGCGGCTGATCCGTTCCGGCCATCACCTCGCGCTGCCCAAGCGGTACCTGCGCCACTACGGCCGCGAGCTCGCGTCGCCGCAGGACCTGCCGCGCGCGGTGCGCGAGGAGGCGCTGCGCGGCGACGGCTGGGTCAAGCTCGTCGCGGACTGGATCGACCGCGACCTCGGTGCGGACGCGGACCTGACGCCCCTGTGGCCGCGGGACGTGCTGCGCGCGGCGGTCACGGCGGCGCACGACGAGGGCGCCCGCGTCACCGCCCACACGTTCGCGACCGAGTCGGTCGACGACCTGCTCGACGCGGGGATCGACTGCCTCGAGCACGCCACGGGCGCGACGCCCGCGCAGGTCGAGCGCATCGCGATTGCGGGCATCCCGGTCACGGCGACGCTGCTGCAGGTCGCCCAGTTCGCGGCGATCGCCGAGCAGGGCTCGCGGTTCGCGCGGTTCGCGTCGCGCATGCGGGCGATGGGGGAGCGCCGGTACGAGCACGTGCGGGACCTGCACGACGCGGGCGTCCGGGTGCTCGTGGGGACCGACGCGGGCGGCACCATCGGGCACGGGCGAATCGCCGACGAGGCGGCCGAGATGGTGCGCGCCGGCATCCCGGCGCGCGACGTCGTGGCGGCCGCGAGCTGGCGCACGCGCGCATGGCTCGGCGAGCCGTCGATCGAGGAGGGCGCCAGCGCGGACGTGGTCGTCTACGACGACGACCCGCGCACCGACATCGAGACCCTGCGCGCGCCCCGCGCCGTGGTGCTCCGGGGCGCGCGGGTGGCCTGAGCCCGCTGCAGCGGTGCGCGGAGCAGCACCGGACCTGCGCCCGACCTGCGCCCGACCGGCGCCCGACGGCGCCCGACCAGGTTGGGAGCGACGCTCGTCGTCTGGCATGATGGTCCGCTGTACTCGACCCCAGCAGCCCCTCTACCTGCTTCGGTCGCGTCCTTCGCCTCACCGGCGCCCCCCAACCCCACGGGCGGGACCGGCACGGCACCCCAGCAGACATCAGGAGAAGACCACACCGTGGCCACCAAGATCCGCCTCAAGCGCCTGGGCAAGATCCGCGCTCCGTACTACCGCATCGTCGTCGCCGACTCGCGCACCAAGCGCGACGGTCGCGTGATCGAGGAGATCGGCAAGTACCACCCCACCGAGGAGCCCTCGTTCATCGAGGTCAAGTCGGACCGTGCGCAGTACTGGCTCGGCGTCGGCGCGCAGCCGACCGAGCAGGTGCTCGCCATCCTCAAGGTCACCGGCGACTGGCAGAAGTTCAAGGGCCTCCCGGGCGCCGAGGGAACGCTGCGCGTCAAGGGCGAGAAGGTCGACCCGAAGGCCGCGATCGACGCCGCGCACGCGGACGCCGAGAAGGTCAAGGCGAAGGCGTCGGAGAAGAAGGCCGCCGCCGAGGAGCCCGCAGCCGAGGCCGCCGAGGCCGAGGTCGAGGCCCCCGCCGAGGACGAGCAGGCCTGATGCTCGCCGACGCGCTCGAGCACCTGGTGCGCGGCATCGTCGACCACCCGGACGACGTGCGCGTGAGCTCCTCCTCGCTGCGTCGCGGCGAGCTGCTCGAGGTCCGGGTCCACCCGGACGACCTCGGTCGCGTCATCGGCCGCAGCGGTCGCACCGCCAAGGCCCTGCGCACCGTCGTCGGTGCGCTCTCGGTCGACGGCTCGGTGCGCGTGGACGTCGTGGACGTCGACCGCCGCTGACGCCGGCCCGGCCGTCGGCAGGCAGCAACAACGGTCCGGAGGCCCGGCCCCTACCCTGGGGTCGGGCCTTCGTGCTGCCGTGCCGGAGCACCCGCCCTGGTCCCGATCCGACATCGAACCGACACCCACTCGTCCGGGAGGACGCATGCTGCTCACCGTCGCCGTCGTCGGCCGTGCCCACGGCCTGCGCGGGGAGGTCGCGCTCGACCTGCGCACGGATGCGCCCGACGACCGGCTCGCCGTCGGCACGGTCCTCACGACCGAGCCCGCCTCCGCCGGACCGCTCACGGTCGCGGCGACGCGCGTGGCGCAGGGCCGCTGGTACGTGCAGTTCCGCGAGGTGCACGACCGCACGCGCGCCGAGGAGCTGCGCGGGACGTCGATCCTCGTCGACGCCGCCGCGGACCCCGGGGGCGACGACGAGGACGCGTGGTACCCGCACGAGCTCACGGGCCTGCGGGCGGAGCACGTCGACGGCCGTCTGCTCGGCGAGGTCGTCGGGCTGCAGCACCTGCCGGCGCACGACGTGCTGGTGGTGCGTGAGCCGGGCGGGCAGCGCTCGCTCGTGCCCTTCGTGAGAGCGATCGTGCCGGTCGTGGACGTCGCGGGCGGCCGCGTGGTGCTGGACCCGCCGGGCGGCCTGCTCGCGTCCGACGCGGCGAACCTCGTGGTCTCGCCCGAGACGGGCGGCTCGTCGGACCGTGCCGAGGACCACGACGGCGACCACGACGGCGATCACGACGGCGACGACGAGGCGTGACGATGCGCATCGACGTCCTGTCGATCTTCCCGGCGTACCTCGCGCCGCTGGACCTCTCGCTCGTCGGCAAGGCCCGCACGGCGGGCATCCTCGACCTGCGCGTGCACGACCTGCGCGACTGGACCACGGACCGCCACCGCACGGTCGACGACACCCCGTTCGGCGGCGGTGCCGGCATGGTCATGCGTCCCGACGTGTGGGGTGCCGCGATCGACGACGTGCTCGGCGCCGACGAGCGCGAGCGCCCGGCCCGGCTGCTCGTCCCCACGCCGTCAGGCGAACCGTTGACCCAGCGCACCGCGGAGGCGCTCGCTGCGGAGCAGCACCTCGTCGTCGCGTGCGGCCGGTACGAGGGCATCGACGCGCGTGTCGCCGAGCACTACGGCGCCGACGAGCGCGTGCGCGTGAGCGAGTTCTCGCTCGGCGACTACGTGCTCAACGGGGGCGAGGTCGCAGCGCTCGTGCTCGTCGAGGCGGTCGCGCGGCTGCTGCCCGGTGTCGTCGGGAACCCGCACTCACTCGTCGAGGAGTCGCACGGCGAGGCGGGGCTGCTCGAGTACCCCGTCTACACCAAGCCGCCGTCGTGGCGCGGGCACGACGTCCCCGACGTGCTGCTGTCCGGCCACCACGGGCGCGTCGAGCGCTGGCGGCGCGACGAGGCCTTGCGCCGGACCGTGCTGCGCCGCCCGGACATGATCGCGGCACTCGACCCGGACGCTCTCGACCGCACCGACCTCGCGGTGCTCGAAGAGCTCGGCTGGGTCGTCGTGGACGGTGCGCTCGTCGCCCGGTGACGCACGCGCGATTACCGGCTCGCCACGCCGCTGTGGCAGACTTGTCCGCTGGTGCGCGCAGGTCGCGTCTCTGCCACAGGGGAGACGGATCACGACCGACCGGGTCCGCCCGGACGCACCTCAGCAACCAGACCATCGGGACGGCGGCGCACGTGCGCAGCACGCCCTCGAGCGCGTCACTGACCTGTGGCAGGGCGGGGAAGCGAACCAACATGCACACGCTGGACCACATCGACGCAGCGTCGCTGCGCAGCGACGTCCCGGACTTCCGCCCGGGCGACACCCTGAAGGTCAACGTCAAGGTCGTCGAGGGCAACCGCTCGCGCGTCCAGGCGTTCCAGGGCGTCGTCATCGCCCGCCAGGGCAGCGGCGTCCGCGAGACGTTCACCGTCCGCAAGATCAGCTTCCAGGTGGGTGTCGAGCGCACGTTCCCCGTGCACTCCCCGTCGCTGGAGTCGATCGAGGTCGTGACCCGCGGTGACGTGCGCCGCGCCAAGCTCTACTACCTGCGCGGTCTTCGCGGCAAGAAGGCGAAGATCAAGGAGAAGCGCGACGCGGTGCCGGCCAAGCAGGCCTGAGGCACTCGGCACGACGAGAGGGGCGGTCACCCGTGCGGTGGCCGCCCCTCTCGGCGTCCCCGGCGGTGTCGAGGACCGAACCTGTGAACCCGTGTCTCGCACGACGGCCGTGCGCACGTCCGCGCCCGGCTCGTGCGAGAGTGTCCGGGTGACGGATGCCGACGAGCTCGACCAGCACGACCTGGTGGCCAAGGACGTGACGGGCGACCGAGGCGCCGGGCACGCACCTCGCCACGCCGCCGACCCGCAGCGCGGCCGCCCCGCGCGCAGCGGCGCTCTGTCGTTCCTGCGCGAGACGGTGATCATCCTCGTCAGCGCGCTCGTGCTGTCGCTCGTCGTGAAGACCTTCCTGGTGCAGGCGTTCTTCATCCCGAGCGGCTCGATGAACGACACGCTCATCAAGAACGACCGCATCCTGGTCAACAAGCTGGCTCCCGGTCCGTTCGACCTGCACCGCGGCGACATCGTGGTGTTCAAGGACCCGAACCACTGGCTCAGCGACGAGCCGGAGGAGCCGACGTCCGCGGCGGGGACCGTGCTGCACGACCTCCTGACGTGGGTCGGTCTCTACCCGAACGACGCGGGCGAGCACCTCGTCAAGCGCGTCATCGGCCTCCCCGGCGACCACGTGGCGTGCGCCGGCCCGGGCAAGCCCGTGACCGTGAACGGCGTCGCGCTCGACGAGCCGTACCTCAAGCCGGGCTCCGAGCCGAGCGAGTCGGCGTTCGACATCACGGTGCCCGCGGACAGCCTGTGGGTCATGGGGGACAACCGGCAGCACTCCGCCGACTCACGCTGGCACCAGGGCGAGCCCGGCGGCGGCTCCGTGCCGGTCAAGAACGTGGTCGGCGTCGCGTTCGTCATCGTGTGGCCCGCCGACCACTGGACCGTGCTGCGCAACCCGGGCGCGACGTTCGCGCAGGTCCCCGACGCGTCGTGAGCACGCTCGAGGCCCCGTCCGTCCCCGCTCGCGTCGGTGACGCCCGCGGCGTGCGGCGTCCGACGAGGCCCGGGCCGCACCTGCGGCACGAGCGCGGGCTCCTGCGCGAGGGTGCCGTGCTCGTCGCCGGCATGGACGAGGTCGGGCGCGGGTCCCTCGCGGGGCCCGTGAGCGTCGGAGTCGTCGTCGTCGACGCGTCCACGCGGTCCGCGCCCAAGGGGGTCGCGGACTCCAAGCTCCTCACGCCGCTCGCCCGCACCGCGCTGCTTCCTGCGCTCGGCAGGTGGGGCGTCGCGCGAGCGGTCGGGCACGCGAGCGCGGCCGAGATCGACGCGATCGGCATCATCGCGGCGCTGCGGCTCGCCGGCACGCGTGCGCTCACCGTGGTCGCGCAGGTCGTCGGGCCGGTCGACACGGTGCTGCTCGACGGGTCGCACGACTGGCTGACCCCGCCCGCGCAGGGAGACCTGTTCGACGACGAGCCTCCCGTGCCGGCGTTCGGGACCCCGCGCGTGCACGTGCGCGTCAAGGCGGACCGCACGTGCGCGACCGTCGCAGCGGCGAGCGTGCTGGCCAAGTGCGAGCGCGACGCGCTCATGGCGCAGCTCGCTACCGAGCACCCCCTGTACCGCTGGGACGAGAACAAGGGCTACTCGTCGCCCGACCACCTGGCCGCGCTGGCCGAGCACGGCCCGTGCGTGCTGCACCGCCGCTCGTGGCGCCTGCCGGGTGTCACCGGCGTGGGCGACGTCGACGTGCGCGTTCCTGGCGAGGCGTAGGAGATGATGGGCGCGTGAGCGCGGAGGACCTGGAGAACTACGAGACCGACATGGAGCTCGCGCTGTACCGCGAGTACCGCGACGTGGTCGGGCTCTTCTCGTACGTCGTCGAGACCGAGCGGAGGTTCTACCTGGCGAACCAGGTGGACCTGCAGGTGCGTTCGGCGGCGGGCGAGGTGTACTTCGAGCTCGCGCTCGCCGATGCGTGGGTCTGGGACGTCTACCGCTCGGCGCGCTTCGTGAAGTCGGTGCGGGTCGTGACGTTCAAGGACGTCAACGTCGAGGAGCTCGCCAAGGCGGAGCTGGACCTCGGCGGCGGGGCGGGTTTCCCGCGCTGACCTGGGTTGATCTGCGCTGACCTGGGTTGAGCTGGACTGAGCTGCGCGCACGGGGCGATCTCCGGCCGTTCTGCCGAACCGACCACAGGCACGCGCGCTCGCCCGTCGTCCACCGATGGGTCGTCGCTCGCCGACGCGGGCCGCGTCGTCCGCGCGACCGTCGGGGCATGAGAGCGAAGGACGCCGTCGGACGGCACGGGGAGGACGTCGCCGCGGCGCACGTCGAGGCGCGCGGGTGGCGGGTGCTGGACCGCAACTGGCGATGCCGCGAGGGCGAGGTGGACCTCGTCGCGCTGGACGGCGACGAGCTGGTCGTGGTCGAGGTCAAGACGCGTCGCTCGACGTCGTACGGGTACCCCGCGGAGGCCGTGACGCGCACCAAGCTCGCCCGCGTGCGTCGCCTGGCGGCGCTGTGGCTCGCCGCGCACGACGTGCGTGCTGCGTCGGTCAGGGTGGACGTCGTCGCGGTGCTGCTGCCACGGTCCGGTGCCGCGGTCGTCGAGCATCTCGTGGGGGTGGTCTGAGTGACGCTCGGGCGCACGCTCGGCGTCGCGCTCGTCGGGCTGAGGGGGCACGTCGTCGAGGTCGAGGCGCACCTCGCGCCGTCGCTGCCGGCGTTCACGCTGGTCGGGCTGCCCGACGCCTCGCTCGCCGAGGCGCGCGACCGTGTCCGTGCGGCGGTCGCGTCGTCCCGGCTGACCTGGCCGAACCGCCGGATCACCGTGAACCTGTCGCCGGCATCGTTGCCGAAGTCGGGGCCGGGGTTCGACCTGGCGATCGCCGTCGCGGTCC
Source organism: Cellulomonas sp. HZM (assembly GCF_000708885.1). Taxonomy (GTDB): domain Bacteria; phylum Actinomycetota; class Actinomycetes; order Actinomycetales; family Cellulomonadaceae; genus Cellulomonas. Next base: position 25,059 of record NZ_JEOE01000010.1, on the reverse strand, counting down.
TGGCAGGCGCCGAGGTGATACCGGCAGGCGTGGCGGACGGCGTGGTCCATCTCGGTGAGCTCGGGCTCGACGGGCGCCTGCGGCCGGTCCGTGGCGTCCTGCCCGCGGTGGCCGCCGCGGTGGCCGCAGGGCACCCGCGGATCGTCGTGCCGGCGGCGAACGTCCCGGAGGCGAGCCTCGTGCCGGGTGCCCGTGTCCGTGGCGCGGGGTCGCTCGCCGAGGTGGCCGCGTCGTACGGGGCCGAGATCGACGTGGTGCCCGTGGAGCCGGTCCCGGCGGAGGAGCCGCCCGTGCGCTCGGCCGCCGCGGGCCTCGACCTCGTCGACGTGGTGGGGCAGCACGAGGCGCGTGAGTGCCTCGAGGTCGCCGCGGCGGGCGGGCACCACCTCCTGATGGTGGGGCCACCGGGGACGGGCAAGACGATGCTCGCGGCGCGGCTGCCCGGGTTGCTGCCGGACCTCGACGAGGCGGCCGCGGTCGAGGTGACCGCGGTGCACTCGGTCGCGGGCACGTTCGACCCCGGTGACGGCCTGGTCCGCAGGCCGCCCTTCGAGGACCCGCACCACACCGCGACCCCCGCGAGCGTCGTCGGAGGCGGCTCCGGAACGCCGCGGCCCGGCGCCGCGTCCCGCGCGCACCGGGGCGTCCTGTTCCTGGACGAGGCCCCGGAGTTCTCGACCGCGGTGCTGCAGACGCTGCGCCAGCCGCTCGAGCACGGCGAGCTCGTGCTGCATCGCGCGCAGGGCACCGCGAGGTACCCGGCACGCTTCCAGCTCGTGCTGGCCGCCAACCCGTGCCCGTGCGGGCGGGCCGTCGGCAAGGGTCTGGGCTGCACGTGCCGCAGCGAGCAGCGGCGACGCTACTTCGGCAAGCTCGAGGGTCCGCTCCTCGACCGGGTCGACCTCCAGGTGGAGCTGCACCCGGCGCGCGCGGGGGAGCCCGCCGGCGAGCCGACCTCGCTCGTCGCCGCGCGTGTCGCGCAGGCTCGCTCGGCCGCCGCCGAGCGACTCGCGGGAACGCCCTGGACGTCCGGTGCCCAGGTGCCGGGCACGTGGCTGCGCGAGCGGCTCGGGCCCGGGCGCGCGCTCGTCGCCGACCTGGATCGAGCCGTCGACCGCGGCACGTTGAGCCTTCGGGGCGTCGACCGCGTCCTACGCGTGGCGTGGACGTTGGCCGACCTGTCGGGCCGCGCGGCGCCCGACAGGTCCGACGTGGGACGCGCGCTGCTGCTGCGCACCCGGGGGCAGGGCGCATGAGCGCGTCGCGGAGCGGGCCGGTCGCCGACGAGACGGTGGACCGGATGGTCGACGGGTCAGGGGACCGGGCAGCCGGGAGGGCGACCGACGAGGTGGCCCCGCGGGTGTCGCCGACCGAGCGCTCGGCGCGTGCGGCCTGGAGCGCGCTCGCGGAGCCGGGAGACCCCGTCGCGGGCGCACTCGTCGGCGCGCTCGGTGCGCACGACGCGCTGGAGCTCGTCTCGATCGCTGCGGATCGCGGCGTGGCGGCGGCATGGCGGGCGACGACGGATGCCGTCGTCGGACCGTCGGGGGCGTCGCTCGCGCGGCTCTCGCGGGCGGTCGAGCGTTGGCGTCTGAGGCTCGCCGACGCCCGCTCCCGGCGCGTCGGGGAACACGTGCGCGAGGGCATCCGGCTCGTCGTCCCGGGTGACGACGAGTGGCCGGAGCAGCTCGACGAGCTGGGCGACGCGGCACCGTTCGCGCTGTGGGTCCGCGGTGGGCCGGTGCGCGGGCTCGCCGCGCGCTCGGTAGCGGTCGTGGGCGCCCGCGCCAGCACCACGTACGGCGAGCGCGTCGCGCACGACCTCGCGGTCGGGCTCGCGCAGGCGGGCGTGATCACGGTGTCCGGCGGCGCGTACGGGATCGACGCGGCGGCGCATCGTGGGGCGCTGTCGGGCGCGACGCCCGGCGGAACGGCCTGCCCGACGCTCGTGCTGCTCGCTGGGGGAGTGGACCGGGCGTACCCCGCCGGCAACGCGCGACTCTTCGAGGCGGTCGTCGCCGGCGGCGGCGCGATCGTGTCCGAGGTACCGCCGGGCAGCCTGCCGACGAAGAGCCGGTTCCTCCAGCGCAACCGGCTCATCGCAGCGTCCTCGCGGGCGACCGTCGTCGTGGAGGCGGCGTGGCGGTCCGGCGCGATCAGCACCGCCAACCACGCCGCGCGTCTGCTGCGGCCCGTCGGTGCCGTGCCCGGCCCGGTCACGTCCGTGGCGTCGGCAGGTTGCCACCGGCTCCTGCGCGAAGGGGTGGCGGTGTGCGTGACCGACGCGGACGAGGTCGTCGAGCTCGTCGGGCCCGTCGGCGCGAGCGCGGTCGTGGAGACCGGCGACGTCCACGCGCAGGACGAGCTCGACCCGGGTGCGCGCCGTGTGCTCGACGCGCTCGCGCGCCACCGTCCGGCGACGGTCGAACGCGTCGCGGCGCTCGCGGGGGTGGACCTGCGCGCTGCGCACGGTGCGCTCGGCCTGCTCGAGCTCTCCGGGCACGCGCAGAGGTCGCAGGACGGCTGGCGGCTCGGGGTGCGCTGAGCGGTCCGGGGGCGCCGAGCGGTCCAGGTCCCCGCTCCCGGGGCGCTCGGGAGGCAGCGCACGGCGCCTCGGCACCTGAGAGCCCGCAGTGTGGACCCCGTGAGGCCGCCGAGCGGGCTCGTGACGATCGTCACGAACGGGCTAAGGTCGCGGATCTGTACGCCCGACCGGGTGAAAAAGTGGCACGGGCTACAGGTTTCTGGTGGGCCAATCGGACATTCCGGGGGGATTCCCCGGGCATTAGGCCGGGCAGGTGAATCCTGTGCTTGTCCTGAGGCTGTGTTTCGCGTCACCGTATGCCCCATGAGTGCGACGGAGATCACCGAGAAGGCGCCCGACCGGGCGCAGCTTCTCCACGACTTCTCCGCATTCCTGCGCCTGCAGCGCGGCCTGTCGGCGCACACGGACCGCGCCTATCTGGGTGACGTCGAGGCGCTGCTGTCCTTCGCGGCCCGGCACGGCGCTCGCACGCTCGACGCCGTCGACCTGCGCACGCTGCGGGCCTGGCTCGCGTCGCAGGCGTCGGCGCACCGCAGCCGCGCGACGCTCGCGCGCCGCGCCGCCGCCGCGCACACGTTCTTCGCGTGGGCCGCCCGCACCGGGCGCGTCGCGAGCGACCCGTCGGCCCGTCTCACCGCGGCCAAGGTCGGCCGAACGCTGCCCACGGTGCTGCGGGCGACGGCCGCGAACGACCTCGTCGACACCGCTCGCGAGAACGCGACCGACGGCGACGCGGTCCGCGTGCGCGACTGGGCGGTGCTCGAGCTCCTGTACGCGACCGGCGTGCGCGTCGGCGAGCTGTGCGCGTGCGACCTGCGCGACGTCGACCTCGCCGAGCACACCGTCCGCGTCGTCGGCAAGGGCGACAAGCAGCGCACGGTGCCCTTCGGCCGGCCTGCGGCGGACGCGCTCGACGCGTGGATCACCACCGCTCGTCCCGCGCTGGCGCGCCCGACGTCGCCCGACGCGCTGTTCCTCGGCGCTCGCGGTGGTCGTCTCGACCAGCGCCTCGTGCGCGAGGTCGTGCACACGGCCGCAGCCGCGGCGGGCGTCGACGACCTCGCGCCCCACGGCCTGCGCCACAGCGCGGCGACGCACCTCCTCGAGGGCGGCTCCGACCTGCGCAGCGTGCAGGAGCTCCTCGGCCACTCGAGCCTGTCGACGACCCAGCGCTACACGCACGTCACCGCCGAGCGGCTCCGCTCGGCGTACTCGCTCGCCCATCCACGCGCGTGACCCCCGCACTGTCCCCTGCTGCACAGCCCCTCGCCAGATCCGTCCCCCCGGAGAGCACCATGACCACCACACACGTCGACGTCGTCGCGAGCTGGCTCGAGCACGTCGCCGGGCACGCGGCGCCCGCCGGTGTCGTCCCGCAGCCGCGCACCGTCCCCGCCGCGCCCGTCGACGACGTCGTCACGGTCGACGGCGCGCTCGCGGAGGCGGTCGACGAGGCGCTCGAGAACGGTTCGCTCGTCGCGGCCCGCGAGGACCGGGCGCAGGCGACCGCGCTGCTCGACGAGGTCCCGACGCAGCGGGCGCCGATGGCCGACGAGCTCTCGGCGATGGTCGCGCTGCTGTGGTCCGACCTCAAGGAGAAGTCGTGCGCCCAGGCGCGCGAGCGGCTCATCCTGCACTACGCGCCCCTGGTCGCCGCGGTCGCCGGCCGGGTGGGCATGCGGCTGCCGAGCACCGTCGAGCACGCGGACCTCGTCTCGTACGGGATGTTCGGGCTCATCGACGCGATCGAGAAGTACGAGACCGACCGCTCGGTGCGCTTCGAGTCGTACGCGAGCGCGCGCATCCGCGGCGCGATCATCGACGAGCTGCGAGCCATGGACTGGGTCCCGCGCTCGGTGCGGACCAAGGCGCGGACCGTCGAGCGCGCGCACGCCGAGCTCGAGGCCCGCCTCCACCGCGCGCCCACCGAGGCGGAGATGGCACGCCACCTGCAGATCTCGCTCGCCGAGCTGCGGGCCGTGCACACGCACGTGTCGTCGTCGAACGTCGTCGCGCTCGACGAGCTGCTGGGCGGCGAGGAGCGTGTCGGTGGCGTCAGCCTGGGGGACACGCTCGGTGACGAGCGCGCGGTCGACCCCGCCGGTGCGGTCGACGCCGCAGAGACGACGTTCCTGCTCTCGCGAGCGATCGAGCAACTCGGTGAGCGTGAGCGCACCGTCGTCGTCCTCTACTACTACGAGAACATGACGCTCGCGGAGATCGGACGGGTGCTCGGCGTGACCGAGTCGCGGATCTCCCAGATGCACACGGCCGCGATGCAGCGTCTGCGTGCGCGGATGGTCGAGGCCGAGCGCGCCTGACGCCGCGAGCTCCACGGCGCGATCCTGACGGTGCGGCGCGGGCCCGCTGCTCGGGACGCGGAGCTCGGTCGACGTCGACCGGTCACGGCCAGTCGATCGTCGCGTCGGGCAGGAGCACGATCGGCGCCGCGCGCCCGACCAGGACGAGCGGGTCCACGTAGTGCGGCGGGTCGAACGGCCCCTCGCGCACGCCCCAGTGCACGCAGGAACCACCGCAGTGCCCGCCCGTCGGCGCGACGACGCCGACGACGTCCCCCGCCGCGACGCGGTCGCCTCGCGCGACGTCTGCGACGACCGGCTCGAGGCTCGAGCGCAGGCCGTCGGCGTGCGCGACGGTCAGGACGGGCCGTCCGGCGACGCTGCCGACGAACGTGACGGTCCCCGCCCCCGGGGCACGGACGTCCGAGCCGGGCGCCGCGGCGAGATCGACCCCGCGGTGCCCTGCGGCCCACGGCGTGCGGGGAGGGTCGAAGTCGTCGAGCACGCGACCCGGCCCCTCGACGGGCAGCCGGTAGCGGCTCGTCGTGCCGGGCGACGAGGGTTCGTCGTCCGCGACCGCGAGCGCGGGCCCCGCGAGACCCGCGGCGATCAGCACGACGAGGGCGAGGTGCGCGGCGCGCGTGCGGCGGCGCATCGGGCGACGGGGCGCGAGAGGTCGCCGCGGCGTGCGGCGCGGGGTGTGGTGTGCCATGGCGGCAGGCTCTCGTGGTGCATGCGCAGCCGGCGGGCGACCGGTGGACGGCTGTGGACGCGTCCCGTCCGGTGCGTGCCTGTGGACGGTTCGCGGCGCAGTGCGGCGGAGCGCCCTGGGGCGAGGTGTCGGCGTCGCGCCGCGCGCACCGCGGCAGGCATGCCGACGGTGCGGGTGCTCGCGCGAGCGGCGTGTCCCGCAGCCCCGCGCGCCGGGGTAGACTCCTCGCTGCGACCGGTCCGTGCCGGTCGACTTCGCGCGTCATCACCCGCCCGTCCTGCCGCTGGTCCCCAGCGTCCAGGCTCCGGACCGGGGTCGTCATCGCAACGGTCCGGGCCTCGCCCGGCGCGTCCGACGACATGGCGCCAGGGGCGCCGACTCCCGTCGGGGCCGACAACCGAACCGCGGTCCCGCTCGCCGGGCCCGCACAGACGTGCGCGCCTCGCGGTGCGCGCCGGAAGGATGTGCCATGGCCGTCGTGACCATGCGCCAGCTGCTCGAGAGCGGTGTCCACTTCGGGCACCAGACCCGCCGCTGGAACCCCAAGATGAAGCGCTTCATCTTCACCGAGCGCAACGGCATCTACATCGTCGACCTGCAGCAGTCGCTGTCCTACATCGACCGCGCCTACGACTTCGTCAGCCAGACCGTCGCGCACGGTGGCTCGATCCTCTTCGTCGGCACCAAGAAGCAGGCGCAGGAGCCCGTGGCCGAGCAGGCCGCGCGCGTGGGCATGCCCTACGTCAACCAGCGCTGGCTCGGCGGCATGCTGACCAACTTCTCGACGGTCCACAAGCGCCTGCAGCGCCTCAAGGAGCTCGAGCAGATCGACTTCGACGACGTCGCCGGCTCCGGCCTGACGAAGAAGGAGCTCCTGGTCCTGCGTCGCGAGAAGGACAAGCTGAGCAAGACGCTCGGCGGCATCCGCGACATGGCCAAGATCCCCTCGGCCGTGTGGATCGTCGACACGAACAAGGAGCACCTGGCGGTCGACGAGGCGCGCAAGCTCGGCATCCCCGTCGTCGCGATCCTCGACACCAACTGCGACCCGGACGTCGTCGACTACCCGATCCCGGGCAACGACGACGCGATCCGCGCGGTCCAGCTGCTCACCCGCGTGATCGCGGACGCCGCCGCCGACGGCCTGCTCAAGCGCCACTCGGGTCGCACCGCGGCCGCCGAGGGCGCCGAGGCCGACGCCGAGCCGCTCGCCGAGTGGGAGCGTGAGCTCCTCGCCGGCGCCGAGGCAGACCTGGCCGACGCGAAGGTCGCACCGGAGGCCGCCGCCGAGGTCGCCGTCGCCGAGACCGAGATCGCGCAGGAGGTCGCCGAGCAGGCTGCCCCCGAGGCCGCGCAGACCGAGGTCGCCGAGACCGAGGCGCCCGCCGAGGCTGCCGAGGGCGACGCCCAGGCCTGACGCTCACAGGGTGGGGCCGCACGCGGCCCCACCCGCAGCGCACCGGTGGGCCCGACAGGCCCGCCGCCAGCACGACTTCCGCAACGACCACCGGCGTGCGGGCGCGAGCCCGCCGTGACGGAGAACGGGACACACGACATGGCGAACTACTCGCTCCAGGACATCAAGGACCTGCGCGAGAAGACCGGCGCGGGCATGCTCGACGTCAAGAAGGCGCTCGAGGAGGCGGAGGGCGACGCCGACAAGGCGCTCGAGATCATCCGCGTCAAGGGCCTCAAGGGCGTCGGCAAGCGTGAGGGCCGCGCGGCCTCCGACGGCCTCGTCGCGGCGCACGTCGGCCCGACGGCCGACGGCGAGGGGCAGACGGGCGTGCTCGTCGAGGTCAACTCGGAGACCGACTTCGTCGCGAAGAGCCAGAACTTCATCTCGCTCGCGGACCGCGTGCTCGCGGCCGCCGTCGAGACCGGCGCCCGCGACGCGGACGCGCTGACGTCGGCGGAGTACGAGGGCACCACGGTGCAGAACATCGTCGACGAGACGGCCGCCACGCTCGGCGAGCGCGTCGTCGTGCGCCGCCTGGCCCGCGTGGCCGGCGAGCACGTCGAGGTCTACCTGCACAAGGTCAACAAGGACCTGCCCCCGCAGGTCGGCGTCCTCGTGGCGACCGACGCGGCGGGTGCCGGCGTGGCGCGCGACATCGCGACGCACATCGCGGCCTACTCGCCGCTGTTCCTCACGCGTGACGAGGTCTCGGCCGAGACGGTCGAGAACGAGCGCAAGATCGCCGAGGAGACCGCGCGCAACGAGGGCAAGCCCGAGGCCGCGCTCCCGAAGATCGTCGAGGGCCGCCTCAACGGCTTCTTCAAGGAGAACGTGCTGCTCGACCAGGCGTTCGCGAAGGACCCGAAGAAGTCGGTCGGCCAGGTGCTCACCGAGGCCGGCGGCACGCTGACGGGCTTCGTGCGCTTCCGCGTGGGAGCCTGACCCCAGCACCGTCCCGGTGGCCCCGGTCCGTGAGGGCCGGGGCCACCGGCGCACCACCAGCACGACGCACCGACCGTACGAGCTCCCTGGAGGATCGCGTGAGCCAGAATCCCGTTGTCGACGGGACGGGCGCCCCGGCGCGACGCGTCCTGCTCAAGCTCTCGGGCGAGACGTTCGGCGGCGGCGACGTGGGTCTCGCGGTCGACGTCGTGCGTCGCGTGGCCGGGGAGATCGCGCTCGCCGTCAGGGAGGGCGTGCAGGTCGCGATCGTCGTCGGCGGCGGCAACTTCTTCCGCGGTGCGCAGCTCTCCCAGTCGGGTCTCGACCGGGCCCGTGCGGACTACATGGGCATGCTCGGCACGGTCATGAACTGCCTCGCGCTGCAGGACTTCCTCGAGCAGGCCGGCGTGGACACGCGTGTGCAGACCGCCATCACGATGGGTCAGGTCGCCGAGCCGTACATCCCGCTGCGCGCGATCCGTCACCTCGAGAAGGGGCGCGTCGTGATCTTCGGCGCCGGTGCGGGCATGCCGTACTTCTCGACCGACACCGTGAGCGTGCAGCGTGCCCTGGAGACGCACTGCCAGGAGGTGCTCATGGGCAAGAACGGGGTCGACGCGGTCTACACCGCGGACCCCCGCAAGGACCCCGACGCGAAGCGTCTCGAGCACCTCACCTACACGGAGGCGCTCGTCGAGGGCCTGGCCGTGATGGACGCGACCGCGATGTCGCTGTGCCGGGACAACGACGTGGTGATGCGCGTGTTCGGCCTCGAGGAGGAGGGCAACGTCACGCGCGTCCTTCGAGGTGAGAAGATCGGCACGCTGGTCACCGCGAGCTGACGAGCCCCACGACCTTCGCACCACCACGACCATGAGCGCCCGACCGGGCGCGGCACGACGAACGGGACGGAGCAAGCCGTGATCGACGAGACCCTCCTCGAGGCCGAGGAGAAGATGGACAAGGCTGTCGAGGTCGCCAAGGACGACTTCGCGGCGATCCGCACCGGGCGCGCCAACGCGGCGATGTTCGCGAAGGTGTTCGTCGACTACTACGGCAGCCCGACGCCGCTGCAGCAGCTCGCGTCGTTCAACGTGACCGAGGCGCGCACCATCCTCGTCTCGCCGTTCGACAAGTCGGCGACCGCGGCGATCGAGAAGTCCCTGCGCGACTCCGACCTCGGCGTGAACCCGACGAACGACGGCAACGTCATCCGCGTCGTGCTGCCCACGCTGACCGAGGAGCGCCGCCGCGACTTCGTGAAGCTCGCCAAGGCGAAGGCCGAGGACGCCCGCATCTCGGTGCGCAGCGTGCGCCGCCGCGCCAAGGAGGAGCTCGACCGCATCGTCAAGGACGGCGAGGCGGGCGAGGACGAGGTGACGCGTGCCGAGAAGGAGCTCGAGGCGCTGACGAAGAAGCACGTCGACCTGGTCGACAGCCTCCTCGCGTCCAAGGAGAGCGAGCTGCTCGAGGTCTGATGACGGAGCTCGCCGCACCCCGCACGTCCCGGACGGGTCGCGACCTGCCGGTCGCGACCGCCGTCGGCGTCGGCCTGCTCGTCGTCGTCGTGCTCTCGCTGTTCATCGTCAAGGAGGTCTTCGCGGGCCTCGCCGTGCTCGTGGTGTGCGCAGCGCTGTGGGAGCTGGCCCAGGCGTTCACGCGCCGCGCCATCCACCTCCCGCTGCTCCCGCTGCTCGTCGGTGCCGTCGGCATCCTGGTCTCGGCGTTCACGTCCGGTCCCGAGGCCCTGTTCGTCGCGTTCATGCTGACCGTCGGGGGCGTCGTCATCTGGCGCGTCCTGGACGGCAGCGGCCCACGTGCGCTGCGCGACGCCACCGCGGGCGCGTTCGCCGCGGCGTACCTGCCGTTCCTCGCGGGCTTCGTGATGCTCATGCTCGCCGCCGACGACGGCCCCGCGAGGGTGCTGCTGTTCATCCTGCTCGTCGTCGCGTCCGACACCGGCGGCTATGCCGTCGGCGTGCTCGTCGGACGCCACCCGCTCGCGCCGTCGGTGAGCCCGAAGAAGTCCTGGGAAGGGCTCGTCGGCTCCGTGGTCCTCGCCTGCGTCGTGGGCGTCGTCGGGATGCAGGTCGCGTTCCACGGCGAGCCGCTCACGGGCGTGTTCCTCGGCCTGGCGACCGTGGTGACCGCGACGCTCGGCGACCTGTGCGAGTCGATGCTCAAGCGCGACCTCGAGCTCAAGGACATGGGCACGCTGGTGCCCGGCCACGGCGGGATCCTCGACCGCCTCGACTCGCTGCTGCTCACGGCACCCGCCGTCTACCTCATCCTGACGCTGCTGCAGCCCCCGGCGTAGCGTCGAAGCCGACCCCCATGCAAGGAGGTGCCCCGTGACCGGGACGCCCGTCCGCCTCGACCTGTCGTCCCCGACGCGCGGGCCGCGAGGCAAGCCGCCGAAGCACTTCGTCGACCTCACGCCCGCCGAGCGCGTGGCCGCGGTGACGGAGCTGGGGGAGAAGCCCTTCCGCGCCAAGCAGCTCGCGACGCACTACTTCACGCACCTGTCGTCGGACCCGTCGACCATGACGGACCTGCCCAAGGCGTCGCGCGACGTCCTGACGGCGAACCTGTTCCCGCCGCTGCTCGAGCGTGCGCGGACGATGACCGCGGACGGCGGCACGACCGTCAAGACGCTGTGGCACCTCTTCGACGGCGCGAAGGTCGAGTCGGTGCTCATGCGGTACGCGAACCGCACCACGCTGTGCATCTCGAGCCAGGCCGGCTGCGGGCTCGCGTGCGCGTTCTGCGCGACCGGTCAGATGGGCCTGACGCGCAACCTGTCGACCGCCGAGATCGTCGAGCAGGTCCGGGAGGCGGCGCGCTCGCTCGCCGCCGGTGAGGTCCCCGGGGGCCCGGCGCGACTGACGAACGTCGTGTTCATGGGCATGGGTGAGCCGCTCGCCAACTACAAGGCGATCATGGGCACCGTCCGCACGCTCGTCGCGCCAGCCCCTGACGGCCTGGGCATGTCCGCGCGCAACGTGACGGTCTCGACCGTGGGCATGGTGCCCGCCATGCGCAAGCTGGCCGACGAGGGCATCCCGGTGACGCTCGCGCTGTCGCTGCACGCGCCGGACGACGAGCTGCGCAGCGAGCTGGTGCCGGTCAACACGCGCTGGGACGTCGACGAGGCGCTCGACGCCGCCTACCACTACTTCGAGGTCACCGGCCGACGGGTGTCGATCGAGTACGCGCTCATCCGCGACGTGAACGACCACGCGTGGCGCGCCGACCTGCTGGGGGAGAAGCTCAACGCACGCGGGCGCGGCTGGGTGCACTGCAACCCCATCCCGCTCAACCCCGTGCCCAACTCGCGGTGGACAGCGAGCGATCCCGCGGTCGAGGCGGAGTTCGTGGCACGCTTGCGGGCGCACGGCATCCCCACCACGGTGCGGGACACCCGTGGCAGCGAGATCGACGGTGCGTGCGGCCAGCTGGCCGCGGAGGAGGACGAGTGAGCGACGGCATGTTCCGTACGGTGACGGGGCTGCGCAGCGGCTACGACCCGGACGAGGTCGACGAGTTCTTCGCCCACGCGCGGTCCGTGTACGAGCAGGGCCCGGCCGCGGCGCTCGCCGCCAAGGACGTGCGCTCGGTCGCGTTCGACATGGTGCGCGGCGGCTACGTCACCGCCGCGGTCGACGCCGCACTGGACCGCCTCGAGCAGGCGTTCGTCGCCCGCGCGCGTGCCGAGTTCGTCGCGGAGCACGGCCAGCCCGCGTGGCTCACGCAGCTGGGTGAGCAGGCGCGCACGCTGTACGGCCGGCTCGGTCGCCCCGACGGCGACCGGTTCGCACCCCCGGAGGGTCGCGACCAGGGCTACGAGCCCGCCGACGTCGACGAGCTGTGCCACCGTCTCGTCGCCTACTTCGACAAGGGTGCGCCGCTGTCGGCGTCGGAGATCCGCGGCGCGACGTTCCGCGCGCGCAAGGGCCACCACGCGTACGCGGAGGCGCCCGTCGACGCATTCTTCGCGCGTGCGGTCGAGGTGCTCCTCGGCGTCGAGTGAGGCACGCGTGACCGCGCAGGGCAGCATCCGCACCGTCGCGCTCCTGGGGTCGACCGGCTCGATCGGGACCCAGGCGATCGACGTCGTGCGGCGCAACCCCGACCGGTTCGAGGTCGTGGGTCTCGGCGCCGGCGGTGGTGACGTCGCGCTGCTCGCGCGGCAGGCGCGTGAGCTCGACGTCGAGGTCGTCGCGGTCGCGGACCGGGCGGCGGCCGACGAGCTGCGCGGTCTGCTCGACGGCGTCGAGGTGCTCGCTGGGCCGGATGCGTCCACGCAGCTCGCGGCCCGCGGCGCGGACGTCGTGCTCAACGGTGTGACGGGCTCGGTGGGGCTGGGGCCGACGCTCGCCGCGCTCGAGGCGGGCAGCACGCTCGCGCTCGCCAACAAGGAGTCGCTCGTCGTCGGCGGCGCGCTCGTGCAGGCGGCACGTCGGCGGCCCGACCAGATCGTCCCGGTCGACTCCGAGCACTCGGCGATCGCGCAGAGCCTGCGCGGAGGCTCGCGCGGTGAGGTGCGACGGCTGGTGCTGACTGCGTCGGGCGGACCGTTCCGCGGCCGGACGCTCGACGAGGTCAAGGCCGCGACCCCGGAGCAGGCGCTCGCACACCCGACGTGGTCGATGGGGCCGGTCGTGACGATCAACTCGGCGACCCTCATGAACAAGGGCCTCGAGCTGATCGAGGCGCACCTGCTGTTCGACGTGCCGACCGACGACATCGTCGTGGTCGTGCACCCGCAGTCGGTGGTCCACTCGATGGTCGAGTTCCACGACGGCTCGACGATCGCGCAGGCGTCCCCGCCCGACATGCGGCTGCCGATCGCGCTCGGCCTGTCATGGCCCGACCGGGTCACCGACGTCGCGCCGGCGTGCGACTGGACCACCGCGGCGACCTGGACGTTCGAGCCGCTCGACGAGGAGGTTTTCGGTGCGGTGCGTCTCGCGCGGCTGGCCGTCGATGCCTCGGCGACGCACCCGGCGGTGTACAACGCGGCGAACGAGGAGTGCGTCGCGGCATTCCTCGCGGGCCGGATCGGCTTCCTCGACATCGTGACGACGGTCGAGAGGGTGCTCGACGAGCACCCGGGCACCCGCGCGGACGAGCTCGACCTCGACGCCGTGCTGCGTGCCGAGGCCTGGGCCCGGTCGCGCGCGCACGAGGTGCTCGACCGGCGCTGAGCCGTGGCCGAGCGGTGCGGTGGCCTCAGCGCAGCCGGTCGAGGAGCGCGGCCGCCGGACCGGGCGAGCCGCCGACGACCTCCTCCGCGTCGGCGCGGTCGCTCGCGGCCCGCAGGACCGCGGCCCGCACGGCCGCGAGGCGGTCGCGCGCCGGGGCCGCGGGACGCACCCACGGCAGGCGCGTGAGCGCCGATTCGGTCTGCGTGAGCAGGTCGGCGAGCGTGCGGCCCGCGACGTTGGACATGACGTGGCCGGCCCAGCCGTAGCCGCCGGCGTGCGCGATCCCGTCGTCGTCCAGCCACACGACCGGCAGGCCGTCCGCTGTGCGTCCGAGCGTCCCGCTGCGGACGGTGTCGGCCGGCGACCCGTCGCGGGACGACGCCGCAGGAGCCACGAGCGCCGGGAACAGGCGCGTCGCCGCGACGCGCGGGTCCGTGTCGGCGGTGACGACCAGCCGGTCGCCCGCGCGCCGCGCGAGCACGCCCCGGCGCCCGCTCCCGACGACGGCCGTGCGACGGTCGAGCCCCGCGTGTGCCCACGCGGCTGCGTCGAGGGGCGCCGTGACGAGCGTCGAGACCTTCTCCGCGCGTACGCCTGGTACCGCGAACCCACGGCCCGCACCGGTCGCGACGACCACCTGGCGTGCCCGCACGGTCCCTCGGTCGGTGACGACCGCTCGCGGGGACACGCGGACCGCGGAGGTCGACGCAGCGATGCGAGCGCCACGCTGGCGCAGGACGTCCCGCAGCCCGGCCGCGAGGGACACGGGGTCGAGGACCGCGACGTCGGGCGTCCACGCCCCGAGCGCGGCGCCGGGCACGTCGACGTGATCGGCGAGCTCGTCAGGGCCCAGGACGTCCCACTCGTCGCCCCACGTGCGCGCGGTGCGTGCGTGAGCCTCGAGCCGGGCCGCCTGCGCCGCACCGAGCGCGATGCGGACCGCGCCGCCGAACGTGAACCCGCACTCGATCTCCTCGAGCGCCAGCACGCCTCCGATCTCGACGACGGCGTCCCGCGCGGCGGCCCGCGCGGCGGCGGCGACCTGCGGCCCGAACAGCTCAGCGACACGCGCGCCGTCGGCGTCGAGCTCGGTGGTGCAGACCCCGGCGTCGACGCCGGCCGCGGCGGACCGGTCGTCGTCCGCCGCGAGGGGGTCCTGGTCGACGAGGAGGACGTCGAGCGCGGCGTCCGCGTCGAGCAGGTAGTAGGCGGTCCACAGGCCGGTCAGCCCGGCACCGACGACGACCACGTCGGCGACCGTGTCGCCGTCGAGCGGCTCGTGCCCGGGGGTGCGCGGGGACGTCATGCGACGACGCTAGCGGCGTGGGGCTCGTACCGCCGCGACGGGGCCGCACGTCGGCCTCGTGTCGCGCACGGCTCGCTGTCAGCGCGCTCCCAGACAATGGAGGCAGGATGTGCACGTCGTGGGCGGACCGCCCGTGCGGCCGTGCTCGTGGACAGGTGGAGGGACCGGATGGCGTACCTGGTCGGTGTGCTGATCGTCGTCGTGGGTGTGCTGGTGTCGATCGGCCTGCACGAGATCGGGCACATGGTGCCCGCGAAGCGTTTCGGCGTGCGAGTGAGCCAGTACATGGTCGGCTTCGGGCCCACGCTGTGGTCGCGGACCAAGGGCGAGACCGAGTACGGCCTCAAGGCGATCCCGCTCGGCGGCTACGTGCGGCTGATCGGCATGTACGCGCCCGACGAGGCCGTCGGCACGCCGCCTGCGCGCACGTGGATGGGCCGGCTCGCGCGCGACGCGCGTGCGGCGAGCGCCGAGGAGATCCGCCCGGGCGAGGACCACCGCGCGTTCTACCGCCTCTCGACCCCGAAGAAGCTCACCGTCATGCTGGGCGGCCCGGTGATGAACCTGGTGATCGCGTTCGTGCTGCTCGGCGTCGTCGCGGTCGTGTGGGGCACCCCGCAGACCAGCACGACCCTCGCCGGGGTCTCGCAGTGCGTCATCCCGGCGGATGCGGACGCCGACCGCACGTGCCAGCCCTCGGACCAGCCCGCGCCGGGCGCGGCGGCCGGTCTCGAGCCGGGAGACACCGTGGTGAGCTATGGCGGGACGACGATCACGTCGTGGGACCAGCTGCAGAGGCTCATCCGGGCGAGCGGCGGCCAGGAGACCGCCGTCGTCGTCGACCGCGACGGCGAGCGTGTCTCCCTCACGGTCACGCCGGTCGTCGCGCAGCGGCCCCAGTACGACGAGAACGGGGTCGCGAAGGTCGGCGCGGACGGCAAGCCCGTGACGAGCGCGGTCGGCTTCCTGGGCGTCACGCCGGACAGCGAGCTGGTCCGCCAGTCGCCGCTCGCGGTCCCGGGCATCGTCGCCGAGCGGACGTGGCAGACGGCGGCGGTCGTCGGGAACCTGCCCGGGAAGGTCGTCGGCCTGGTCCGTACGACCTTCGGGCACGAGGCGCGCGACGCCAACAGCATCGTGGGCGTGGTCGGGATCGGGCGCTTCGCCGGCGAGATCGGGTCCGCACCCGGCGTGAGCGACGGCATCCGCATCGCGTCGTGGCTCGAGCTGCTCGCGGCCCTGAACATCGCGCTGTTCGTCTTCAACCTCATCCCGCTGCCGCCGCTCGACGGCGGCCACGTGGCGGCGGCGCTGTGGGAGGGCGGGCGTCGCCAGGTGGCGCGCCTGCGCGGGTTGCCGCGTCCCGGGCCGTTCGACACCGCGAAGCTCGTGCCGCTCGCCTACGCGGTCTTCGTGCTGCTCGGTGCGGTGGGCGTGCTCCTGGTCTACGCCGACCTCGTGGACCCGATCCAGATCTGAGCCGGCCAGGTCTGAGCCGAACGACCCTCGCCGGGCACGTCGCGTCCTGAGATGCTCGACGCATGTCGGAGCTCTCGGAGTACCTCGAGTCCCTGCCGGAGCCGCGACGCGGCCTCGTCGAGGGCGTGTACGCGCGTGCACGTGCGCTCGTTCCCGACGCCACGGACGGCATCGGGTACGGCATGCCCGCGCTCGTGCTGCACGGCAAGCCGCTGCTGTCGGTGATGTCCGCCAAGACCCACGTCGGCGTCTACCCGTTCAGCCCGGGAGCGCTCGACACCGTGCGCGACGAGCTCGCGGGCTGGTCGACGTCGAAGGGCACGATCAGGTTCGACGAGAGCTCGCCGCTGCCGGACGACCTCGTCGACCGCCTCGTGCTCGCGCGCCGCGACGAGATCGACGGCTGAGACGTCGCCGCGATCGGCTCGTCGGCTCGTCGGATCGCGTGGTGATCTCGTGCGCACGGGACGTCCGGGAGCAGTCGGGCGTGGCCGCGGTGCGATGATGGACGGGTGACCATCGCTCCGAACGGCGTGCCCTCGACCCCGGTTCCGATCAGCCTCGGGATGCCGCAGGCACCCGCACCCGTCCTGGCACCGCGGCGTCCGACGCGCAAGATCCGCGTCGGCAAGGTCGAGGTCGGCGGCGACGCCCCGGTGAGCGTCCAGTCGATGACGACGACGCCCACGACCGACATCAACGCCACGCTCCAGCAGATCGCGGCCCTGACCGCCGCGGGCTGCGACATCGTGCGCGTCGCGGTCCCCAGCCAGGACGACGCCGAGGCCCTGCCGGCGATCGCGCGCAAGTCGCAGATCCCCGTGATCGCGGACATCCACTTCCAGCCCAAGTACGTCTTCGCGGCGATCGACGCCGGCTGCGCCGCGGTGCGCGTGAACCCGGGCAACATCCGCAAGTTCGACGACCAGGTGGGCGCGATCGCGCGCGCGGCTCAGGATGCGGGCGTGAGCCTGCGGATCGGCGTCAACGCCGGCTCGCTCGACCCGCGGCTCCTCGAGAAGTACGGCAAGGCCACGCCGGAGGCGCTCGTCGAGTCCGCGGTGTGGGAGGCGTCGCTGTTCGAGGAGCACGACTTCCACGACTTCAAGATCTCGGTCAAGCACAACGACCCGGTCGTCATGGTCCGCGCCTACGAGCTGCTCTCGGAGCGCGGCGACTGGCCGCTGCACCTCGGCGTCACCGAGGCAGGCCCGGCGTTCCAGGGCACCATCAAGTCGGCGACCGCGTTCGGCGCCCTGCTGAGCAAGGGCATCGGCGACACGATCCGCGTCTCGCTGTCCGCGCCTCCGGTCGAGGAGGTCAAGGTCGGCATCCAGATCCTGCAGTCGTTGAACCTGCGCCCGCGCAAGCTCGAGATCGTGTCGTGCCCGTCGTGCGGCCGTGCGCAGGTGGACGTGTACACGCTCGCGGAGCGGGTCACGGCGGGCCTCGAGGGGCTCGAGGTGCCGCTGCGCGTCGCGGTCATGGGGTGCGTCGTCAACGGGCCCGGTGAGGCGCGCGAGGCTGATCTCGGCGTGGCGTCCGGGAACGGCAAGGGGCAGATCTTCGTCAAGGGCGAGGTCGTCAAGACCGTCCCGGAGTCGATGATCGTGGAGACGCTCATCGACGAGGCCATGCGCATCGCGGAGACGATGGACCCCGTCGAGGCCGGTCAGGGCAGCCCGGTCGTCAGCGTCGGCTGACGGCGACCGCTCGTCTGTCCCGCCGTCCTGCCGTGCCGGACCCGCGTCCGCCACGCGAGCCCGGGCCGCGCCGCCGTGTGACGTGATGCACAATCAGCGCATGGTGCTTCGTCGTGCGTCGCTGCTCGACGAGCGGACCGGGGGCCGGGTTCTCGACGAGCGCGACCTGCGCTCCGCGCTCGACGTGTGCGCGCAGGACCCCGTCGGGTCCGTGCTGGCCTCGACGCGCATCGAGCAGGCGATCTCCGGCGGCCTGCGACGTGCGGGCGGCGAGGTCTGGGGCTACTCGTCCGAGGGGCAGCTGCTCGCGGTCGCCTGGTCGGGCGCGAACCTCGTGCCCGTGGTCCCGCCGGGGGTCGACCTCGACCTCGCGTGCGACGCGTTCGCGGAGCTGGGTCGTCGGCAGGGCAGGCGTTGCTCGTCCCTCGTCGGACCGGCCGACGCCGTGCTCGGCGTGTGGCGCCGGCTGCGCGCCGCATGGCCGGGCGTGCGCGAGGTGCGCGACGACCAGCCGTCGATGGTGATCGACCACGCACCCGCGGTGGGTGTCGACCCGCTCGTGCGGCGCTCGGGTCTCGACGAGCTCGACCACGTGCTCCCCGCGTGCGTGCGGATGTTCACCGAGGAGGTCGGGTACTCGCCCGCTAGCGGCCCGGGCGGTCCCTACGAGACGCGCGTGCGCACGCTCGTCACGCAGGGCCGGTCGTTCGTCCGCACCGACACCTCCGGCGAGGTGATGTTCAAGGCGGAGCTGGGCGCGGTCGCGGGCGGCGTCGCGCAGGTGCAGGGCGTGTGGGTCGCGCCCGCCTGGCGGGGCCAGCGACTCTCCGAGGCGGGCATGGCCGCGGTCGTCGAGCAGACCCGCGCGCACGTCGCGCCGGTCGTGTCGCTGTACGTGAACGCCTACAACGCTCGCGCGCTCGCGGCGTACCGGCGGGTGGGGTTCCGGCAGGTCGGGTCGTACGCCACCGTGCTCTTCTAGCCCGACCGGACCTCGGCCGCCGCTACCGCAGCAGTCGCGACATGCGGCGGTCCGCGAGCGGCTTGCCGCCCGTCTGGCACGTCGGGCAGTACTGGAGCGACGAGTCCGCGAACGACACCTCGTGCACGACGTCGCCGCACGGCACCCCGTCCCACCCGGGGCACGGCTGCCCCGTGCGTCCGTGCACGCGCATGCCGCGGCGCTTGGCGTCCTTGAGCTCCGCCGCCGGCCGCCCCGACGCAGCCTCGACGGCGCCCGTGAGCACGTCCCGCACGGCGCGGTGCAGCGTCGCGGTCCGCTCGGCGTCGAACGAGCGGGTGGGCGCGAACGGAGACATGCGGGCGGCGTGCAGGATCTCGTCCGAGTACGCGTTGCCGATGCCCGCGATGGTGCCCTGGTCGCGCAGCAGGCCCTTGACCTGCTGGTTGCGTGCTGCGAGCAGCTCTGCGAGCCGTTCGGTGGTGAAATCGTCGGACAGCGGCTCGACGCCGAGGGACGCGATCTGCGGCACGTCGGCGGGGTCGGCGACGACGTGCACCGCGAGCCGCTTGCGCGTCCCCGCCTCCGTGAGGTCGAAGCCCGCCTCGTCGTCGAGCCCGACCCGCAGCGCGATGGGGGAGCGCCCCGGACGCACCGGGGTCGCAGGCAGCTTCTCGGACCACCGCACCCAGCCGGCACGCGACAGGTGCCACACCAGGTGCAGGGGTTCGCCCGTGCTCGTCGCCACCATGAGGTCGAGCCACTTGCCGTGCCGCTGCACGTCGACGACGGTGCCCCCCACGAGCGCGTCAGGTGGTGGGGAGAAAGTCTTGAGCGCGCTGATCGCGCCGACGGCGACGGAGGTCACGACGTGGTCGACCGTGCGCGAGCGCAGGAACTGCGCCAGCGCCTCGACCTCGGGCAGCTCGGGCACGCGCCCATCGTGGCGCACGGCACCGACATCCCGCACCGGGAGCATTCCGCGCCGGGTCGCCGCGCGCACCGTCCGGCGCCGCCGCGGCACGGAGAGCCTCGCGGCCCAACTAGGCTGGCCCGCATGCTCCTGCGCATGTCCACGCTCTTCGTCCGCACGCTGCGTGAGGACCCCGCCGACGCCGAGGTCGCGAGCCACAAGCTGCTCGTGCGTGCCGGGTACATCCGCCGCGCTGCGCCCGGCATCTACACCTGGCTCCCGCTCGGCCTGCGCGTCCTCGCGAAGGTCGAGGCCGTCGTGCGCGAGGAGATGGCCGCCGCGGGCGCCCAGGAGGTCCACTTCTCGGCGCTGCTGCCCAAGGAGCCCTACGAGGCGACGGGTCGCTGGACGGAGTACGGCCCCAACATCTTCCGGCTCAAGGACCGCAAGGGCGGCGACTACCTGCTCGCACCGACGCACGAGGAGATGTTCACGCTCCTGGTCAAGGACCTGTACTCGTCGTACAAGGACCTGCCGCTGACGCTGTTCCAGATCCAGACGAAGTACCGCGACGAGGCCCGCCCACGCGCGGGGCTCATCCGTGGCCGCGAGTTCGTCATGAAGGACGCGTACTCGTTCGACGTCGACGACGCCGGCCTCGAGGCCTCTTACCAGGCGCAGCGCGACGCGTACCGCCGCATCTTCGACCGGCTCGGGCTCGAGTACGTCATCGTCGCGGCGACGAGCGGCGCGATGGGCGGTTCCCGCTCGGAGGAGTTCCTCACCCCGACGGCGATCGGCGAGGACACGTTCGTGCGCAGCCCTGGGGGCTACGCGGCCAACGTGGAGGCGGTGACGACCGTCCCGCCCGCGGCGCAGCCGTACGACGACGCGCCCGCCGCGCACGTCGAGGACACACCCGGGACGCCGACGATCGACTCGCTCGTCGCGCTCGCGGACGAGCGGTTCCCCGAGCGTGGGTACACCGCGGGGGACACGCTCAAGAACGTCGTCGTGGCGCTCGTGCAGCCGTCGGGGGAGCGCGAGCTGCTGGTCGTCGGCCTGCCCGGCGACCGCGAGGTGGACCTCAAGCGCCTCGAGGCTGCGGTCGCGCCCGCCGAGGTGGAGCCGGCCGGGGACGCCGACTTCGCGGCGCACCCCGAGCTGGTCCGCGGGTACATCGGCCCGTCGGTGCTCGGACCCAACGGTCCCGAGGGGTCGGTCCGCTACCTGCTCGACCCGCGTGTGGTCGACGGGACGCGGTGGATCACGGGCGCGAACGAGGCCGGCAAGCACGTGTTCGACCTCGTCGCGGGCCGGGACTTCACTTCCGACGGCACGGTCGAGGCCGCCGAGGTGCGCGCCGGCGACGCGGCCCCCGACGGCTCGGGCCCGCTCGAGCTGGCACGCGGCATCGAGATCGGCCACATCTTCGCTCTCGGGCGCAAGTACGCGCAGGCGCTCGGCCTGACGGTGCTCGACCAGAACGGCAAGGCTCAGGTCGTCACGATGGGCTCGTACGGCATCGGGGTGACCCGGGTGCTCGCCGCGCTCGCCGAGGCCAACCACGACGAGCGTGGGCTGGCCTGGCCCGCGCACGTCGCGCCGGCGCAGGTCCACCTCGTCGCCACCGGCAAGGACGACGCGGTGTTCGACGCCGCGGACTCGCTCGCCACGCAGCTCGTCGCACGCGGCATCGAGGTGCTGTACGACGACCGTCCCAAGGTGTCGCCCGGCGTGAAGTTCGCGGACGCCGAGCTGCTCGGGGTGCCGCTCGTGGTGGTCGTCGGGCGTGGGCTCGTGGACGGGCTGGTCGAGGTACGTCCGCGCGTCGGAGGCACGGCCGAGCAGGTGCCGGTCGCCGAGGTCGCCGATCGCGTGGCCGAGCTGGTCGACGCGCTGCGCTGACCCGCGGCGCGCGCTGCCGTGATCCTGCGGCGCGCGGTGGCTGCCACGGGCGGGCCGCGGCTCAGCCGTCGGCGCGCTCTGGCATGCCCGGGAACGGCACGGGTGCCGCGCCCCACGTGCGCGCGGCAGCGTTCGCGGTGCGCAGTGCGTCGACGAAGGGCGAGCGCTGGCCCGCAGGCGTCCGGGCGACGAGCGTCGCGGCGGCGTCCGCGACGGCCCCCTCGAGCGCACGTGCGAGCCGCCTCGCGGTGGAGCCCTTGTCGAGCCCGTCGGGCAGCGTGTACGACGCGCGGCGCGGGTCCTGCGCGGTCTCGGCGACGCCCGCCGCGACGGCCCAGCGCTGCGCCTCGTCGCGGTGCTGGGCGGCCGCGGCCCGCGCGGCGGTGCGCAGCGAACCGGACTGCTGCGCCGCGATCACCTCGTAGGCGAAGCCGGCCTGGTCGTGCGCGACGACGAGCGGCGCGAGGTCGTCGGCCGAGGTGGCCTGCGCGGCGTCCGTCTGCTCCGGCGACGGCGTGGGCTCGGGTGCCGGGCTGCCCGTGACGCTCGGTGCCGGGCTCGGGGTGACGACGACGTCGAGATCGGGGACCTTCGCCTCCGTCGCCGTCGCGAGGCGCCGCGTGAGCTGGTCGCGCGCCGCGGCGATCGACGCCACGAGCCTGGCGAGGTCGGCGTCCGCGACCCCGTCCGCGTCGGCGAGGGCGTCGCGCGTCGTGGCCGCGAGCTCGGTGAGGACGTCCGACGGCGTCGTCCGGGTCGGTGCGGAGGACGTCGCGGTCGCGGAGGGCGTGAGCCCCGAGTCGTAGGCAGGACCGAGCTGGCTCGCGTGGTCCGCGCTGAACGCGACGACGTCGTCGAGCACGTCGGCCACCGCGGCACCGGGACGGGTCGCGAGCGCTGCGCGCGCGTCGGCCTCGAGCGCGAGGGCGTCGCCGAGCGTGCGTGCGCGGACCTGCTCGACCGGCCCCGGCGACGGCTCGGGGTAGGGCGCCGACTCGAGGCGCACCGAGCACGCGGCGCAGGACGCGACGAGAGCCGTCGCGAGCGCGACG
The DNA here is from genome assembly GCF_000708885.1 of Cellulomonas sp. HZM. Lineage (GTDB taxonomy): Bacteria > Actinomycetota > Actinomycetes > Actinomycetales > Cellulomonadaceae > Cellulomonas. The sequence continues at coordinate 2,572 of NZ_JEOE01000010.1, read as the reverse complement.
ACGAGGGCGCGGACGGCACCGCGCCCGCGCCCGGCGGGCGTGATCCTCGCCACGCCGGCCGTGTCCCGCGCACGCCCGCGGGAGCCGTCGTCGTGCGGCGTGCTGGTCGTGGGCTGCGTCGTCATCGCGGGCGATCCTGCCACGGGGGACCGCCGGGGCCGCCCCGGCGCGGTCGGACACGCGCCGACTCGTTACCCTGGACCCACAACATCACAGGGTCGGCAACGCGACCCGCGCGAACGACAGGAGGCCGGACGTGGTCGCAGTCGCCGCCCAGCGGGTCCGCGAGGTGCTCGAGCCCGTCGTGCACGCGCAGGGGCTCCTGCTCGAGGACGTCGTCGTCCACCGCCGCGGAGGACGCTCGACCGTGGAGGTCGTGCTCGACCTCACCGAGGACGACGAGCGCGACCTCGACCTCGACCGCGTGGCCGCCGCGACGCAGGCCGTCTCGGACGCGCTCGACGACGCCGACCCCGTGCAGGGGGAGTACGACCTCGAGGTGTCGAGCCGCGGCGTGTCGCGCCCGCTCACGGAGCGCCGGCACTTCGTGCACGCCGTGGGTCGTTCGGTCACCGTTCGGCTCGCGGACGGCACGACGCTGTCCGGGCGGCTGGACGGCGTGGACCGTGAGGCCGACGCGATCGTCGTCGTGCCCGTGACGCCCGGCCTCAAGGGGCGGCGTCCGAAGGTCGGCGACCCGCGGACGGTGCCCCTGGGCGACGTGCGCGACGCGCGCGTCGAGGTGGACCTGTCGGGGCTCGGCCCCGTGGACGACGAGGCCGGCGCGGACGCCGGTGACGACGAGGCCGGCCACCGCGCCGGACGGGAGAGCTGACACATGGACATCGACATGCAGGCGCTGCGCTCGCTCGAGCGGGAGCGGGAGATCAGCCTGGACGTGCTGGTCTCCGCGATCGAGCAGGCGCTGCTGTCCGCCTATCACCGCACGCCCGACGCGCAGCCGCGCGCCCGCGTCGAGGTCGACCGGCGGTCCGGGCACGTGACGGTGTGGGCGCGTGAGGCGCCCCCCGTCGACGACGAGGGCCACGCGCTCGACGTCGACACGCCCGAGTACGACGACACGCCCGACGGGTTCGGCCGCATCGCGACCGCGACGGCGCGCCAGGTCATCGTGCAGCGGCTGCGCGACGCCGAGGACGACCAGGTGCTGGGCACGTTCCGCGGCAAGGAGGGCGAGGTCCTCGGCGGGGTGATCCAGCAGGGACGCGACCCGCGCACGGTTCTCGTCGACGTCGGCGGCACCGAGGCGGTCCTGCCGCAGCACGAGCAGGTGCCGGGTGAGGAGTACGTGCACGGGGAGCGGATCCGCGGGTACGTGCTCGAGGTGGCCCGCGGCCCGCGCGGTCCGCAGGTGACGCTCTCGCGCTCGCACCCCGGTCTGGTGCGCAAGCTGTTCGCCCTCGAGGTCCCCGAGATCGCCGACGGCACGGTCGAGATCACGGCGATGGCGCGCGAGGCGGGGCACCGCACGAAGATGGCCGTGCGCGCGACGGTCCCCGGCGTGAACGCCAAGGGCGCGTGCATCGGGCCCATGGGCGGACGCGTGCGTGCGGTCATGGCGGAGCTGCGCGGCGAGAAGATCGACATCGTCGACCACTCCGACGACCCGGCGGAGATGATCGCGCACGCGCTGTCCCCGTCCCGCGTCGTCTCGGTGACGGTCGTCGACGAGCAGGCGCGCGCCGCGCGCGTCGTCGTGCCGGACTACCAGCTCTCGCTCGCGATCGGCAAGGAGGGGCAGAACGCCCGCCTCGCCGCGAAGCTCACCGGCTGGCGCATCGACATCCGCTCCGACGCCGAGACCGAGCCGGCGCCGCAAGGGGCCTCCGGACCGGCCGAGTGACGCGTGCCATGGCACGCTCGTCGACCGAGCGCGGTAGACTCGTCGCGGCTGGGCGCCGAGCCCGGCATCCCTCGCCCGTGGAACCGGCCGCTCAGCGGCCGCTCGCGGATGCCCGCGGCCCGGTCCGCACGTGCGTGGGTTGTCGGAGCACCGACGCCCGATCGTCCCTGCTGAGGGTGGTCGTGGTCCGTGACCTTCTGGTCGTGGACGTCGCCCGCTCGATGCCGGGCAGGGGAGCGTGGCTGCACCCCGATCCTGGATGCCTCGAGCTCGCGACCCGTCGTCGCGCGTTCGGGCGGGCCCTGCGTCATGCGGGACCGCTCGACGCGGCGGTGGTCGCGGAGCATCTCGCGGCGATCGACCAGGAGCACCGAACGGCGCCGGCAGACCCGGCGTCGACCGTCTGAATGGGAAGCGGGTTGGAAGCCGATGGCTACCCGATGAGCACGCACCGATGAGCACCCAGCGATGAGTGCCCTCAGCATTTGACGACGGTCCGACCCTGTCCGGGCGGGCCGAGACAGGAGTGATGTGGCCAAGGTCCGCGTCTACGAGCTCGCGAAGGAGCTCGGGGTCGACAGCAAGAAGATCATGACGACCCTCACCGAGATGGGTGAGTTCGTCCGTTCGGCGTCCTCGACGATCGAACCCCCCGTCGTGCGCAAGCTGCGCGACACGTTCCCGGCGAACGGCGGGACCCCCCGGCGC
>NZ_JEOE01000009.1 GCF_000708885.1 Cellulomonas sp. HZM | reverse complement strand
GTCCGGGAGGGCCTCGCGGGCCGCGGCGGGGGTCGCACCGGCCGCCTCCAGGAGGTCGACGACGAGCGAGCGGTGCAGCAGCACCAGGGCCTGCACCTGCCAGTCGTCGGGCGCCGCCTCGAACGGGTCGAGGGCCGCCGCCGCCGAGACGAGCATCGCGCGCGCACGCGCGGGGTCACGGCCCGAGCCGAGCGCGTCGCCCAGCTCGTCGACCGCCCGCGCCGTGGCGTCGGCCCTCGCCGCGATCCCGGACACGTCGTGCGGCGCGTCCGCGTCGAGCAGTGCGAGCGCTCGACGTACGTACACGCGGGCGTTGCGCACGGCGCGGTCGACGAGCACCGCCGCGTCGACCGACCGCCCCAGCTCGTCGCGGTACCGGCGGTGGGCCGGCGAGACGCGGGACAGCTCGCGCGCGTTCGTCGCGACGTCGCGCCACTCGTCGAGCACCTGCTGCGACGCACGCCCGCGCACCAGCGCGTCCTCGACGTCCTGGGGCGAGCCCGTCGCGAGCCCGCGCGCGAGCGTGTGCAGCATCCCGGCGAGCTCACCGACCGAGCGGCGCGCGAGCGCACGGGGGTGACGGCGTGCGTCGTTGGGCGTGAGCAGCGCGACCGCGAGCGCCATCGCGCCGCCGACCGCCGCGTCGACCCAGCGGCCGAAGGGCCCGGACGTCGTCGGCAGCGCGACGATGACGATGGCCTGCACGCCCGCCTGCGTGGTGAGCATCGCGCCGCGGTCGATGAACCGCGCCAGCAGCGCGGCGACGAACAGCACGAACGCGATCTGCCACACGCCGCGGCCGATGAGGTGCGCGACGAGGTCGCCGAGCCCGACGCCGATCGCCACCCCGACCGCGAGCTCCGCGACGCGTCGCACCGAGCGGTCGAGCGAGAAACCGAGCGCGATCCACGCACACACGGGTGCGAAGAACGGGATCGCGTGCCCCACCCAGTAGTGCGCGATCGCGTACGCGAGCCCTCCGGCGACAGCGGCCTGGAGGATCGGGAACCACGCCGAGCGCACGCGCGCGAGACCGAGCCGCACGCGCGCCTCGCCGAGCACGCGCAGGTCGCGGGTCGTCAGGCGCTCGGTCGCCACGTCAGCGCCCCGGGCTCAGAGCATCGGGTGCTGGCCGAGGCCGCGCATCGTCTCGCCCCGCGGTGCGGGCCGGTCGGTCGAGACCCCGTCGCCGGGCACGATCGTCTCCTGCCCCGCGGCGACCATCCCGCCGTCGCAGTCGACGACGAGCGGCGCGTCGTCGGGCACCGAGCGCTTGAGCACGGCGAGCGCGACCGGCCCGAGCTCGTGGTGCCGGGCCACGGTCGTCACGGTCCCGACGACGCGTCCCGGCTCGCCGTCGACGACGTCGTGCACCTCGGCGCCCGCGACGGGGAGCAGGTGGCCGGAGCCGTCGAGGTGGAGCATCGTCAGGCGACGCGGCGGGCGGCCCAGGTTGTGCACGCGCGCGACCGTCTCCTGCCCGCGGTAGCAGCCCTTGTGCAGGTGGACGGCGGTGCGCAGCCAGTCGAGCTCGTGCGGGATGGTGCGGTGGTCCACCTCGTGCGAGAAGCGGGGGCGCCACGCCTCGACGCGGGCCGCCTCGCTCGCCCACGTGCCCGCGAGCGGCCAGCCGGCGGCCTCGCGCGCCGCGATCTCGGCGGCCAGCCGGTCGCGCGGGACCAGGACGAGGCGCCAGGCGCGGTCCTCTCCCGGGTGCTCGGCGGCGGGCGGTCCGTAGCGCGTGCCGCCCTCGGCGACGGCCGGCCACGGGTCGCGCCAGGTCACGGGCTCGTCGGGCGCGCCCTCGGCGCCGAGCGGCTCGCCGATCGCGGCCCATGCGTCGGTCGCGTCGGTGACCTCGACCCGCAGCATGAACCGCATCCGGTCCAGCCACGCCGCGAGCTCGACGGGCGTCTCGGTCAGCAGCCACGTCGTCGTGCCGTCGTCGACGACGCCCGCCGCGTGCTCGACGTGCCCCTGCGGGCTGAGCACGAGCAGCTCGGTGGACGTGTGCGGCGGGAGCGTCGCGAGCTCCTGCGACGTGATCGAGTTCAGCCAGCTGAGCCGGTCGGGCCCGGTGACGGTGACGACCCCGAGGTGGGACTGGTCGACGACGGCACCCCCGCGGGCCAGCGCGCGCTGCTCCGCGGTCGGGTCGCCGTAGTGCCACGCGACGCCGGCGTCCGGACCCGCACCGCCGACGGCCCCGCGCCGCGAGAGGAGCGGGCTGGTGTGCCGGGCCTCGGTCACGACGGTCATCGGCTCACTCCTGCGGCTCGTCGTCCGCGGCCGTCGGGGCCGCGCCGTCGGCCCGCACGAGGCGCGCGGACGCGTACGACTGCATCGGGTTGCCGAACGCCGCGAGGTCGTGCGCCCACATGAGGTCGCCGTGCACCAGGCCGTACAGCCGCTTGGACGCGGTCACGTCGGCACCGCTGGGGACGCGTGCGACGAGGTCGCTCGCGAGGTCGATCCGGCCGTTGCCGATCTCCCCGACGAGCACCGAGACGTGCCCGGACGGGTCGGCGAGCAGCACCTCGACCGGGTGCTTGTCGTCGGCGATGCCTTCGGGTCGCTCGGGCGGCACGCGCCAGTAGCCGGTCTCGGTGGACCAGACCTCGCCCTGCTCGTCGTCCGCCGCGACGGGACCGGCGCCGTCCTCGAGCGCCGCCGCGTCGTCGGGGACGTGCACGAGCCGGATCGTCGTCTCGTAGCGCAGGTAGGGGCCGCCGTCGTGGTCGAAGACGACGTCCTGCGTGAACGCGCGCTCCTCGATCCCGGGGTAGCCGACGACGCCCTCGCCGTGCCAGCGCCCGACGAGCCACGCGAGCGGGTACACCTCGGGCGCCAGGCCCTCCGGCAGCGCGAAGGCCATCAGCGCGGGTTCCGGTACAGGCGGTAGACGACGAGGCCGGCGATCCACCCGATGGTGAGCGTCGCCGCCACGAGCAGACCGATGAAGAGACCCTCGAGCGCAGTCATGCCCCGATCCTAACTAGGGTGGGCGGATGCGTTCGCTCGTCGTGAAGACCACCGCCGGACCCGAGCGCGCCGAGGCGTGCAACCAGGCGTTCACGGTGGCGGCCGCCGCGGTCGCGGCCGGTGCTGACGTGTCGTTGTGGCTCACGGGCGAGGCCGCATGGTTCGGGGTCCCGGGTCGGGCCGACGACCTGCAGCTCGAGCACGCCACGCCGCTCGCCGAGCTGCTGGACGTGGTCCTCGAAGGGGGCCGGGTGACGGTCTGCACGCAGTGCGCGGCGCGCCGCTCGATCACCGCCGACGACCTGCTGCCCGGGGTGCGGATCGCCGGCGCCGCCGTGTTCGTCGAGGAGTCGCTCGCGCCGGACGCGCAGGCGCTCGTCTACTGACGCACCCGGCCGGGCGAGGCGCCTGAGCGGACGTCAGCCGACGAGCACGCGGCCGACGACGTACACGAGGATGCCCGTCACCGTGACGGGCAGCGTCACCGCGGCGAGCGCGGGCCGGCGCTGCTCGAGCGAGGGCAGCCGGTCGAACAGCACGTGCAGGGTCGCGACGAGGATGCCGACCGCTGCACCGAGGATGAGCCCAGCGAGCACACCCACGTCGGGCAGCAGCGCCGCGGAGCCGGCGCCTGCACCCGCCGCGACGAGCGTCGTGACGACGGCACCGAGCCACGGGGACAGCGGCAGCGCGACGACGGCCGACCCGACCGCGAGCGCGAGCGCGCCGTTGACGACGAGCGACCCGGCGCCGGGCGTGCGGTCGATCGCGACCCAACCCGCTGCGGCGACGGCGACGAGCGTCCCGGCGACCGTGCCCGACACGGACTCCACGAGCCGGTCGCGACCGTCGCGGCGCGCGAGCTCGTTGACGAACGCGAGCAGGATCGCGGCGGCGAACACCACGGGGAGGTAGCGCAGGTAGGGCTGGTCGGGCGTGCGGTCCACCGCGACGACCGCGGCGACGCCGCCCAGCCCGATGACGATGCTCGAGCCGAGCCGCGCGGGCAGCCCCATGAGCGCCGGCCACCCTGCGGCGAGCAGCAGCGTGAGCAGCGCGGCGGCGATCGAGACGGGCAGGCCGCCGACGTAGCCGGCGACCGCGACGAGGGCGGCGAGGGCGGCCGTGACGACCGCGCGCGTGGCGAGCTGCATCCGGGACTATCGCCCCAGCCCGCAGGTCCGGCCGCCGACGGGACCGTGGACCGGTCCGACGACGCGGGACGGGACGGCGTGGAGCGAGCGGTCGGGGCGACGGCTCGTCCGGCGGGCGCGCTGGTCGTCGGGGCGGATCACGGCGCCGATTCTCGCAGACTCGTCGCGCACCGTCGTCGGCCGGCACCGCCACCAGCCGCCAGCCGCCAGCCGCCAGCCGCCAGCCTGCCCAGCCGCCGGCGGGACGTCGCGCCCGATGTGTCCTGCGTGTGGCCGGGCGGTCACACCCACGTCATGGGCGTCCGGCCCGTGTGTCGTGGGGGTGGCGGTACCGTGTGCCCACTCGACGACTCCTCGGGGAGGTGCACGTGGCGGAGCTCCTGCTGCTGACGCCGGTCCCGGGTGGCTCCGCCCAGGTGCTCCCCGCGCTCGGCCTGCTGTCCCACCGGGTGCGTGTGCTGCCCGTCGAGCCGTCGGCGCTCGTCGACGCGCCGGACGCGGACATCGTCGTGCTCGATGCGCGCAGGGACCTCGTCACCGCGCGCACCACGTGCCGCCTGCTGCGGGCCACGGGGCTCACGGTCCCCCTGGTGCTGGTGCTCACCGAGGGTGGCCTGACGGTCGTCACCACGGAGTGGGGCGCCGACGACATCGTGCTCGACTCCGCCGGCCCGGCCGAGGTGGAGACCCGGTTCCGCCTGGTGATGGAGCGCGCGGCGACCTCGTCGTACGACGACGCGCCGCAGGAGATCAGCTCGGGCGAGCTCACCATCGACGCGGGCGGGTACACGGCGCGACTGCGCGGGCGCCCGCTGGACCTGACCTACAAGGAGTTCGAGCTCCTCAAGTACCTCGTGCAGCACCCGGGCCGCGTGTTCACGCGTGCGCAGCTGCTGCAGGAGGTGTGGGGCTACGACTACTACGGGGGCACGCGCACGGTCGACGTCCACGTGCGACGCCTGCGGGCGAAGCTGGGACCCGAGCACGAGCAGCTCATCGGCACGGTGCGGAACGTGGGCTACCGGTTCGACCCGCCGAAGGACCGCCGGGCCGCGGGTGAGTCGCGCGACGAGCACGACGAGGCCAGCGCCGCCGCCGAGGCCTGAGTGCGCGGGCCCGTCGCACGGCTGTTCTCCGGCCTGACCCCGGGTGGCGAGCGCAACCTCGCCGACACCCTGCGGTCCGAACGCGCGGGCGGTGTGCTGCTGCTCGTCGGGACCGTCGCGGCCCTCGTGTGGGCGAACGTGGCACCCGACTCGTACGCGGCCGTGAGCGACCTCGAGCTCGGACCGGCCTCCCTGCACCTGCACCTGTCGGTCGCGCAGTGGGCCACCGACGGGCTGCTCGCGATCTTCTTCTTCGTCGTCGGGCTCGAGCTCAAGCGCGAGATCGTCGTCGGCGAGCTGCGCGACGTGCGCACCGCGGTGGTGCCGATGGTCGCGGCGTTCGGCGGCATGGTGGTGCCCGCGGCGATCTACGTGGCCCTCAACCTGCGGGTCGGCGGCGACCTGCGCGGCTGGGCCGTGCCGACCGCGACGGACATCGCGTTCGCGGTCTCGGTGCTCGCGGTCGTCGGGCGCAGCCTGCCCGACGCCTTGCGCGCGTTCCTGCTGACGCTCGCCGTGGTGGACGACCTGCTCGCGATCCTCGTCATCGCGGCGTTCTACACGTCGCACATCTCGCTGGGGCCCCTGCTCGCGGCCGTCGCGGCGGTGGTCGCGTTCGCGGCCGTCATCCGCTGGGGCCGGGCGCGGGTGTGGTTGCTGGTCCCGCTGGGGTTCGCGGCGTGGGCGTTCCTGCACGCGTCGGGCGTGCACTCGACGATCGCGGGCGTGGCGCTGGGCCTGGTGGTGCCCGCGACGGTCGAGTCGACGCAGCGGTCGATGCGGTCGCCGACGGAGCCGGAGCAGTCGATGGCCGAACGGTGGGAGCACGTGTGGCGGCCGGTCTCGGCCGGGTTCGCGGTGCCGCTGTTCGCGCTGTTCGCCGCCGGGGTCACGTTCAGCGCCGGGATCCTGCGCGACGCCGCGACCGACCCGGTCTCGCAGGGGGTCGCCGCGGGACTCGTCGTCGGCAAGCCGCTCGGCATCGTCGCGACCACGTGGGTGGTCGCGACGTTCACGAAGGCGCGGCTCGCGCCCGGGCTGGGCTGGGCGGACATCGGCTCGGTCGGGCTCGTGGGCGGCATCGGGTTCACGGTGTCGCTGCTCGTCGGCGAGCTCGCGTTCGGCTCGGGGTCCGAGCACGACGAGCACATCGTCGTCGCCGTCCTCGTCGCGTCCCTCACGGCCGCGGTGCTGGGCGGGCTCGCCCTGTGGGGTCGGGACGTTCACCACCGGCGCCTGACCGGGTAGGTTCGTCCCGATGAGCACGGTCGACTCCGCCACGCTGCTGATCGACGGGCCCTGGCAGCACCGGTTCGTCGCCGCGAACGGCGCCCGCTTCCACGTGGCGGTCGCCGGTCCCGACGACCGCGACGCGCCCCTCGTCGTGCTGCTGCACGGTGTGCCGGAGCTGTGGTGGGCGTGGCGCCACCAGATCCCCGCGCTGGCCGAGGCCGGCTACCGCGTCGCGGCGCTGGACGTGCGCGGCACCGGCGGCTCGGACAAGCCGCCGCAGGGGTACGACGTGCCGACGCTGTCCAACGACGTCGCGGGCGTGATCCGCTCGCTCGGTGCACCGGGCGCGGCCGTGGTCGGGTCCGGGACCGGCGGGGAGATCGCGTGGGCGATGGGCGCGCTGCACCCCGACGTGACGCTCGCGGTCGCCGCCCTGGCCGCGCCGCACCCGCTCGACGTGCGCGCCAACGTGCTCGCCTCGTTCCAGCCCACCGCGCTGCGGCGCCTCGCGTACCTGCAGCTGCCGTCGGCTCCCGAGCGCGCGATGACCCAGGGGGACCTGGTGCACCGCATGCTCGCCGACTGGGGCGGGTCACCGACGTGGGCAGACGCGTCCGTGGTCGAGGTGTACCGCGACGCCGCGCGCATCCCGTTCGCGGCGCACTCCGAGCTCCAGCAGCTGCGCTGGCTGCTGCGCAGCGCCCCCCGCCTCGACGGCCGGCGCTACGCGCAGGGGCTCGAACGCGCCGTGCCGCTGCCGGTGCTCCAGGTCCACGGGGGCCGCGACGGCCTGCGCCCCGCAGCCCGGTCCGCGCTCACGCCGGGCGTGCGCGCGCGCGTGTCGTCGTCCTACCGCTACGAGCTGCTGCCCGACGCCGGGCACTTCCCCGCCGAGGAGCAGCCCGAGCGCGTGACCGGCCTGCTCCTGGAGTGGCTCGCGCAGGTGCTCAGCCCTTCAGCATCGCCGCGGCCCTGACGGGGTCCTGCTCCCCCGTGCCCGACGACGGGCACAGCGCGGCCACCGGGCACGCCCCGCACGCCGGCCGCCGCGCGAAGCACGTGCGCCGGCCGTGGAAGATCAGCCGGTGGCAGGCCATCGTCCAGTCGCGCCTCGGCAGCAGGTCGCCCAGCTCCCGCTCGACGACGAGCGGGTCGTCGCTCGTCGTGTACCCGAGCCGCTTCGACAGGCGCAGCACGTGCGTGTCCGTGGTGATGCCCGGGACGCCGAACGCGTTGCCGAGCACCACGTTCGCCGTCTTGCGGCCCACACCGGGCAGCTTCACCAGGTCGACGAGGCGTCCCGGCACCTGCCCGCGGTGCTCGTCGACGAGCGCGCGCGACAGCCCCAGCAGCGAGCGCGCCTTGGCGCGGAAGAAGCCGAGCGGCTGCAGGATCTGCTCGAGCAGCTCGGGGTCGGCGGCGGCCATCGCCGCGGCGTCCGGGTACCGCTCGAACAGCTCGGGCGTCGTCGCGTTGACGCGCACGTCCGTGGTCTGCGCGGACAGCACGGTCGCGACGAGGAGCTCGAACGGGTCACGGAAGTCGAGCTCGCACCGGGCGTCGGGGTAGCGCACGGCCAGCATGCGGTCGACGCGGCGCGCCCGCCGCGTGCGGGCCAGCGGGGTCTCGTCGGGCGTCACCCTCGCAGGCTACGGGTGAGCCGCACGCGCCACCCGATCGGACGCTCAAGCGCGGGCCGGAACTGTCCGATTCGTCAAGGGAACCCGCGCACACCCAGGAGGACGACCAGATGACGCGACCCGTCGGGCAGCGGGTGCGTGACCTGCGGCTGGACCGCCGTGCCCTGCGTGCCGAGCAGGCGCGCGTGGGCTGGTGGCGGCGGCTGGTGCGCGCACGCATCGACCTCGCGGTCGCGGGCGCCGCACGGCCCGAGGCGCTCGGCGAGGCCGTCGCGTTCCAGCTCCCGCTCGACGTGGAGCTGACCGTGCCGCGGCCCGGCGAGCTCGGTGACGTCCTCGCAGGCATGGACCCGGGCGCGGAGGTCGGCCGGCTCGACGAGCTGCGTGCGCTGGACGCACGCCTGGCGCGGTACGAGGACGGCGTGCGCCGCGCACTGCTCGCCGCGACCGACCGGCTCATCGTCAGGCTCGCGACGGACCCGGCGACGACGAGCGCGGTGCTGCGAGAGCCGCTCAGCCACGCGTGATGGGGCACACTAGGGGGCGACGCCGCTGACCAGCGGCTCGTGCCAGCATCCGGCCCGCAGCCGGTGTCGGGGCCGGGCGTGAGCCGGCCGGGAAGGTGAGGGTGCCATCGTGGCCGAGGACATCGCGCTCGAGGCTCCGCTGTTCGCCGGGCTCGACGAGGACGCGGCGGCACAGCTCGTCGCGACCATGAAGCCCATCGAGGTGGCGCGCGGCGACGTGCTGTTCCACGAGGGCGACCCGGGCGACCGGCTCTACGTGGTGCGTGACGGCAAGATCAAGCTGGGGCGGCGATCGAGCGACGGGCGCGAGAACCTGCTCGCCGTGCTGGGTCCGGGCGAGATGTTCGGCGAGCTCTCGCTGTTCGACCCGGGTCCGCGCACCGCGACCGCGACGGTCGTGGCCGACGCCGTGGTGCTCGAGCTCGGTCACTCCGAGCTCATCGGCTGGCTGCAGGAGCGCCCGGGCGTCGCGCAGCAGCTGCTGCAGGCCCTGGCCCGCCGCCTGCGCCGCACCAACGAGGCGCTCGCCGACCTGGTGTTCTCCGACGTCCCCGGTCGCGTCGCGAAGGCGCTGCTCGACCTGTCGACCCGCTTCGGCGAGACGGTCGACGAGGGCATCCGCGTCGCGCACGACCTGACGCAGGAGGAGCTCGCGCAGCTCGTCGGCGCATCGCGCGAGACCGTCAACAAGGCGCTGGCCGACTTCGCGGCTCGCGGCTGGGTGCGCCGCGAGGGCCGCGCCGTCGTGCTGCTGGACGTCGACCGCCTGGAGCGCCGCGCGCGCTGATCGCTCCGCACACGGTCGAGGCCGGGTCCCGATGGGGCCCGGCCTCGCTGCGTGAGTGGTCCGGGACGAGCCCCTACGGGGTCAGCTCGACGACGAGCTCGACCTCGACCGGCGCGTCCAGCGGCAGGGCCGCGACGCCGACGGCCGAGCGCGCGTGCACGCCCGCCTCGCCCAGGACCTCGTGCAGCAGCGTGCTCGCGCCGTTGACGACGCCGGGCTGCCCGGTGAACGAGGGGTCGCTCGCGACGAAGCCGACGACCTTGACGACGCGGACCACGCGGTCGAGCGCCTCGGCACCCTCCGGACCGCCCTCGGAGTGCACGAGCGCCGCGACCGCGGCGAGCGCGTTGAGCGCCGCTGTGCGGGCCAGCCCCTGCGCGTCGTCGGCCGAGACCTGCGCACCGACCTTGCCCGTGGCGGGCAGCGCACCGTCGACGAACGGCAGCTGCCCGCTCGTGTAGACGTACGTGCCCGTGCGCACGGCGGGGACGTAGGCCGCGACCGGTGCCGCGACCCCGGGCAGCTCGATGCCGAGCTCGACGAGCCGCTGCGCGACGCCCATCAGGCCTGCTTGGGCCGCTTGAGGTAGGCGACGAGACCCGCGTCGGGGCCCTGCACCACCTGGACGAGCTCCCAGCCGTCGGCGCCCCACTGGTCGAGGATCGCCTTGGTGGCGTGGATGATGAGCGGAATCGTCGCGTACTCCCACTGCTGCTGTGCCATGCGCGTCACCCTAGCGCCGGACGGTGCCCGGCAGAGCGCTCGTCCTGCAGCGCGCGTCCTCAGGGCGCGACGAGCTCCGCCGCGTCACGCACGTCGACCAGCTCCGAGCGCCACGAGCTGACCTCGGGACGGCGGCGCAGGAGCTGGCGCCGTTCACGCTCGGTCATGCCGCCCCACACGCCGAAGTTCATGCGGTTGTCGAGCGCGTCGGCGAGGCACTCGAGCCGCACCTGGCAGCCCATGCACACGGAGCGCGCCTCGCGCTGCGCGGGTCCCTCGACGAACAGCGCGTCGGGGCTCACGTCGTCGGAGCCGCACGCTGCGACCGCCGTCCAGTGGCCGTCCAGGTCAGGGCGCGCTGCGGGGCGCCCGTCGATCACGTTCATGGTGAGTTCCTTCCCCCTGCGGACACGGATGCGCTGGTCGGAGCCAGCATCCGCGCCGATGTTTCAAGCCGGACCGTATCGTCGTCCCCGCGGCCGTGGCGAGACTCCTTTCGGGTCATTTCTCCCTGGTCGCGCGGGTGTCAGCCGTTCGGGTGACGAGGCGGTCGTGACGCGTCGTGACGCGGATCCGCGGCGGATGTGCAGGTCCGGTGCAGGTCCGTGCGAGCGTGCGGCAGGTCACGGCCGAGGCTCAGGGGCGGCCACTACCCTGACGGGATGCCGAACCCTGCTCGTTCCCGTGGTCGTGGCCGCCAGGTCAACGCCGGCCAGGCGCTCGCCCTGCTGCTGGCCTTCGTCCTGGTCGCGACGATCGGTGGCGTCCTCGCCGCCGGCCTGGTCCTGCCGGGCGTCGCCGTCGCCAACGGCGCGACCAACCTGACCACGCAGGCGTTCGACGAGCTGCCGACCGAGCTGGGCGAGTCGACGCTCCCGCAGAAGTCGACGATCCTCGCGTCGGACGGCACCGTCATCGCGACGTTCTTCTACCAGAACCGCGTCGTGGTCCCGCTGGACGAGATCAACCAGACGATGCGCGACGCGGTGATCGCGACCGAGGACAAGCGCTTCTACGAGCACTCCGGCGTCGACCCGATGGGCATGCTGCGGGCCGCGGTCCGCAACAGCGTGAGCGACTCGCGCGAGGGCGCCTCGACGCTCACGCAGCAGTACGTGAAGAACGTCCTCATCGAGGAGGCGCTCAGCAAGAAGACGAAGGCCGAGCAGGACGCGGCGCTCGAGGACGCGCGCGGCGCCGAGGGCAGCGAGGGCATCGCGCGCAAGCTGCGCGAGGCGAAGCTTGCCATCACGCTCGAGCAGAAGATGTCGAAGGACGAAATCCTCGAGAAGTACCTGAACATCGCGCAGTTCGGCACGTCGGTGTACGGCGTCGAGGCCGCGGCGCAGTACTACTTCGGCGTCCCCGCCGCGAAGCTCACCTACCTGCAGGCGGCGACGATCGCCGGCGTGACCCGGTCCCCGTCCGCGTGGGACCCGGTGCGCAACCCGGAGGCCTCGGAGCAGCGCCGCAACACGGTGCTCGGCCTGATGCGCGACCAGCACTACATCACCCAGGAGCAGTACGACAAGGGCATCGCGACTCCGCTGAAGAAGTCGCTCAAGGTCCACCAGCCGCAGCTCGGCTGCATGTCGGCGACCAAGGCGATCGCCGGCTCCGGGTTCTTCTGCGACTACGTCACCAAGGTCATCGCGAACGACCCGGCGTTCGGCAAGGACAAGGACGCCCGCGTCAAGCTGCTCTACCGCGGCGGTCTGACGATCAAGACCACGCTGATCCCGAGCGAGCAGCGCGCCGCGGACAAGCAGGTCAAGAAGAACCTGCCGGCGAAGAAGTACGACGTGAGGGACGCCAAGGGCCGCCCCACGACTGCCTATCTCGGGTCGTCCATCGTCGTCGTCGAGCCCGGCACGGGTGCGATCACCGCCATGGCGCAGAACCGGACGTTCAACAACACGAGCGAGACCACCGCCAAGCAGACGTCGGTCAACTGGAACACGCCGTACGCCTACGGGTCGTCGCGCGGCTTCGCGCCCGGCTCGACGTTCAAGCCGTTCACGCTGCTCGAGTGGCTCCGCGAGGGGCACAGCCTGAACGAGAACATCGACGGGCGGAAGTTCGAGTACCCGATGTCGGCCTTCAACGCACCGTGCACCAACCTGGCCGGCGGCAACTACAAGTTCGGCAACGCCGAGGGCAGCGGCGGGATCATGTCCGTCCAGAAGGCGACCCAGAACTCGGTCAACTCGGCGTACATCGCGATGGCCACCAAGCTGAACCTGTGCGACGTCTTCAAGGGCGCCGACGACCTCGGTGTGCGCATGGGTACCCCGGGTGCACCCGAGTACCCCGTCCTGCCGGCGAACGTCATCGGCTCCGACCCCGTCGCGCCGCTGAGCATGGCCAACGCGTTCGCGGCATTCGCGTCGGGCGGCATCTACTGCACGCCGGTCGCCATCAAGAGCGTCACGAACGCCGCGGGCAAGAAGCTCAAGGTGCCGGACGCGGACTGCCACCGCGAGATCGAGCAGAAGTACGCCAACGCGATGAACGAGGGTCTGAGCCACGTGTGGGAGGGCACCGCGAAGACCGTCGGCGAGGGATCGGCGAAGATCACGGGCAAGCCGTCCTACACCGCCTCGGGCAAGACGGGTACCACCTCGCACAACGAGAGCACCTGGTTCGTCGGCTACACGCCCGAGCGCGCAGCGGCGGTGTGGGTCGGAGATCCGCTGACCGCTGGTACGCGAGCGCAGGGCGTCACCGTCAACGGCAACTACATCCGGTACATGTACGGCGCCTCGATCGCTGGCCTGACCTGGCGCAAGACGATGGACTCCATCATGGAGGGCAAGAGCGACCCCGGCTTCGAGAAGGCCGACAACGAGCAGGTCTACGGCAAGAAGGTCTACGTGCCGTACGTCGTCGGCCGCGCGCAGGGCGACGCCGAGGCCGCGCTGCGGCAGGCCGGTTTCACCGTGTCGGTCGACCCGACGCCTGTCGCGTCCGACAAGCCCGCGGGCACGGTCGCCGAGCAGAACCCGTCCGGCACCGCCATCAAGGGTTCGACGATCATCCTCAAGATCTCCGACGGCTCGGGCGTCCAGCCCCCCGACCAGGGGGACGGCAACGGTGACAACGGCGGTGACGACGGCGGCGGGAACAACAACGGCGGCAACGGCAACGGCAACGGGCCGGGGAACGGGCACGGCCGCGGTGGCCGCGGTTGATCACCGCAGCTGACCCTCACCGCTCCCCGCTCGCGACCACCGGCCTCACGCTCGGCGGGCTCGCGCTCGCGGGGGCTGGCGCGCTCGCGTGGGCGTCGCTCGTCGAGGTCCGCTGGTACACGCTGCGCGAGGTGACCGTCCCGGTGCTGCCGACGGGCCAGGACCCGCTGCGGATCCTGCACGTCTCGGACCTGCACCTCATGCCCGGCCAGCACCGCAAGGTGGACTGGGTGCGCGACCTCGCGTCGCTCGACCCGCACCTGGTGATCGACACGGGCGACAACTGGGCGAGCACGGAGTCGCTCCCCGCGCTCTTCCGCGCGCTCGAGCCGCACCTGTCGACGCCCGGCGCCTTCGTGCTCGGCTCCAACGACTACGTCGCCCCGGTCCCCAAGAACCCGGCTCGCTACCTGCGCAAGGACCCGCGGCGCAGAGGCACGCAGCACACCGAGCTCCCGTGGCGCGAGCTCGTCGCGCACCTCACCGACGCCGGCTGGCTGGACCTGGACAACCACCGCGGCGTGCTCGACGTCGCAGGCCTGCGCGTCTCGTTCGTCGGGACCGATGACGCGCACCTGGACCGCGACCGCTTCCCCGCGCCCTCGTCGGCTCCGGAGCAGGACGTCGACCTGCACCTCGGCGTCACGCACGCGCCCTACCAGCGCGTGCTGACGGACATGCTCGAGGACGGGGTCGACCTCGCGATCGCCGGCCACACGCACGGCGGCCAGCTCGCCGTCCCCGGCTGGGGAGCCCTGGTCACCAACTGCGACCTCGACACCCGCCGTGCCAAGGGCCTGCACGGCTGGCCGGGGCCGCGCCCGGACCGCTCGGGCGGTGACGGGTCGATGTGGCTGCACGTCTCGGCCGGTCTCGGCACGTCCCCGTACGCGCCCGTGCGGTTCGCGTGCCGGCCCGAGGCGACCTTGCTCACGCTCGTCGCCGCGTGACGGACCGGATTCGGTTCCAGGGCTCTCGTCGGCTATCCTGATCCGGCTCCACGGGGTGTGGCGCAGCTTGGTAGCGCGCTTCGTTCGGGACGAAGAGGTCGTGGGTTCGAATCCCGCCACCCCGACCGTGGGATGTCGTAGGACATCGTCGACAGGCCGGATCCGTCAAGGGTCCGGCCTGTCGTGCTTCTCGGGGTATCTCCGCCCGCGCGGCCCGCTCCTCCCGGGTACCCCGGCAACGACGCCGGGCCGGACCGGGAGGTCGAGCCATGCCGCACGGAGACGCCGACAACGGGGTCGTGACGCCGCGATCCACCTTCTACGACCAGGGACGCTTCGGCCGGCTGTTCCCGTCGCTGCCCGCCTTCGCGGCCGACACCCCGTCGGTCCGCGCGCAGCTGCGCGAGCTCGGCAAGCCGGGTGGGATCATGGACGCCGCCGACGCCTCGACGGACCCCGTGGCGCTCATCGTCGACCCCACGCTGTCGGCCCACAACGCCGACAACCCGCGGCTCAGCGCGGGCATGACGTTCCTCGGGCAGTTCCTGGACCACGACATGACGTTCGACCCGACGTCGTCACTGGCCCGCGCTCAGGATCCCGAGTCCATCCGCAACTTCCGCATCCCCGCGCTCGACCTCGACAGCGTCTACGGCGGCGGGCCGGGCGTGTCACCACACCTGTACGACCAGTCCGTCGACCACGGCCGCACGACGATGCTCGTCGAGCCCATCCCGAAGTCGGACAAGCACTGCGTCGACAAGAAGGTCCGCTACGACGTCCCGCGCAACTCGCAGAGCACCGCCCTGATCGGCGACCCGCGCAACGACGAGAACCTCATCGTCGACCAGCTCCACCTCGCGTTCCTGCGCTTCCACAACCGCGTGGTCGCCGACGTGCGCCCCACGCTCGGTCCGCTCGCGACCCCGCAGGAGCTGTTCGCCGAGGCCCAGCGGATCGTCCGGTGGCACTACCAGTGGATGGTGCTGCACTTCTTCCTGCCGCTGACCTGCGGCGACGCGGTCGTCGCGGACATCCTGGCGAACGGGCGCAGGTTCTACGACTGGCACAACTCGCCATACATCCCGGTGGAGTTCTCGGTGGCCGCGTACCGGTTCGGCCACTCGCAGGTGCGACCCTCGTACCGCGGCAACTTCGGCACGTCGGCGACCGACCCGACGAAGCAGTTCTTCGCGCTGATCTTCGACCACACCGCGACGGGCACCGACCCGGCGGACCTGCGCGGCGGCTGCCGGGCGCCCCGGCGGTTCATCGACTGGCAGACGTTCTTCGACTTCGGCGACGGCCGCGTGCGGCGCAACAAGAAGATCGACACGACGCTCTCGTCGGCCATGTTCCACCTGCTCGGCCAGCCGTCCGACGAGCCCGACTCGCTCGCGATCCGCAACCTGCTGCGCGCGCTGACCATGGAGGTGCCGTCCGGCCAGCGCGTCGCCGCCGCGATGCAGGAGGCACCGCTGTCCACGACCGACCTCGCGGACCTCGAGCCGTTCGGGCTGCACAAGCGCACGCCGCTGTGGTTCTACGTCCTGCGTGAGGCGCAGGTGCAGGCTGCCGGCGAGCACCTCGGGGCGGTCGGCGGGCGCATCGTCGCGGAGGTGTTCCACGGCCTCATCGACGGCGACCCCTCGTCGTACCTGTCGCAGGATCCCGACTGGACGCCCACCTACGGGACCGGCGACGAGTTCGGCATGACCGACCTGCTCACGGCCGCGGGGGTGGTCGGCAAGCTCACCTGACGACCACCCCGGGGTGTCAGGCGGTTGCCCGCAGACGCTGGGCCAGGAGCTCGGCGATCTGCACCGCGTTGAGCGCTGCGCCCTTGCGCAGGTTGTCGTTGGACACGAACAGCGCGAGCCCGCGGCCCTCCGGCGCGCCCTCGTCGGCCCGGATGCGGCCGACGAACGAGGGGTCCTGACCCGCCGCGACGAGCGGGGTCGGGACGTCCGCGAGCTGCACGCCCGGGGCGTCGCCGAGCAGCTCGGTGGCGCGCTCCGGCGAGAGCGGCCGCTCGAACTCCGCGTTGATCGACAGCGAGTGGCCCGTGAACACCGGCACGCGCACGCACGTGCCCGAGACGAGCAGGTCCGGGGCGCCGAGGATCTTGCGCGACTCGTGGCGCAGCTTCTGCTCCTCGTCGGTCTCGTGCAGGCCGTCGTCGACGATCGAGCCCGCGAGCGGGATGACGTCGAACGCGATGTTCGCGACGTACTTCACGGGTGCCGGGAGGGTCACCGCGGAGCCGTCGTGCACGAGGGCGAGCGTGTCCTGCTCGACGGCCGCGCGGATCTGGGAGTCGAGCTCCTGGGCGCCCGCGAGGCCCGAGCCGGAGACGGCCTGGTAGGTCGAGACGACGAGGCGGCGCAGGCCGGCCTCCTCGTGCAGCGGCCGCAGCACCGGCATCGCGGCCATCGTGGTGCAGTTGGGGTTCGCGACGATGCCCAGCGGGATGTCGTCGAGCGCCTCCGGGTTGACCTCGGACACGACGAGCGGGACCTGCGGGTCGCGGCGCCAGGCCGACGAGTTGTCGACGACGACCGCACCGGCCGCCGCGAAACGCGGCGCGTGCTCCTTCGAGGTGCCGCCGCCCGCGGAGAACAACGCGATGTCGATGCCAGACAGGTCGGCGGTCTCGACGTCCTCGACGACGACGTCCTCACCGCGCCAGGGCAGCGTCGTGCCCGCCGAGCGCGCGGACGCGAAGTAACGGATCGAGGCGACCGGGAAGTCGCGCTCGTCGAGCAGCCGGCGCATGACCGCACCGACCTGGCCGGTCGCACCCACGACCGCGACGCGCAGCCCGCTCATCGTCCGGTACCCCCGTACACCACGGCCTGCTCCTCGGTCGCGTCCAGGTCGAACGCGGTGTGCACCGCGCGCACGGCGTCGTCGAGCGAGTCGGCGCGGGTCACCACCGAGATGCGGATCTCCGAGGTGGAGATCATCTCGATGTTGATGCCCGCGTCGGACAGCGCGGCGAACAGCCGCGCGGAGACACCGGGCGACGACTTCATGCCGGCCCCGACGAGCGAGAGCTTGCCGATGGTGTCGTCGTACTGCAGCGACGTGAAGCCGATGTCCGGCTGGCGCTCGGTGAGCGCGGACATCGCGGCGGCGCCGTCCGCCGCGGGGAGCGTGAACGAGATGTCCGTGAGGCCGGTCGCGGCGACGGACACGTTCTGCACGATCATGTCGATGTTCGCGCCGGCGCTGGCGACGACCTCGAAGATGCGGGCGGCCTTGCCCGGGACGTCCGGGACGCCGACGACGGTGATCTTCGCCTCCGAGCGGTCGTGCGCGACGCCCGAGATGATCGGCTCTTCCACGGTTCCTCCTTCGGGCATCTGGCCCTGGACAAGCGTTCCGGTGTGGTTCGAGAAGGACGAGCGCACGTGCACGGGCACCCCGAAGCGCCGCGCGTACTCCACGCACCGCAGGACGAGCACCTTCGCGCCGCTCGCGGCGAGCTCGAGCATCTCCTCGTAGGTGACGGTGTCGAGCTTGCGCGCGCTCGGCACGATGCGCGGGTCCGCGGTGAACACGCCGTCGACGTCGGTGTAGATCTCGCAGACGTCCGCGCCCAGGCCGGCGGCGAGCGCGACGGCAGTGGTGTCCGAGCCGCCGCGGCCGAGCGTCGTGACGTCGTTGGTCTCCTGGGTCACGCCCTGGAAGCCCGCGACGATCGCGACCTGGCCCTTCTCGATCGTCTCGCGGATGCGCACGGGCACCACGTCGACGATGCGCGCGCGGCCGTGCACGGCGTCCGTGATGACGCCCGCCTGCTGGCCGGTGAAGGACTTGGCCTTCACGCCGAGGTTGTTGATCGCCATCGCGAGCAGCGACATCGAGATGCGCTCGCCCGCCGTCAGCAGGATGTCCATCTCGCGCTGCGGGGGCAGCGGGGTGATCTGCTGCGCGAGCTCGATCAGGTCGTCCGTGGTGTCCCCCATGGCCGAGACCACGACGACGACGTCGTTCCCGGCGCGCTTGGACTCCGCGATCCGCTTCGCTACCCGCTTGATGCTCTCGGCGTCCGCCACGGACGATCCGCCGAACTTCTGCACGACAAGTGCCACGTGCTGCTCCATCTGTCGCCGGCCTCCGTTTGTCTCAACGGCCCGCCGGGTCCCGGTGTGTCGTCGGGGATCGTAGGCGAGGCCCGGCGTCCGGCGCCAGGGCGATCACGATGCGGGCGCGGTCGAGAGCCAGGCGCTGCGACCCCACGGGTACGAGGCGTCGTTGATGTGGCCGTGGGGGCCGGCCGGGAACCTGGCGCCCGGCGCCGCGGGGTTCGTCGTGGCGGTGCGGCGGCTCACGATCCCGCAGCGCAAGCTCCCCCGCGGGACGCGCGTGGCGTGAGGCTCAGGCCGCGCGCGAGCGCAGCCGCACCCCGAGCAGGTACATCTCGCAGCCGAGGCACAGCCCGAACACCGCATTGAGCACGGCCGCGACCAGCGCGAACGCCGCCGCGACCGGCACGGCCCAGCTGACGCCGACCAGCGCGAGCAGCACGCCCAGGCCCGTGATGACCAGGCCGACGAGCTGCGCGAACCGCGGCGGGCGCGGGTCCTCCAGCTCGGCGGGGGGCGCGAGGCGCGGGCGGACCAGCGTGCGGAACAGCCAACCCTGCCACGTGCCGCCGGTACCGCGCGTGGCACCGAGCGCGAAGCTGAGCGCGACGAACGCGAGCAGCACCGTGGCCGTGGTGCCCGAGCCGAGCAGCAGCACGACGACGAGCAGGACGGCCGTGATGCCGGCGCCCACGCGCGGGCCGCGGGGGTCGATGCCGGCAGGGGAGGTGGTGCGGGCGGTCTCGGTCACGGGGTTCCTCTCAGGGCTGGGGGCGTCGGGTCGCGGGACTCGTCAGGACGCCGGATGGACGGAGGCGTTCGTCGGGACCTGCGCGAGCGCGGCCAGGGCCTGCGCGCGGTCCGTCCCGCCGACGAGCCGGCCGACGACCGCACCGCGCGAGTCCAGCAGCACCGTGGTGGGTGTGCGCATCACGCCGAGGGTGCGCACCAGGTCGAGGTGGTCGGCGACGTCGAGCTCGACGTGCTGCACGTCCGGGTCGTCGGCGTGGATGGCTCCCAGCACGCGCGCGGTGCTGCGGCACGCGGAGCACACCTCGGCGGAGAGCTGCACGAACGTGGCCCGCGCACCGAGGTCGGCGCCGATGTCCGCGGGCGTCAGTCGCTGCTCGTCGTCGGCCGATGCCGACCCGGCAGACGCGAACCGCCCGGTGCGCGCGCGCCACACGAGCCCGAGCACGCCGGCGACCGCCAGCACCCCGACGACCACGAGCACGTTCCCCACGGCGACCTCCTCGCGGAAAACCCTACTCGTGCGGTCGAATATCCGTCGTCCCCCGTCTCACCCCTCGACCACGGCCCCTCGCGCCGACCAAGCACTTCGTCACGTCATGGGCGCCCACGGCGTGACGAAGTGCTTGCTCGGCGGTGGTGGGGAGGGGGTCAGGGCTGGAGGGCGTCGTACTCCGCTTCCGTCGCCACGTCGTCGTCGACGTCCAGGCGCAGGTGGGCGAGGATCGACTGCAACGCGCGCAGCACGCTCGCGGCCGTCTCGCCCCACACCGAGAGGTACGAGAACTGCCACCACCACAGCGCCTCGAGCTCGCGGCCGCGCTCGAAGTGCCGCAGCCCCTGCGCGAGCGCCTCCGCGATCGCGACGAGGTTGCCCGAGATGCTCACGAGCTCGATCTCGGGTCCGATGAGCGGGTCGACGACCTCGGTGTACTCGTCGACTCCCTCGAGCGCGTTGGCGAGCGCGGCGCGCAGCGGCTCGACGTCGGGGTCCGGACCCGCATCGGGCTCGAACCGCTCGGCCGGGACGACGTCCGTGGTCGCGCCGAGTCGCGCGCCCGCGGCGAGCACGTCCGACACGGCGAGCAGCAGCAACGGCAGGGAAGCCTCCGGGCTCGTGCCCGCACCGACCTCGGTGATGGTCGACAGGAAACCGCGGGACTGGTCCGCGACCGCCCGGGCGATGTCCCGGACGTCGGCGTCGGTGCTCTCGGTCATCGTCGTCTCCCCCGTCTCGTGTGCTCGGCTTCTCGTCGTGCGCGCCGCCCGGTCCTCACGCGCTGATGCGCCGACGACCCTCGAACGCCCGGCCCAGCGTGACCTCGTCGGCGTACTCCAGGTCCCCGCCGACCGGCAGGCCGGACGCGAGACGGCTCACCGTCAGGCCCATCGGCACCAGCAGGCGGGCCAGGTAGGTCGCGGTGGCCTCGCCCTCGACGTTCGGGTCCGTCGCGAGGATGACCTCGGTGACCGTGCCGTCGGCCAGGCGCGACATGAGCTGCGCGATGCGCAGGTCGTCGGGGCCGACCCCCGCGATCGGGTTGATGGCGCCGCCGAGCACGTGGTACCGCCCGCGGAACTCACGCGTGCGCTCGATCGCGACGACGTCCTTGGGCTCCTCGACCACGCACAGCGTCGCGGGCGACCGGCGCGGGTCGCGGCAGATGCGGCACTGCTCCTCCTGCGCCACGTTGCCGCAGATGTCGCAGAACCGGACGCGCAGCTTCACCTCGGTCAGCGCGTCCGAGAGGCGACGCACGTCCGCCGGGTCCGCCGCGAGGATGTGGAACGCGATGCGCTGGGCGCTCTTGGGACCGACGCCGGGCAGCCGCCCGAGCTCGTCGATCAGGTCCTGGACCGCGCCCTCGTACACGGGTGCCAGCCTACGTGCCGCGCGGGCCCGTGCGGGTGCGCCGCGTCGGGTCGCCCGGGCAACATGCAGGCAGCTCCCAGGGACGGGTGGGACGATCCGAGCGCCCGGTTGCGCGAGCGCGTGCCGCCCCGCCCCAGGCCCGCCAGGACCGAACCGTGAAGGAGCTGTCGTGCGACGTGCGCCCCTGCTCGTGCTCGGTGCGGTCACCGCACTGGTGACCGTCGCCTCGGTCGCGTCGTGCACCACCGACGACCCTGCGCAGCGGCAGGCCGAGACCCTGGTGGGCTTCGGTGGCCCGCATGGGTGGACCGCCGTGGCGCAGGGCGGCGAGAAGCTCGCCGACGACGAGCGCGCCGGGACCGTCGGCGACGTCCCCGTCGTCTACATCGAGGGCGACCAGCCCGCGGGCGTGCAGGTGCGGTGGTCCGCGCCCGTCGACGACTCCGACCTCGCCGACCGGTGCGGCGAGCTCGCTCGGTGGCTCGTCTCGGCCGCACAGGCGTGGCCGAGCGGCACGGCCGTCGACGCCGACGGGGTGCAGGCGGACTGCGAGCAGCGGTCCGCGCAGGTCGGCGGCGCGGTGGTCGCGTCCGGGGCGGGCGAGGCGCACGACGAGGGCGGCCGCGTCACGTACGCCGCGGGCTCGACGACCGGCGCCGACGGGCACGAGGAGCTCGTCGCCACGCTCGCGTTCGACTCCGACTCGCGTTCCTGACGGCCGCACGCCGCTCTCGGGGCCCAGTCGTGCGGGGTGTGCCCGGGGCTGCCGGGGTCCTCAGCCGGTCGGGTCGTCGACCTGCTCGTCGATGACCGTCCCGCCGAGGAGCTGCGCGACCAGCGGTGCGCCGACGAGCCCGCTCGACGCGATGTCCGGGTCGTCGGGCGAGGGCTCGTCCTGCACCGCGGCGGACTCGCGCGCGCGGGCGGCGGCCGACATCGCCGCAGCGGTCCCACGCTCGCGCGCCGACTGCTGGGCGGGAGTGCGGCCCGTCTGCGCAGCAGCGCCCGACGCACGGGGCGGGGCGTCCGGCACGTCCCACGGCGGCGGCGTGGACCGGCCCGCGTCCGCCGAAGCGGGTGACGACGGCGCTTCTTCCTGCTCGTCGGGCGGCGCCTGAGCCCACGGGTCGTCGTCGGGGTGCTCGTCGGCCGGCGGCTCCCCCGGCGGGACGTCGTCCCACGACGCGGCTGCGCGAGCCTGCTCGGGGGTCCGGACGGCCGACGGGCGGTCGAGCGGCGTGCTGGTGGCCCGCTGCGTCGGCTGCGCGCGCTGCGGCGCGGCGGCACTGGGTGCTGGGGCCGGAGATGCGGGGGCAGGAGGTGCGGCTGCGACCGGTGCGGACCCGGCCGATGGGGCCGCGGGCACGTCGCGGCCCGAGGACGTGTCTGCCCCGGCTGCGCCCGGCGTTCCGTCCGTGGGGGCCGGCGAGGGCGGGGTCGCTGACGGCTGCGCGCGGCTCTCGCTCGCGAGCACGCCCTCGACGCGCACCTCGAAGCCGAGCGTCTCGCGGACCGCGCGAGCCACGACCTCCGGGTGGCCGCCGTTGCGGAACGTCGTCGCGAGGGCGGCCGTGTCGAACGCGAGGCGCAGCGTCGTCGCGTCGAGCTCCGCGACCTGGGCGTTGCGCGGGTCGACGAGCGCCCACGTGACGCGGCGCAGACCCTTGACGGTCTCGAGCACCTCGGGCCAGCGGCGACGTAGCACCTCGGTGTCGGTGCTCGCCGAGCCCGTGGCGGCCGGTGCGGTCGGGACCGGGTCGGTGCGCGCCTCGGTCGGCTCGGGAGCGGGTGCTGGAACGGGTGCGGGAGGGGCAGCGGACTCCTGCCCGGCGTCGAGCGGGGTGTCGAGCGAGGTCTTGGTCTCGGGATCGAGATCTGCTGAGCGCTCGGCGGCGACCGGTTCGGGTGCGCTCCCCGACCCGGCCATGGGCGAGCGCTCGGGCACAAGCGTGGTCCCGGCCTTCGCCTCCTGCTCCGGGGCCGCGGAGGTCGGGGCCGCGGAGGTCGGCGCAGGGGCGGTCGGTGCTGGGGCGGTCGGCGCAGCAGCGGTCGGGGCGGGAGCCGGAACGGGCGCCTGCCCGCGCGCCTCGGCGAGGGCCGCTCGCGCGGCGGCGGCGGACCCGCCCGCGACGGGCGGCCGCTGCGCACTGCCGACCGTCCCCGGCGCGGTGGCGTCGGGGACGGCCCCAAAGGCGCCACCAGCGCCGACCTGGCCGGGGGCGCGCGGACCGGCCGCCACCCCGTCCCGCTCGAGCCGGTCGAGGCGCGCGCCGATCCCGGCCCGCTCGTCGTCGACGGCCGGCAGCAGCAGACGCGCCATGAGCAGCTCGAGGTGCAGCCGGGGTGAGGTCGCGCCCGTCATCTCGGTGAGCGCGGCGTTCGCGAGGTCGGCCGAGCGCGACAGCTCCGACGGGCCGAGGTGAGCCGCCTGGACCCGCATCGCCTCCATCTGGTCCGCGGGCACGTCGCGCAGCACCGCGTCGGCAGCGTCACCGGACGCCGCGATGACGATGAGGTCGCGCAGGCGCTCGAGCAGGTCCTCGACGAAGCGCCGCGGCTCGTGCCCGGTGGAGATGACCCGCTCGACCACACGGAAGGCGCTCGCACCGTCCCGTGCAGCGATCGCCTCGACCAGGTCGTCGAGCAGCGACGCCTGCGTGTAGCCGAGCAGTGCCGCAGCGCCCGCGTACTCCAGGCCGCCGTCGCCGGCTCCGGCGATGAGCTGGTCCAGGACCGAGAGCGTGTCGCGCACCGACCCGCCGCCCGCGCGGACCACGAGCGGCAGCACGCCGGACCCCACGGGCACGTTCTCCCGCGCGCAGAGCTGGTCCAGGTAGGGCACGAGGACGTCCGGCGGCACGAGCCGGAACGGGTAGTGGTGCGTGCGCGAGCGGATGGTGCCGATGACCTTGTCCGGCTCGGTCGTCGCGAACACGAACTTCACGTGCGGCGGCGGCTCCTCGACGATCTTGAGCAGCGCGTTGAAGCCCTGCGGCGAGACCATGTGCGCCTCGTCGAGGATGAAGATCTTGAACCGGTCCCGCGCGGGCGCGAACGTGGCTCGCTCGCGCAGCTCGCGCGCGTCGTCGACGCCGCCGTGGCTCGCCGCGTCGATCTCCACCACGTCGAGCGAGCCGGGGCCGCCGCGCGCCAGCTCGACGCACGACTCGCACGCCCCGCAGGGCGTGTCCGTGGGGGACTCCGCCGTGTTCTGCGCGCAGTTCAGGATGCGCGCGAGGATGCGCGCCGACGTCGTCTTGCCGCACCCGCGAGGCCCGGAGAACAGGTACGCGTGGTTGACCTGCCCGCTGCGCAGCGCCTGCCGCAGCGGTGCGGTCACGTGGTCCTGACCGATCACCTCGGCGAACGTCTCCGGCCGGTAGCGGCGGTACAGGGCTGTGGTCACCCCCGCACCCTAGACGCCACCGCCGACACACGACGACGCCTGCGGACCACCTGTGAACAGGACCCTCGACCTGTTGCGCGCACGGATCGGGCTGACATGATCCACTCGTGGACGCACGCACCCTCGACATCGTCCCTCTGACCACCACCAAGGCGCTCGCACAGGTGCACGAGGAGGTGCTCGTCCCCTCCTTCCCGGCGAAGGAGATCGAGCCGCTCGACGAGCTCGCGCGTGAGCTGGGTCGGTCCGTGTTCGGGGTCGCCGCCGTGGGCGACGACGGCGCGCTGCACGGCGCGGCGCTCGCACACTGGTCGGCACGCACGGGCGTGCTGCTGCTCGCGCACCTCGCGGTCGCGCCGGGAGGGCGCGGCGGGGGCGTCGGCGGCCTGCTGCTCGAGGGAGCGCTCGACCGCTGGTGCGACGAGCTCGACCCCTGGCTCGTGCTGGCCGAGGTGGAGGACCCGCAGCGCCACGGCGGGGGCGACCCCGCGCACGGCGACCCGGCGAAGCGGCTGAGGTTCTACGGCAAGCACGGCGCCCGCAGGCTCCCGTTCCCCTACTTCCAGCCCGACGTCGGCGGCGGCAGGGTCGACGACGTGCTGCTCATGGCGCTGCGCGTCGCGGACGACGAGCGTGAGGGCGACGACTGGATGCTCCCCGCGATCCCGCTGCACCAGTTCCTCGTCGACCAGCTCACCCACGCCGAGGGCCAGGTGCGCGACGACGCGCAGACCCGTGCGCTGCTGGAGGCCGCACCCTCGTCGGGCCGCGTGATCCTGCACGCGGACGGGACCTCCACCATCAAGGTGAAGAAGTCCAAGAAAGACAAGAAGAAGCGGACAGAGTAAGGACCCCCCGCACACCCGCCAGAGCTCACCTGCCCTTGCTGCCTTCCGGCCCTGGGGGAGTTCAGCGAGATGACGCCGCACGAGGGGTCTGCCGGAAAGCCTAACCCAGCCGCGACAGTCGTCGTGACGCCCTGGACCCGAGGCCGCGACGTGCCGATAGGACAGACGTGAGCGCTCCCGGCTGGTACCACGACCCCCAGGACCCCCGCCTCGTGCGGTGGTACGACGGCACGCAGTGGACCGCGAACGTGCAGGTCCTCGGCTCGGTCCCGGGCGCGCCAGGTGCGCCCGGGCGCAAGAAGCTGTCCGGAGGGGCGATCGCGGCGATCGTCATCGGCTGCGTCGTCGGCGGCATCGTGCTGCTCGGGATCGTCGCGGCCGTCGCCATCCCGGTGTTCCTCAACCAGCAGGAGAAGTCGTCGCTCGCGGACGTCGCCGACTACACGTGCCACGACGTCGAGCGGTTCGCGATCGAGCAGTACGGCAGCGGCGGTCGCGTCAACCTCGTGAGCCTCGAGTCGGATCTCGTCGACGACGCGCGGCCCGTGACGAAGCTTCCCGACGGCGACGACATGACGTACGTGATGAGCTGCGGCGGCGTCGCGTCGTGGGACGGCGGCGACACGTCGAAGGTCTACGCCGACCTGTACGTGGACTCGTACGGCAACGCGCAGATCGACCTCTACGAGAGCTGACGCCGCACCGCCGTGCCGCCGAACGACCGCTCGACGGCGACCGCCACCCGGGCCGCCGCCGCGTCGCGCTCGTCGAGCGGCACCGGGGGCAGCAGGTCCTCCCACAGCGGCATGAGCGTCCCCAGCAGCTGCCGAGCGCCCTCCGGCCGGGCGAAGAACCACACGTGCAGGTGCTCCACGACGCTAGCGCGGGGCGCCGACGCGTCGACGGCCTGGAGCTGTAGCGTCCGGCCGTGACGAGCGGACGGTCCGATGTGGAGCGCGGGGTGCCGACGAGGCCGCCCGGATACCACAGCCGGCGAGCGCTCGTCGTCGTCGGGCGCGCGGTGCTCGTCGTCGCGATCGTCGTCGGGACCGGGGCTTTGCTGGTCGCGGGCGCACCCCTCGGAGCCGTGCGAGGGCGGCGACGCGTGCGGCCCGTACCGCGGCGAGTTCCTGCGCTTCGGCGCGATCACCCTCCTGATGGCGATCGCGGCGTTCGTCGCGCTCGACCGGCTGTGGCGGAGGTGGCGGTCCCGACGACGCTTCCGCCCCGCCCCCGGCTGGCCGGCCAACCCGGACGGCTCGTGGCCCGGGCGCGCGTGGCAGCCGCCGCCCGAGTGGCCGCCGGCCCCGGCCGGATGGGACTTCTGGGACGACGACCGCTGAGCGCAGCGACGTCCGGAGCAGGCCGCCTGGTCCGGTACGCTTGAGCCGCTTCCGACCGCTCGTCGCCCCTCGTGGTGGCCGCGGACGCAGCCAGGAGGATTCGCCTAGTGGCCTATGGCGCACGCTTGGAAAGCGTGTTGGGTGCAAGCCCTCGGGGGTTCGAATCCCCCATCCTCCGCCGATCGACAGGGTCCGTGAGCAACTGCTCGCGGGCCCTTCGTCGTCAGCGCCCCAGCCACGCCAGCGCACCGCGTGCGGCCACCACGCCCGTGGCGAACGACGCCTGCAGCAGGTAGCCGCCCGTGGGCGCCTCCCAGTCGAGCATCTCCCCCGCGACGAACGTTCCGGGCAGTCGTCGCAGCATGAGCGACTCGTCGACCTCGGACCAGGCGATGCCGCCGGCCGACGAGATCGCGCGGTCGATCGGCATCGTTCCGGTCACCTCGACGGGGACTGCCTTGATGAGCGCGGCCATCGCGTCGGGGTCGTCGGGCAGGTCGCGGCCGACGGCCTCGCGCAGCAGCCCGATCGCCGCCGGGTCGAGCGCGAGCGTGCGGCGCATCCAGGTCGACGACGAGTCCTTGGGTCGGCGGCGGCGCAGGCGGTCTGCGAGGTCGTCGGCCGGGACGGTCGGGCGCAGGTCGACGAGCAGCGTGCAGCGGCCGTCGGCGTCCAGACCTGCGCGGACCGCCGCGCCGATCGCGTACACCGGGCCGCCCTCGATGCCCGTGCGTGTGAGCATCGCGTCGCCGCGGGTGGTCACGTCGCCGACCGTCAGGCTGACACTCTTCAGCGGCACGCCCTCGAAGCGGTCGGCGAACACGTCGGTCCACGCGACGCGCAGCCCGACGTTCGCGGGGCGCAGCGGGGACACGGTCACGCCGCGGTCGACGAAGGCGTCGACCCAGCTGCCGTCCGACCCGAGCCGCGGCCAGGACGCGCCGCCGAGGGCGAACAGCGTGGCGTCGGCGCTGACCACGGCCCTGGTCCCGTCGACGGCCTCCACCTCGAGGCCCTCGTCGGCCCAGCCGGTCCACCGCTGCCGCCGCTCGATCCGCACGCCGAGCTCGCCCAGCCGGGCCAGCCACGCACGCACCAGCGGCGTCGCACGGAACGACTCCGGGAACACCCGCCCGCTGGACCCGACGAACGTGGGCTCGCCGAGGCTCGCGCACCAGGCGCGCAGGTCGTCGGGCGTGAACATCGCGAGCATCGGCGCGAGCCTGTCGGCCGACGAGCCGTAGCGCGCGAGGAACGGCTCGCGGTCCTCGGAATGGGTGATGTTGAGGCCGCCGTGGCCGGCGAGCAGGAGCTTGCGGGCGGGCGACGGCATGCGGTCGAGCACGGTCACCGAGACGCCGGCCCGGGCCAGCACCTCCGCCGCCATGAGTCCGGCCGGACCGCCTCCGACCACGGTCGCCGTGCGCACCGGCCGACCGTAGCCGATGCGGGCGTCGCGGTGCCGTGTCGGTGCCTCCTGGCAGGGTGTGCGCCGTGACAGCCGACACCCGCTCCGCCGCCCTCGCCGTGCTGCGCCGCCTCGTCGGCAACCCCGCCGCGGAGTTCCACGAGGGGCAGTACGAGGCGATCGAGCAGCTGGTCGACGAGCACCGCCGGGCGCTCGTGGTGCAGCGGACCGGGTGGGGCAAGTCGGCCGTGTACTTCGTCGCGACGATGCTGCTGCGCGAGCGCGGCGCGGGGCCGACCGTGCTGGTCTCGCCGCTGCTCGCGCTGATGCGTGACCAGGTCGCGGCGGCCGAGCGCGCAGGCGTGCGGGCGGTGGCGATCAACTCGACCAACGCGCACGAGTGGGACGAGCTGCTGGGACGTCTCGCGGCCGACGAGGTCGACGTGCTGCTCGTCTCCCCCGAACGGCTCAACAACCCCGCGTTCCGTGAGAACCAGCTGCCCGCGCTCGTGCGCCGGATGGGCATGCTGGTGGTCGACGAGGCGCACTGCATCAGCGACTGGGGGCACGACTTCCGCCCCGACTACCGACGGCTGCGCGACCTCATCGCCGCCATGCCGGCGGGCGTCCCGGTGCTCGCGACGACCGCGACCGCGAACAGCCGGGTGGTCGCCGACGTCGCGGAGCAGCTGGGTGCGGAGCACCTGGGAACGGGCTCGGGGGTCGACGTGCTGACCATCCGCGGGCCGTTGGCGCGGGCATCTCTGCGCCTCGGCGTGCTCCGACTGCCCGACGCGAAGACCCGGCTCGCGTGGCTGCTGAGCCACCTGGCCGACCTGCCCGGGTCCGGCATCGTCTACACGCTCACCGTCTCCGCCGCGGAGGACACCGCACGCCTGCTGCGCGAGGCCGGCCACGACGTGCGCGCGTACACCGGCCAGACCGACCCTGCGGACCGCGAGGACGCCGAGGCGGCGCTCAAGGAGAACCGGGTCAAGGCGCTGGTCGCGACGAGCGCTCTCGGCATGGGCTTCGACAAGCCCGACCTCGGCTTCGTGCTGCACCTGGGCGCGCCCTCGTCGCCGGTCGCCTACTACCAGCAGGTCGGGCGCGCGGGCCGTGCGACCGAGAGTGCCGACGTCCTGCTGCTGCCGGGCCCGGAGGACCCCGACATCTGGCGGTACTTCGCGACCGCGTCGATGCCGAACCAGGAGCGCGCGGAACGAGTGATCCGCGAGCTGTCCGACCGGCCGCTGTCGACGCCGTCGCTCGAGGCGCTCGTCGACATCCGCCGCACGCCGCTCGAGCTGCTGCTCAAGGTCCTCGACGTGGACGGCGCCGTGCGTCGCGTACAGGGCGGATGGGTGTCGACGGGGCAGCCGTGGACCTACGACGCCGAGCGGTACGCCCGCATCGCCGCCGCACGCGAGGACGAGCAGCGGCACATGATCGAGTACGAGCGCACCGACGGCTGCCGCATGGAGTTCCTCCAGCGCACCCTGGACGACGAGACGGCAACCCCGTGCGGGCGCTGCGACTCGTGCGCCGGCTCCTGGTATCCGCGCGACGTCGTCGAGGGGGCGGCCGACACCGCGAGCCGCTCGCTGGACCGCGTGGGCGTGCCCGTCGAGCCACGCGCGCAGTGGCCCGTGGGCGTGGACCGGCTGGGGCTGCCGGTCAAGGGACGGATCCCCGTCGACGAGCGAGCGCTCGAGGGTCGGGCGCTCGCGCGGCTCACCGACCTCGGGTGGGGCACGGCGCTGCGCGAGGTCTTCGCCGCGGGCGCCCCGGATGCGCCCGTGACGCGCGCGATGCTCGACGGCTGCGTGCGGGTGCTCGCGCAGTGGGACTGGGACGAGCGGCCGGCGGCGGTCGTCGCGATGCCGTCGCGGCGGCACCCGCTGCTGGTCGACTCGCTCGCGCGCGGCATCGCGGACATCGGAAGGCTCCCGTACCTCGGGGCGCTCGGGGTGCACGGTGACGGCCCCACGGGCGGGCCGGGCGGCAACAGCGCGTTCCGGCTCGCGGGGGTCTGGGACCGGTTCGGCGCGAGCGGCCTCGACCTGCCGCGCGCTCCCGTGCTGCTGGTCGACGACCTGGCCGACAGCCGCTGGACCTTCACGGTCGCGGCGCGCGAGCTGCGACGCGCAGGAGCGCCGGCGGTGCTGCCGTTCGTGCTGGCACTGCGCGCCTGATCCGGAACGCGCGCACAGTCGCCGGTCGGCTCCGGCAGGCGGTTCCTCGGACCGGTCAGGATTCTCGGCCGAGCTCGAGCTCGAGCAGCTCGACGACGGCGCTCCTCAGCGACTCCAGGTGCCCGTCCACCGTCGCGCGGATGACCGTCAGATCACGCCGGTGATAGTGGTGGGTGACGAGGTCCCGCATGCGGGCGATGCTCGACCACGGCACGTCCGGTCGCGCGTTCGTGAGAGCCGGGGCCAGATGTTTGACTGCCTCACCGATCGTCATGACGCGATATGTCAGGGCGTCCGCGACGATGCCGGCCAGAGCGTCGCAGTCGATCCCCTCGCCCGTCATGTCGATCGCGAGCTCCGCAGCACGGATCGCATCGACGGCCTCGATGATGTCCGCGAGCCACGCCGACTGCGGCCGGGCGCTCACAGCGCGACGGCCTCGGCGAGCGCGGACGGAGCGACGTGCGGTGCCAGCATGCTCTCGACGGCGATGTCCACGTGCTCACCGAGGAGTTCTTCGAGCTCGAGACGAAGGTCGTCAGCGGGTAGAAGCCCAACTCGCTCCACGTCCATCGCGACGAGTAGGTCGATGTCGGACGACGGTCCGTCCTCACCGCGCACGACCGAGCCGAACACCCGGACGTCGCGCGCCCCGTGGCGACGCGCGGCGGCCAGGACGTCAGAGCGGTGCTCGCGCAGCCTCGCCATGCGGTGCGTGCGCGCGTTCAACGTCCGGGATGCGGGGCGAGCCGAGACCTCGAGGGTCATGCCTGCAGCGGCAAGCAGGCGCTCCAGGGTCGAGACGGCCGGCGAGGTCGAACCGCTCTCGTAGCGAGCAACGGCCGGCTGGGAGGTTCCGGCGCGCGCTGCAAGCTGTGCCTGGGTGAGGCCGGCACGCTCACGGGCCTCCTTGATGAGCAGCGCAGCGTTCATGGCCCCAATATACCTTTACCGGTATGCGCTGCCGCCAAGAGTCGTGAGCCAGGGCGGGGTGCCGCGGACCAGGTCGACGTCGTGCCAGTAGGCGGTCTCAGTCCTCGTCGCCTCCCCATCCGCGGCGCGAGCGTCCACCTGCGCGATGCGCACGCGACGGCCGTCGACCTGCTCGTCGCGCAGCACGGTCACCGTGTCGGTCGCGCACCCGGAGTCGACGTCGTCGTCGGCGTCGCACAGCACGAACAGGCCGCCCGCCTGCTGGAACGCGACCTCGAACGAGTTCCGCGTGACACGCGTGGTGAACATGAACTGCAGGTCCGGGGCGTCGGCCGGCAGCGCGAGCCGGTCGGCGTACGGGGCGTCGAGCACGCGGCGCGCATTGTCGGCGTTCATCTGCTGCTGAGCGGTCGGCGTCGGGTGATCGTCGCCGAACGGCAGCCGCAAGCCGAGAACGTGGAAGATCCCGGCCGACGCGAGCACTGCTACCCCGACGAGAAGCACGACCCGACGCACCTGCCACCCCCTGCTCGTCGGCCGGCGACCAGGTTCGTCCGGCTCGTCCCGGAACGTACCAGCCGACGAGAGCCGTCAGGCCGGGTCGGCGCCCGTCGGGTCGGTCGGGTAGATCTTGCGCTGCGTGTCCTCCTGCGTCGGGCCCTGCGGGGGCTGCTCGCCGCGCTCTGCGTGCGGGTTCGAGGCCGGGTCGGCCTCGACCGGATCGTTCGACGTGCCGTCGAACTGGTCGGTGGTCTCGTCGGTCATGGTGGTCCTCTCGTCGGGCCCTCGTCGGGCCCTCGTCGGGCCCTCGTCGGGCCGGTCGTGTCCCTCCAACTCTGCGCTGCCCGGTCCGGCGACGCGCGGCGAGCCGGGACGCACTGCAAGACACGGGCGGTCTGCGACACAATCCCGGCAGCCGGACGCGGACGTCGACGGCCGGACAGGGGGACGACGTGCGGATGCACCGGGTGGTCGCGGCGGTCGCCGCGACAGTGATGCTCGCAGCGACGGCAGCAGGATGTGCGGGGCGGGACGAGGCCGGGACCGGAGCACCCAGCACCGCCGCCGCCCCCCGGCAGCACCCGTCGGAGCTCGTCGGGCTGTGGCGGGTTTCCGGCGCGCAGGGCGAGGAGCCGGACACGTGGCTGCGGCTGGACGCGAGGAGCCTGCGCGTGCTGCGGGCGTGCGGATCTCTCGAGGGGGCGTGGCGCGGGGACGGGACCGCGTTCGTCGGGAGCGTGTTCGGGTGGTCGTCGTCGTGCTCGCTGGACAGTCCGAGCGTGCCGTGGCTCGACCGGACGGCGACGTATCGGCTGGTCGACGACGGGGCCGAGCTGCGGGCCGCCGACGGGTCGGTCGTCGCGACGCTCAGCATCGACGGGGCGCCCGGCGGGTACGACGACATCGCCGACGAGCTCACGACGGCCCCGACGCCGCAGCCGACGGAGCTGGCAGCGCTCGACCGCGTGACCGCGCCGCCCCGGGGCGTGCGCCTGGCGACGGCCGCCGACCTGGTCGGCTCATGGAAGCCCGCCGACCTCGACGTCGACACCGACCCAGGCCTGACCTTCGGGGCGGACGGGACCTACTCGAGTTCCGACGGCTGCAACCGGGTACGCGGGCGCTGGGCCGTGAGCGCCGCCGGCACCTTCCTCGCGACCAGCGGCTTCTCGACGCTCGTCGGGTGCGAGGGCGCCCCCGTCGACTCCTGGGTACACGATGCACGGTGGGCCTCGATCGAGCACGGCCG
The DNA here is from genome assembly GCF_000708885.1 of Cellulomonas sp. HZM. GTDB lineage: Bacteria > Actinomycetota > Actinomycetes > Actinomycetales > Cellulomonadaceae > Cellulomonas. The sequence continues at coordinate 82,016 of NZ_JEOE01000009.1, read as the reverse complement.
TCTGGTGCTCATCGATGCCGCCGGTCGGGCGCTGGGCCGCCTCGACCGGGCGTGAACCACGTCGGCGAGGCCATTGCCCCAGGTCACGGCTGTCCGCCACACTGACCGCAGCGGCGAGGTGCCGCGTCCAGGACAGGAGAGTCCCATGACGACCGTCGCACCGAGCCCCCACGCCACCCCAGCCGCCCCGCACGCACCCCACAGTCGGCGTCGCTCCGTGGCGGCGCTCACCGCCGCCGCCCTCGGCGCGGGCGGGATCGTGTGGCTGCTCGTCGCGCACCACCCCGGCGGCCCGCTCGCGGACGCGTGGGAGCAGAGCCGTGGGTCGCTGTGCGTCGCGCAGCCCGCGGTGCCGGTGCCCGACCTCACGGTCGAGCTGCCGATCAACCCCGGCGAGCGCGTCGGCCTCGAGCACGTGCGTCTGGTCGGGGCGCACGGCGTGCACCTCGTCGGCGCGTACGTCGTCGACGGTCCTGGGGTCGGGTCGCACGCGGGCTGGTCGGACGGCGGCGAGCCCGTGGCCGGGGCCGTCGTCGGGGCCGGCACCGAGCGCACGCTGCGCCTGCACCTGCGCGCGGACCGGGCCGTCGGCTCCGGGTACGACGACGTCCGCATCGACAACCGCCAGGGGCTGTTCGCGTACTCCACCGGCGTCGGCACCGGCCTGCGCGTGGCCCCCGCCGGAGGCTGCGCCTGACCTGCGCGTTCACCCGACGAGCCGCGTGACGCGAGAAGCGCGCGGGGCTACGTTCGGCGCATGACGACACCCGAGCGCGCCGCACGCCTCGCGGCCGGCGCAGACGCCCGCACGCGGCTCCCCCTCGAGGCGCTCGCGGAGGTCGGCCAGCGCGCCGACCGGGACCCCGTGCGGCTCGTGCTGCGCCAGGAGGACGACCGGATCGCCGACCTGCTGCCGCTGCGGCACGAGCGCATGGCCGCGTCGTCGTTCGCGTTCTACCGCGGCACCGCGCTCGTGATGGCAGACGACCTCGGCGCAAGCGAGCACTCGGGGCTGTCCGTGCAGCTGTGCGGCGACGCGCACGCCGCGAACTTCGGGCTGTTCGGATCGCCCGAGCGGCGGCTGCTGTTCGACCTCAACGACTTCGACGAGACGCACCCCGGGCCGTTCGAGTGGGACGTGAAGCGACTGGTCGCGAGCATCGAGCTGGCGGGCCGGGCCATCGACCTGCCGACGAAGGCACGCCGTCGCGTGGTGCGCCGGGCCGCACGCGAGTACCGCCGCGCGATGCTCCGGTTCTCGACGATGTCCGAGCTCGAGGTCTGGTACTCCCACGCCGACGTCGACGAGGCGATCCGGATCGCGCGCTCCGACCGGTCCACGGCCCAGGGCGTCGCGACCACGACGATCAAGCAGGCGCGCCGCCGCTCGCAGCTGCGCTCCCTGCAGAAGCTCACCACCGTCGTCGACGGCGAGCGCCGCTTCCTGCCCGACCTGCCGCTCGTGCAACCGCTGTCCGGCTTCCCCGGCGCGGAGCAGATCACCGCAGTCCTGACGACGCTGCTCGACGACTACCGCGCGACCCTCCTGCCGGACAGGCGGACGCTGCTCGCGCACTACCGGCTGGTCGACATCGCGCTGAAGGTGGTCGGTGTCGGAAGCGTCGGCACGCGGTGCTGGATCCTGCTCATGCAGGGGGTCGACGCCGACGACGCGATCATCCTGCAGGCGAAGGAGGCGACCTCCTCTGTGCTCGAGGCGTACCTCGAGCCGTGCACGTTCGAGCAGCACGGGGAGCGGGTGGTGCTCGGCCAGCGGCTCATGCAGGCGGCGAGCGACCTCATGCTCGGGTGGCAGCGTGCGCGCGGCATCGACGGCGTCGAGCGTGACTACTACCTGCGGCAGCTGCACGACTGGAAGGGCGGCGTGACGCTCGAGACGCTGCAGCCCGACGCCCTCGACGGGTACGGGCAGCTGTGCGCGTGGGTGCTCGCGCGGGCGCACGCCCGGTCCGGGGACCGTTTCGCGCTCGCGGGCTACCTGGGCGAGGAGCGCACGGCCGACGAGGCGTTCGCCGACTTCGCGTCGTCGTACGCGGACCTCGCCGAACGGGACCACGCGGCGTTCGTCGCGTCGCTCGCACCGGGAGCGAGCTAGACGCGTCGATCGTCGGATCCGCTCATCTCTGCGGCGTCATGGACTCCACGTGGATGTAGCCGGGATCAGCCATGTCGGGCGCCGGGCTGCGCGGCTCGTCGGGTATCGAGATCTTGGCGGTGTCGATGGCGACGGAGACCGAAGTCGGCGGGATCTTCTTGCGGTTGGCGGGGTCACGCTCGATGGGAAGCTGGACGGTCCCGAGATAGACGAGTGGCTTGGTCACGTCGGTGTCTTCGCCCAGAAGCCAGAACTCGAGCTTCCCGTCGGTGTCGACATACCCGGTGAAGTCGAATCCCTTCGTCGCGGTCCGGTCGTCGGTGCTGATGCAGTCCGACCAACCTGCGGCGATGTGCGTGCACAGTGCGGGCGACGTCTCGCCCACGCCGAGGGCCTTCGAGATCGTGGCGTGGATGGAGACCGACGTGAGCGTCGCCAGCAGCTCGTCGTGACCTTCGCCCGGAGCCAGGATCGGCGGCACGTCTGACGGCGTCGGCACAGGGGTCGTGCCGAGGACGGCCTGGGCCGCCGTCTTCGTGGTCGCGCTGGTCAGCCTGGTCATGACGTCACGGGTCGCGGCGCCGTAGGCGGCGTGCACCGGCTTGGTGAAGATGTCGTCGGCGCAGCGGCCGGCGAAGAACACGTCCTGCGGCGTGAGGACCATGACCGTCCCGACCGTGTCCGGATCGAAACCGGCGACGCCGAGGCCGATCCACACCGGGTCGTCGTGCGCGAGCGCCCAGTCGATGCCTGGCCAGAACGAGTCATGGATCCGTACCTCGATCCGACTCTCGCTGGTGGTCACCATCGTCGCGGGGTAGGTGTGCTGGTCGCCCTTGCCTTGACGCACCGCGTCCTCCACCGCTGTCACCTGCTGCCAGCTGGTGATCGTCGACAGGAACGACTGAGCGCCCGACGACTCGCCAGGGTCGTCCGAACCGCACGATCCGAACGACGCGGCGAGCTCGCTGTCCGATGCGTCGGAGGGCGGCGCCGCGGCTCCGGCGCAGGCAGCGAGTGCGGTGACCATCGCCATCACGACAGCGGCAGGCATGAGCGTGGTGCGTCGCATCAGTCGACCTCCGCTCCGCGTACGCCGTCGCCGATGTCGGCGTCCGTCCGTGACTCGTCGGCGACCATGCAACCAGTTCCAGTACGCGGCGGCGTCATGTTCGACCAGATCGATGCTCGATCGCGATGCGGAAGGATTCGCAAGTCGCCTGCCTGTAGGCGCGACCGCCTGAGCTGGTCAGCTCAGGTCAGCCCAGGTCGACGACCGAGCCCGAGCCCTCCGTGAGCCACCGGTCGACACCCGCGGCGACGGCCTGCTCTGCACGGGCGACGGTGACCGCCGTCAACGGCCCGTCGGCGGCCGCCGCGGAGCCCCTGGACGTCGCGCCGGTCCACACCACGGCGGTGACGTTCTCGGTCGGCTCGGGGAGCTGGGCACCGAGCACGAGGTACTGCTGGTCGAGGTGCTGCGCCGACACCGGGTCGAGGCCGTCGACGACGTCCGCGCCGAGGCCGACGACGAGGTCCGGCGCCGCTGCGGTCGCGGCGTCCACCGCGCCCTCGACGTCGTCGCCCGCTTCGCGGTGGACCACGTGCGCGCCGTGCGCCGCCGCGAACCCGTCCACCGCGGCGGCGAGCACCTTCGACGAGTCGTCGTCCGTCCCGACGACCTCGAGCGTGAGCCCGGATGGGACGTCGACCGGCGCAAGCACCGGCGCTGCGGACGTCGTGGCCCCCGGCACCGCCGCGACCGCGGTCGTCCCGCTCGTCGGACCCGGACCCGCCGCGGAACCCGACGAGCACCCGGCCGCGACCCCCGCGACGAGCGCGAGACCCAGCCCGGCACGGAGCGGGGAGACGGCCCGGCGGGGTCGGGGACGACGAACCGTCCCCGACCCCGCCGACCTGGTGCGGGACGTCACCGACGCGCGACCTTCGCCGTGCGCGCGGAGGTCTTGCTTACGGTCGTGTACCCGGCCTTGGTGCCGGTCACCTTGACCGTGATGCGCTTGCCCGCGAGCTTCGTCGAGAGCGTGAGCGACGACTTCGCGGCGCCCGAGATCTTCTTGCCGTCGGCGTACCACTGGTAGGCCAGCTTCGGCGTCGGCGACCACGTGCCCGCCTTCACCTTCAGCGTGCGGCCGACCTTCGCGGTCCCGCTGACCTTGACGCTGCCCGCCGCGATCGTGCCGGGGGCGACGACGAGCGACGCCGACGTGACCGTGCGCGGCGCGTACCCGGCGAGCGTCCCGGTCACCGCTACCTGCACGCGGTGGCCCACCTGGCCCGCGGTCGGGGTGTAGGACGACGAGGTGGCGTCGGGGACCTTCTTGCCGTCGACCAGCCACTGGAAGCCGAGCCACACCGCCGGGGACCACGCGCCGGACGTGGCCGTCAGGCGCACGCCCACCTTGGCCTTGCCCGATGTCGTGCCGCTCACCTTGAGCGACCCTGCCGTCAGGGTGCCCGGTGCGACGAGCACCGCGGCCGACGAGACGGACGCGGTCGCGTAGCCGTCAGCGGAACCGGTCACCTGCACCGCGACGCGGTGCCCCGCCCGAGCGGCCGTGAGGGCGAACGTGGAACCCGTGGCGCCGGGGACCACCGCGCCGTCGACCGTCCAGGAGTAGCCCAGCGTCGCCGCCGGGGACCAGGGCGCGGCCGACGCGGTCAGCGTCGACCCGACCTTCGCAGTGCCCTGCACCGACACCGTGCCGGGGACGAGCACGCCCGCGGCGACCTTGACCGACTCGGAGCGGGTCGCGACCGTGCCGTAGGACGTGCGGGAGGCCGTGACCAGCACCGACAGCTCGTGACCCAGGTCGGCCGCGACCGGTGTGTACGTGAGGCCGGTCGCGCCCGCGATCGGCCGTCCCTCGCGGACCCACTGCACGGTCGTCGTCGCCGCCGGCGACCACTGCCCGGCGCTTGCGGTCAGCACCTCGCCGACATGTCCGCTGCCGGTCACGGCGGGTGCCACGACCTGCGTGATGCGCCCGGCGACGACCGTCACCGTGCGCTGCTTCGTCGTCACGTTGCCGGCCGCGTCACGCACCGAGTAGGTGAGCGGGTAGGCGCCGAGCGTGGCGGTGTCGACCGTGCCGGTGACCGTGACGGCCGAGGTCAGGTCGCCGTCGTGCGCGTCGGCCGCGGACACGCCCGCGAGCGCGTCGAAGGCGCCGTCGACCGGGATGCTCACGTCGGCCGGGACGGTGAGCGTGGGCGCCGTGACGTCCTTGCGCTCGAGCGTCACCTCGTCGACCACGCTGTTCACCGGCTTGCTGGTGCCGTTCGCCTGGCTGCGCAGCGTCCGGACCGTGATGGAGTCGCCCGTGACCTGCACCTGCGAGTAGTTGCGGACCTTCTCCTGGTTGATCACCGAGGCGAACCAGGCGTTCGGGAGCGTCACGTCGTAGTACTTGGAGCCCGACGACGAGTTCGCGGTGACGTACAGGACGTCGCCGGGGGCCGCCTCGACCGTGCGCTGCCCGGCGACCTCGGTCGCGTCGGCCATCTGGCCGTCGTTGACCAGGTAGCTGCGCGTGTAGACGTGGTCGTGGCCCTGCAGCACCAGGTCGATGCCCAGGTCGGAGATGATCTGCGGCAGCTTGCCACGCAGGTTGAGGATGTCGCCGTCGCTCGCGTGCGCCGCGACCGAGTAGATCGAGTGGTGGAACGCGAGCACCTTCCAGCGCGCGCTCGCGCCCTGCTCGGCGACGACCTTCTGCAGGAACGCCTGGTGGGAGGCGATGTCGCTCGAGTTCGAGTTGATGTCGAGGAACAGCACGTCCTTGTAGCGGAACCAGTAGTCGCCGCCCGCGCTCGTGGCCGTGCCGGCACCGGCCGTCAGGTCCACGTTCGGCACGTTGTAGTGCTGGTTGTACGCCTTGGAGCCGACGTCGTGGTTGCCGTTCGTCGCGACCAGCGGGATCTCGCGCAGCTGGTCCGGGGACAGGAACGCGTCGTACTGGGACTCGTCGCCCGCGGTGTTGACCTGGTCGCCCGCCGAGAACAGCAGCTCCGAGTCGGGGTACGTGGCCTGCGCGACGTCGAGCGTGCTCTGCCAGCCGGCCTTGTCGTTCGCGACGTTGCCGGACGCGCCGATCTGCGGGTCGCCGAAGAACAGGAAGCCGAAGTCGCCGGTGAACGCCTGCGTGCGGAAGTCGTACGTCTGCGACCAGCCGTCGGTCGCGTCGCCGACGCGGTACACGTACGCCGTGCTCGGCTCGAGGCCGGAGATCGTCGCGAAGTGGTTGTACGCGCCGCTCGTCGTGACGCCGCCCGACGACGGGACCGTCACGGCCTTGTCCGCGGGGAACACGCCGTCCACGACGTCCTGCGCGCGAGCCACCTGCGCGACCTGCGCGACGTCGAGGTCGGTGTACCAGGCGAGGTTGCGCTTCGACTCGTCGGCGCCGACCGTCATCACCAGGTCGCTCACGGCCGCGGACTGCACCGGGGCGAGCGACGTCCAGTCGAGGTAGATGTCCGAGCTCGTCGCGCGGTCCTGGAAGAGCGCGACGGCCACGGTGTTGGCGCCCGCATGCAGCGCCGAGGCCGGGATCGTGAACGACGACGACACCGGGTCGCCGCCGCTGTTGCCCGCGTACACGAGGTTGCGCTGCGACTCGTCTGCCGCCTCCACGCGGTCGTCGACGAAGCCGGCGACCTTGGTGCCGTTGACGAACACCTGGATCGCGTCGTCGTACGTCACCGACGCCGTCAGCGCGCGCACGTGGGCGAGCTGGTCGGCAGTCAGCGAGAACGACGAGCGGAAGTGGAACGTCGGGACGTCGGTCGTCGTGCCCGCGAGGTACTGCGTGAGCAGCGTCGAGACGGGGAAGCTCGCGCCCAGGCCGGTCGCCTTGCCGTTCTTCGCCCCGAACGGGCCTGCGGCGTGCTTCCACGCCGAGTCCGCGAAGCCGTCCTTCGTCCAGACCAGGCGGTCCGACGAGCCCGCGGCGGGGTCGGTGCCGTCGTCCGAGTACGCCCACGTGCTCGACGAGTCGAGCAGCGAGCTCGGCAGCGTGACGGCGGCCTGCGCCGGCGCGGCGACGAGCGGCGCGGCGGCGAGGGCTGCCAGCAGCGTCGTCGCGAGCGCGGCGCGCGCCCGGCGCCGGGAGAGGGTGATGTGCATGGGGTCCAGTCCTCCGGAGGGGGTCACGGTCCGGCGCTGCTGCGCGCCGCGGACACCGTCCCGGGAGCGGGTGAACCCGCCGTGAACTGGCCGCTGACGTGCGGCGACGTGCGGTCGGCCGTCGTCTGACGGTTGCCTCGGGATCGGACCTGCGAGCCTCCGGGCCTCGGGTCAGGCCGCCGCGATGCGCTCGCGCAGGAGGTCCAGGTCGCCCGGCTGCAGACCCTCGGCGGGGAACGCGACGATGGCCTTCGACCTCGCGATCCGGAGCACGACAGCGTCGCCACGCGCGGTCACGGTCTCGAACGTCGGCCACTTCCACACGACCCGGACGCCGTCCGCCTGGTCGAGCCGGAGCCCTCGTTCGTCGAAGACCAGCAACGACGATGAGCCAGGCGGGAACCGGCGGTCCAGCAGGCGTCGAATCCGGACGGCGACGAAGACCATCAGGCCTGCGAACACCAGGCACAGGATCACGGCGAAGCTCGCGTCCCGGAGCAGGAGGCCCCCGGCGATGCCGACGAGGGGGACGACGGAGATCGCGGCGAGGCCCCCGACCGAGAACACGGAGGTCCGCAGCACGGCCCGGCTCGCGTCGCGGACGAACGCGGTGCTCGAGACCAGCGACCGGACGCGCGCATCGGCGTCGGTCGAGACCGGGCCGCCCCCCGAGGAGACCAGCGGGCCCGGGACGGGTGCTGCGATCCGGGCGCGGATCCCGGCGAGGACCTCGTCGGGGACGACCTCGCACGGCACGAGAACGGTGTGTCCGTGTCGTCTGCGCAGGGCGTAGAAGTCCCTCCGCCGTGCGACGCCCGACACCTGCGACCACGCGAGCTCGACCCGGCCGGTCGGGTCCTCGATGAGGATCGCACCCGGCGTCGCCGCAGCTCGAACGACGGAACCGGTGGGAAGGCACTTGCGTCCCTGCCGGATGCTCGAGGTGTAGATCAGGCCGAGCATCCCGGCGATCACACCCGCGGCGACGACCACCGGAGCAGCACCGCCAGCGAGCGACAGGACCCCCGCGAAGGCCATCAGCGCCCAGAAGACGACCGACCACGGGCGCAGCACCAGGTACGTCAGGTACGCCAGCGCGGCGCGGTGGTGGTAGCGCTCGTCGACGGTCGTCTCACGCCAGATCGGCTCGTTCACGGGCGGAAGCGTACGTGTCGACGCGCATGCTCCATGCACGTGGTGGCAGTCGGCCTCGCCGCGAGGCGCCCCGGTGCGATCGGCTCCCCACCGACCGCGCACCGGCCGTAGGTGCCGTCGGCGAGCCGTGCCAGCGCCGCGTCGATCTCCGCCAGCTGGCCGCGCGCGTCCGCCGCGAGCGCCTCGAGCTGAGCGCGCTCGAACGCGATGGTCGCGCCCTCGGGGTCGTGCTCGTCGTCCACGTTGGCGTCCCTCGCGGCGTCGACGACGTCCGCACGCGCGCTCCCGAGCCCCGCGAGCCGCTGCACCGCCTCGGCACGCATCGCGACGAGGCGGGCGCGAGTCTCGTCGTGCTCCGCGCTCACGTCGCTCACGTCGCGCTCACGTCGCCGACGGCGGGACCACGGACTCGCTGTGCGGCCGGTCGCAGCCCGGCTCCTCGTCGGTGCTCGCGTCCGACCGCCAGCCGACCCGCTCGTGCGAGCCGTCGCAGAAGGGCTTGTTGGCCGACGAGCCGCACCGGCACAGCGCCGCACGCGTCTCGGCGACTGGGCCGTCAGGACCGTTCAACCGGAGGTCGCCACGCACCAGCAGCGGACCGTCGGGAACGGCCGTGACCGTCGTCGTCGGGTCGGGCCGTTCCGGCTCGCCGTGCGCGAGCTGGTAGTGCAACGCACCCGTGGGGCAGCGGCGCACGACGTCGGCGACGTGCTCGGCGTCCGGGTCGGCGTCGGGCAGGATCCACGGCCGACGACCGGGCTCGAAAACCTCCGGCGCACCGCGTACGCACTCGGCGACGTGACGGCACCGCGTCACGTCGTACCGCACGACGATGCCCGTGCCCGTGTACTCGCGGTCAGTCACGTCTCCATGCTGCACCGCCGCGCGGCATCCGGCGCTCCCGCGCGTCGAGCACCGGCCGGAGACCGGGCACGACCCTGGCCAGGTAGCCGAGGTCGTCCTCGAGCACGACGAGCCGCACGACCGTTCCCGCGTCGTCGCACACCACCGCGACGCACCGCCCGCCTGGATAGGACTCCTTGACGGGGACGTCGGCCAACGAGCGAGCGGCGAGCCGCTCGACCGGCACCGGGTACGACTTGCCGCCCCGGTCGGTGAGCCACGTGAGCGTCGCTCCGTCGATGCGCAGCATCCCGCCCGACGGGTGGCAGTAGCGCGGCGTCCCGAGCACCGAGCCGGGGAGCTCCAAGGGCAGGCCCGCGGCGTCGGCGCGGGCGAGCCGGCGACGCCGCCGTCGGTCGTACAGCTCCGTGCCGAAGATCCCGCCGACCAGCCCGCCGATCAGGTCTCCCAGCACCGCTGCTCCCTCGTGCGCGTCCTGGACCGCGCGGGCACCCGGCGATCTGGCACCGACGATACGTCTGGCAGCGGGACGTCCGGCAGCGGCGCCGATGTCGACCCGCGCCGGCAGCACGCGGTCGACGCTCGCGGGTCACGACGGCGCCGCGAGCGCCCGGACCGTGTCGATCGTGTCCGCCTCGGCCGCCGTCTTGTCCTCGCGGTAGCGCAGCACGCGCGCGAACCGCAGCGCGACGCCGCCCGGGTACCGCGTCGAGCGCTGCACGCCGTCGAACGCGATCTCGACCACCTGCACCGGCGCGACGCGCACAGCCCAGTCGGTGCGGCTGACCTCCAGCTCCAGGAACCGCTCGGTCTGCCACGCGAGCATCTCGTCGGTCATGCCCTTGAACGTCTTGCCGAGCATGACGAACCCGCCCGCGGGGTCCCGCGCGCCCAGGTGGATGTTGGACAGCAGCCCGCGCCGCCGCCCCGATCCCCACTCGACCGCGAGCACCACGAGGTCGAGCGTGTGCCGCGGCTTGACCTTCACCCACGCCCCGCCGCGTCGACCGGCCTCGTAGGGCGCGTCGAGCGACTTCACGACCACCCCCTCCTGCCCCTGGGCGACGACCTCGGCGAACCGCTCCTGCGCGCGGGCGGCCGACGACGTGGTGATCCGCTCGACCGCGAAGGGCCCGGCCACCGCGTCGAGAGCGGCCAGCCTGGAGCGCAGCGGGGCATCGAGCAGGTCGCGGCCGTCGAGGTGCAGGCAGTCGAAGAAGTACGGGGTGAGCACGCCGTCGACCTCGCCGCGGGTGGCGCTGCGCGACGACGTCTCCTGGAACGGTCGTGGCCGGCCGTCCGGGCCGACGACGAGCGCCTCGCCGTCGAGCACGAACGCGTCGGCCGGCATCGATCGCGCGAGCGCGACCACCTCCGGCACACGGTCGGTGAGGTCGTCGAGGCTGCGCGTGAAGACGTGCACGTCCTGACCCGAGCGGTGCACCTGGATGCGGATGCCGTCCAGCTTCGTGTCGACCGCGACCTCGCCACCGCCCAGGGCGTCGAGCGCCGCGGCGACGTCCGGGGCCGACTGCGCGAGCATCGGCCGGACCGGGCGCCCGACCTCCAGCCCGATGGCAGCGAGCGCGCCCGCCGGGTCGTCGGACGTCAGCGCCGCCGTCGCGACCGTCTCGGTCGAGCCCGCGAGCATCGCGGCTCGCCGCACGGCGTCGACCGGCACCCCGGCGGCCTCGGCGACCGCGTCCAGCAGCAGCGCGTCGAGCGATCCCTGCCGCAGCTCGCCGGTGACCAGGCCGCGCAGCAGCCGCTGCTCGTCCGCGGTCGCCGCACCGAACAGCTCGGCCGCGAGCGCCGCACGCGCACCCGCGGACCCGGGCCCCGCCAGGGCCGCCATCTCCTCGAACGCTGCATCGACCTGCGCGACCGTCAGCGAGGGAGCCACCGCGGGCGCGGGCAGCTCCGCGAGCGACCGCCACCCGAGGCCGGTCCGCCGCTGCCGGAGCTCGCCGCCCAGGAAGCGCGCCACGATCGGCACGTCGGCCGCGGCGGTGCTCCGCAGCAGCTCCACGAGCAGCGCGCGCTTGGCCAGGCGCGAGCGCGTGGCGGCGAGCGCGGAGGAGGTCGCGGCGACGTCGGCGAGGAGCACCCCTGAATGCTGCACCCCACCACCCACACCAGCACCCCGCGGGCCACGACCACCACGCCGCCCGCAGTCACCCGCCTCCAACCAGCGGCACTTGTGACACGAGTCGCCTCGTGAGGCGCGAACCACCGGTCATGCGCGCACATCCGTCACAAGTGCCGCTGATCCGGACACGGACAGTCGATCGCCGAGCCCCGACGACACGCCGAGCGCCGCCAGCACCCGCTCCCGCGACCCGGCCCCTCCTTCGCCCGACGACCCCGCCGACGGCTCAGCGAACCCGGGTGCCCGCACCACGCGCTCGTCCAGCACCACGCGCCCCGGCCGCTCGCTCAGCACCACGACGCGGTCGGCGAGCAGCAGCGCCTCGTCCACGTCGTGCGTCACGAGCACCACCCCCCGCCCGTCGGCCGCGAGCGCCACGTCGGCCAGCCAACCGTTGAGCCGCCGCCGCGTGAGCGGGTCGAGCGCCCCGAAGGGCTCGTCGAGCAGCAGCAGCTCGCGTCCGGACAGCACGGTCCGTAGCAGGGCCACCCGCTGCCGCATGCCGCCGGACAGCTGGTGCGGCCACGCCCGCTCGAACCCGGTGAGCCCGAACTCGGCGATCAGTGCCCCCACGTCGCCGGGGTCCCGGCCGGCCAGCCGCGCGCCGAGCAGAGCGTTGGGCAGGGTCCGGCGCCACGGCAGGAGGCTGTCCCCCTGCGGCATCCACGCCGCCGCGGCGCCGGGCCGCACCTCCCCGGTGACCTCCGCACCGGGAGCCCGAGCGGACCCGAGGACCCGCAGCAGCGTCGACTTGCCGCACCCCGACGGCCCGACGACCGCGACGAACTCCCCGGCACGCACCGCGAGCGACACCCCCCGCAGCACCTCCACCGAGCCGTACCGGACACCGAGCCCCTCGACGCCGGCGAGCTCACGGGAGGTAGTCATCGCTCCACGCCCCGGCCACGTCGAACGAGCGCGACGCGAGCCCGTTGTCCTGCAGGAACGCCACGAACGCGGCCCAGACGCTCCCGGACTGGTGTCCCCACGCGTCCGGGGACGAGGCGTACCGCGTCGACAGGTAGCCGGCGGAGCGGGTCAGCAGGTCGGTGGACAGCTCGGGCGCGGCGGCGTGCAGCGCGGAGACGGCGGCCGAGGGCGTCGTCATCGAGTCGCGGTAGCCGTGCGCGAGCGCGGCGAGGAAGTGCCGCACCAGCTCGGGGTCGTCGCGCAGGTGCGCGCCGGTGGTCGCGACGAGCGGCGTGTACCAGTCGGGGATGCAGTCGGTGTGGTCGATGAACGGGATCGTCGTGACGTCGAGGTGGTCGATGTCGCGCAGCCGGATGGTGTCCCACGCGTCGAACACCCACGCGGCGTCGAACTGGTGCTGGGTGAGCCCGACGCGGAAGTCGTCGCTGGCCAGCGGTGCCATCTTCACCGCGGCCGGGTCGCCGCCGTCGCACTGCACGAGCCGCCGTACGAGCGCCTCCTCGAGCTTCGACCCGTACGTGCCGTAGGTGTGCCCCGCGAGGTCACGGGGCCGCGTGATGCCCGCCGAGCGCAACGAGATGAGCGACGAGGTGTTGTGCTCGATGACGGTGGCGACCGACACCACGTCCGCCCCCTGGTCGCGCGCGGGCACGATCGACTCGGCCACCGAGTACGCGAAGTCGGCCTTGCCGGCCGCGAGCAGCTGGGTCCCGGAGGTCTCGCCGGGCTCGACGATCGTCACGTCGAGCCCCTCGTCGGCGAAGTACCCGCGTTCCTGCGCGACGTACAGGCCTGAGTGGTTGGTGTTGGGCGTCCAGTCGAGCACCACGGTCACGTGCCGCGGGCCGGACGCGGCGGCGTCCGACGAGCAGGCGGTGGCGAGCGGGAGCAGCAGGACGACGAGCAGCGCGACGAGTCGGCGCACGGGGTTCTCCTCGGGTTCAGGGTGCGCGCCGCCACGGCGTCGCGAGCCGCCCGAGGGCGTCGACGACGACGAACAGCACGCCGGTGACGAGCGCGATCGCGACGACCGCGACGAGGATCTGGTCCACGTCGTAGGACTTGCGCGAGCGCTGGATGAAGACGCCGAGACCGCTGGTCCCGGCGAGGTACTCGGACACGACCGCGGCGCCGACCACGTACGTCGTGGCGACCCGCAGCCCGCCGAACAGACCCGGCACCGCGGCGGGCAGCCGCACGAGCCACAGCTCGTCGCGCCGCCCGCCGCCGAGCCCGGTGACCATGTCGGTGTGCGCGTCGTCGGCCTCCGCCATCGCGGTGACGCACGCGACGAGCACGGGGAAGAAGACGGTGAGCGCGACCACGACGACCTTGGGCGCGAGCCCGAACCCCGCCCAGATGACGAGCAGGGGCGCGAGCACCACGGTCGGCACGGTCTGCGTGACGGTGACCAGCGGGTACAGCGCGTCGCGCGCGAGCGGGGACACCGCGACGAGCACCGCGAGCGCGACCCCGACGAGCGTGCCGGCCACGAGCCCGAGCAGCGCCTCGACCATCGTCGTGCGCACGTCCCCGACGAGCAGGGGCGCGACCCGCACCGCGGTCCCCGCGACGCGCGAGGGCGCCGGCAGCACGAACGGCGGCAGCCCGGATGCCCGTACCCCGACCTCCCACGCGCCGACGAGCACGCCCGCCGCCAGCACCGGCGCCCACAGGCGCCGCCGGCTCACGCGCGGAACTTGCCGACGAGGTCGCGGATGCTCGGTCCGGCGTCGCCCGCCGCCTGGCTGACCTTGATGATGCTGCTGACGCCGCTCGCGCCCGCGGCGACCGTCGCCTCGTGCACGGAGCGCAGCAGGGGCCACAGCTGGTCGGGCGAGCCCTCGACGGTGGTGCCCATGGCGCCGACCTCGTAGGTCAGGCCGGAGGCCTGGATGACGGCGATGGCGGCGTCGACGTAGGCGTAGCGGTCGTCGTCGGTCCCTGCGGGACGCGGCGAGACCTGGATCTGTGCGAGCACGGTGTTCCTCCGGGAGTCCGGGGCGCACCAGTGGAACGGGCCGTCCGTGCACGACGAGGGACGGGCGGCCCGGGGTCGCCGGGCGGCACCGCCGACGCCGCGCACGGTCGCGCTTCCCTCCGCTGGCATTACCCAGTTCAGGTTCTCGGGTCGACGTGCGCTGACCTCGCGGTCGCGGCCCGTCCTCTCAGCCCGGCTGTCCCGAGCTCCCCGGCGTTGGCGTCTGCGAACCTACACGATCCGGGCGTCCCGGGGCACACGGGTGAAAGTTCGTGGACGACGATGCCTCGGGCATCCGCCGCCGGGTACTCTCCCGTCGCCGGTCAGAGCCAGACCGGCCGCAGGGGGGTGGCTGCCCACCCGCGTTCGTCCTGAGCCGGGAGCGCCTGTGCACCGCCGCCTCGTCACCACACTGTCCGCCTTCGTGGCGCTGACCCTCGTGCCCACGGGCGCCGCCCTCGCGGCGACACCGCCGTCCGGTTCGGGCGCCGGGACCGTCGCCGGCATCGACCGCTCGGTCGCGTCGACGACGGGCACGCTGCACGTCGCCGTCGGTGACGACTTCGTCTCGGGCCGCGACACGTACGTGGCCAAGATCAGCACCGACCACGGCGTCCTCGACGTCCCGGCGTCCGTGACCGCCGACCTGGACCCCTCCCTCGAATCGGGCGACCCGGTCGAGGTGACCACGAGCGCGGGCGGAACGGTCACGTCCGTGGAGCCCGCCGCGACCGACGACGTTGTCACCACTGCGGAGTCGGTGGACGGGACTTCCGTCGACCGGCCGGGTGCCGGGCTCTCGGCCGGCGCAGGAGTCACGCCCGTCGCGGGCGTACCGAACAGCGGCCAGCACTACGTCACCGTGATCCCCGTGAAGTGGGGCTCCGTGCCCGCAATGTCCACGACGGGGGTCGGGGCGGCCATCTCGAACCTCGATGCGTACTACAACACCGTGAGCAAGGGCCGCATCCGTGTGAAGCTGCGTTCCACGACAGCGGTGCAGACCCTGAACTTCACGCCGACCTCAGCCAACGCATGCAGCAGCAACGACGTCGACGAGGCACTGAATTCCGTCTACTCCTCGGTGCCCGCAAACCGCTTCGAGCACGTCGTCTTCCTGATGCCCAACCCCGGGGCATGGTGCGACTTCGCGGGCTATGGCTCGGTCAATGCGTGGCCAGACGGCCGCAACCACATGTGGCTGTTCGATGCCTCCGCACTCACGAACGCCGTCTTCGCGCACGAGTTCGGGCACAACCTGGGCCTCGAGCACTCGGGGGCGATCAACCCCGCGTGTGCGTTCAGCAACGCGAAGACCGCCCTTCCCCTGGGAAGCTGCGTCGACGTCTACGGCGACCCGTGGGACCTCATGGGTAACTCGACGTACGCGCCGCACAACATGACGACCTACGCCCCCGACCCCGTTGCTGTGGGGCACCTGTCGGCGGTGAACATGGCGCGTCTCGGCCTCCTCTCGTCCACCGACCAGCGACGGCTCACGGCCACGTCGACGACGATCACCCTCAGCCCCGTCTCGAGCGGCGCCGGCCTGCGACTGGTCACCATCCCGTGGGGCAACCGCACCTACACGCTCGAATACCGGGCCGCCACTGGCCTCGACGCATGGATCAACACTCCCAACGGCCTCGGCTGGGCTTCGAACGGCCAGCCGGTGCCGGCCGCAGGCTCTGGTGTCGTCCTGCGCGAGCGTGACGGCACTGGCGCCAACAGCCAGGACGGCGCCTTCTTCTTCCACCCCGAGTCGGGCCAGGCCGCGATTCGAGCGGTTGAGACCAAGGGGACGGTCGACTCGTCGCTGCGGATCAAGGTCAACTCGCTGTCCCCGACCGCGGCGAACATCACGGTGACTCGCGCGAAGGACACCACCGCGCCCACCCTCGGCCAGTACGGCTACTGGAAGACCCAGCGCACGGTCGACCGGGTGGGCGTCGTCCTGCTCTCGACGACCCTCGACGTCGGCTACGTCTCGGCGGGCGACGCCGACTCGGCGCTCCAGTCCGTGCAGCTCGTCGTCGACGGCAAGGTCCGCGCGACCGCCTCGTCGACCGGGCTCACCGAGCTCAAGGCGACCGGGCTGAGCAACGGCAAGCACACGTGGTCCCTCGTGGCCCGCGACCTGTTCGGCAACGTCCGTCGCACCGCGAACAACACCGTCCACGTGGACACCAGCGCCCCGAAGATCACGTCCTCGCCGCGGGCGTCGCTGACCAAGGGCACGGTCTCGACCACGTCCGTCCCGGTCTCGGTGTCCTGGAAGGCGTCCGACGCCTGCGGGATCATCTGGAGCGCCGTCGCCGGCTCGAACGGGCTGTCGAAGTCGATGTGGAGTGCCCCGAAGGCCGTCTCGACGCGCCTGACGTTCTCCCGCTCGAGCTACTTCATCGCGCGGTCGCAGGACTGCGCGGCGAACTACACGTCGACGAGCAAGGGCCCGCACACCACCGCGACGCTCGACAAGCAGAGCAAGCGCAAGGGCTACCACGGCACCTGGACGGCGACGAAGGCGAAGAAGGCCCTCGGCGGGACCGAGCAGGTCACCAAGAAGAAGAAGGCCTACGTCTCCTACAAGGTGAAGACCCGCAGCATCGGGTGGGTCGCCACGAAGGGCAAGGACCGCGGCAAGGCGGCCGTCTACATCGACGGCAAGAAGGTCGCGACGGTGAACCTGTACGCGAAGAAGACCACCTACGCGCAGCAGGTGTTCACCAAGACCTGGAGCAAGAAGGGCACGCACACGATCAAGATCGTGAACCTGTCCTCGAAGAAGGTCGGCGTGGACGCGTTCACCAAGCTGTCCTGACGCGCACGACGAAGGCCCGTCCCCGGCGCACCAGCCGGCGGCGGGCCTTCGTCGTCCCCGAGCACTCCTCGGCACAGGCCCCGAGGGACCGCGCGATCAGCCCAGGCACGCCTCGGTGGTGCGCAGGAACTCCGGCATCATGCCGACGCCGACGGGTGCGCTCCACGAACCGTCGTCGCCCTCGACGTCCCAGCCGGACACGCGCAGGCAGACGACGAGCCCGCCGTCCCGCCGCTCGGGCGCAGCGGCGGGCATGTCGCCGACGGCAGCCGCGAGGCGCGTGCGGAGCGACTCGTCGACCCGGCCTCCCTCGACCAGCGCGGCGACCTCGACGCCGCTCCCGTCGAGGACGCGGTCGACGAGGACGGACAGGTCCACCGGCTCGCCCGTCGCCGCGCCGTCCGCCGAGCCCGCGTCGCCGTCGTCGGCACCCGGCCGGTCCTCGACGCCGGCGGGCGCCGGCACGCTGCCGGCGTCCGCCGAGTCCGCGCTCGACGCCCCGACCGTCCCGATCGCCCCCTGCACGATCGGGACGGCCACGGCACCGACCCCCACGACGGCCGCGACGACCGCGACCGAGCCCACCCCGACGAGCGCGCGGCGCGCGGCGCGGCGACGGCGCCCTCCGCGCACGGCGGACGGGACGTCCACCGGTACGTCCGGTGCGACGGCGTCCGCTCGCGCGCGCAGGCCCGCGGCCCACTCCTCGTCGTCCCGCTGCACAGCGCTCACCCGTCCTCACCCCCGAGGTCACCGAGCAGCTCACGCATGCGGTGCAGGCCGCGCGACCCCTGCGTCTTGACGGTTCCGACGGTGACGCCCAGGTCGTCGGCCACCTCACGCTCGGTTCGACCGACGAGGTAGCGCAGCACGACGACGCGGCGCTGCTGCGCGCTGAGCTGCGCGAGCGCACGCACCAGCTGGTCGCGGTGCTCGATCGTCGCGCCGCCTCCCTCGACCGAGACCGCGGGCACGGCGTCCGGCGCGACGAGCACCTCGCGCCGGCGACGGCGCCACGTGTCGATGCGCGCGTTGGCGAGGACGCGGCGGGCGTAGGCGAGCGGGTCGCCCGCGCGGGCGCGGGGCCACGCCGCGTACGTGCGCACGAGGGCCACCTGCACGAGCTCGGCGGCCTGGTGGACGTCACCCGTGAGCAGCCACGCGGTGCGTCCGAGGTGGTCACGGGCCTCGAGCGCGAAGGCGGTGAACTCGGCGTCGGCCCCGGTGCCGACGACGTCTCGCGCGCCCGTGCCGGACCCGGACGAGGGCGTGACGGGGTCGGGCGCGCGCGCACCGATGTCCGTCATGACCACCGTCATACCTGATGAGACGCAGATCGTGGCCGAATCGTTGACAACAGGGGCGAGACATTTCCCGAGCCTGTGCCGTAGCCTTGACGCTCGTAGTCGCAGTGCATCGCTTGTCATGGCTCACCGCCGGACCGGGACGACGTCCCGGGAGGGCACGGGCAGCACGTCTTCGGGCTCCCGCTCGGGACGGACGACGACCACCGTGATCACACCGGTCCCCGGTTCATGCCGGGGGTTGTCCGACCGAACGACAGAAAGAGAACGACATGGCCACCGGCACCGTGAAGTGGTTCAACGCCGAGAAGGGCTTCGGCTTCATCGCGCCCGAGGACGGCGGCACCGACGTCTTCGTGCACTACTCCGCCATCCAGTCGAGCGGCTACCGCTCGCTCGAGGAGAACCAGAAGGTCGAGTTCGAGACGACCCAGGGCCCCAAGGGTCCCCAGGCCTCGAACGTCACCCCCCTCTGATCCTCGCGATCTGAGTCTGATCCTCGCGATCAGAGCAGAGCCCCCGGTCGGGTCACCCGACCGGGGGCTCTGTCGTTCGCACCCGGTCGGGATGACCCGACCGGCGCCCGGGAACCAGGTCCGCTCGTCGAGCGTTCGACCACCGCACACGTCGTTGACCGCGACACCCGCCCGTGCCAGACAGCAGCACCCGACAGGACGGCCGCACCGTGACGACGACGTCGACGAGCACGACGACCACCCCGGCGATGCGCCCGCGCGAGCGCGCCGTCTCCGACTTCACCGAGCTCACGCGTGCCGTGCAGGCCGCGGGACTCATGCGTCGCCGGCCGGGGCACTACACGGCGCGGCTCGCGGGCGCGGTGCTCGCCGTCGCGGCGCTCGTCGCGACGATGGTGCTGGTGGGCGACTCGTGGTGGCAGCTCGCGGTCGCGGTCGGCGCGGCCGTCGTCATGACGCAGATCGCGTTCCTGGGCCACGACGCCGCGCACCGGCAGATCTTCTCGTCGGGACGCGCCAACACGTGGACGAGCATGGTGCTGGCGAACCTGCTCGTCGGCCTGTCGTACGGCTGGTGGCAGCACAAGCACACGCGCCACCACGCCAACCCCAACAAGGTGGGTGCGGACCCCGACATCGACCTCGAGGTCCTGGCGCTGACGCCAGACAAGGCCGACCGTGCGCGCACGCCGCTGCAGCGCTGGTACCTGGACCACCAGGGCTGGTTCTTCTTCCCGCTGCTGCTGCTCGAGGGCATCGCGCTGCACGTCTATGCGATCCGCCGCGTGACCTCGCGCGAGCCGCTCGAGCACCGGTGGGTCGAGGCGGCGATGGTCCTCGTGCGCGTGGGCGGCGGTCTCGCGCTGGTCCTGCTCGTGATGTCGCCGACCAAGGCGCTCGCGTTCCTCGTCGTCCAGCTCGCGCTGTTCGGGCTGTACATGGGCGCCTCGTTCGCGCCCAACCACAAGGGCATGCCGCTCGTGCCCAAGGACGCCCGCATCGACTTCCTGCGTCGCCAGGTGCTGACCAGCCGCAACATCGGGGGCGGCCGCTGGGTGGACGCGCTCATGGGCGGGCTCAACCACCAGGTCGAGCACCACCTGTTCCCGTCGATGCCGCGCGTGTCGCTGCGGCGGGCGCAGCCGATCGTGCGCGCCTACTGCCAGGAGCGAGGCATCCCGTACGCGCAGGTCTCGCTCGCACGCTCGTACGCGATGATCGTGCGCCACCTCAACACCGTGGGCCGGCCGGACCGCGACCTGTTCGCGTGCCCGATCACCGCGATGTACCGCGTCTGACTTCACCCCCGCCGCGCCGCACCTCCACGTATCACCCGGACGGGTGAACGCTTCCTTCTCGTCGGGACGCGTCCGCGCCCCGGACAAGGGGGACAGCAATGGCACTCACGACGTCGGCCATCTACCTGATCGGCCGCCTGCACCCGGAGATCTTCGAGCTCCTGGGCAACCCGTACGGGCCGTACGGTCCGTACGGCTCGATCGGCCGCGGCCGCGTGGCACAGGCGGCCCTGAACCCGCAGCCGCTGCCGCCCGGAGGCCGCGCCGCGCTCAACCCGCAGCCCATCCCGCCGGGACTCGCGACGGGCGTCGCGGCCGCGCGCGAGCTGGTGCACCTCGCCGCGACGGCGGACCGTCTCGGCATCGGGTTCGACGTCGACCCCGACGACTGGTGCGGCACGCGGCCCCGCAAGTGGCCGTTCGTGTGGAACTGGTGGTGGCCGATCCCGATCCCGGACCCCGACCCGTGGCCCATCGACTTCAGCCGCGACTACAACCTCGGCGTCGTCATCGGGCTCGAGGCCAGCGCCGGTGTGTGGGGAGGCCTCGGCATCGCCGACCAGGTCGAGCGCGCGCACGACGTGGCGCTCGAGACGGCGGTCAAGACCGGCGGCCTCACCCGCGGCTGACCCGGCACGAGGGGCCGACGAGCGGTCGGACGCCGACCGCCGACGCGGTCTCGACCGGGCAACGGTCCGGCAACGTTCCGGCCCACCGCGGTGGAACCAACCGCGGTGGGCCGGACGACCACCTAGACTCTGGCCCGTGATCTTCAAGGCGGTGGGCGAGGGCAGGCCCTACCCGGACCACGGGCTCGAGACGGCCAAGCAGTGGGCCGACGTCCCGCCGCGCCAGGTGCGGCTGGACGAGCTCGTCACGACCAAGCGCACGCTCGACCTCGACGCGCTGCTCGCAGAGGACTCCACGTTCTACGGCGACCTGTTCGCGCACGTGGTCCAGTACAAGGGGATCCTCTACCTCGAGGACGGTCTGCACCGCGCGGTGCGCGCCGCGCTGCAGCAGCGCGCCATCCTGCACGCCCGGGTCCTGGTGATCGAGTGAGCACGGACCCGGAGCGCGGCCGGACGCTGCGCCGCCGCCACATGCACGAGCGCCAGGCGGTGGTGTTCGGCGTCCTGCTCGCGGCCCTCGCGGTGATCGGCCTCGGCGCGGCCGCGGTGTACACCGACAGCATCGACGTGCCGTTCATGAACAAGGCGATCGCGCGTGAGCCGTCCGCATCGCCGACGCGCTCGACGGTCGTCTGCCCGCCCGAGGGTGCCAAGCCGGTCAAGTACTCGAAGATGAAGGTCAACGTGTACAACGGCACGTCGACGGCCGGCCTCGCCGGGCGGACGGCGGCCGACCTCAAGGACCGCGGGTTCAAGATCGGGGTCACGACGAACTCGCCCGCGCGGGTCACGGGTGTGGCGCTCATCAACTTCGGCAGCAAGGGCATCGCGCAGGCGTACACGCTGCAGGCGCAGGTCCCGCAGGCGACGCTGGTCCGCGACGCGCGCAGCGACTCGTCCGTGGACCTCACGCTCGGGGCCGACTTCACCGAGCTCGCCGACCAGGACAAGATCACGCTCGACGCGAGCCAGCCGATCCCGCAGCCGGCGTCGTGCACGCCGCTGTCGGAGCTCGCGGCGCCGACCACCGCGAGCACGCCGAAGGCGACGTCGAAGAAGTGACGTCGACGTCGTCACCCCTCGCTCGGCGCGCGCGGCGCCTGGTGCGGGTCCACGATGGTGCCGGCGGCGAGAGCCGCCCGCAGCGCACCGCACGACTCGACGGAGGCGACGATGAGCGAGCACGACGACGAGACGCAGGCCCCCTGGCCCACGGGAGTCATCCCGGGCGGGGCTCCGGACCCGGTGGTCTCGACCGCACCCCAGGCGGACCCTCCGCCGGAGGCCGAGACCGAGGCGGACGAGCTGGTCCAGGAGGGCGGTGCCCCGATCTACCCGGTGTCGGGTGCCCAGACGGGTGCGGTCGCGCCGCCGCCGGTGCCGCGCCAGCAGTGACGACCGACACATCGGACCGGGCGCACAAGTCGGACGGATAGCCTGGCGGTCTTCGACCGGGCATCCGTCCGGATGCCCGCCGCACGACGACGTTCGTGCCCTCCCGCCGGAGGCAGCCCTGACCCGCCCCCTCGAGACCCGTGCCGTCGAGCGACGTCTCGCTGCCCACCCCGTGATCCGGTCACGGGCGGCGGTATGGACCGCGTTCGCGCTCGTGCACGGGTGGCTCATGCTGCTCGGGGTCGTGCTCATCCCGCAGCGCGCGTTCTGGGACCTGGACCTCTACCGCTGGTGGATGTGGCAGGGGCTGCACGACGGCGTGTGGCAGGGCGTCGACGTCTCCTGGGTGTACCCCCCGCTGGCGACGCTGCCGATGCTGGGCGGCGCGGTCGGCAGCACGGTCGGCACCGCGCAGTACGCGACCGCGTGGAGCCTCATGGTCACCGCGCTGGACGCGGTCGCGGTGTTCGCGCTGCTGCACACCCCCGCGTGGTCGGGCCGGCGCACCTCGCAGCGCGCGACGACGACCGGCGCGTGGTGGTGGATCGCGTTCATCGCGCTGCTCGGGCCGGTCGCGATGGGTCGGCTCGACGCCGTGGTCGCACCCGTCGTGGTCGTCGCGCTCGTGCTGGGGCTGCGGCACCCGTGGCTCTCGTCGGCGCTGCTGACCGTGGGCGCGTGGATCAAGGTCGCACCCGGTGCGCTGCTCGCGCCGCTGTTCCTCGCCGCACGGCGGCCGTGGCGCGACGTCGTGGCCCCGGCCGCGGCCGTGAGCGTCGTCGTCATGGGCGTCGTCGCGGCGCTGGGCGGCGGGCAGTACCTCTTCTCGTTCCTCGCCGAGCAGGACCAGCGCGGGCTGCAGGTCGAGGCGGTCGGCGCGACGCCGTGGCTGGTGGCGAGCCTGTGGTCGCCGCGCGTGGTCGTCGAGCTGAACCAGGCGCTCGTGACGTGGGAGATCCACGGACCGGGCACCCAGGAGGCGGCCGACCTGCTGGGGCTCCTGTTCTTCGTCGGGCTCGTCGGCGCCTCGCTGTTCCTGTGGTGGCGGCGCAGCGTGCTCGACGGGCGGCTGTGGGGGCTGCCGCGTGTGGGCGCGGAGTTCCTGGTGCGCGGATCGATGCTCGTCGTGACGCTGCTGATCGTGTTCAACAAGGTGGGTTCGCCGCAGTACATCGGGTGGCTGGCTCCGCCGGTCGCGGTCGCGCTCGCGCTGCGGCTGCCGCACTGGCGCACCACCGCGCTGCTCGTCGCGGGCATCGCGGGGGCGACGCAGGTCATCTTCCCGTGGGGCTACGACGGGATCGTGGCCGGGCAGGACCTCATGACGCTCGTGCTCATCGGCCGCAACGTCGCGCTCGTCGCGCTCGCGGTGGTCACGGTGGTCGAGCTGCTGCGTCAGCCCGAGCGCGCCTCGGCCGCCGCGACGAAGGCGAGCAGCGCCGTGCGGGACGTCCCGTCGTCGATCCCGGCGTCACCGAGCGTCGTGAGCTCGGTCCAGGCGGACGACGCCTCGGCCGACCCCGCGAGCGCCCGGTAGCCCAGCAGGTCCCCTCCGAACATCACGTCGTAGCCGTCCGGTGCGGCCTCGTCGACCGCCGCCGTGATGCCGGCGGGCGGCACGTCGCGCGCGAGCGTGAGCTGCGCCGGACCGAGCGGGAGCAGCTGGATGCCCAGCACGGCGCTCGGCTCGGGGCTGAACCACGTCGCCCAGTCGCGCTTGCCGCCCCAGCTGATCCCGATCACGCGGTGCCCGAAGCCGGACGGCAGCTCGGGCGCGGTCCAGTACGTGCGCGCGGTGAGCGCCTCGGTCGAGAGCAGCCACGTCGCCTCGGTGGCGAGCTCGGGCTGGTCGGACGCGGCGGCCCACAGCCCGAGCCCGTTCCACGCGTTGACCGCCTCGGAGCTGGACTCCTGGTTGTTGCCGTCGGCGAACGGCGCGGTGCCCGACGCCCACGAGTGGCCCGCGTAGGGGTCGAAGCTGCGCAGCTGCGGCAGCTCGTCGGACGGGCGTGCCGCTGCGATGTCCTGGCCCAGCAGGTCCATCACGGGCGAGAGGTCGCGCGCGAGCGCCTCGTCGTCGGCCGCCAGCACGCCCGCCGCGGACAGCAGGTAGCCGTAGTGGAAATGGTGGTCGTTGAGCTCGTCGGAGCCGAACGACGCCGTGAGGCCGAGGGCCGTGCGCGCCTTCTCGTCGTACACGACGCACCGGGCGTCGCGGCTCTCGCACCCGTCCGGCTGCGCCCACTCGCGCAGCGCCGCCACGGTCCTCGCGCGCAGGTCCGCCACCGCGGAGGACTGCCCGAGCGCGTCGCCGATCGTCACGAGGTCGGCCGCGCGCAGCAGCGACTTGCCGCCGAAGTAGGTGTCGGACGGGAACGCGGGCGTCGCCGCGACGTCCTGGGTCAGCGACGCCGTCATGGTCGCGCGCTGCGCCTTCGTCAGGCCCGACAGGTCGAACGTGCCCGCCGGTCGCTGCGTCGGGGCATACGACGACAGGGCCGATCCGGCGCACAGCTCGAGGTCCCCGTACACGCTCGCGTACGTGCCCAGCCCGCAGCCCGTGCGCGCGGGCTGGGTGCCCGTGCGGTGGTGTGGCATGAGGACGTAGGCGCTCGCCCCGCCGTCGGTGCGGTAGGTGAGCGTGGTGCGGGCGACGTGGTCGTCGACGCCGTAGGTGATGCCGACGCCGGTCACCGGGTGCGCCGCGGCCGTCGCGAGCGTGGCCGCGGCCGTGGGTGCCGGGTCGTCGGGGAGCGCGTACCAGGTGGCGGTCGCGCCCGCGTGCAGCTGCGTCGCCCCGTCGTCGTACCCCGGGCCGACGAACGCCCAGCGCTCCCCCGCCGCGGTCGCCGGGCCGCCTGCGGTCGCGGCGAGCGGGCCGTCGGTGCGGACCGAGACGTCGCGCGTGGCCGTGAACGACACGAACGGCGAGCCCTCCGCCAGCACCACGTGTCCCAGGACGGCGCTCCCGTCCAGCAGGTCGACCGTCACGCTCACGGGGTCGGCCTCGCTCACGCGCGCGCTCGTCGCGCCCACGTCCACCGTCACGGCGGGCACGTGAGGGGCGGCGATCGTCGTGTCGCTCGTCGTCGGCGTGGGCAGGCCCAGCGTGAAGCCCGACGGGGTGAGCGCGAACGAGAGCGGTTCCGCGAAGACCGGCTGCGGCTGGTCGCCGAACACGAGGCCCGAGTACCAGCGGTTGGTCGGCGGGACGACGCCCGGGGCGAGGCGAACCGGGTCGATCTTGGCGGCCTCGCGGTGCGGGACCGCGGCGACGAGGGCCGCGGTGTCGACCTGCGGGAGCGTGGCGTCGGGCGGGCCGGGGGCGACGGCCGGCGATGCCTCGCCCGTCGCACCCGCGCCGCTGGTCGTACCCGCGCCGTCCCAGGGCGCCGCGAGCGCGAGCGCCGCACCACCCCCGACGACGAGCGCCGCGGCGACCCCCGCACCGACCCACCGGCGGCCCGTCACCCGACCACCCCCCGCACGTAGCTCTTCACCGCGTCGGAGACGGTCGTCACCACCCCGTCGTTCTCGAGGTGCAGCTGCGCCTCGACGGGCGTGCCGGCGGACACGAGCCCGTCGTCGTCGCCCTGCACCAGCCCGTCGCCGACGATCGTCATCACGGCCTGCGCGGTTCCGGCGACGGTCTCGACCTTCACACGGTCCACCGTGCCGTCGATCGTGCGCTTGTCCGGCAGCGTGATCGTCACCTTCGCGTGCGCCGGGACGCGCGCGTACTCCTTCGGCGACAGCGTGTACTCCGCCTGCACGTACAGCGTGCCGTCGCGCTGGACCGTCGCGAGGTCGGCGGCGGACTGCACGAACGTCCCCTGCGTGCCGTCGACCTGCGTGACGACGCCGTCGCCCGCGGCCGTGATGACCAGGCGGCCCTCGTCGTCCAGGTGCGTCGTCTCCGGGACCGCCTTCTCGATGCCGTTGCCCTGTCGCAGCGCGGCGGCGTCGACGACGAACAGCGACTGCCCCTCGTGCACCTCGTCGCCCACCTCGACGTACTGATTGACGACGAGCCCCGCGTACGGCGTCCCCACGGCGTACGACCTGGCGAGGATCTGCGCCGAGTCGCTCGTCGCCTGCCCGCGCCGCTCGTTGAGCGCGTACGTGGCGAGCGCCGCGACGACGAGCACCACCAGCAGGCCTGCGACCAGTCGCAGCCTGCCCGCCCACGTCATGCCGCACCTGCCAGTGCCGGGGCGGCGGTTCGTCGGCCGCGGACGGGTCGCGTCGCCTGCTTCGCCGCGCGTCCCTCGCGCCATGCCGTGAGCACGAAGCCGCCGAGGATCAGCGTGTTGGTCGCGTTCCACGCGAGCGCGAGGCTCGGGTAGCCGTTGCTCAGGTCCTTCCAGGTCCCGACGACCGTCGTCAGCGCGAGCAGCGCGAAGACGAGCACCTGCGGCTGGATGAACGCGAACGGCGAGCGGTACGCACCCTTCGAGCCGGTCACGTGCCAGGCCTGCTCGCGCTTGAGCGCGGCGTTGACCAGCGCGCGCACGTAGATGGGGAACGACACGGCCGCGAGGAGCAGCGTCTGCCAGCGGAACGAGCCGAGCGTGTAGAACGCGACCAGCACCTGCAGGCCGTAGAACCCGAGGTAGTACAGCGCCCACGTCCACACCGTGATGTGCAGGTTCATCGGCGTCAGGTCGAAGTAGATCTGCAGCGGCGGTACCAGGATGAGCAGCCCCGGCGCGATGCCCGTGAGGTAGAAGGTGGCGGTCACCAGGTACTGCAGGCGCTGGTCGAGCGTCAGGTTCCTCCGCGGGGACATCGGGTTGTGGGTCAGCATGATCTCGAAGCCGCCGGTCGCCCAGCGCAGCTGCTGCTTGGTGTACGCCTCGACCGTCTCCGGGGTGTCGCCCACCGCGAGCACCTTCGGGATGTAGATCGTGCGCCAGCCCTTCTCGTGCAGCATGAGCGAGGTCCACACGTCCTCCGACTTCGAGTCCGAGCAGATGCCGCCCACGTCGTCGATCGCCGCGCGACGGAAGATGACGTTGGTGCCCACGCAGAACGCCGCGTTGAACCGGTTCCGGCCCGGCTGGATGAAGCGGTAGAACACCGCCTGCATGTACCCGGCGCCCTTGCTGACCACCGTGTGCAGGTTCCCGTAGGCCTGCGGGGTCTGCACGAACGCGACGTCGTCGGACGCGAAGAACGGCACCGTCTCGTGCAGGAACTCCGGGCGTGGCACGAAGTCCGCGTCGAAGACGACGAACAGCTCGCCGCGGGTCAACGACAGCGCGTGGTTGAGGTTGCCCGCCTTGGCGCCGTTGCTCGACAGCCGCCGCACGTAGCGCGCGCCCAGCTCGGCGGCGAGGTCGCGGACGGCGTCGGACCGCCCGTCGTCGAGCACCCACGTCTCGTGCCGACCCGTCATCGCGACGGCGGCCTCGACGGTCGCGCGGATCGTCGCGAGGTCCTCGCCGTACGTCGTGACGAAGACGTCGATCGAGACGGGCCAGTCGTCGAGGTGCATCTGCCAGTCCTGCGGCCGGTCCTCGGCGCGCTCCCCGATGATCTCGCCGATGCCGTACAGCCGGTCCTGCGCGTGGTGGAACGCGAACCCGCGCGGGTCGTACCCGGCCGACAGGACGGTCCACATGGCCAGCAGCGCATGCACCACGAGCACGGTCTCCGCGGCGATGACCATGCCGTACGGCAGCCAGTCACCGCGGTTGGCCGGGTTGAGCAGGAAGATCGCGTAGACGACGATCCCCGCGCTGGCGAGCAGCACCAGCATCACCATCGAGGGGCTCTGCGCCGCCTCGGTCTCCTTGGTGCGGGCCGGCTTGGCCTGCGGCTGGTCGGTCCTGCGTGGCTCGAGCACGAGCCTGTCGAACGTGGTGGTCATCGTCTGGCCCCCGTCGCCGTGCGGTACGCGGACCGCTCGGAGCGGGCCCACGTCTGCCGTGGTGACGGCGTCGGTGGCGCCAGGTGCGTCGCGCGTCCCTGGCTGGGCCGGCGGCGGATGTCTTCGACGGTAGGGAGCGTCGCGCGGGGCTGTCCACCAACTCGCGGTGTGGGGCAGGTCACACCGGGGTGAACTCGCGCCGCTCGTCGTCGTCGCCGTGTGAGGGTGGTCCGCATGGACCTGCGCATCTTCACCGAGCCCCAGCAGGGGGCCACGTACGACGACCTGCTCGCGGTCGCGCGCGCCACCGAGGACCTCGGCTTCGACGCGTTCTTCCGCTCCGACCACTACCTGTCGATGAGCGGCGACGGCCTGCCCGGACCGACGGACGCGTGGACGACGCTCGCCGGCCTCGCGCGCGAGACCTCCCGGATCCGGCTCGGCACGCTCGTCTCGTCCGTGACCTACCGGGTCCCCGGGATCCTCGCGATCCAGGTCGCGCAGGTGGACCAGATGTCCGGCGGGCGTGTCGAGCTGGGGCTCGGGACCGGGTGGTTCGAGAGGGAGCACGAGGCGTACGGCATCCCGTTCCCCGCCAAGCGGTTCGGGATCCTCGAGGAGCAGCTCGAGATCGTCACGGGGCTGTGGTCGACGCCGCTCGGGTCCACGTACTCGTTCTCCGGCTCGCACTACTCGCTGGTCGACAGCCCGGCGCTGCCCAAGCCGGTCCAGCCTCGGATCCCGGTGATCGTCGGCGGGTCCGGTCCCGTGCGGACGCCCGCGCTCGCGGCGCGGTTCGCCGACGAGTTCAACCTCGTGTTCCCCGACGCCGACGCGGTGGACGGGCGGATCGCGACGATGCACGCGGCGCTCGACGCCGCGGGGCGCGAGCGGTCGTCGCTCGTGCTGTCGATGGCGCACATCCTGTGCGTGGGGACGACGGAGGCCGAGGTGGCGCGGCGGGCTTCGGCGATCGGGAGGGATGCCGCGCAGATGCGTGCGCACGGGTTCGCCGGGACGGTCTCCGAGGTGGTCGACCGGTTGGGCGCGCTGCGCGAGAAGGGGATCACACGGGTGTACCTGCAGGTCCTCGACCTGCAGGACCTCGAGCACCTCGACCTCGTGGCGCGCGAGGTGGTGCCGCAGCTGGGGTGAGCTGCGGGGTGAGCGGGCGCGTGTCGGGCCCGGCTGGTTGGGTGAACGGATGACGGAGGCGCAGCAGGCATTCTCGACCCTCGATCTCGTCGACTGGCGGCGGCGGGTGGCCGCGATCTACGCGGACGTCCGTCGCGCCGCGGACCCCGCCCGGGCGCACGCCGGATGGGTTGCCGCGCGCGAGTCGCTCATGCAGACGCACCCGGCGTCGCCGCTGCGCTCGCCGGCTCCCGTGCGCGTGCGGCCGTACGATCCCGCGTTCCGGTTCGTCGTCGACCTCGAGCCGGCGGAGCCGACGACGATCCAGGTGCCGACCGGCACCGACGGGACCGTGCCGTTCTCGCAGGTCGGCGTCGTCACCCTGCCCGGGCTCGGGTCGCTCGCGGTGTGGGCGCTGCGGTCCTACGGCGGCGGGCTGTTCCTGCCCGTCCGGGACGCCACGTGCTCGTCGGGGGACTCCTACGGCGGCGGCCGGTACCTGCTGGACACCGTCAAGGGAGCGGACCTCGGGGAGGCCGACGGGCGGCTCGTCGTCGACCTCAACTTCGCCTACAACCCGTCCTGCGCGTACGACCCGGCGTGGGCCTGCCCGCTGCCGCGGCCCGAGAACACTCTCGACGTCGCCGTCACCGTAGGCGAGGTGGCGTTCGAGGGGTGACGGCTGCGTCGTGGCTCAGCGCTGGCAGCTCGGGCAGCGGTACAGCTTGCGCGACGCCATGTCCTCCACCAGCACGGGCGTCCCGCACACCCGGCACGGCAGGCCGGTGCGGCGGTACACCCAGTGCCGCTGCTCGGGGTCGACGAGCGCCGCGGCCCGCCCCTCCGCGTCGAGGTCCTCGCGCGTGATCATCACGCCGTCGCGGATGCCGTCGGCGAGCAGCCCGGCCCAGTCGTGCCACAGCGCGCGCACGACGTCG
Organism: Cellulomonas sp. HZM; assembly: GCF_000708885.1. GTDB lineage: Bacteria > Actinomycetota > Actinomycetes > Actinomycetales > Cellulomonadaceae > Cellulomonas. The sequence goes on along the minus strand of NZ_JEOE01000009.1, from coordinate 51,802 downwards.
CGCGGGACCCGCTTACCGGGCGTCCACGGGTCGAGGCGCGCGCGGAACAACAGCTCGGCGCGGTAGATGTTGCCGATGCCGGCGACCACCGACTGGTCCATGAGCAGCTGCCCCACGGGGACACCGCGCGCGGTGACCCGGTCGGCGACCACGTCGGCCGCGGCGTCGAGGTCGTCGGTGCTCGCCGGGTCCGGGCCGAGGCGGTCGACGACGGCCTGCACCTCGTCGGGGCCCAGCACCTCGCACGCCGAGGGCCCGCGGAGGTCCGCGACCGACTGGCTCGTCGCGAGCCGCACCCGCACCGCGCCGACGGGCGGCGGTGGGAACACGAGGCCACCCTCGTCGGCCGGCTGCTCGCGCTCGTCCTCGCCCATGCGTACCGCGCGCCGCAGCCGCGGGGCGCCCATGCTGCCGCGCGCCGCCTGACCCTCGACGATCGGGGTGATGCGGCCGTAGAAGTCCCACGCGCCGTACAGCCCCAGGTGCACGCGCAGCACGTCACCGGACGTGAACTCGCAGAACAGCTGCTTGCCGACGGCTGTCGCGCGCTCCATGACCTGCCCGTCGAGCCGGGCCGCACCGGCGGCGAACCGTCCCTGCGGCGAGCTCACGGCGAGGGGCTCCCCGACGAGGTCGGCGCTCAGCTGCCGCGCGATGCGGTGGACGGTATGACCCTCGGGCACCGCGCCACGCTACCGGCCGCGACCAGCGCTCGCCCGCGCGTGCGGTCAGGCGACGTACAGCGTCGCCGCGGGGGTGCCGGCCGGCGGGGTCGCGGGAGCGGGGGTCGGGGTCTGGGCCGCCGCCTCGAGCACGTCGGTGATCTCCGGGCCGATGAGCTCGTGGCGCTCGAGCAGCGCGTCGCGCAGGGCCTCGACGAGGTGCCGGTTGCGCGAGAGCAGCCGGCGCACGTGGCTGCGCGCCTCGTCGAGCACGGTCTCGAGCTGCTCGCGCGCCGAGGCGTCCGCGAGCACCGACTGCACGAAGTCGCCGCCGGCCGCCATGAACGACACGAGGGAGCCGGTCATGCCCGCCGCACCGACCATCTGCGCGGCGGTGCGCGTCGCGGCCGCGAGGTCGGAGGCCGGACCGGTCGACGTCTGCCCGAAGAACAGCTCCTCGGCCACCCAGCCGCCCATCGCGATCTGCACGAGCGCCTGCAGGTCGTAGTGCGAGTGGGTCCAGACCTCCTCGCAGTCGTCGTGCGCGAGCAGGCCCAGCGCGTCGCCGCGCCGCACGATCGTCAGCACCTCGAGCGTGCGGTTGGGGGCGACGAGCCACGCGACCGTGGCGTGGCCCGCCTCGTGCGTCGCGATGAGCTCCTGCTCCGCCGCGGTGTACCGGACAGGCTGGCCGATGCCGACCATCTCGGTGATGCGCGCGTGCTCGATGTCCGCGAAGGACATGGTCAGGGCCCCGCGACGCAGCGCGTTGACCAGCGCCTCGTCGAGCAGGTGCTCGATCATCACGGGGGTCCAGCCGTTGGTCGCGGCGGCGATCCGGTCGCGGGCCGTGGCGTCGTCGAGCTCCTCGTCGTGCGCGCGGCGCGTCAGGAAGTGGTCGACGAGCTCGCGGCGGCCCAGCGCGTCGGGGGTCGCGAACGTGAGGTGCCGGTCGAAGCGGCCGGGCCGCAGCAGCGCGGGGTCGAGCTGGTCCGCACGGTTGGTCGCCGCGATGAGCAGGATCGGCGCGCGCCCGGGCCGGCGCTGGCGGATCTGCCGGTGCGCGGGGAGCAGCAGGTTCATGCGCGAGACGACGCGGTTGTAGAGCTTGTCGCCGCCCGTCGGCTCGTCGAACGACTGCATCTGCACGAGCAGCTCGTTGACCACGCCGCCGGTCCCCTCGGACACCACGGCGTTGGTGACCAGCCCGGGGACGCGGCTCGCGAACGGCGAGACCGTCGCCGCCGACACCATGCCGCCGCGGCGCATCGCGATCGCGTCGATCTCCTCGATGAACCCGATCGCCCCGCCCTCGGCACGCGCGGCCTTGCGCAGCGCCTTGAAGTACGCACGGATCTTCTTGGCCGTCGCGCCGTAGTACATCGACTGGAACGACGTCGCGGAGACGAACAGGAACGGCACGCCCGCCTCGGCCGCCATCGCCTTCGCGGTCATCGTCTTGCCCGTGCCCGGCAGGCCCTCGAACAGCAGGCCGCGCCGAGGCGTCCCACCCATCTGGTCCGCGAAGCGGCGGTGCGTCTGGAACAGGTCGATGGACCGGCGCACGTCCTCCTTCACGGGGTCGATGCCGACGACGTCGTCGAGCCCCACGTCCACCTGCTCGGGCCGGTACACGACGTGCGGCGAGCGGCCGGAGCCCAGCTGCGTGCCGGCGACGAGGAGCAGCATGAGCCCGAAGAACAGCACGATCGTCAGCAGGAAGGGGTCGACGTGCGGCACCGGGAGCACCCGCCAGCCCTGCACCGCCGCCAGCACCACCCACGCCTCGAGCGCGATGACGACGGCCGCCGCGCGGTACACCCGCCGACGGCGGACACGTTCACGCTCGAGGGCGATGTCGTGGGCTCCCTGGCGGATCGGGGAGGCGAGGTCGTCGGGCATGCGGGGGCCCCTTCCGGCTGGTCAGGCGGTCCCTGCCATCGTCGGGCCGGTCCGCCTCACCCGCAAGATCGGACATATCGGACCACCCGAACGGGCTAATCCCCGCGCATCGTCCGACGAAGCGCGCCGATCTCGAGATCGCTCAGGCCGAGGCCGTCACCGAGGTACGCGTCGAACGACCCGTACGACTCGCTCACCTGCGCGAGGGCTGCGGCGAGGTAGTCGGCCCGCACCTCCAGCATGGGCGCGACGAGGTCCGCGTGCTCGCCGAGCTGCGCGAGCAGCGGTGCGAACGTCGCGCGCACCGCGGGGTTCACGGCGAGGAACTCCTCCGCCACCGCCGCCTCGTCGGCCCCCGCCGCGAGCAGCAGGATCGTCGCGGCCCAGCCCGTGCGGTCCTTGCCCGCGGTGCAGTGGAACAGCACCGGCGTGCGGTCGGGGTCGACGACGACGCGCACGAACGCCGCATACGCCCGTCGGGCCGAGTCGCTGACGACGAGCTGGCGGTACGTCTCGCGCATCTGCTCGGCGAGGTCCACCCCGCCGAGCGCCCGCGCGAGGCCGCCCGGGTCGCCGAACAGGGCGTTGACCCGTCCCGCGGCACTGGTCGGCATGTCCGCGAGCACGTCGAGCACGACGTGGTCCGCGCCCGCGGGGACGTGGTCGGGCCGGGTGTCGCGCTCGGCCGCGGTGCGCAGGTCGACCACGGTGCGGACCGCGAGCCGCGCGAGGTCGGGATCGTCGACGATGCGCTCGTCGGCCAGCTCCGCGGACCGGTACGCCACCCCGCGCGCGACCGTCCCCCCGTCGCTCGTCGGCCCGCCCCCGACGTCCCGCAGGTTCCCGAGGTGCGCGTTGGCGATGGCATGCAGATCCATGCGCCCGAGCCTCCCACGCCTCCCGGCGAGCGGGCTGCCCGTGCTGCTGGCCTTCGCCTGCCGCCCGCCCGTGCCCCACCGGCCACCTTCTCCCGAGCGCAACCCTTCGGCCCGAGAGTCGAACGTCAACGGCGCGCTCTCGCCCCGAAGGCGCGCTCTCGCGAGCGAGACGCGGCCCGCCGAGAGGACCCGGCCCGCGAGTGCGCGGATTTCCGACGAGAGACGAGGTCTGGACTGGCGCGCTCGTCCGAAACTGGCGCGCTCGTCCGGAACGAACGCGCGACGGCTGGATCTCGCTCGAGCGCGACCCTTTGGCCCGAGAGTCGAACGTCAACGGCGCGCTCTCACCCCGAAGGCGCGCTCTCGCGAGCGAGACGCGGCCCGCCGGGCGCCTCGCGCCGCGGACCCGGCCCGCGAGTGCGCCGGTTTCCGACGAGAGACGAGGTCTGGACTGGCGCGCTCGTCCGAAACTGGCGCGCTCGTCCGGAGCCGGCGCCCGTCAGGAGCTGGCACGCTCGTCCGGGGGAGGTGCGGCGCGCGATGATGGGGGCCGGGCCGACGAGCGGAGGTGGACCGTGGCGCGATCGCTGCCCCGCGGCGCGGTGGCGATCGCGTGCCTCGTCGGGATCGCCGGCGGGCTCGTGGGGTGCTCCGCGGCGCAGGCCGAGGCCCCGGCCGCGAGCGGGCCGACGAGTCCCGAGCCGGTCGTCGTCCACGCCCCCGTCGACGCCACCAAGCGCCCCGCGCCACTGCCGGACGCACCCGACCTCGACGGCCTGACACCCCTCGACCCGCTGCACGTCGTCCCCGGCCTGCCCGGGCTCGACGGTCGCACCCAGCTGCGCAGCGACGACCAGTCGCTCGGACGCTGGCGCACGGCGGTGCTCACCGCGGACACCGCCGCGTACGACTCGCCCGACGGTCGCGTCGTCGGCGTCCTGCCCCTGACGACGCTCGGCATCCCGACCACCGTCCCCGTCGTGCAGGCCACCCCGAGCGGCTGGCTGCGCGTGATGCCCGCGGTCCGCGGCGCGCTCCCGAGCGACGACCGCGCGCAGGTCAACGGCCGGACGGTGTGGATCCGCGCGACGGACACGCGCACGGCGGGCACCGACTGGCGCATCGTCGTCGACCGCAAGAAGCAGACGATCACGGTCGACGAGGGCGACCGCACGCGCACGTTCCCGGTCCTGGCGACCGGCTCGCGCGCGACGCCGACGCCGGTCGGCGCGCAGTTCGTCGTCGGCACGTTCTGGGACGAGCCGGGGACGACGACACCGCGCGTCGTGCTCCTGTCCACGCAGAGCGAGGCGCTCGACGACTACGACAAGCGCACCGGCACCTCCGTGACGGCGATCCACACCACGACGCTGCGCGGACGCGGCGAGGTGTCGACCGGGTGCGTGCGCGTGTCCGACGAGGTGATGGACGAGCTGTGGCACCGCGTACCCGCGGGGACGGTGGTGGTGGTGCGGTAGGTCAGGCGTCGACCCGGCGGGTCATGGGGAGCCTGGAGCGGGTCAGCAGGTAGGCGCCGGCCATCGTCAGCGCGGGGACGCCGACGAGCACCGCCACGACCTGCGTCCACGGGACCCACATGCCGTGCAGCAGGGGGTCCAGCTGCCGCTTCTGGAGCCACAGCACGCCGCCGAGCACGAGCCCGGCCGCCGTCCCGACCGTGACCCCGAGCACCGAGATCACGCCTGCCTGCGCCGCACCCACCCGTCGCCGGACCGAGGGTGCCGCGCCGACCGCCGCGAGCGTCGCCAGATCGGGCCGGAGCTCGTTCGCCGCGAGCGCCACGGCGAGCCCCGCGGACCCGAGACCGACCACGAGGGCGACCAGGACGAGTACCCACAGCGTCGACGAGACCGAGCGCTCGTAGCCACGTTCGACCTGGGCGTAGGCGCCCGTCCCGAGGGCCTTCGCCAGCCGCGCCTCCTGGGCGTCGTCCAACGCCCGGGCGGGGAGCGCGACGGCCCCGATCGGCGTGGACCCGATGCCGAGCTCGGCCGCGCGGGACGGCGGGACGACGAACCCGAACTGCGAACCCGGGGCGACGAGCGTCGCCGGCATCGTGACGGTCACCGGATCGCGCTTCACGGTCAGGGTGGTGAGGCGCACGGTGCCGTCGGCCGCGACCATCCTGGGGTCGTCGACGACGATCCGGCCCTGCCGTAGCGCCGTCGTGGCCGCAGCCGGGAAGCCGAGCAGGGGCGCGACGGTGCCGTTGTCGACGAGCACGTTCGGCACCATGTCCCCATTCCCGCGGAAGAACGACTGGCGGTCGACGATCCGGCACCGCGGGTCGGACTGCTTGCCTCCGTCGGGGCACACGTTGCCGGCCGTTCGAGCACCGTCGAGCCACAACGCGGTGCTGCCGTCGACGCTCGCCGCGCGGACGAGGGCGACGTCGGCACCCGTCGCCTCGCGCACCCGGTCTGCCACGTCGGCGACCGTGAGGTGCTCGCTCAGCTCCTCGTCGTCGTCCTGCCCGGGCTGGGCGACGACCGCCCCCACCGCGGCGACGGGGACGTAGGACTCGCGTCCGTCGTGGTTCTCCGAGCTCATGAAGACGATCCCCGCGACGATGCCGGCGACGCCCGCGAGCACCGCCGCGACCGCCGGAGCCGTCCGCCCGCGCTGCCGTGCGGCGTCCCGCACGGCGATCCGCCCCGCGACCGGGAGGAACGGCGCCGCCAGCCCCGCGAGCTGGACGAGGCCTCCCGACGCCGCCACGGCCCCGACCTGCAGCGCGACCACCCCGCCGACGAGCATCGCGGTGTGCCCCGTCGCCGCACCGGCCACCGCCGCAGCGACGCCGGCGAGTGCGAGGACCGTCCCGACCACGGGCACTCTGCGGCGGGGCGCGGCCTCTGAGCGACGGCCCGACAGCACCGCGACCGGGTCGATGCGACCGGCGCGCCGGGCCGGCAGCCACGCGGCGCCGACGGCGACGACGAGACCGAGGACCGCGACAGCCGCGACAGCCGCCCAGGGGAACCGGAGCTCCGGGAACCCTCGTGACCCGGCGGCGACCAGCACCGCCCTCAGCGCCACAGCACCGACGAGCCCGACGACGACACCGACCGACGACGCGAGCACGCCCACCACGGCGCCACCGAGGAGCGTGATCCGGCGCAGCGTCCGACCGTCGCCCCCGGCCACGGCGACGAGCGCCAGAGCTCGGGACGACCTACGCGCGCCCACCGCGAACGCGGGACCGACGAGCAGGACGATCTCGAGCACACCCATCGCGCACACGGCCGCGACCAGGGCCGCCGTGGACGCGGTGGGCCCGCTCTCGGCCGGCAGCCCGCGCGGTCTGGGCGGCGGGTCCGCGACGACCGCCCTGCTCGTGGCCATCAGGCCGGAGTGGTTGAGCTTCTGCACGTCGGTCCACGACACCGGCTCGGGACCCGTCACGAACCAGCGGCTCAGATCCGACGGCGTCGTCGGGACCGACCCGTCGGCGACCACGATCGCGTGGGACGACCCGTCCGCCACCGCGGTGAGCGCCGTGACGGTGACGTCGTCGGTCCGCGTCGGGGACGTGCGGACCTCGAGCCGGTCCCCGATCCGGACGCCGAGCGCGCGCGCCACGTCCTGGCCGACCACGGCCTGCCCGGCCGTCGTCGGCAGCGCACCCTCGACGACCTGGCCTTGGGGCAGGGCACCGATGCCGTCCGCCGGCACCGACCAGACCCTCCCGCGGACGGAGCCGGACTCGCTGGTGGTCCGCGCGTCGAGGAAGTGCGCCGGGACGACGCTGTCGGCCACCGGGACGGCAGCGGCGATGGCCTCGGTCACGCCCGAGAGCAGCGGCGGCGCGTCGGGCGTCCCCGGGAGCAGGCGGTCCTCCATCCCGAGGCCGTCCTGCACGATGGGTCCGGCCGCGACGGCTCGGACGACCGCCTGCGCCTGAGGTCCGATCCGTTCGCGCGCCTGGTGCTCGAGCGACGGCAGGGACGACTGGAGCAGGACGCCACCGCCGACACCCATCGCCACCGGGAGCGCGATCATCGCGACCACCAACGCCGTCCGGCCCCTGCTCCGGACGGCGTCCCGCCACGCGATGCGCGCCGCCGCCGACCAACGCGGCCAACGGCTCCTCGGTCGGTCGACGACAGGCTCGTCGTCGAGTGCCACGGGGCGCATCGTGGCCATCACCGCGTCCCGGTCAGCAGCGACTCCGGCTCGGCGCGCCGCCCGGTCCCGTCCACCACGACCCCGTCTCGCAGGAACACGGTCCGGTCTGCCCAGGCGGCGAACCGCGGCTCGTGCGTGACCAGCAGCCCCGCGGCGCCGGCGTCGATGCGTGCGCGCAGCACCCGCATCACGTCCTCGCCCGTGGTGGAGTCGAGCGCGCCGGTCGGCTCGTCGGCCAGGACCAGGCGGCGCGGGCCGACGAGCGCACGCGCGATCGCGACGCGCTGACGCTGGCCGCCCGACATCTCGTCGGGGAACCGGTCCGCGAGATCCTCGATGCCGACCTCCCGCAGCGCGGCGCGGGCCTCCCCGCGGGCAGCCCGGCCACCGACGCCGTCGAGCTCGCGCGGCAGGGAGACGTTCTCCGCGGCGGTGAGCGCGGGGATGAGGTTGAAGTCCTGGAACACGTACCCGACGGACCGGCGGCGCAGCCGGGCGCGTGCCCTGGCGTCGAGCCCGCTGAGCTCCTCGCCCGCGAGCGTGATCGTGCCGCTCGTCGGGACGTCGAGCCCGCCGACGATGTTGAGCAGCGTCGACTTGCCCGAGCCCGAGGCGCCCATCACGGCGACGAGCTCCCCGAGCCGCACGTCGAGGTCCACGCCGTCGAGCGCGCGCACAGCAGAAGGCCCCTCGCCGTGCACCCGGGTCACGCCGCGGGCGGACAGCAGCACGGGACCGACGGCCCGCGGGCTCACCGGGTCACGTCCGCACGGGTGTCGACGGGCGACGGGGCCGACGACGGCGTGGCCGGCCGCAGCGCGGCGCGGGCGACCCGCACCTCCACGTGGTCGAGCCAGCGCACCTCGGCCTCCGCCGAGAACACCAGGTTGTCGAGCACGAGCGACCACGCGAGGTCGTCCGCGCTCTCGACCTGGGCGGGGAGATCGGCCTTGAGCCGCGTGAGGTCGGTGAGCGCGCGCATCGTCTCGGTGCGCTGCGCCTGCACGATCTCGCGCACGTCGACACCCGGGGCGGTCACCGCGAGCGCGAGCTTGATGCTCAGCTCGTCGCGCTGCGGCGCCGAGCGCACCACGGGGGTCGACCACCAGTGCGCGAGCTCGGCGCGTCCGTCGGCCGTCAGGCGGTAGGCGGCCGGGTCCGACGACGGCACCTGCTCGACGAGCCCGTCACGCACCAGCCGGTCGAGCGTCGTCGAGACCTGGCCCATGTTCAGCGGCCAGGTCCCGCCGGTGCGCTGCTCGAACTGCTGGCGCAACTGGTAGGCGTGCATGGGCTCGCTGGCGAGCAGCGCGAGCATGCCTTGACGGACGGACATCATGACCCCCGATAATGGTTACGCGGTAACCGGTTGCCATTGAAGTTACTCAGTAACCTCCTGCGCGTCAATCCCTCGTCCGCTACGTTCGGGCTCAGTGGACGAACGAGGGGGACGGGATGGCAGTCATCGAGGCAGCGCCGCAGGTCGCGCCGCCGGCGAGAAGACCACGGAGGATTCGAACGGCGATCGTCGCCGCGCTCCTCGTCGTGGTCGTCGGCCTTCTCGCGACGTGGCTCCGGATCGGTCTGACGAACCACCTCGCCACGGGCTCGACCTTCGCGACGGATCCGCAGGCCGAGACCGTGCCCATCGGCTTCGACGTGGGCGAGCACACCCCCGTCGTCGTGGTCGATCCGGCCGACCGGTCCAACGACGGCCTGTGGTCGTTCCGCAACACCGCGCGCGTCCCCGTCACCGTACGGGCGGGGGACATCACCGAGATCGAGGGGCTGCAGCACCTGCAGCTCTTCACCAGCCCGCTGGGTGACGCTGCCGACCCCGTCGACGCCGCCACGCTCGCCCCGGGCGACAAGGTCACCGTCGGCTATTCCTACGGCCCCGGGTGCGCCCCGTACGCCGACGCGGAATCGATCTCCATCGACCACCTGCCGCTGCGGGTCACGACCCTCGGACTGAGCCGGACGTTCGACGTCCCGGTCCGGCCCATCGTCTACGCGTTCCGCTCCGACTACACGCCCCCCGCCACCTGCACCGACTGACCCGTTCGCCGCGCGCAACCGCGCGCGGCCCCCTAGCCTCGCGGGGATGCGCCGCACCCCGCTCCCCTGGCGCGCCCTGCTGCGCGCGGGCGCGCTCGCTCTCGGCGTGGGCATCCCTGTCGCCGCGCTGGCTTATGTCGTGCGCGCGGACGTCGGGCCGGTCGCCGGCTGGGACGAGCACGCGATCCGCGAGACCACCGACTGGACCCGCGCGCACCCGGCGGTGCACCAGGCCGCGCTCGTGTGGCAGGAGCTCTCGCAGCCGCGGTGGGTGTACCTCGCCGGGTCGCTCGTGTGCGTGTGGGTGTGGCGTTCGCGGCGGGCTCCCGGGCGGGCGGCGTGGGGGTTCGGGACGCTCATGGCGTCGTGGCTCGTCGCGAACCTGTCCAAGGAGGCCGTGCAGCGCGCGCGGCCCGTGGTCCAGGACGCGCTCGTGCACGCCGGTGGCACGAGCTTCCCGTCGGGCCACGCGTTCGCGTCCGCCGCGACCGGCACCACGGTGACGCTCCTGCTGTGGCCGTGGCTCGGTCGCCGCGCGCGGGTCGCGGTCCCGGCAGGAGCCGCGGCGTTCACCCTCGTCACCGGTGCGGACCGGGTGCTGCTCGGCGCGCACTACCCGTCCGACGTCGTCGGCGGCATCCTGCTCGGCGCGACCGTCGCAGGCGCGTCCTACCTCGGCTACCACGGCTTCACGAGCCGATCGGCGACACCCCTGGAGACCGCGTGAGCACCTTCGTCCACCGCTACGAGCTGGACACCACCCGCCCGACGTTCGGCTCCGCGCTGCGCGACGTCGCGCTGCGCGGGCTGGTGCCCGCGGCGGTCGTGTGGTGCGTCGTCGTCGGCCTCGGCCTGCTCATCACCGGGCCGCTCGACGACCTGCCGCGCGAGAAGGCGGTCAACGACTGGTTCGTCTCGGTGCGGACGCCGACGATGAACGACGTCACGGCCGTGGTGTGCGAGATCGGGAACACGCCGATCGTCGTCGCGCTCGCGGTGCTGACGTTCCTGCTGCTGTGGTGGCGCACGCGGCAGTGGTGGTTCGCGGTGGTGCCGCCGCTCGCGATCGGGCTGCAGGCGGCGGTGTTCCTGACGTCGTCGCTCCTCGTCGGCCGCGAGCGCCCCGACGTCGACCACCTCGACGACGCCCCGCCCACCTCCAGCTACCCGAGCGGGCACACGGGCGCGTCGACAGCGCTCTACACGACGCTGCTGCTCGTCGCGCAGCGCGTGCGCACGCCGTGGCTGCGCGTGCTGCTGTCGACGCTGTGCGTGCTCGCACCGATCGCGATGGGATCGGCGCGCCTGTACCGCGGCATGCACGCGCTGTCGGACGTGCTCGTCGGCCTCGCCAACGGCGTGGTCTGCGCGCTCATCGCGTGGGGCTACCTGCGCCGCGACGTGAGCCGGGGCGAGGTCACGCCTCGGGCGTGAACGCCTCCGGGACCGCGGCCCGCACCTTGCCCGGCGTGTCGGTCCACCCGGTCACCGCGATGCACGGGACACCCGTCGAGATCACCGGGTAGTCGTTGCCGCCCTCGTCGAGCCTGTCGCCGAAGAACACGGCGTCACCCGGCTCGAGGCCCAGCCGGTCGAGCAGGCGGTTCACGCCGTACGCCTTGTCGATGCCCTTGCGCGTGATGTCCACGGACGTCGAGCCGCCCGAGCGCACCTCGAGCTCGGGCAGGTCGGCGGCGACGAGCGACCGCAGCCGCTCCTTCTTCGACCCGTCCGGGTCCCACGCCGCCTTCGCCGCGACCGGCGCCTCCTGCCCCAGCGCCGAGAACGTCACCTGGCTGCCGCGCCGCTCGATCCGCTCGCCCCACGTGTCCGCCTCCCACAGCCCGAGCTCGCGCGCACGCGTCTCGAGCGCGGCGACGGCCGCCTCGGTCTCGTCGGCGCTCAGCGGCTCGGAGTAGACCTCCGTCCACGCGGTGCCGTCGTGCACCAGGTACCGCGTGCCGCAGGTCGGCAGCACGTGCAGGCGTGCGAGAGCCGCGGAGTCGTCGATCGACGACAGGAGCTGCGTGTCGAACTGCTCGAAGATGCCGCCCGAGATGATCCCCACCTGCGCGACCCGCGTGAGCGCGACGATCATGTCGACGATCTCGGGCGCGACCTTGCTCTTCGACGGCGCGAGCGTGTCGTCGAGGTCGAACAGGGCGAGCTGGTAGGTCACGGGCTCCTCCGATGGCTGCTCGTGCATGGGCGTGGGCGCGGGCGCGCGCCACGACGCCGACGACCGTACCGCCTCGCGCCGGCGTCCCGGTCTGCGTGCCGCGCGGCGCCGGACGAGACACCCCGCGTAGGTTGCGCACGTGCACGCTCCCCCGCCCGACGACGCGCACCGGCCCACGCCGGAGCCCGTCGTGCGCGAGGTGCGCTCGTGGACGCTGTCGACGCTCGACGAGCTGACCGGTCTGCGCGCCGCGGTGCGCGACGACCCGCTGGTGCGCCCCCTGCCCGCGGAGACGAGCGACGCGGTGCTCCTGGTCACCACGGAGCTTGCGACGAACGCGCTGCGGCACGGTGCACCGCCCGCCGTGGTCCGCGTCGCCCTGCTCGACGAGCTGCTGCTCGTGGACGTCGCCGACCAGGACCCCGGCTCGCGGCCCGTCGTCGCCGGCACGCGTGCACCCGGCGCCGGCGGGTTCGGGCTGCGACTCGCCTACCGGCTCGCGACCGACGTCGGCTGGTACCGCATCGGCGGGTCGAAGCACGTGTGGGCGACGTTCGCGCGCTCGTGACGACGCGGGCGAACGTCGCCCTGGGTCGGCTCAGACGTCAGAGCCGGACCTTCACACCACCCGAGAACACCGAGTCGTGCAGCTCGAGGCTCGTCAGGTCGACGCTCTTCGGGACGTCGAACACCACGGTCCCCTTGACCGTGTTCCCCGGGTTGATGTCGTTGAGGAACGAGTTGGAGTCGTCGAGGTAGATCGCGGCGCCCGAGTCGGCCGAGAACTCGCGGTCGTCGGCGTCGAACGCCTTCTGCGACGAGCCGTCGAACATCTGGGCCTCGTCGCCGATGTTCGTCACCTTGAGGTGGACGAGCACGAACTGACCCTGAGCCTTCTGCTCCAGCCCGGCGGAGCCGACCTTCTTCACGCCCGGCTCGACCTTCGTCACGACGAACTCGAACTTGCCGTCGCGGACCTTGTCGCCGACGCCAGGCTGCTTCTTGTCGGACTTCGCGTCGTCGGCCTTCTTCTCGTCGGACTTCGCGTCGTCAGCCTTCTTGTCGTCGGCCTTCTTGTCGTCGACGTCCTGCGTGCCGCTCGTCGCCGTCGTCCCGGCGGCGGGCGTGTCGCTGCCGCCTGACGACAGCGCCGACACCACGACCACGAGCACCACGACCGCGCCGAGCGCGGTGAGCACCTTGTGCCGTGCGAACCAGCTGCGCCGCGCGGGCACGTCCTGGGGCACGGGCTGTCCGGGGTACGGGCCCTGCGTCCCGTCGGGGCCTGCCTGCGTGGTCATCGCCGATCTCCTGTCGTCTCGAGGTGCACCGCCCGCTCTCCTCGCGGGCCGGTGCGGCGCCCGCTACCGGGCGGCACCGGGGACGACGATGGCGCCCGGGAGCCGGCGCGCGGATCGCCCGGGCGGGCACGGACGGCTGCCCGATCGGGCGATCCCCGGGCCTCGGCGCCGACCGATCGGCCGAGGCGCCGTGTCGGTGGCCGGCGCTACCGTCCTGCGCATGTCGACCACCACCGGGCCCGGGTACCCCGCGCCCACGCAGGTGGCGCACGCACCGGCGTCTCGGCCCGGGCCGCAGCGCGCCGAGTCCTGGCGCCGCGCGGGGAACCTCGCTGCGGTGACGACGGCGGTGCTGACCTCGCTCGTGGCGACCAGCTTCGCGGCACCGTCGCCCGACGACGACGCGGGCATGGCGTACGCGATCCTCGGGACGCTCGTCGGCCTCGGCGTGGCGGTCTCGCTCGTGTGGCGGCGCCGCTACCCGGTCCGGCTCGCGCTCGCCGCGTCCGCTGCGACGCTCCTGCTGCCGCTCGACGCGTTCCCGGCGCTGCTCCTGCTCACCTGGGTGCTGGCGTCCGCGCCGCGGCGCACGTGCGCATGGGTCGGGGGCGTCGTCGCCGCCGCCACGGGCGTCGCGCTGCTGCGCGACGCGATGCGCGAGCCCGCAGACCGTGTGCTGTCCTCGAGGGACGCCGTCACCGGCGCGCTCTCCTACGCCGGCCCCGCGGCGTACTGGACGCTGTGGGTCCTGCTGCTCGCGGTCGCTGTCGCCGTGGGCCTGTGGCGCCGCCAGTCCGGCGTCGCAGCCGCCGCCACCGCAGCCAGCCGGGCGCAGCGCGCGACGACTGCCCGGCTGCGTGCAGAGATGTCGCGCCAGGAGGAGCGCGAGCTCATCGCGCGCGAGGTGCACGACACCGTCGCCCACCACATCTCGCTCATCTCCCTGCAAGCCACGGCCCTCGAGGTGGACCACGCCTCGAGCGGCCCGGCGGTCCAGGCCGCGGCCCGGCAGATGCGCTCGTCGGCGCAGCAGGCGATCGGCGAGATGCGGGGACTCGTCGAGACGCTGCGCACCGGCGCGGAGGGCTCGCTCCCCGGCGCGACGCTCGAGGACCTCGCGACGCTGCTCGACGGACTTCGCCGCCAGGGCCGGTGGTTCACGAGCACGGTGTACGTCTCCGACGCGCACGAGGCCTCACCTGCGCTGACCCGTGCGGTCTTCCGCATCGTCCAGGAGTGCGCGACGAACGCGATGAAGCACGCACCCGGGCAACCGGTCGAGGTCGAGGTCCGTGCGGGCCGCGCCAGCGGCGTCCTGGTGCGGGTCGCCAACCCCCTGGCGCCGCCTTCCGCTGCCGCGCCCGGCGCACGCGCGGGTCTCGTCGGCATGCGCGAACGTGCGCGCCAGCTGGGCGGGACGCTCGATGCGGGCACGCACGACGGCTGGTTCGTCGTGACCGCGCACCTGCCCTGGGTGACCGGCCGCTGACCCTAGACTCACCGCGTGACCAGGGTTCTCGTCGCGGACGACGACGCGCTCGCGCGACGGCTGCTCGCCACGATCCTCACCGCCCAGGGGTTCGACGTCGTCGCGCAGGTGACCGACGGCGACGAGGTCGTGGACGCCGTCCTTGCCCACCGCCCGGACGTCGTCCTGCTCGACCTGCACATGGCGCGCATGGACGGCCTGGCCACGCTCGCGGAGCTCCAGCGCCTGCCGAGCCCGCCTCCGGTGCTCGCGCTGACGGCGTTCGGCACCGAGGAGACGACTCTCGCCGCGCTGCAGGCGGGCGCTCGCGGCTTCCTGTCGAAGGATGCGGACCCGGAACGCATCGCGGAGTCGGTCCGTGACGTCGCGGCCGGCCACGGCGCGCTCGACCACGCCGCCGCGGCGATCGCGATCACCCGGGTCGCGGACGGAGCCGACCACCGCCGCGACGCGGCCCGCGACGCGCTGGCCGCGTTGACCGAGCGCGAGCTCGAGATCGCCAGGCTGCTCCCCTCGGGCCTGTCGAACGCCCAGATCGGCGCCCGCACCTTCTGCTCGGACTCGACCGTCAAGGCGCACGTGTCGAGCAGCCTGACCAAGCTGGGGCTGTCGACCCGCACCGAGCTCGCGGTGCTCGTCGACCGCGCGGGCTGGACCGCGGACGTCGGCTCGGGACCTCGCGGCTAGCATCCGCGCATGGCCCACGCGTCGACCGCCGACTGGGTCGTCCTCGTGCTCGTCGTCGGCGCGCGTCTGCTCGTCCCGCTGCTCATCGGGCGCTGGCCGCTGCCGGCGATCATCGCGTCGCTCGTGATCGACGGGGTCGACAACTCGCTCTTCCAGGCGTTCACCGACCTGGACCTGACGAACTACCAGTCGTACGACAAGGCGCTCGACGTCTACTACCTCGCGATCACCTACCTCGCGGTGCTGCGCAACTGGCGCGACCCGTTCTCGGTGAAGGTCGTCGCGGCGCTCTGGTACTACCGCCTGGTCGGCGTGCTGGCGTTCGAGCTGACCGGGGCGCGGTGGCTGCTGCTCGCGTTCCCCAACACGTTCGAGTACGTCGTGATCGCGATCGAGGTGGTGCGCACACGATGGGACGCGCGCCGCCTGTCACGCTCGGCGGTGCTGTGGCTCACCGCCGCGGTGTGGGTGGTGGTCAAGCTGCCGCAGGAGTGGTGGATCCACGTCGCACAGCTCGACTTCACGGACGAGTTCAAGAGCCGCGTCCTGGGCGTCGACCCGGACGACGGCTGGGCCGCGGGCTTCGCGCACCGACCCTGGGTCGCGGTCGTGCTCGTGGCGCTGGTCGTGGTGCTCGCCCTCGTCGCTCGATGGGTCTGGCCACGGCTGCCGCGGCCGGACTGGGCGTTCACCGTCGACGCCGACGAGGTCGCGCGGCGCACCGACGCGCTCGGCCCGTACCGCCCGGAGCCCGGCGCTCCGTCCCTGCGCGCCGGGGCAGTCACCGCGTGGGCGGTCGTCGAGAAGGCGCTGCTCGCGGGCCTGGTGACGACGATCCTCGTCTCGAGCTATCCCCGCATCGACGCCCGCTGGTGGGCCGCGCTGCTGGTCGTCTCGGCGACCGTCCTGGTCCACTGCGGCATCCAGGTGTGGCGGCTTCGGGCCGGACGCCCCGGCCCGACGAGCCTGGGCCGTCAGCTCGCGCTCAACACAGCGGTCAGCCTGGTCGCGATGGGCGTGCTCACCGCGCTGGTGAGCGGGTCACGGACCACCGGGGTGGCGCTCGGCGACGCGATCCTGTTCGCGTACGTCGTCGCACTGGTCACGACGCTGTACGACCGGTGGGCGCCGGCCGGGTGGGCGCGCGCGACCGGGACGACCGCGCGCCGGGTCCCGGCACGGGCCGCCTGAGTCGACCGATCTCAGTCCTGGAGCACCTCGAGAGCGGCCTCGACGACGTGGTCGGGCGTCAGGCCGAACTGCTCGAACAGCTCCTGCGCGGAGGCCGAGGCGCCGAACGCGTCCACGCCGAGCACCCGCCCGTCGAGACCGACGAGGTCGTACCAGCTCTGCCGGCTCGCCGCCTCGACGGCGACGCGCGCGCGGACGCCCGGCGGGAGCACGAGGTCGCGGTACTCGGCGTCCTGCTCGTCGAACCACTCACGACACGGCATCGACACGACGCGGGTCCGCACCCCGGACGCGGCGAGCCGCTTGGCCGCCGACACCGCCACGTGCAGCTCGGAACCCGTCGCGAGGAGCACCAGCCGCAGCTCGTCGCCCGGCCCGCCCTCCCACCGCACGTACCCGCCACGGACGGCGAGGGCGCTCGTCGAGAACCCGTCGCGGTCCTCCGGGAGCACGGGGAGGTCCTGGCGGCTGAGGCTGAACGCCACGGGCCGACCCCGATCGGACAGGACCCGCCACAGCAGCACCGCGGTCTCGTTCGCGTCGCCCGGCCGCAGCACGTCGAGGCCCGGCATCGCACGCAACGAGGCCAGGTGCTCGACCGGCTGGTGCGTCGGGCCGTCCTCACCGAGGCCGATGGAGTCGTGCGTCCACACGTAGAGCGTCGGCAGACCCATGAGCGCCGCGAGGCGCACCGCAGGGCGCATGTAGTCGCTGAACACGAGGAATGTCCCGCCGTAGGGCCGTGAGCGGCCGGAGAGCGCGATGCCGTTCATCGCGGCACCCATGAAGTGCTCGCGGATGCCCCAGTGGATCGTCGAGCCGGCCGGGTCGGCACCGGGCAGGGTGCTGCTCGCCGGCAGGAACGAGGTCGGGGCGACATTCGTCCCGTTGGACTCGCCGAGGTCCGCAGATCCGCCCCACACCTCGGGCAGCAGCCCGGCGGCGACGGCGAGCCCGCGGCCGAACGCCTTGCGCGTCGCGATCGTCGTCCCGGGCTCGAACCGCGGCATCGCCCCCGCGAACGACCCGGGGACCTCCCCCGCATCGAGCCGGGCCAGCAGCGCGGCCTCCTCGGGACGGGCCGCGGCCCACGCCTCGAATGCCTCGTCCCACCCGGCTCGCGCCTCGGCGGCACGCGCACGGGCGTTCGCCTGCGTCCGCGCGACCACCTCGGGCGGCACGGCGAACGTCGCGTCGGGGTCCGCTCCGAGCACGGACTTCGCCAGCCGGACCGCATCCGCCCCGAGCGCTGAGCCGTGCGACGCGGCCGTGCCCTGCGCGCCCGGCACGGGCCAGGCGATGATGCTGCGCAGCAGCACGATCGACGGCCGCCCGGTCTCCGCGGTCGCCGCGTCCAGGGCCGCCGACAGCGCGACGACGTCGACGTCGCCGTCGGGCGCCAGGTCGACGGTCTGCACGTGCCACCCGTATGCCTCGTACCTCGCGGCGGTGTCCTCCGTCGACGCGAGCGCCGTGCTGCCCTCGATCGAGATGCGGTTGTCGTCGTAGACCACCACGAGGTTGCCGAGCGCCTGGTGTCCCGCGAACGCGCTCGCCTCGGCCGTCACGCCTTCCTGCAGGTCGCCGTCGGAGCAGAGCACGAACACGCGGAAGTCGAACGGGCTCTGCCCCACAGGCGCGTCGGGGTCGAGCAGCCCTCGCTCGCGGCGCGCGCCCATGGCAATCCCGACGGCGGTGGCGAGCCCCTGCCCGAGGGGCCCCGTCGTCGTCTCCACGCCCGCCGTGTGACCACGCTCCGGGTGCGCCGGGGTGAGGCTGCCGAGCTTCCGGTAGGCCTTGATGTCGTCGAGCGTCAGCGGGTATCCCGCGAGGTAGAGCTGCGTGTAGAGGGTCAGGCTCGTGTGCCCGCAGGAGAGCACGAAGCGGTCCCGTCCGCGCCAGTCCGGGTCGGCGGGGTCGTGGCGCAGGTGGTGCTGGAACAGGAGGTGACCGACGGGGGCGAGGCTGACCGCCGTCCCGGGGTGGCCGTGGCCGGCCGCCTCCACCGCGTCCATGGCGATGAGACGGGCCGCGGTCACAGCCTGGGTGTCGTGGTCGGTCCAGTCGAGCGTGGGCAGGTCGAGGGCAGGGGTGCTCGTCACGGCGTTCTCCGGTGCTGGGTGTGGGTGGTGGTCAGGCCGGTGCGCAGCGGACGACGAGCACGTCGCCCGTGAGGGTCGTCGGGCCGGCCGCGTGCGGCACGAGCCAGGTCTGGCCGGCGTGCACGTCCTGCGGCCCGGACCAGCGCCCGGTGAGGCGGCCGGAACCGGCGAGCACGACGAGCACCGCGAAGCGCTGGTCGAGCAGCGCCCCGTCCGGCCCGGGCCGTACCTGCTCGGCGCAGAAGAACGGGTCCGCCGCGGGAGGCAGCAGCGCGACGACCCCTCGTTCGGCGTCCTCGACGCCCTGCAGCGCACGTCCCCGCAGGGTCTGCAGCCGCGCGTCGTCGCACGCGCCGCGGTCGGCTGCAGCGAGCGCCTCGTCCTGGTCGAGCCCGAGGAACACGTCGTCCGTCTCGATGGGGTAGCCGGCCCACTCGAGCATGATCGACAGGTCGGTCGCCTCCTGGAGCTCCACGACGAACACCCCCGCCCCGATCGCGTGCGGCACCCCGGCCGGGCACAGCAGCACGTCGCCGCGGCTGACCGGGACCCGCCGTGTCGCGTCGAGCAGCTCGTCGACCGACTGCGTCCGGACCCAGGACTCGAGCTCGTCGGCGGTCACGTCCCGCGAGAACCCGAGGTGCACGTATGCACCGGGGTCCGCGTCGAGCACGATCCACGCCTCCGTCTTGCCGGCCGGGCTGCCCAGGTGGGCGCCCGCGAACGAGCGGTCGGGATGGACGTGCAGGGGCAGCCGCCGCCCTGCGTCGAGCAGCTTCACGAGCAGCCCGTTTCTGTCCCGGCCGGGGCCGAGCCACGGGTGCGGGTCGTCCGCGAGCGCGTCGACCAGCCGGGTCCCGTCGGGCAGCGTCGACAGCCCGCGGTCCCCCATGCCGGTGCGACGAGCGGTCGACGCGATCCAGTCTTCGGGGTCGTCGGCGGGCAGCGTCGGGTCTCGCCGGAGCGCGCCGATCCGGCCCGTGCCGGGGTAGAAGGACGGCACGGTGTTGGGGGCGAGCAGGACGGGCGACGCGGCGGCGGCGCCCGTCACCACAGCGTGTAGCCGCCGTCGATGACGAGCACCTCGCCCGTGACGAAGGACGCCGCGGGGCTCGCGAGGTAGAGCACCGCGGGCGCGATCTCCTCCGCCTGCGCGTAGCGCTGCATCGGGACCTCGTCGACCCAGTAGTGCCGGTACTCGGGCTTGTCGATGTCAGCGATCCCGGTCTTCGTGTACCCGGGAGCCAGCGCGTTGACGCGCACGCCGTGCGGCGCCCACTCGGCGGCGAGCGACCGCGTGAGGTGGTGCACCGCGGCCTTCGAGATCGCGTACGGCGAGTGCCACTGCGGGCGGTTGACGATCATCCCGGACATGGAGCCGATGTTGACGATCGACCCGGTCCCCCGCGCGACCATCGACGCGCCGACCACCTGGCTCGCGGCCCAGACGGCGTCGAGGTTCGTGGCCATGACGCGCCGCCAGTGGTCCTCGTCGATCTCGAGCGCGTTCCCGTGGAACCCGATGCCGGCGTTGTTCACCAGCACGTCGACCGGCCCGAGCTCGCGCGTGACCTTCTCGTTCATCGCCACGAGCGCCTCGCGGTCGGTCACGTCGGCGCGCACCGCGAGGGCGGTCGCCCCGAGCCCGCGGAGTCGCTCGACGGCGGCCTCGTTGCGCTCGTCGTCGCGCCCGACGACCGCGACGGCCGCACCGGCCTCGGCGAACGCGACCGCGGTCGCGAGACCGATGCCGTGGTTGCCACCGGTCACGACGGCGATCTTGCCGTCGAGGCGGAACAGGTCGAGCACGCTCATGCGGTGGCCTCCGAGACCTCGGTGCTGGGAGCCGGCCGGACGACCCGGTCGGCGGACTGACGGGTTGCTGCGATGAGCTCCGCGTTGCGCTGGTCGGAGCCGAGCGAGCGTTCACGCGCCTCCTGCGGGGACCTGCCGAACCGCATATGTCGCGCGACGAGGCGCTCGATGCGGACGTCCTCACCGGGGTCGACGTACCAGCAGGCGTCGAGCAGGGGCCGCACGTCGCGCCACACGGGGGCGTCGACGAGCAGGTAGTTCCCCTCGGTGACGATCAGCGGCACGTCCGTGCCGACCGCCACGCTGCCGGCGATCGCGGCCTCGAGCCCGCGGTCGAACACCGGCGCGTAGACCACCTCGGTGCGGGCCCGCAATCGGCGCAGGAGGTTGACATACCCCGCGGCGTCGAACGTGTCCTCGGCGCCCTTGCGCGGGTGCCTGCCCAGGCGGTGGAGCTCGGCGTCGGCGAGGTGGAAGCCGTCGAGGGCGACGAACGCGGCGTCGTCCCCGAGCGCACTCGTGATCGCCTCGGCGAGGGTCGACTTGCCCGAGCCGGGCGCCCCCGTGATGCCGAGCACGTGGCGCTCGCCCGGGACGACGAGGGAACGGGCGGCCTCGACGAGCTCGCTGAGCTCGACCTCGGCCGTCATGCGGCTCCCTCCCCGGCCGTGTGCTCCCACTCGTCGGGCGCGGTCTCGACCTGCTCGATCGTGTGCGCAGGACGAGCGCCGGTCATCACCGCGACCGCGTCGTCCATCGTGAGCGACGACGTGTCCGCGAGTGCGACCCGCCGTCCGAGCCGGTGGATGTGCACACGGTCGGCGACCTGCCACACGTTGGGCATGTTGTGGCTGATCAGCACGACCGGGAGCCCGTTGTCCCGGACGCGCTGGATGAGGTCGAGCACCTGGTTCGTCTCGCGGACACCGAGCGCGGCGGTCGGCTCGTCCATGATCACGAGCCGCGTGGCCCAGGCCGCGACGCGTGCGACCGCGACGGCCTGACGCTGGCCGCCGGAGAGCGTCTCGACGGTCTGGCGGATCGACTGGATGCGGATGCCGAGGTCGGCCATCTGACGCGCCGAGCCCTCTCGCATCGCCTTTTTGTCGAGCTGCCGCAGGACCGTCCCTCGCCATCCGGGGACACGCTGCTCCCGGCCGAGGTAGAGGTTCTGCGAGATGTCGAGCGCCGGTGCGACACCGAGCTCCTGGTACACGGTCTCGATCCCGGCGCGGCGTGCGTCGAGCGGGCTGTGGAACGTGACCTGCTCGTCGTCGAGGTACAGCGCACCGGAGTCCGGCACGACGGCGCCGGTCAGCGCCTTGATGAGCGTGGACTTGCCCGCGCCGTTGTCGCCGATGACAGCCAGGATCTCGCCCGGTCGCAGGTCGAAGGACGAGCCGTCGATCGCGACGACGTGCCCGTAGCTCTTGGTGAGACCCCGAGCGCGCAGGATCGTCGGTTCGATGCTCATCGCGTCTGCCTCCTGCGCACGATCCGGTCGACGAGCACCGCGACGATGACGAGCGCGCCCGTAGCGACCTGCTGGTAGAGCGAGTCGATCCCCGCCTGGGTGAGACCGTTCTGCAGCACGACCACGATGAGCGTGCCGATCAGCGTCCCGTAGACGCCACCGCGACCGCCGAACAGGCTGGTCCCGCCGATGACGACGGCCGTGATGCTGTCGAGGTTCGCCGTGGAGTACCCGCTGGGGTCGGCCGTGGGCGTGCGCCCGAGCGCCTGCCAGGCCGCGAGCCCGTAGACGATCGCGGCGACGACGTAGACGCCGAGCAGGACGCGCTTGACCTTGATGCCCGCGAGACGGGCTGCGGGCGGGTTGTCGCCCACCGCGTACACGCGCACGCCCCACGCGGTCTGGGACAGCACGTAGCCGAGCCCGACGGTCAGGAGCACCCAGAGCATCACGCCGTAGGTGACGGTGAACCCGCCGATCGTCGGGCCGTCGCCGAGCACGGTGAGCAGCCCGTCGGCGATCGGGTAGCTCGCCGAGTCGGTGTACAGGCGGGACGCGGCGGTCACCACGGTGAGGACGCCCAGGGTCACGATGAACGGTGGCAGCCCGGCCCGGGAGACGAGCAGGCCGTTGACGGCGCCGACGACCGCGCAGGCCACGATCCCGAGGACGAGCGCGAGCACGACGTCCCCGTCGAGCGCCGCCTTCCCGATCACGACCGTGCCGAGGACCATGATCGCGCCGTTGGCCAGGTCGATCCCGGCGGTCAGGATGACGAGCGCTTGCCCGAGCGCGAGCGTCCCGACGACGACCGACTGCTGCGCGATGAGCGAGAGGTTGCCCGGCTGCAGGAACCTGTCGGTGAAGACGGAGAACACGACGACCGCGACGAGCAGCGCCGCGAGCGGGCCCGTGACCTGGTGGCTCAGCAGCGATCGGATCCCGCGGCCGTGGCCGACCTCCTTCTGGAGGTCGGCCACGGCTTCCTGCCGCAGGGTCGCCTGCGTCACTTCTCGCCCCAGCAGTTGTCCAGCCCCCAGCTGGAGTCCTGCGACTCCAGGCCGTCGGCCGGCTTGTCCGTGATGAGCACGGAGCCGGAGTCGGTCAGGCCCGAGGCGGGCTTGGTGCCGTCCTTGATGTAGGCCGCGATGGCGTCGACCGCCATCTCGCCCATCTTGCTGGGGAACTGCATCGCGGTGGCGCCGATGATGCCGTCCTTGACGTCTTGCACGCCGGAGCACGCACCGTCGACCGAGACGAGCGTGACGTCGGTCCCGTGGTTCTTGATCGCCGTGTACGCGCCGTGAGCCGTGGGCTCGTTGATCGTGTACGCGAGGTTGATGTCCGGGTGCGCGGACAACAGCTGCTCCATCGCGGACTGGCCCGTATCGACCGTGCCCTTGGTGAGCGCGGTGCCTGCGATGAGCGGCGAGCTGTCGTCGATCCCGTAGCCCTTCAGGAAGCCGACGTGGCGACCCTTGGCCGGGCCGTCGGACAGGTCGTAGTCGAGCATCGCGATCGACGGGTCGGCCGGGCCGTTGGCCTTGGCCCACTTGCCGATGAGGACGCCCGCCGCCTCGTTGTCGGTCGCGAACGTCGCGTCGGCCGCATCGATCGGCGTGAGTGTCGCGTTCACGGTGACGACGAGGATTCCCTTGTCGCGCGCCTTCTTGACGACGTCGACGAGCGCCGTCGGGTTCGCGGGGTCGAGCACGATGCCCTTGACGCCGGCGTTGATCATGTTCTCGATCGCGGTCACCTGCGTCGCGGAGTCGCCGGGCACCTTGGCCTCGGCCTTCATGACCTTCCAGCCGTTCGCGGTCGCGGCCGCCTCGGTCGCCTTCTCGAGCGTGCCGAAGAAGGGGTTCGAGAGGTTGAGCTCGACGATGCCGATGGTGACGTCCCCGCCGCCTGCGGAGGACGTCGACGTGCCGTCGCCAGCCGCGCCGTCCGAGCTGTCGCTGCTGCACGCGGTGAGCAGCGCGGAGGCTCCCAGCAGGGCTGCCAGGCCAGCGGGGACGGAGCGGTGGGTACCTCGGATGATCCTCATTGACGCCTCCTCTGGTCGCTGGTGCGGAACCAGCGGGCCGGCTGTCGCCACGTCGCGCTCAGGGGCCGGTACGACGATGCTCATACGCCGTTTCGTCGACTGTCAACGTTCAATTGCTTCATTACGTAGTTTCGCCGACGGAAGTGTGGTTCACTGACGACGTTGAACGAGGGGGTGGAGGAGAAGTGGAGCAGTCGACACCGGCGTCGGCCAGCCCGTGGCGCGTCGACGACGGACCGGGTGCGGTGCTGCGCCTCATCACGACCGGTCAGGCGCGCACGCGCACGGCGATCTCGGAGGTCACGGGCCTCGCACGGTCGACCGTGGGGCAGCGCCTGGATGCGCTGGCCGCGGCTGACCTGGTGGTCGAGACCGACGAGCTCGTGTCGTCGCGCGGCCGCCCGTCGCGCGCGCTCCGGCTCAACCCCGCAGCGGGCCTCATGATCAGCGTCGACTTCGGCGAGGAGCGCACGCGCATCGCCGTCACCGACCTCGCCACGACGATCCTCACCGAGCGGGTCATGCGGCTCGCCCTTGACGACGGACCGGAGACCTTGCTCGACATCGTCGGGGCCGCGATCCGCGACGCGATCACCGGCGCAGGCCTGGACGACGTCCCGGTCGCAGGCGTCGGGCTCGGTCTCCCGGCACCCGTCGACTTCGGCGCGGGCCAGGTCCGCGGCTGGTCGATCATGTCCGGCTGGGACGGCTACGACATCCGCAGCCACCTGCAGCAGCACTGGCGCGTGCCCGTCCTCATCGACAACGACGTGAACCTCCTGACGCTCGCGGAGCAGCGGCGGCACTGGCCGGACCAGACCCACCTCCTGTACATCAAGGCGGGCACGGGGGTCGGGAGCGGGATGGTCATCGACGGCGCGATCAACCGGGGCGCCCAGGGGGCGGCCGGCGACATCGGGCACGCGCACATCAACGGCTACGGCGACCCGCAGTGCCGCTGCGGGAACCTGGGTTGCCTCGAGGCGCTCGTCGGCGGGTGGGCCCTGGCGCGCGACCTGCGGGAACGCGGCCGCGAGGGCATCCACGACGCCCGCGACGTGGCGGACCGCGTCAAGCGCGGCGAGCTCGACGCGGTCGCGCGGCTGCGGTCGTCGGGACGCATCCTCGGCGAGGCCGTGGCCTACGCGACGAGCCTGCTCAACCCGGACGTCATCGTCCTGGGTGGCCTGCTGAGCGTGACCGGCGACCACCTGCTCGCCGGGGTGCGCGAGGTGATCTACCAGCGCGCGCTCCCGCTCGCGACGCGCCAGCTGAGGATCGTGCCGACCCGGTTCCGCTCCCGCGCGGGCATCGCCGGGGCGGGTTACCTGGTGCGCGACCACGTCTTCGATCCCGCGACCCTCGACCGAACGCTGGCGACCGGCGGCTCACCGTTCGGCACGCTCGACTGATCGGCTACCTGTTCGCGCCCGCCACGACCGGCCGGGCACGCCCCGGCAGCAGCAGCGAGAGCACCGCAGCCAGCGCGGTGAACCCGGTCGCCCACCAGAACGCGTGGTCGAACCCGAGCGCGACCTCGTGCACGGAGCCGGCCCCGGCGACCGCGCCGACCAGCACCACCGCGAGCACCGCGGTGCCGAACGACCCGCCGAGCTGCTGAGCCACGCGCGTGACGATGCTGGCGTGCGGCACCTCGTCGCGCTCGAGGCCGACGAACGCGCCGGTCATCAGCGGGATCGTCACGGCACCGAGCCCGAACCCGCGCACGAGCAGCACGGCCATGAGCCACACGGTGCTCGTCGTCTCCGTGGCGAGCGCGAACGGGACGGTCGCGAGCGTGAGCAGCGCGAACCCCGTGACCGCGACCCACCGCCCGCCGATCGCGTCGGTGAGGCGTCCCGCGACGGTCCGGGACAGCAGAGCGCCGACGCCCTGGGGCACGAGCAGCAACCCGGCGCCGAGCGCGTCCTCGCCGCGGACCTCCTGCCAGTAGAGCGGCAGCAGGAGCATCGCGCCGTAGAGGGCGATGCCCGTGAGGAACAGCAGGGCGGAGGACGCGGACAGCGCGCGGTGGCGGAACAGGCGCACGTCGATCAGGGCGGTGCCGCCGCGCAGCAGCGCCCAGCCGACGAACGCGGCGAGCAGCACGAGCCCGGCGACGAGCGGCACGAGGACGCGCGCGTGGCCGAACCCGCCGAGCTCACCGACCTGCGTGAGCCCGTAGATCACACCGACCGTCCCCGGCGAGACGAGCAGCAGACCCACGACGTCGAGGGGCACGCGGCGCCGGAGCGTGTCCGCGGGGATCATCCGCACCGCGAGCACCAGGCCGACGGCACCGAGCGGGAGGTTGACGAGGAACATCCACTGCCACGAGAGCCAGTTCAGGATCACGCCTCCGAGCACCGGTCCGAGGATGGGACCCAGAGCGGCCGGGAGGCTGACCGTCGCCATCAGGCGGCCGAGGTTCCGGCCGTGCGCCGCCTGCATGATGATCGTCGTCATCAGTGGCATCATCAGGCCGCCGCCGAGTCCCTGGACCGCGCGGAACGCGATGAGGCTCGAGGCGTCCCACGCGACTGCGCACAGTGCGGAGCCCAGCAGGAACGCGCCGAGCGCGACGAGCCAGAGCCGCTTGCTGCCGACGCGTGCCTGCGCCCAGCCGGACAGCGGGATCGTCACGAACATCGCGAGCAGGTACGCGGTGCTGACCCACTGGATCGTGCCGACCGTGGCGCCGAGCGCGCCGCCGAGCTGGTGCAGGCCGACGCTGACGATCGTCGTGTCGAGGATGACCGCGATGCCGCCGACGACGACCGCGGTGGCGATCCGCCTGAGCTCGGGGTCGAGCCCGTCGGGTGGCGGCGCGGGGTCGAGGGTCGCGGTCCGGGTCATCGGGTCTCCTTCATAAGATGCAGAGTCGCTTCTTAACGGCACGATAGGCACGGTGAGTTAAGATGCGCAAGTGCATCTAGAAGAGCCGGACGCCGGCCGACGACGACGCGGACCGGCACTCGAGGCCGCGCTGCTCGACGCCACGTGGGCCGAGCTCGTCGAGGTCGGGTACGGCGCGCTCACGCTCGACTCGGTCGCCCAGCGCGCCGGCACGAGCCGCCCCGTGATCGCACGCCGGTGGGCGACGAAGCCCGAGCTCGTGCACGCAGCGGTCGCGCGGGTCCTCGCGCACGACCGGACCGAGGCGCCCGACACGGGGTCGCTGCGCGGCGACGTCCTGGCGCTCATGCGACGCACCAACGAGACCCGCATCGCGTCGTCGGCCCTGCTCGTCTCCTACCTCGGCGGCTATTTCATCGAGACCGGGACCAACATCGCCGACCTGCGCCGCGACGTGTTCGGCGACCGGCGCTCGGGCGTCGACGACATCGTCGACCGAGCCGTCGCCCGCGGAGAGATCCCGTCGGCGGACGTCCCGGCCCGGATCCGCACGCTCGCGTTCGACCTGTTCCGGCACGAGGCGCTCATGCGACTCGGGAAGGTCCCCGACGAGGTGCTCGTCGAGATCGTCGACGAGATCTACCTGCCGCTGATCACCCGCCGGGACGCCCCCGCCTGAGGCCTCACGCCGCTACGCTCGGCCAGCAGCCCGGTCGCCAGCCGCACCGGAGCGCCGCAACTCAGGGGGAACGAGCATGGAGCAGCACACCGGAAGCGCACCGACGGCCGCACCGGTCGACCCCACGCAGGGGCGCCCGCGACGCGCGGTCGGGTGGGTCGTGGCGGCTGTCGCGCTGCTCCTGGGCGCACTCGCTGCGTTCGCCGTGGCGTGGGGCGCCGCTGTCGGCGTCGCGATGTCGACCCTGCCGACGTACGGCGAGCACACGACCGCCGTGGTGACGAGCCTCAGCCGCGAGCACTACACCGAGCCGCGGTACGACCCGTGCGGTCCTTCCTACACGTTCGTCGTGCTCGGCACCACGTACTCGGCCACCAGCCCGAACGTCGACGAGGCGTACTGCACCTTCGAGCCGGGCGGTGCGATCGACATCACCTACGACGCCGCCGACCCGCAGCAGAGCGCTCCGGCCGCGCACTACACGAGCAGCACGACCGCCGTCGCGGTGCTCGCGGGCTCCGGGGCGGTCCTCGTCGTGGGTGCGCTGGTCTGCTCCGTCGTCGCGTGGCGCCGCCGACCGGGCCGCCGCGCGACCGTCTGACGACGGGCGGCCGTCCTTCCCGCGTCACCGAAGCACGTCACACCGCGAGCGCCCCTCGCGGTGTGACGCACGCCTCCCTCCTCGGGCGTCCATCGGCTGATCACCTCCTTGTCTCAATAGGCAAGCCTCTCCTAAGTTTCATCCGATGAAGCCTCGCGCACCGCGAGGTGGACAGGCTCAAGGAGTGTCATGAGTTCCACGATCTCGGGGTACGCCGGCCGCACCGCGGCCGTGATCGTCGCCTCGGCGCTGACAGCGTCAGCGCTCACCATCTCCCCCTGGGCGGTCGACGCCGCCCACGCCGACACCGTGACCGCGTCCGACGGCGCGAGCGCGACGGTCGCCGACGTCGTCTCGAGCGGCAACGCGATCCACCTCGAGGGCAGCGGCTGGACGACGACGCCGACCTCGCACAACGGGTCGACGATCGGCGTGAAGCTCGGCGACGCGCTCACCACCGAGCCGAAGTCGGGCCCGGTCACCAACCCGGCGACCGGCACCTCGGCCGACGCGTTCGACATCTGGGCCGCGATCGAGGCCGAGGACGACGGCACGTTCAGCGCCGACATCCCCTTCCCGACGCCCGACAACACGGCGCCGGCGCTGGAGACCGCATGGGCGGTCGGGTCGACGCACACGCTGCGCCTGCTCACCGGCTCGCTCGAGAACGGCGACACGCCGCGCTCGGTGCTGCTCACGTTCACGATCGGCGCGGGTCTCGTCTCGTCGGCCACGACGGCGGCGGACGGCCAGGTCACCGTCAGCTTCTCCGGCGGTGCGTTCCCCGCCGGCGAGGTCCTCTCGGTCGCGCAGGGCGGCACCGCCCGTCAGTGGACCGTCACGTCGGGTCGTACGTCCACGACGAGCCCCACGTACACCGTCCCGGCGAGCGGGGCCCTGACGGCGAAGGTCGTGCTGCCCGCGGGCGCGGCGACCGCCGGCACCCTGCGCCTGGACATCACCGGCGACAAGGGCACCACCAAGGCCGCGTCCGTCGTCGTGCCGCCCGCCGCAGTGCTTGACCCGGGCGCGACGCTCGGCACCTCCGGCACGCTGACGCTCAGCGGGCTCGCGGCCGGCGCGACGCTGTCGTCGGTCAAGCTCGGCAGCGCGGTGCTCGGCACCGACCGCACGGCCGACGACCAGGGCAAGGTCTCGCTCCCCTACGCGATCGCCGCGGACGCGCCGAGCCCGCTCGACCTCGTCGTCGTCCAGGCGACGCCCGAGGCGCTGACCTTCACGCTCCCGCAGACGGTCTACCCCAACGAGGCCGCGTCGGGCACCGGCCGGTTCGACGTCACGTCGACCACCGCTGACCAGGGTCTCTACCAGGGCTTCTACCAGTCGGCGTACAGCGCCGCGCAGGATGCGCTGTACGTGACGGCATCCGACCGCGGCACGGGGACCAAGGGCTACATCTACAAGCTCGACCCCGTCACGCTGCAGGTCGAGGCCTCGCACGAGACGGTCGACCACGACGGCTTCACCAAGACCGGCGCGTTCGGCATCGCGGTCGACGACGAGCACGGGAACGTGTGGGTGTCGAACACCGGCTCCGCGTCGGTTGCCGTCTACTCCGAGAGCGACCTGAGCCTGGTCAAGCAGTTCCCCGCGAACACGATCACGCACCCGCGTGACGTCGTCGTGGACCCGAGCACCGGCCTGGTGTTCGTCAGCTCCGCGAGCGAGGGCTCGTCGGCTACGGCCAACGGCTACATCTCGGTGTTCGAGGCCGACGACAAGGACGGCGACGGCACGAAGTACGAGAAGGTCACGGACATCCAGACCGGGACCCGCGACTTCTTCAACCCCGTGTCTCTCTCGCTCGACGGCGGCACGCTGGTGTCCCCGAGCCTGCAGGGCAACCGCGTCGCCAAGATCAGGACGGCGGACGCGACGACCGAGGGCTACCAGCCCACGTTCCTCACGGTCGACGGCCTCAACGGGGTCAACGGTGTCCGCGGCTCGGGCGGCTCGGGCATCGCGTACGACGCGAAGAGCAACCGCGTGTTCGTCGCCTCCCAGTCGGGCAACGAGGTGGTGATCGCCGACGCGACCACCGGCGAGACGCTCCGCGAGGTCCCCACGGGCCGCGGCGCGCTGAACACGGTGATCGACCACGTGCACGGTCTCGTCTACGTCTCCAACCTCACGGGCACGTCGGTCACGGTCCTGGACCTGGCCGGCAACAAGGTCGCGTCCCTGCCGATCGCGAGCGTCAACCACGTCTCGGTCGACGTCAAGGGCAACGCCTTCGCGGTCGACAAGGCCTCGAGCAACAAGGTCTGGCGGATCGTGCCGCGCATCGAGGCGATCGGCGGCGTCGACGTCCTCGACCCGACGGCGTCCTCCGCCACCGGCGCGCCGGCGACGACCCCGCTGAAGATCAGCGTCACCTACGGCGAGAAGTTCCACGTGGAGGGCGCCAACTTCCGCGACAAGACCGGCGCGAACGGCTCCACCCTGGCGGTCAAGCTCGACGGCGGCGCCGCGGAGCCCAAGGCCGGCAAGGCCACCAACCCGAGCAACGGCGACGCCCCGGTGAGCGGCGTGTACGCCGTCGCGGCGGCCGACCAGGACGGCACGTGGTCGCTCGACCTGCCGTTCCCGACCGCGGCCGCCGTGAGCGACGCGTCGCTCGCCTGGGGCGTGGGCAGCACCCACTACCTGCGGTTGCTCTCGGGCAGCCTGCGCAGCGGGGACACGCCGCGCTCGATCGCGGTCGCCGTCACGGTGACCCCGGCCGGCTCGACGGCGGGCACCGTGAAGGTCGAGGGCACCGCGAAGGTCGGCCAGACCGTCCGCGCCGGCACGTCCGGCTGGGCGGCGGGCACCACGCTGGCCTACACGTGGCTGCGTGGGGGCGCGACGATCGCGGGCGCGAAGGGTGCGACCTACGCGCTGACCCCGTCCGACGTGGGCACCAAGGTCTCGGTGCGCGTCACGGGCACGCTCGTCGGCCACACGGACGCGAGCACGACGAGCGCCGCCGTGACCGTCGCCGCGGGCACGCTCACCGCGGGCACCCCGAAGGTCTCGGGCACGGCGAAGGTCGGCAAGAAGCTGACCGCCTCGGCGGGGACCTGGACCAAGGGCACCACGCTCGCGTACCAGTGGAACCGCTCGGGCAAGGCGATCAGCGGCGCGAGGTCGTCGTCGTACACCCTGACCTCCGCGGACAAGGGCAAGAAGATCACCGTCACCGTCACCGGCTCGCAGCGCGGCTACACCACCGCGTCGAAGACGTCGGCGGCGACCGCGGCGGTCGCGGCGGGCACGCTCACCAAGGCCACGCCGAAGGTCTCCGGCACCGCGAAGGTCGGCAAGACCCTCAAGGTCAAGGCGGGCACCTGGACGTCCGGCACGCGGCTCACGTACCGCTGGTACGCGAACGGCAAGGCGATCAGCGGCGCGACGGGCACGTCGCTCAAGCTGAAGTCCTCGCTGGCGGGCAAGAAGATCACCGTCAAGGTCACCGGGAAGAAGTCCGGCTACACGACGGCGACCGCGACCTCGAAGTCGACCGGGAAGGTCAAGCGGTAGCGCAAGGCTGCGCGCGACGAGAGGCCCTCGCTCACCATGAGCGAGGGCCTCTCGGCTTCTGCTAGCGCGGGCGAGCGGTCGCCCGACGCCTGGCGAGCGCCTGGTTGACGGTGATCGGGATCGCGATGATCACGAGGAACGCGACGGCGGACACCAGAATTCGGGACTGATGCACGAATAGGAGACAGGGAACTCAGGCGGCGTCTGCGGCCTGAGTGGTCTCGATCGTCTCGTATTCGATGGGGGTGAGTCGACCCAGGCGGGCTTGCCTGGGGTCTGCTGCACAAGGAGCGGTACGCGCACGCCAAGCAGAAGGCACACCAAAGAAATTCATGCCACGCAACCCGAGCCTCCAGCAGCCACGACGTGCTAGACGTCGACCAAGAACCCACACCCCCATAGGCGGGCCCCGCGAGTACTGGTCTGTCGATCGGCCTTGCGTGGTGGCGAGAGACTATGCCTCCGTCACGCTTTCGGGGAGTAGCGGCCGAGCACCAATTCAGCGAAACGAGCCGATTCACCCGTTTGGGTGCAGGTGGCGCAGGGCGTCGGCGATGCCGCCCCGCCAGCACGCGTAGTCGTGCCCGCCGTCGAACTCCGTGTACGCCACGTCGCACCCCGCGTCCCGCAGCAGCCCCACGGCCGCGGGATGGCGCGGCTGCAGCACCCACTCCTGCCGCCCGACCTCGACCCACGCTCGCGTCCCCGCCAGGTCCGCCGACGGGAGCGCGGTGAGGATCTCGTCCTGCCACAGCGAGGCCGACTGGCTCACGACGGAGCCGATCCGATCAGGGTGCCGCACCAGCGCCCACAGCGCGGTCAGCGCCCCGAGGCTCTGCCCCACGACGGTCACGTCCGAACGGTCCGGCCCGACGGGCAGCACGGAGCGCGCCCAGTCGAGCAGGTCGGTCGCGAGGTGGTCGCGCAGGTCGGCGCGCTGGTCCAGCTCCGCCCACCGGTTCTCGCGGCCCCCCGAGTCGACGAGCACGGCGCACAGCGGTCGGATCGCACCGTCGTCGAGCAGCGCGTCGAGCGTGGCGGGCAGGTCCTGCGGACCGGTCCACACCTCGCCGTCGAGCGCGACGACGAGCGGCACCCGCTCGCCCGCGCGCAGACCCGGCGGCTCGTACAGCCACACGCGGCGGCCGCCCGGTTCGGTCGCCTCACGCACGGTCCCCCGCGCGGCCCCCGGCCGACGACGGAGCCAGGACTGCGCGGGCGCAGACGGCAGCGCCGCGACCGACTGCGCGACGCCCGCACGGTTGCGGCTGACTTCGGGGTTGAGCGGGTCGGCGCAGCCGTGGTCGAGCGCGGCGCGGATCGCGACCTGGTCGCTCGCGTCCCGCCACGGCTCACGCTCCCCGCTGCGATGCGGGAGGAACGCGTAGGACGCGCGCCACGACGGCCCCATCCGGTACGACAGGTGCCACACGTCGGTCCCCGGCACGCGCCGCATGAGGCTCGCCGCGAGGTCGCGCTCGTCGGTCAGCCGGTTGACGAACAGCAGGACCTGGTCCGCGTCGCCGTCGCGCCAGAGGAAGGTGACGACGAGCTCGTCGGTCCCGTCCAGCCTCTCGACGAGCGGCGTGCGCGCCACGCCCGCCCAGAACCCGGCGACCACCTCGTCGGCCTCACGCCGCGACGACACCGAGACCTGCCGTTCGAGCGCCGCCACACGCTCGCTCCGAGCGACCGGCGCCGGGTGCGGCCGCGGGATCTTGGGCGGCGTCGGCCGAGCGCCGGTCACCGATCGGCCCGACCTAGAGACCGACCGCGCGCCAGCGGGATCACCATCGGCGTCCCCGTCTCGGGGTCCGCGACGACACGGCACGGCAGGTCGAACACGTCCTCGACGAGCTCCGCGGTCACCACGTCGACCGGCGCACCCTGCGCGACCACGCGCCCGCCGCTCATCACCATGAGGTGCGTGGCGTACCGGAACGCGAGGTGCAGGTCGTGCAGCACCGCGACGACGGTCCGCCCGTCCCGCTGCAGGTCGCGTGCGAGGTCGAGCACCTCGATCTGGTGGGCGATGTCGAGGTAGGTCGTCGGCTCGTCGAGCAGCAGCACCGGCGTCTCCTGCGCGAGCGCCATCGCGATCCACACACGCTGGCGCTGGCCTCCGGACAGCTCGTCGACCGTGCGGCTCGCCAGGTCCGAGACGCCCGCGGCGGCCATCGCTGCGGTGACCGCGCGCTCGTCGGCCGACGACCACTGGCGCAGCAGACCCTGGTGCGGGTGTCGGCCGCGCGCGACGAGGTCGGCGACGAGGATGCCGTCCGGCGCGGTCGGGGACTGCGGGAGCAGGCCGAGGCGCCGCGCGACGACCTTCGGCGCGTAGCCCTCGATGGGGCGCCCGTCGAGCAGCACCTGCCCACCGCGCACGGGCAGCACACGTGCGAGCGCGCGCAGCAGCGTCGACTTGCCGCACGCGTTGGGGCCCACCACCACGGTGAGCTCCCCGTCGAGCACGTCGACGTCGACCTCGTCGAGCACGGGTGCCCCGGCGCCGTACCCGACGGTCAGCGCGCGCCCCGCGAGCATGGTCCCGCTCATGTGCGGCTCCTCCTCCACTCCAGCGCCAGGAGCGCGACGAGGTACGTGCCCCCGAGCGCGCCGGTGACGATCCCGACGGCGAGCTGCGTCGGGGCGAACAGCCGTTGCGCGGCGACGTCGCTCACGAGCACGAGCAGCGCGCCCAGCAGCGCGCCGCCGGTCAGCGCGACGCCCGCGTTACGCGTGAGCCGCCGGACCAGGTGCGGGGCCGCGAGCGCGACGAACGCGATAGGGCCGGTCACGGCGGTGGCGAGCGCGACGAGGGCCACGCCGACGAGCACCGCCACGAGCCGTGCGCCCTGCACGCGCGTCCCGAGCGAGCGCGCGAGGTCGTCCCCGAGCGGCAGCACCGAAAGCCCGCGGGACACCGCCGCCGCGACCGGCACGAGCATCGCCAGGGCCACCGCGAGCCACGCGAGCTGCGCCCAGGTCACCCCGTTGAGCGACCCGGCCTGCCACTGCGCGGCGCTCTGCGCGCGGTCCAGCGGAGCCTCCACGACGAGCAGCGCGTTGGCGGCGTGCAGCGTCGCCCCGACCCCGATCCCGACGAGCACCAGCCGGAACCCGGCGACCCCGTGCCGCCACGACAGCAGGTACACGACGAGCGCCGCGACGAGCCCGCCGACGACCGCGCCCAGCGAGGTCCCGGCCGGCGACGCCCCCACGAGGATGATCGCCACGAGCGCACCCGTCGCCGATCCCGTGGTGAAACCGATGACGTCGGGGCTGCCCAGCGGGTTGCCGGAGATCGTCTGGAAGATCGCGCCCGACACGCCGAGCGCGGCCCCGACGAGCACCGCCGCCGTCACGCGCGGCAGCCGCACGTCGGTCACGAACCACGCCGCGAGCGGGTCGTCGGCGTGCCCGCGCAGCGCCGCGACCACCTGCCCGACGGGGATGCCGTAGTCGCCGAGGGTCAGCGCCCACAGCGCGGCGGCGGCGAGCGCGACGACGAGCACGAGGTGCACGACCGCGGTCCGCCGCTCGAACCGCACGCTCAGCCCACCGACGCGCCAGACGACGTGCCGGGAGTGCCGCTCCGCGGGCCGGGCGGCAGCCTCCACCGTCTCCGGCGCACGGTCCACGACTGCCCTCACGGCGCCGCCACCGAACGGCGCCGGACCAGTGCGACGAAGAACGGCGCACCGACGAGCGCCGCGACGACACCCACGGGCACCTCCTGCGGTGCGACCACCACGCGCGCCAGGACGTCCGCCCCGAGCAGCCACGCCGGGCCGAGCAGCAGGCACAGCGCACCGACCCAGCGCTGGTCGGTGCCGACGAGCGCGCGGGCGACGAACGGCACGGCCAGCCCGACGAACGACACGGGCCCGATCGCCGCGGTCGCCGCCCCGCACAGCACCGTGATCGCGACGATCGTCAGCGCGCGCGTGCGCGCGACCCGCACGCCGAGCGCGGTCCCCGCCTCGTCGCCCAGCGACATCGCGTCGAGCGACGGGCCCAGCGCGAGCGCGAGCACCGCACCGACGCCGATGAAGGGCACCACCGATCCGAGCACGGGCCAGCCCCGGCCCTCGAGCGAGCCGACCACCCAGAACCGGAACTCGTTGAACGCCGTCTGGTCCGCGAGGACCACGGTCTGCGTCAGCGCCGTGAGCGCCGCGCCCACGGCGACGCCCGCGAGCGCGAGCCGCACCGGCGTCGCTCCGCGGCCCCCGATCGCGCCGAGCACCGTGACCGCGACCGCCGCGAGCGCCGCCCCGCCGAACGCGAACCACACGTACGAGCTCACGCCGTGCACCCCGAGCAGCGCGACCGCGAGCACCACCGCGAACCCCGCGCCCGCGTTCACGCCGAGGATCCCGGGGTCGGCGAGGGGGTTGCGAGTGAGCTGCTGCATGAGGCTGCCGGCCAGGCCGAGGGCGGCGCCGACGACGAGCGCGACGAGCGTGCGCGGCAGCCGCAGGTCGTGCAGCATCGCGGACTCGGCGCTGCCGTCGGGGTGCAGCAGCAGCGACCACGTGCGGCCCAGGGGCATGGCGTGCGAGCCGACGCTCAGCCCGACGAGCACGAGGACGACGAGCAGCACGGCGGCACCGACGAGCGCGGCCCATCGCGTGGCACGGCGTGCGGCGCGGGGACCCGCCGGTGCGCCGCTGGGCCGGGGCGCCGCGCGCTCGAGGAGAGGCGCGGTCACGCTCCGCCGGCCGGTGGCCGCGCGCCGCGGGACGCTCCTCGTGGCGCTCCTCGTGGGCGGCGCAGCGCGAGCCACGCGCCCAGCCCTCCGAGCACGACGACGCCGGCGAGCGCGCCGAGGCCGAGCACGGGCGTCTGCGACCCGGTCGACGGGTCGGTCGCCGCGAGGGCGGGCGCCGCCGTCCCCAGCGTCTGCTCGGCGGTGGGAGACATGGTGGGAGACGTGGTGGGTGCGGCTGTCGCCGGTGCCGTCGACGCCTCGATGCGCGGGCGGGCCGTGACGACCGCTCCCGGCTCGGCGGCGGCGGACTCGTCGCCCGCGTCCGCGCCCTGCTCCGACCCGGACGTCGCCGACTCCCCCCGCGACGCGGCGTCCGGCGCGCCGTCGCGCCCGCCCGTCGCGTCCTGCGAGCCCTTCGACGACCCCGTCGTCGTCTTCCCGCCCGAGGTCTTGCCACCCGTGCTGCCGCTCGTCGTGGCCGCGACGACCGTGAACTCGGGGCTCCGGTTGGTGTACCCCTTCACGCCCAGGTTGCCCTTCGCGTCGGTGAACTCCTCGCTCGCGAGGAACCGCAGCCAGTGCCTGCCCGCGCTGAGCTTCGCGGGCAGCGCGAACGACCCCGACACGGTCCCGCCTGCCGCGATCTTCTGCTGGTAGACGACTCCCGAGCCCTGGATCGTCTGGTCGCTGTAGCCCGCGCCGTCGTCGATCTTGACGTTGACGGTCTCGCCGGCCGGGAACCCGCGCAGCGTGAAGCGGATGGTGTCGCCCGCGGACAGCCGCGTGGGGGACACGGTCGACGACGTCCCTGGCGTGCTGGACCCGGCGCCCCCCGGCGGCAACGCGGCGGCCGGGCCGAGGCCGGACCCGACGAGCGCCGCGACGCCCGCGAGCGCGAGCACCACCCGCGCGGCGACCCGCGAACCGGACCCTGCGTGCCTGCCCGTGCTCATCGCGCACCCCTCTCCCCGGACCGACGCCTGCGGACCACGACGACGACCGCGCCGCCGACCACCAGGAGAGCGGCCGCGGCGACGAGGAGCGCCACGTCGGCCGAGCCGAGCAGCTCGTCGCCGGCCGCCTCGACCCGGGCGGCCGGAGCCTGCGCCGCGACAGGCGCCGGGGCCGGCTCCGGATCGACCGCCGCCGGGGCCGGCTCGGCGGGCGGCTCGCGCACCGTCGCGGGAGCCCACCCGATCGTCGAGCCGTCCGCGTCGAGGAGCAGCACCCGGTGCTCACCCGGCTCGAGCGCCCCGATGTCGACGCGCACGTGCCGGTCGGCGTCGACCTGGACCCAGCCGACGGGCGTCGGCTCGGAGAAGACGTACACGTACACCCAGTCACCCGGCGCGACCGCCGTGGGCACCGTGAGCGTCACCACCGTCCCGTCCGCCGATGCGGTCACCCCGCCGCGCGGCACAACGGTGAGCTCGGAGCCGTCCGCGACGGGCGCCGCGGGC
This sequence comes from Cellulomonas sp. HZM, assembly GCF_000708885.1. Lineage (GTDB taxonomy): Bacteria > Actinomycetota > Actinomycetes > Actinomycetales > Cellulomonadaceae > Cellulomonas. The sequence goes on along the minus strand of NZ_JEOE01000009.1, from coordinate 14,012 downwards.
GTCGTCGTCGGGCGCGCGGCCGGCGTCGGGCTCGTCGTCGCCGCCACCGGCTTCGCTCGCGGGGCCGCGGGCCGGTCCGCACGCACCCTCGCGGGCTCGTCGGACCCGGGGTCTGCCGCGGGCGGCGCCACGGCGGGCTCGTCGTCGCCGTCGTCCACCGCGGCCTGCGGCACGGACACGGCTGCCCACCCGATCAACGTGCCGTCCGGCCGCTGCGCCGCGAGCTTCCAGCTTCCGGTGGGCAGGTCCACGCCGTCGAGCGGAGCGCGGAACGACCCCGCCGAACCCGGGCGGAACCACGTGTCGCCCCACGGGTAGCGCACCGAGCCGTCCGGCAGGTACGCCGTGAGGAACGCCCAGTCCTCGTCGCCCCGGACCGTGACGCGGACCGCCGACGCGCCGAGCCTCGCGGCGAGGCCGTGCCGCGACGCCGACGTCAGGTCCTCGCGCGCCTCGACGAGGTCCGGCAGACCGTTGGGTCGGTAGGTGCCGACCGTGAAGGGGCCGGTCTCGAGCGTCCGGACCGGGTCACCCGGCTTGAGCGAGCCGGTGAGCAGGCGGAGCGTGTGCACGCCGTCGGGGAGCGCCGGGACGCTGCGACCGCCCGTCGGCAGCGTGATCGCCGCGTCGAACGAGCCGTCCTTGCTGCTCACCTCGACGACGGCCCAGATCGTCGCGTTGGACGTCACGAGCTCGTCGGGGCGGTGGGAGTACGCGCCGTCGTCGATCTTGACCGCGATCGTCGAGCCGCCCGCCGACGCCTTCGTCGCGCACCAGCCCGTCCCCACGAGGTGCAGCACACCGCCGCGCGCGAGCACCGGCCCGGTCGTCGAGTTCTTCGCCTGCCCGGTCGGGTACGCGACGTGCGCCTCCGCCGCACCAGCGGCCGTGCACGCGACGGTCGGCGCCGAGCCGTCGTCGTCACCCGGGTAGGCCTTGCCGTCGACCCGCAGCGACGCGGACTCGAGCGTGTGCGCGGTGTCGCCCGCGCGCGACCCGCTCTGCGCCCGCACCGTCAGCTTGTGCCCGGCAGCCGGCGCCCCGGCCGCGCCGACCTTCGCCGGGACGTTGGCCGCCGTCGGCACCGGGACCGTGACGGTGAAGTCGCCGTCGCGGTCCGCGGTCGCGAGCGCCCAGATCGTCGCGTCCTTGCCACCGTCGCCCGGCCGGCCGAGGACCGCGTCCCCCGCGGCGCCGGTGTGCACGAACTGGAAGTCCTCGCCCGACGGCGTGGCCCGGCTCGTGAGCTTGATCGCGACGACCGACCCCGCCGACCCGTCGCGCGTCAGCCACCCGTGGCCCACGAGCGTCAGGGTCGACGACGCCGCCGACGAGACGTCGCGCTGCGCGCACACCGTCGCGGTCTGGTCGCCGGTGGTCCCCGACGCGAGGACCTGGTCCGACGAGCACCCGTGCCCCGGGGCGACGACGTCGAACGTCGCGCTCTCGCTGCGCACCACGTCGTTCGGCAGCAGCGAGCCCGTGAGCAGCGTGATCGAGTGCTGCTCGCCCGCGGCCCAGCTCGCGTTCGTCGTCGCGCTCGTCGGGAAGGGGACGGTGAGCGTGAAGGCGCCCGACGAGTCCGCCTGGGCCGCCGCGACCACGGTCTTGTTGCCGATCGTCTGACCGGTCGCCGGGTTCTTCACGACGCCGGTGGTCGACACCGCGCCCTGGTCGAGCTTCACCGCGACGACCGAGCCCGCGGTGCCGTCGGCGCTGAGCCACCCCGTGCCGCGCACGACGAGGTCGTCGCCCTTGGTGACCTGGTCCGGGACGGTGAACGTCACGGCGGGGTCGCCGGCTCCCGTGCGCGTCGTGCCCTCGTCGCCCGCCGTCGCGGGGGCGGCCGGGCCCACGACGAGCGCGAGCGCGATCGCGCCGAGCACGGCGGGCAGAGCGGCCGCGAGCACGCGACGCAGAGGTGGGTGGCTCATCGCAGGTCCTTGCCGTAGGTGGTGGGGCTCAGCTGCCGAGCAGCGCTGCCCGCACGTCGTCGACGATGTCGTTCATGAGGATCGGGCCGCCCGTCGAGGTCCACGTGGACCCGTCGACGGGGATGACATGGCCCGCGCGGTATGCCGCGAGGCTGGTGAAGCCAGGGGTCTTCTCCGCGTCGAGCAGCGCGGATCGCGCCGCGTCGTCGTCGGCCGCGCCGCCCGCTGCCGGGTTGTCCACCGACGAGCCGCCGAGCGTGCCGAGGAACAGGTAGTCGGCGTCGATCCGCGCGAGGTTCTCGAGCGAGACCGGCTCCGCGTGCCCACGCCCCCGCACGTCCTGCCCTGCCGGCCGCTTCAGGCCCAGGTCGGTCAGCGCGACGCCGGGCGGGAGCTCGGTGAGGATGAGCGCCGCCGACGTGCCCTGCCACCGCACGATCGAGAACGTGTCGTCGTCGAAGCCGGCCGCGGCGAGCTCCGCGCCGACCTTCTTGGCGTGCGCGTCGTACTCGTCGAGCACGGTCTGCGCCTCGTCGGCCCGGCCCAGCGCGTCCGCGACCGTGCGGAAGTTGGTGCGCCAGTCGCCGCCCGCGTAGCCCGTGTAGACCGTCGGCGCGATGCGGCGCAGCATCTCGACGGACTCGGCGTCGTTGTTGATGCTCGTGCCGTCGACCAGGATGAGGTCCGGCTTCGCGCGCCCGATCGCCTCGTAGTTGGGCTGCGCCACACCGCCCAGCAGCGGGATGCCCTGAGCGCGGTCGGCGAGGTAGTGCGAGACGGTGCTCTGCCCCCGCCCGCTCACGACGCCGACGGGCTCGATGCCGAGCGCGAGAACCGCGTCGGTCGTCGGTTCGCTGAGGGTCACCACGCGCTGAGGCTCCGCCGGGACCGCGACCGGGGTGCCGTCGACGTTCTCGACCGTGCGCGTGCCCGTCGCGTTCTGGCCCGTCGCGCTCTGGCCCGCCCCGCTCGCGTCCGTCGAGCCGGGCGCACCGGCGCTCGTGCACGCGGCGAGGGCGGCGCAGCACGCGACGGCGACCACCGCGCGTGCCCATCGTCTGACGGTCACAGCAGGCTCCAGCTCCCGGGGATAGGTGAGCCTAAGCATAGTCAGACGAACATCAGACGAACTGTGACACCGGCCACGTCCGGGACAGGCGTCAGGCGGGAGGGGCGACGACCAGGTCCCGGCCCGCGTGAGCGAGCATCGCGCGGGCGGTGCCCGGCGCGTCGGCGGCCTCGAGCGCCGCGAGGATCGCGGCGTGGTCGTCGTGCCGCACGTCCGGCGACGCCGCGTCGACAACCGCACCCGTGGCGATCGCCGACCGCAGCGCGGCCATGATCCCGCCGTACAGCCCCGTCATGAGGCGATTCCCCGCGGCCTCGACGACGAGATGGTGGAAGTGCCCCGGCAGGCGCCCCCGCTCGACCGCGTCGCCCCGCCCGCCCGCCACGCGCGCGTCCGCCGCGAGCGCCGCGCGCATCGCCTCGAGCTGCGCGTCGGTGCGCCGGGTCGCGGCCTCGAACGCCGCATCTACCTCGAGCGCACGCCGGAAACCGAGGATGTCCTCCAGGTCGTACCCAGCGACGAAGTCGGCCAGGACGTTGCTCACCGGCAGCCGCGAGCGCACGTACGTGCCGCGGCTGACCATCGACTCGAGCATCCCCACGCTGGCCAGCGAGCGCACCGCCTCGCGCACCGTCCCGCGGCCCACGCCGATGAGCTCCATGAGTTCGGGCTCCGTGGGGATCCGCGAGTTCACCGGCCACTCGCCCGACGTGATCTTGGTGCGCAGGAACGCGAGCGCGACCTGCGCGCGTGACCCGCTGGGTCCCGTCACCATCGTCGAACCCCTGTCGTCGTCGCCAGCGGGTGGCAGTGCGGGTGGTCGGACCCTGCGGGTGGAGCGATGCAGGTAAAGCAACAGGCCGGACCCGCGCGGGGTCCGGCCTGTCGGGACGTCTTGCGACATCTCGTGGCGGTAGCGGTGGGATTTGAACCCACGGTGGACTTTCACCCACACACGCTTTCGAGGCGTGCTCCTTAGGCCGCTCGGACACGCTACCTCGCCGAGAAGGGTACCCGGTCGGAGCCGATGCTCCGAATCGCCTCCGGCGCACCCGTCCAGTCCTCGGCCGACGCGAGACGTACGGTGGCCGGGTGACCGCAGCGGACCCGTACGACGAGCTCGTCGCCGCGCTCGCGGGCCGCCGCCTCGCGGTGCTCACGGGCGCGGGCGTGTCCACCGACTCCGGCATCCCCGACTACCGCGGACCCGACTCGCCGCCTCGCACGCCGATGACGTACCAGCAGTTCGTCGGGGACGAGGCGTTCCGCCGGCACTACTGGGCGCGCAACCACGTGGGCTGGCGGCGGGTCGGCGCGACGAGACCCAACGAGGGGCACCGGGCGCTCGTACGGCTCGAGGCACGCGGCGTCGTCGTCGGGGTCATCACGCAGAACGTCGACCTGCTGCACGAGCAGGCGGGCTCCAGGAACGTGATCGACCTGCACGGGCGCTACGACCGCGTCGTGTGCCTGGGCTGCGGCCAGTTGATCGCCCGCGCCGAGCTCGCCGCGAGGCTCGACGACCTCAACCCCGGCTTCGACCAGGACGTCGCCGACGCCGAGACGGCCCCCGACGCCGACGCGGTGATCGAGGAGACGTCGCACTTCGTCGTCGCCGACTGCGAGGTGTGCGGCGGGATGCTCAAGCCGGAGATCGTCTACTTCGGCGAGACCGTGCCACGCGAGCGCGTCGACCGGGCGTACGCGATGGTCGACGCCGCCGACGCCCTGCTGGTCGCCGGGTCGTCGCTCACCGTGCAGTCGGGGCTGCGGTTCGTGCGGCACGCGGCGTCGACCGGCAAGCCCGTCGCGATCGTCAACCGCGGCGAGACGCGCGGGGACCGCTACGCGGCCGTGACCGTGCACGCGGGGACGTCGGAGACACTCGCGGCACTGGACGCACGGCTCTGACGCCCGGAGCTGCCACGCTCGGACCTGTCGCCCTCGACGCTGCCCGCCTCCGAGCTGCTGCGATCGACGCGGCCGCCCTCAGCGCTGCCGCTCGAAGAACTCCACGAGCAGCGCACCGCACTCGTCGGCCCGCACGCCGCCGACCACCTCGACGCGGTGGTTGAGCCGCCGGTCACGCACGACGTCCCACTGCGAGCCGCACGCCCCGGCCTTCGGGTCCCACGCGCCCAGCACGAGCCGCGGCACACGTGCCAGCACCGTCGCGCCGGCGCACATGAGGCACGGCTCGAGCGTCACGACGAGCGTGCAGTCGTCGAGCCGCCACCGGCCCAGCGCTGCGGCGGCCGCACGCAGCGCGACGACCTCCGCGTGGCCCGCCGGGTCGTGGTCCGCCTCGCGCACGTTGTGCCCGCGGCCCACGACCGCCCCGTCCGGCCCCAGCACCACCGCACCGACCGGCACGTCCCCGCTCGCGAGCGACGCACGCGCCTCGTCGAGTGCGACCCCCATCGCCGCGTCGTCGGCAGGCGAGGGCGGACGCAGGCTCATGCGGCCCATGATCCCGCACCGCCCGCCCGATGCACTCGGCCTCTTCGCCGACCGGCTCTCACGCACAACCAGCGGCTCTTGGGACACGAGTGCACGCGGACCGGCCCGATCGCGCCCCACCAGCCACACGCGTCACAAGTTCCGCTGGTCGTGATTCGACCGGAACGCGCGAGGCCGGCCGGCGTCCAGCAGGTGGGACGGCGGGCCGCGGCGGCGGGTAGGTTGTGCGCATGCGCCTGCACGTCGCGGACCACCCGCTGGTCGACCACAAGCTCACCGTCCTGCGGGACGAGAACACGCACTCCGCGACGTTCCGCCTGCTGGTCGACGAGCTCGTCACGCTCCTTGCCTACGAGGCGACGCGCGACGTCCACACCCGCGAGGTCGAGATCCGCACGCCGGTGACCGAGACGACCGGCCGCAAGATCGCGTCACCGCGCCCGCTCGTCGTGCCGATCCTGCGCGCGGGCCTCGGGATGCTCGAGGGCATGACGCGCCTGCTGCCCACGGCGGAGGTCGGCTTCCTCGGCATGCAGCGCGACGAGGAGACGCTCGAGGCGGTCACGTACGCGAACCGCCTGCCCGACGACCTCTCGGGCCGCCAGTGCTTCCTGCTCGACCCGATGCTCGCGACGGGCGGCACGCTCGTCGCCGCGATCGACTACCTCCTGCAGCGCGGCGCGCGTGACGTCACCGCGGTGTGCCTGCTCGCGGCCCCCGAGGGGCTCAAGGTCGTCGAGGAGTTCGTCGGGGACCGTGCGGACGTCTCGGTCGTGGTGGCCGCGGTCGACGAGCGGCTCAACGAGAAGGCGTACATCGTGCCGGGCCTGGGCGACGCGGGCGACCGTCTGTACGGCATCGTCTGACCGAGCCCGACGACGCGGCGCCCGCACGCGCGGCCGGTCCGGCGCGCGCCGCCGACGTGGCGTGCGCCACGCCCGATAGGTGAGACACGTCCGGCAATGCCCTGGTCAGCACCGGGGCACGCGTGTGAGCATCGACGCATGACCCACCACGCGTATCCCTGGACGGCGGCCACCGTCGTCGTGCGCGCGTCCTGGGTCCCCTGTCCGGCCTGACTCGCCACCTCGCGGCCATCGCGGAACACCCACCGCACGGCCGCACCGGCCGCCGCACGGCGACGGACCCAGCGCACGGCTTCACGCCGACCGGTCCCGCCGCACCCGTCAGGCCCGACCCCGTCGCCACCGAGCGGCCGCACACCACCGGAGCATCACATGGCCCTTCCCGCACCGTTGCCAGCACGGCTGCCCGCACCGCAGGCACACCCGTCGCAGACGCGCCCGCCGCAGGCGCGCGCCGGCTTCGTCCTCTACGTCGCGGCACCGCCGGACGCCTCTCCCGCCGACCTCGCGGACGTCGCCGAGTCGCTGCACGAGCTCGCGGTCGACGCGCTGCCCGGCGCGGAGACCGTCGTCGCGCTCTCGCTCGTCCCCGGGGGCTCGGACGAGGTCCGTCGGGTCGGTGAGCGCCTGACGGACCTGCGCCTCGTGGCGGCGAGCCCGACAACGAGCACGGCGGACAGCACGGCGGACATCAACGCGGCGGGCGCGACCCCGGACGGCACCCGAGGCTAGGACGGGTCGGCGGGCGGAAGCGTCCGGACGGTGATCACGCCGAGCAGGTACTGGTCCCCCGCGGTGGTCGGCGTGAGCGAGCTGACGTCGCACCCGAGCCGCACGTCGGCGAACTCCTTCGCGTCGACTCCCAGCGAGTTCGCGAGCCCCCACCCAGCGGCCGTCGAGTCGAACGCGTTGCTCGACGACCCGAGCGAGCCGTCGTACCGCCGCGGGACCAATGCGACGTCGGGCACCGAGCACAGCGGTCCGCCGAGCCTCAGCTGGTCCCCGGTCCCGGTCCGGTCGCCCTCCCAGGCCACGACCCCGATGCCGGCCGTCGTCCCGGCGGGCGCGGCGAACGTGAACACGGGCGGCGCCTGCGAGGTCCCGGCCCACACTCCACCGTCGTACACGCTCACCGTGCGAGCACCCGGCGCGGAGTACACGACGACGAGCGACCACCCGGCGTAGTACGTCGGGTCCTTGTCGTACCGCGTGGCGCTCACGGCGACGTCCGCGACGGACCACGCCCCGGACCCGCCGGCGGCGACCTGGTCGGTCACGTCCGCGAACGACTGGTAGTAGCTGCGTCCGGCGTTGTCGGTCCGCTGCGCGACGACCTCGCCGGTGACGTCCTGGTACGAGCCGCCCGGAGCCCGGAGCCGCGCGCTGGTCCGGTCGCCGCTGAGGCGGTCCGACGGCCCGGCGTCCGCCGACCAGTAGAGGCCGGCGAACTCGACCGCCGCACCCGAGGGCACGGTGAGCGTCGAGCTCGACGACACCGGGACCGCGGACCGCTCGCCGGGTGCGGGTGCGGCGTCGACGGGGACCATCGTCAGGGCGTTGTTGTCGGCGGTGCCCTTCTCCTGCGCGGTACGGCACGTGGTGTCCTTGGCGCCGCACCCGAGCAGCGGCGCACCCACCTGCGTGACGTCCGCGCCGGTGGTCGTGAAGCGTTCCGCCATCCCGGCGGAGGTCGCCGGGACGGCGGCCGTGACGGCGTCGGAGGTCGCGCCCGCGGCGCTCGCCGAGATCCTCACCGACGAGCGCTCGCTCCACAGCAGCTGCGCGCCCACCAGCAGGGGTCGCGCCGAGCCGGCGGTCACGTCGCCGAGCGCGCACTCGATCACGCGTGAGGCGGGCTCCGCCGTGCAGCCCGCGCTCTGCGAGCCCGTCGCGTCGGGTACCACGTTGCGCGGGAGCTCGACGCGCGCGACGACGTCCGCCGCGTCGGCCGCGTCGCCGACGTCGACCGCGAACGACAGCTGGACGCGGTCGTCGCCCTGCAGGATCACCGCGGTGGGGTCGAGCCGGACCGAGAGCTCCGGTGCCACGCCCTCGACGGGCACGGCGAGGTCATCGGTGCGGTCCGCGCCCGGCGCGGAGGCGCTCGCGACGAGGTCGCCGAGCGTGCCGGTCGCGCCCACGGCGGCGGTGAGCGGAAGGACGAGGTCGGCCGCCCGGCCCGCGGCGAGGAGGTCGCGCGTGCACGTGGCCGAGGCGTCCGCGACCGCGCACGCCCAGTCGTCGTCGCCGGGACCGTTCCCGGCCCACGCGACGCCCTTCGGGAGACGCACGGTGACGCGCGCGTCGGACGCGTCGAGGTCGCCGGTGTCGCGGACCTCGATCGTCGTCGTCGCCGTCCGGCCCGCTGCCACGCGCACGGCGTCGTCCCCGGACAGCGTCAGCCGCGCGGGGGTGTGCACCTGCACGGGCACCCAGGTGGTCGTCGCCGAGCCGCGCCCGCTGGGGGTCATCGTCATCCCGATCGACGCCCCGACGTCGGCGGGCTCCCCCGCGACGAGCGTGAGCGTGAGCGTGGACGCGGTCCTGGCGGCGAGCGCGGGAAGCGTGCACGTGACGGTCCCGCCGACGGCGGCGCGCGAGACCGCCCGCGCGACGTCGGTGGTGGGCGACAGGGTGGGCGCCGGCGCAGCGCTGCAGGTCCACGCGCCCGACGACCCCTGCCACTGGACGCCCGCGGGGAGCGCGACGTCCACCGCTGCTCCGTTCGCGGTGACGCCGCCCGCGTTGAGCACCTCGAACGGCACGTCGACGGGCCGACCGCTGAGCAGTCCGACCGCGTCCGGCGCGTCTCGCAGCGTGAGCCGCGCGGGGGCCGGTGCGACGTGCACCGGGATGGGCGGCGGGCGGTAGTCGGTCCCCGGCCCGGTGACGTGCAGCTCGACCGAGCCGTCGCTGCGGTCGTACGACTCGTCGACCGACACCTCCAGCACCAGGGTCGAGGTGGCACCCGGCGCGAGCGCGTCGAGCGTGCAGTGCGCGGCACCCGTCGATGCCCCGCCGGTGCACACCCACCCGGGGTCGCCCGCGCCGGCGAAGCGACCGGTGGTGCCGGGGCTCGTCACCGTGAGCACCTGGTCGAGCGTCACGCCGTCCGGGAGCGTGACGTCGGCCGCGAGGTCGCTCGCGGCGGTTCCGCCCGTGTTCTCGACGTCGATCCCGAGCCGCTGCGAGCCCGCGCCGGCGTCGAGCGCCAGGCCACCGTCCGGAGCGACCACCGACAGTGCGGCGGGGGACGCGGGCGGCGGCGTGGTGGGTGTCGGTGTCGGGGTCGCTGTCGGGGTCGCAGGAGGCGTCGTCGGGCCGTCGGTGGGATCGGAGGTGGGCTCAGAGGTGGGCCCGGAGGTGGGGTCGGGGTCGGGCGTCGGGTCGTCGCCGGGCCCGGACGTGCTCCCGGGGCTCGGGTCCGACGAGGGCGACGTCGGCGCGGAGCCGGGGTCGGACGACTGCGGGGCGCCAGGCGGCACGGCCCCGCCGGACGGGTCGGTCGAGGGCGCGGGCGACGACGACGGACCGGGCGTGGCGGGCAGCGGGCCGGTCGCGCTCGGCGTGGGGCTGTCGAACGCGGACGTGCCCGGGGGCTCCGGGTCCGGGCCCGCGACGCCGTCGTCCGGCCCGTGCAGCAGGCCGACGACGACGGCCGTCGCGACGCCGGCGAGCACGACCGTCCCCGCGACCACGGCGGCGACCCCCGCGGGGATCGCGGCCACGAACGCGGGGATCCCCGCGAGGAACGCACCGACGCCGGACGCGCCGCCCGCCGCCGCACCACCGCCCGCGGCCGCCCCGGCCGCTGCGCCACCCGCACCCGCACCGCCCGCAGCCTGGGCCGCGACGTGCGAGTGCCCGGCGGCGAGCGCCGCACCGCCCGCGGCGATGCCGCCGCCGACCGGGAGCAGGTACGCGAGCGCGCCGGTCCCCGCGAGGCCCAGCACGAGCGGCGCGACGACCGCACGCATGCCATGGTTGACGTCGCCGAGCTCGAGCACGAGCGCCCGGCAGTCGCCGCACCCGTCGAGGTGCTGCTCGACCTGGCCGGTCTCGCGCGAGCCGAGGCCGCCGCGCACGTACGAGCCGAGCTTGCCCACGACCGACCGGCAGCCGTCGTCGAGCGGGTCCTGCAGGTGCATCTGGAGGTACGCCTGCCGCAGCCCCTCGCGGGCGCGGTACGCGAGCGCGGCGACGCCGTTGGCGGTCAGGCCGAGGATCGGCGCGATCTGCGCGGGCGGCAGCCCCTCGACCTCGGTGTGCCACAGCACGGCCTGCCAGCGCTCGGGCAGCGAGTGGAACGCGCGCGCGACGACGCCTCGCTCGAAGCCCTCGAGCGCCGGGTCCTCGGCGGACCCGGCCCACGCGGTCCCGGCCTCGAGGGTCGCGACGTCGTCGGTGGGCTCGGCCCGTCTCCCCCGCGTGCGCTGCAGACCGGCCACACGGCGCACCACCGTGAACAGGTAGGCGCGGAACGCGGACTGGGGCCCGTTGCCGCGCCCGAGGGCCAGGAACACCGCGGCGAAGGAGTCGGCGACGACGTCCTCGGCGTCCTGCACGGAGTCCGTGTACCGCCGTGCGACGACGAGCGCCGCGCCCGCGTGCCGCGCGTACAGCGCCGCCGTCGCCGCGGGGTCGCCGGCACGCACGCCGAGGATGAGGTCGGCGTCGTCGCGGACGTCGTCCTCCGTCCCGGTGGCGGTCGTCACCCGGGCTCCTCTCGCAGATCCGCACGAAATCCCCGTTCACTGTGCCATACCGGACGAAGTGCATGAACCACTCGCCCTCCGGCCGGGCAGTGAGCCGACCGGGTGAAACCTCGCCGAGCGCCGTCACCGCGGCCGCGCTCGGCGCTCTCACAGGGCGTGACGACGTCAGCGCGCCCCGGCAGCGCCGCGCTCCCGCGGGAGCTCGCGGCACGCTGGCGCGCGCTCAGCACGGAGTCGGTGTGGTTGCGCGCGTCGGACTGGCACCATCCGGCGGTCGACGCGATGGCGAAAGCCGTCGTCGCAGGTCAGGACCTCGCCGCACCGGCCTGGGAGCTCGGGCGTGCGCGGGGTGACGTGGGTGTCGGCGTCGAGGAGGCGATCGACGACGTGGCCTGCCTGTTCCGGGCGGTCGGTGAGCATCCGCCCCTGCACGTGGTGCGCGCGCTGAGCGGTGGGTGGGCGGACGCGCAGGCGGGCACGTCTCTCGCCGGGGTGACCGACGCCGAGTCGGGGCTCCCGTCGGTCCGGTACCTCGCGGTGCGAGTGCGCGAGGCCGCGGTGCGCGAGCCCGGCTCGCGCCTCGTCGTCGTCGACGTCGCGGCCGGTCCGGTGCACCCGCTCGTGCGCGCGGCCCGTTCCGCAGCCGTCGGCACGGCGCTGCTCGCGACGTACGGCGACGGGCATCCCCTGGCGTCGCTCGGCGGTGGCGTGTTCGCGGCGCTCGTCGGCCCGGCCGGCGACGACGACGAGGGCCTCGCGCCCGGGGACCGCGTCGAGATCCTGCGACGCCAGATCGCGCGGCGGACCGCGCACGAGCCCGTGCACTCCGCGACCCGCTGCCCGGTGCGCGTATGGACGGTCGCCGTCCCGGACGGGCCCGACGAGGCGTCCACGCTGGTCGCGCGGCTCGCCCGGCCCTGAGCCACGGGCATCGTCGGACTCGGTCAAGAACTGGTCATCCCCACGGCGGGACAAACCCGGCCGGATGTGCTTACCGTCGTTCCATGACTCCCGCCGGACTTGCCCCTAGCGACCCGACCCCTGGGACGGATCCGGGCCTCGTCCCCGGGGTCACCCCAGGCTTGGAGCCGGGCGATGCCGCCGGCACGGAGGGCGCGGCGGACGACGTGCCCGGGGTCCCCGGCGCCGCCCTCCCCCACCCTCGCCGCACCACCGACCCGGCGTCGTACCTGCACGCCGAGGCCCCGGGCCCGCTCCTCGCGGAGGGCACGGCCGCGGACGTGTACGCCGTCGACGACGAGACCGTCCTGCGTCGGTACCGCACCTCGCGCGAGAGCTGCTCCGAGGTCGCCGTCGTCGGGCACGTCGTCGACCACGGCTTCCCCGCGCCGCGCGTGCTCGCGCACGGCGGTGCCGACATCGTCATGGAGCGCCTGCACGGGCCGACGCTGCTGCAGTCGCTCGCGGCGGGAGAGACGACGATCCCCGACGCGGGCCGCATCCTCGCGAGCCTGCACGAGCGGCTGCACGCCATCCCGGCCCCGCCGGGCGCGATCGACGACGGCTCCGCGGCCGCCGGACCGGTCGTCGTCCACCTCGACCTGCACCCGGGCAACGTGATCCTCACCGAGCGCTACGGCCCCGCGCTCGTCGACTGGAGCAACGCCGGCGCGGGCAGCGCCGCGGTGGACGTCGCGCTCACCGCGCTCATCCTTGCCGAGGTCGCGGTCGACGCCGGGGGCGTCTACTCGCAGGCGGCGCGCGCGCTGCTGGCGTCGTTCCTGACGGCCACGGCGGTACCCGTGCTCGACGCGCTCGACGAGGCGACGAGGTTCCGCACGGGCGACCCGGCGCTCGTCGTCGGTGAGCGCGAGCTGGTCCCGGCCGCCGCGCAGCTGGTCCGGGAGCTCGTCGCCGTCGCGGGCCGCGACTGACGCCGGCACCACCCGCCTACGCCGAAGGCCACCCCCGGCGAGTGGGGGGTGGCCTTCGAGTCGTCCGGCAGGGTGTCGGTCAGGCCGGTGCCGGTGGCGCCGGTCAGGCCGGCGAGAACGTGAGGCAGTCCGCGTGGTCGTGGCCCGCGCCGACCCGCACCGACGCCGCCGTGCACTCCAGCGAGGAGTTGTGCGTGCAGTCCTGCCGCTGGCAGGCACCCACGTGCGTGATGACCTTGTCCAGGCCGCCCTTGACGCTGAGCGGGATGAACGTCGCGCACGACGCGTCGCCGGCAGAGCCGCCGATCGTCACCGCTGCGGCGTGACAGCTGGAGTGGTCGTTGTACGAACAGCCCGCCACCGAGCACTCGGTCACCCGGGGCAGGTCCATCAGCGTGCTCATGTCGACCTCCGTGAACAGGGGGATCCAGCAGAGAGAACTGCGCTTCCTCGTCGACCGTAGACCCGTTCCGCCAGCCCTGCCTAGCAAGGCAGGGCTGGCTTACCTGCAGGTCAGAGGCGGTTTTGAGGGAAGGCTTGCCTCACTGGCCGGTGGTCTCGGACGTCGCCACCTGCGCCTTCACGCGCCGGCTGGTCGAGGCCGCGAGCAGCACGCCGCCGACAGCCGTCGTGCCGACGACCACCCACGCGAGCTCGGCGGCCGCCGTGCCGGTCGACGCGAGGACCTCGGTCTGCGCCTCGGCCTGGGCTTCCTCCGCCGAGCCTGTGGCGTCGAGCGTCTCGTCGGCCGCTACGCCACCGTCGGGCAGCACCGCGTGGTCCTCGACCTCTCCGGACTGGACGACCGGAGGGGTGGGCTCGGTCGGCAGCTCTGTCGGCGGGTCCGTCGGCTCCGTGGGCGGGTCGGTCGGCTCTGTCGGGGGATCGGTCGGGTCCGTCGGCGGGTCCGTCGGCTCGGTTGGCGGGTCCGTCGGGTCCGTCGGCGGGTCCGTCGGCTCGGTTGGCGGGTCCGTCGGGTCCGTCGGCGGGTCCGTCGGCTCCGTCGGCGGGTCCGTCGGCTCGGTTGGCGGGTCCGTCGGGTCCGTCGGCGGGTCCGTCGGCTCGTCGGCGGG
>NZ_JEOE01000008.1 GCF_000708885.1 Cellulomonas sp. HZM | reverse complement strand
GGTCTCGGGGGCGGTCAGGGTGGTCAGCCCGGGCAGGGCAACGGGCAGCGGCCGACGAACCCCGGGCAGAACCAGGGCCAGAACCAGGGCCAGAACCAGGGAGGCGCCGGCGGCGGCCAGGGCCAGTCGCAGAACGGCGGCGGTGGTCGCGGCGGTGGTCGCGGCGGCGGCTCGATGGGCGGGCTGCTGAACGGCGCGACGGTCAGCACCCAGGTCGAACAGCTGCTGCTCGAGGACGCGGACCGGTACACGTGGGTCGCCGCGACGGTCGGCTCGCAGAACGCGGCGAGCTACCAGCTCGCGACGCAGCGGTCGGTCATGCCGATCGGCGGCTTCAACGGCTCGGACCCGTCGCCGACGCTGGCGCAGTTCCAGCAGTACGTGGCCGAGGGCAGGATCCACTGGTTCATCGGCGGCGGCGGCTTCGGCAACCAGAACGGCGGCTCGAGCGCGTCGTCGGAGATCGCCGCGTGGGTCGCGGCGACGTTCCCCGCGCAGACGGTCGACGGCACGACGATGTACGACCTGTCGGGCGGGACGACATCGACGTCGACGCTGGACACCTGACGGTCACGAGCAAGCGGTTGGTGTCGCGATCGACCCGGTCGGCGAAACCAACCGCTTGCTCGCCGTGAGCATCACGCCCGCAGGTCGCGGCGGCGGAAGCCCGCCAGGCCCACCGTGACCAGCGCGGCGGCCACCAGGAGGCAGACGACGACCGGCGGCCAGCTCATGTCGTCGGCCGGGAGCCGCGGCAGGTACGTGTACGGCGAGAGCGCGTCGGAGCCGTCGGGCAGCACCTCGCCGAACATCGACATGACCCCGACGTACGCGACGTACGCCCAGACCGCGGCGAACGCACGCGGCAACCACCCGAGCACCGCGACCGCCACGCCCAGCACGACGAGCGCGCCCGGCACGGTGACCGTGGCGGCCCCGAGCAGGGTCCCGACCTGGTCGGGCGAGCCCAGCGTCGAAGCAGCCGTCGCACCCATGACGAGCCCGGCGACGACGAGCATCACGACGACCGCCGTCGCGGCGAGCAGCACCTGCGCCCCCAGCCACCGCGCACGGGCGACCGGCAGCGCGAGCAGCGTCGCGGCCCGCCCCGCGTCCTCGTCGACGCGCGCCGCACCCACCGCCGTGGCTGCGTAGCAGAGCGCCAGCACGCCTAGGAACACGGCGTAGAGCGCGAACGCCGACGCGACGGGGTCGGCACCGGGCGGCAGCAGGTCCCCGAGCGACGGCTGGTCGTCGACGAAGTCCTGCACCGCCGACGCGAGCAGGCCGATCACGGCGCCGGACAGCACCGTCGCGGCACCCCAGGACAGGATCGACGTCCGCTGCCGACGCCATGTGAGCCCCAGCACGGTGCCGATGCGGCCGTGCGCACGCCCGGCGCGGTCCGGCAGCACGCCCGCCCCGAGGTCCCGCCGGGCGGCGAGCGCGAACGCCACCACGACGAGCGCCCCGGCCACGACGACCGGCACGACGAGGGGCCACCAGCGGTCGAGCGTGTACGGCGCGGTGGCCTGCGACCAGCCGAACGGCGACAGCCACGTCCACACGCTCGTCGACTCCGGCCCACGGATGTCTCCGACCGCACGCAGCACCAGGGCGACGCCGATCGCGGCCATGCCGAGCCCCGACGCCGAGCGAGCCTGTGCCGCGAGCTGCGAGGTCACGGCCCCGACCGCCGCGAAGACGAGCCCCACGGCGACGACCGCGCAGCACATGAGCGCCGAACCTGCGGGGTCGAGCGACGTCGCGAGGAGCAGCACGAACGTGGCGCCCCCCACCGCGAGCACCGCGACCACCGCGGCCCCGAGACCCGCGGCGATCGGCCCGCCGCGCCCCACGGGCTGCGAGCGCACCAGCTCGAGCCGCCCGTCCTCCTCGGGCGCGCGCAGGTTCCTGGTCACCGCGAGCACCGCCATGATCGCGACGGGGATCATGACCCACAGCGCGAGCTCGTTGGCCGTCATCGCGCCGAGCGTGTAGTCGTCGAGCCCGTACCCCGGGCCGGCCAGCGCGGTCGCCGCGGGCGACTCGATGAGGGCAGCGCGCGCCGCCCGTGCGTCGGCGGTCGGGTACAGACGGTCGTACGAGCCGACCGACACGTACATGAGGACGGCCACGGACGCGGCCCAGACGACGACGCGCCAGCGGTCGGAGCGCAGCGCGAGGCGGAGCAGGCCGCGGGTCCCGGACCACGAGCCGGACCCCGAGCCGCGCCCCGACCCGGACCTCGCCCTGTCCCGGGCGGCACGGACGCTCACCGGTGCGGCGCTCATCGCGTGACATCCTGTGTGGCGGCCCGGCCGCACCGCGCGGCGACGGCGCAGGCACGGGAGGTCCGATGGCAGGCAGCACGGCGTCGCGGTGGGACGCCTCGACCCGGTCGGTGCTGTTCCCGTCGCTCGGCTTCTACGGCGCGAAGAACGTCGACCGTCTCGAGGTCGCGCTCCCCGCCGGCACGGTCGCGGTCAGGCTCGAGCTGCCCCAGCGCCGGGCGGAGATCCTGCCTCTCAAGCTCGTCGAGCTCGCCAAGGGCACGCGCGCGCTGCGGGTGCCCGCCTCGGCGGTCGACGCGAGCGTGAGCTCGTTCGGCAAGGGCGCCCAGGACGCGGCCGCGCCGCTCGTCGCCGGGACACCGCTCTCGACCGCGCGCGAGCACGGTCCGTGGTGGCAGGTCACGCTGCTCCAGCCGCTCGGCGCCACCTCGCTGCGGCTGTACAACCGTCGGGACGCGCTCGGCCGGCGCACCCGCGCGCTCGTCGTGAAGGTCCGGACGGCCGAGAGCGACGACTGGCAGGTGGCATGGTCCGCGCGGCGCGACGACCTGCCGCGCGTCGTCGAGCTCGTCGAGCGGCTCACCGGCGTGTCCCTGTCGCCGCCCCGCTTCCTGCACGCCCGCTGGGCGCGCCGGGCACGCGCGCAGGTGCTCGCTCGCCTGCTCGCGGCGGCGCAGGGCGACGGCCTGGGCACGGCCGACCGTGACGAGCTCCGCCTGCTGCTGGCGCTCGTCCCGAGCCGCGTCCGCGACGGCGTGCCGCCGCTCGACAGGCCCGCGGCACAGCTGCTGGCCGCGCTGCTGGCGGCGCAGAGGCACGCGGTGCCCGGCACGGCGACGAGCATCCGGTCGTTCGGCGACGTGCTCCCGGACCGCGCCGCGCTGCGCAGGCTCGGCGACGACCTCGACCGGTTCGGAGCCGCGGTCGGTCTGCCGCCCCAGATGATCACCCGGCACGGCGTGGGCGAGCTCGGCAAGCTCCGCACGGACTCGGCAGGCCACCTCGACCTCGTCGCACGGCTCGAGGACGTGTTCGCCGAGCTCGGCCACCCGCTCGTCATGGCGTACGGGACCCTGCTCGGCGCGGTCCGCGAGGGTGACTTCCTGGCGCGCGACGACGACGTCGACATGCTGTTCCGCCTCGACGCGGCCGACGCGGGCGAGGCCAAGCCCCTGCTCACGGACCTGAAGGCGCGGCTGCGCGAGCGCGGGTTCGGGATCTGGACCAACCCCACGGGGCTCAACTTCCACGTCGTCGACCCGGCGACCCGGCGGCACGTCGACGTCTTCCCGTACCTCGTCGAGGGCGCGACCGCGACGCTGCACATGACCTCCATGCGTCTGGAGACGATGGACCTCGACGTGCTCGAGCCCCACGGCCGCCGCGAGCTGCTGGGCCGCAGCGTCCCGGTCCCGCACCTGCCCGAGCGGTTCCTCGAGGAGCGGTACGGGCCGGGCTGGGGAGTCGAGGACCCGTTCCACGACTGGACGTGGCCGCTGTCCTCCTGACGCGTTCACTGCTCCTCCGGGACGCGCAGCGCGGCGAGCTCGTCGGAGTACTCGCGCAGGAACAGGTCCTCGAGCGTCGGCGGGTGCGCGACGAGCGAGCGCACGTGCGCGCCCGCGAGCGCTCGCAGCGCGCCGTCCAGCCCGTCGGGCTCGACCTCGAACGCGAGGTGGTCGTCCTGGGGGCGGAGGTGGTGCACGCCGTCGACCGGCGCGAGCGCGGCGGTCGCAGCCGCGGGGTCGTCGACCGCGACCGTGACCGCCGTGCGCGTGAGCGATCGCAGCTCGTCGAGCGAGCCGGACTGCACCGCTCGCCCCTGCCGGATGATCGTGACCCTGCCCGCGAGCGCCTCGACCTGCGCGAGGATGTGGCTCGAGAGCAGCACGGTGCGCCCGCCCGCGGCGTGCTCGCGCACGACCTCCTGGAACAGTGCCTCCATCAGGGGGTCGAGGCCGCTGGTCGGCTCGTCCATGAGGAGCAGCTCGGTGTCCGCCGAGAGGGCCGCGACGAGCGCGACCTTCTGCCGGTTGCCCTTCGAGTACGCGTGCCCCTTGATGCGGGTGTCCAGCTCGAACCTCTCGACGAGGTCGCGCACGCGCGCCGGGTCGAGCCCGCCGCGCAGGCGCCCGAGCAGGTCGATCGCCTCGCCGCCGGTGAGGCTGGGCCACAGGTTCACGTCCCCGGGCACGTACGCGAGCCGGCGGTGCAGCTCGACCGCCTCGCGCCACGGGTCGCCGCCGAGCAGCGTCGCGCGGCCCTCGTCGGCCCGGATCATGCCGAGCAGCACGCGGATGGTCGTCGACTTGCCCGCGCCGTTGGGGCCCAGGAAGCCGTGCACCTCTCCCGTGGCGACGTGCAGGTCGAGCCCGTCGAGCGCGCGCTTGGCGCCGAACGTCTTGACCAGGCCCTCGACGGCGATCGCGTCCGTCATGCGTCCTCCTCGTGCCCGTGCTCGTGATCGTCCTGCTGCTCGCGCGCCAGGTACGCGTCGAGGTACTCGGACCCGGTGAACAGGCCGTACGTGTAGAGCTCGATGCCCGGCAGGGCTGCGGCGTGCGACATCTCCACGATCGCGCGCGCGGGGTCCTTGGTGGGGGCGGTCCCGCGGCCGGCGACGGCGTCGAGCTCGGTGAGCAGGAGGGAGCCGACGGTGGTCGCGACGAGCACGCGGGCGCGACCGCGC
Organism: Cellulomonas sp. HZM; assembly: GCF_000708885.1. Taxonomy (GTDB): domain Bacteria; phylum Actinomycetota; class Actinomycetes; order Actinomycetales; family Cellulomonadaceae; genus Cellulomonas. Next base: position 113,806 of record NZ_JEOE01000008.1, on the reverse strand, counting down.
GGGTCGAGCGACGGGCGCACCGTACCGGCCTCGACGCCGGCCGCGAGGTACTGCTCGGTGTCAGCGAGCAGCCCGTCGACGAAGCGCACAGCCCCTTCGCCGCCCTCGAGCAGGCTGCGGACCATGTACGCGAACACGTCGGCGTACTGCTCGACGGTCGCGAGCTGGGCGATGACCGCGGCGGGCGACGCGTTGCGCATCGCGTCCGTCTTGGCGTCGCGGACCAGCGCGTGGACGTGCTCGTCGCACGCGGCCCGCAGGGCGTCCTTCGAGCCGTAGTGGTGGATGACGAGCGCGGCGCTGACCTGCGCGTCCGCGGCGATCACGCGGACCGACGCCCCGAAGCCGTCGCGCGCGAACCGCGTGATCGCGGCGTCGCGGATGCGGTCGGCCGCCCCCGTCCTGTCCTCCACACCACCGACTAAACACGTGTTCAGCGGCGTGGGCAAGAGGGGCGTGTCGGTGGTGCGGCCTACGGTGCCTGCGTGAGCACGACGACGACGCGCGGAGCCGCCGCCCGCACCGCCCGGACCCCCGCGCGCCCCGGGTTCCGCTGCACCGAGTGCGGCTGGACCGCGAGCAAGTGGGTGGGCCGGTGCGGCGAGTGCCAGGCGTGGGGCTCGGTGGTCGAGGACACCGGTCCCGGTGGTGGCGCACCCCGGACGGTCGCGGCGGCGCCGACGAGGTCTCCCGCGCGGGCCATCGACCAGATCGACGTCGAGTCGGCGCGCGCCCGGCCCACGGGGGTCGACGAGCTGGACCGCGTGCTCGGCGGGGGCATCGTGCCCGGTGCGGTGGTGCTGCTCGCGGGCGAGCCGGGCGTGGGCAAGTCGACGCTGCTGCTGGACGTCGCCGCGCGTGCGGCGCGCACGGGGCGGCGGGTCCTGTACGTGACCGGGGAGGAGTCCTCCGCGCAGGTGCGCCTGCGCGCGGGGCGGATCGGGGCGCTGGACCCGGGGCTGATGCTGGCGGACGAGACCGACCTGGCGACCGTGCTCGGGCATGTCGAGGTCGTCGACCCGGACCTGCTGGTGCTCGACTCGGTGCAGACCGTCGCGTCGGCGGCCGTCGAGGGCACCGCGGGTGGTGTCGCACAGGTGCGCGAGGTCAGCGCGGCGCTCATCGCGGCGGCGAAGTCGCGAGACATGCCGGTGGTGCTCGTCGGCCACGTGACCAAGGACGGCGCGGTGGCCGGTCCCCGCACGCTCGAGCACCTCGTCGACGTCGTGTGCCAGTTCGAGGGCGACCGCCACTCGCGCCTGCGCATGCTCCGCGCCACCAAGAACCGCTACGGGCCCACCGACGAGGTCGGCTGCTTCGACCTGTCCGAGCGCGGCATCGTCGGGCTCGCCGACCCGAGCGGGCTGTTCGTTTCGCAGGCGCAGCAGCCCGTCCCGGGCACGTGCCTCACGGTGACGCTCGAGGGCCGCCGCCCGCTCGCCGTCGAGGTGCAGTCGCTCGTCGCGCCGTCGGTGGTCCCCAACCCGCGCCGGACCACGAGCGGCGTCGACTCGTCGCGCCTCGCGATGGTGCTCGCGGTGCTGCAGCGCCGGCTCGGTGCGCGGCTCGCGGACCAGGACGTGTACGTGTCGACCGTCGGCGGCGCGCGCGTCGTCGAGCCCGCGGCGGACCTCGCGCTCGCGCTGGCCGCCGTGGGGTCGCGCGAGAACACGGCGCTGCCGCGCGGGCTCGTCGCGATCGGCGAGGTCGGCCTGGCGGGGGAGATCCGAACGGTGTCAGGCGTGGGCCGGCGGCTCGCAGAGGCGGCGCGGCTCGGCTTCACGCGCGCGATCGTCCCCGCCGGCTCGCTCGACGGCACGACCCCGCCCGCGGGCCTCACGGTCTCCGAGGCGGCCGACCTGGCCCAGGCGACGATCGCCGCGGGGCTGGGCCCGAGCGACCGCTGACCTGACCGTTCGCCGCCCGCGGCCACGACGGCACCGGCGGCCGACCAAGCAGTTCCGCACGTCTCGGCGGCGCGTACGGACCCGCGCACCCGAACGTCACCCATCGGACCACATCCGGTGCCGACCAAGCAGTTCCGCACGTCTCGGCGGCGTTTCGTGCAACCAAGTGCTTGGTCGAAGGGCGGTCGTCCGGAGGGCGGCCCGGTCAGATCGGGAGGGTGGTGATCTCGTACGGGTCGCCGTACCCGTGTTCCCGCAGACCGAGGGACGCGGCCGGGAGGACCCCCACCGCGAGCGCGCTGCCCGCCGCGCGGTCGATCGGCACGACGCCCGCCGCGGGCAGTGCGTAGGCCAGCCCGAGGCCCGCGTGCCGCCACGACCACACGACGGGCGCTGAAGGCGGCGGCATGATCGCTTCCTACTACCACCGGACGCGCAGCGGACCACCGGGACGCGCGATGTCGCCGACCAAGCAGTTCCGCACGTCTCAGGGGCTCTTCGCGCAACCAAGTGCTTGGTCGCGAGAGTTGGCGGCTCCGGCGGCCGGCCGGCCGGACCGGCCGGGTGGGCCCGTCAGTCCTGGAGGGTGGCGATCTCGTACGGGTCGCCGTACACGTGCCAGCGCAGGGGCGGCGTGAGGGACAGGTTGCCGGCGCGCAGGAAGACCCGCTGCGCGTCGTCGACCCGGCTCGTGTCGCTGTGCGCCTCCTCCTTGTCCATCTCCACGACGCGCTCGTCGAGGAACGCGTCGAGGTAGACCGTCTCGTCGCCGCCGGCGGCCGGGGTCGCGGCACGCGCGAGCGCTCGGGCGCGCACGCCCTGCATGCCGTCGAAACCGTGCATGACCGCGGCGTCGTAGTAGGCGAACTGGCCGAGCGCGCCCAGCCCGTCCGCGACTGCGAGCGCGACGGACGGGTCGAAGTAGACCGTGTCCCGCTCGTGGTCCTGCGCGGCCTGGAACACGGGGTCGTCGGCCGCGGTGCGCCACGCGTCGACGAAAGCCGGGTCGAGCCCCTCGTGCGAGTCGGTGCCGTTCACTGCGCGCAGTGCGGGCAGGTAGGGGGCGAGCGGGTTGTCGGGGGACGTGGCGGTGTACGCCTCGACCAGCTCGAGCATGTCCCCGGTCCCCGAGCAGAAGCCGATGATCCCGGCGGTGTAGCCCCGGCCGTCGCCGATGTCCTCGACGTACCGGTACTGCGCGCGCCAGTCGAGCGAGGAGTTCTCGGCGCTCGACACGAGCTCCATCGCGATCTCCTTGCGCGCGGGCTCGGCGAGCGCGGCGCCCGCGAGATCGCCGCCAGCGGTGGCGGTCGAGACGGGACGTCCGGCTTCGGCCGACGACGAGGACGGCGACGAGCCTGACGAGACCGTCGCGGGCGGCGCGCTCGCCTCCGATGCGGACGGGTCCGACCCGCCCGACGAGCACGCCGCCGCGACCAGCCCGAGGGCGACGGCGGCACCGACCGCCGCTGCTCCTCGGCGGGCGAGCCCGGTCCGCGCGCTCACAGCGCGGGCTCCGGCTCGACCCTGCCCTCGACCGGGACGACCGCAGCCCCGAGACCGAGGGACGACGCCTCCGCCGCGACCCGCGCGAGCGCAGCCGACGACGCACCCGCCGACTCCAGCACCAGCCACGCCGCCCCCAGCACGGGCGGCGCAGCGACCACCTCGAGGTGAGCCAGCGGCGCGTCGACGCCCAGCCGCGCGGCGATCCCGTCCTGCAGCAGCGGGTGCCGCGCGGCGAGCACTCCCCCGCCGAGCACCACCGGCACGGGCCGGTCCAGCAGCTCGAGCCGCCGCAGCGCGACGAGGGCCAGCGTCGCGACCTCGTCGGCCTGCCGCTCGACGACCGAGCGCGCCACCGCGTCGCCGCCAGCAGCCGCCGCGAGCAGCACGGGCGCGAGCGTCGTCAGCACGCCCCCCGGCAGCCGCCCGAAGTGCAGGTCCTCGATCACCTCGGGCAGCGACCCGCGCGCCAGCGCGGCCGGCACCAGCGAGACGAGCGACGTCGCCGGACCGCGGCCGTCGAGCGCCCGCGCGGCGTGCCAGAGCGCGAGCTGTCCCAGCTCCGAGCCCCCGCCCCAGTCGCCCGAGATGTGACCGAGCGCGGGGAACCGCGCGGTCGCCCCGTCCGCTCGTCGGCCCACGCAGTTGATCCCCGTCCCGCACACCACGGCGACGGCCTCGTGCGCGGGCGTGCCGGCGCGCAGCAGCGCGAACGTGTCGTTGTCGACCACCGCGGAGGCGGCCGACGAGAACCATGGCAGCGTGCCGAGCGCCGTGACGAACGTGTCGATCTCGACGGGCAGGTCGAGCCCCGACAGGTAGATCCCCGCGTGCGCGACGTCCGACGAGCCCAGCACCGACCGCACGAGCCCGTCGACCACCGCGAGCGCGGGCCCCACCCCGATGACCTGCGGGCACGACCCCGGCCCGCGCGCGTGCCCCAGCACGCGCCCGTCGCGGTCGAGCGCCAGGACGTCGGTCTTGCTCCCGCCGCCGTCGACGGCGAGCAGCACGCTCACCGCGCCCACGCCAGGTGCTCGGCGTTCGCGGCGAGCAGCTCGTCGGTCAGGCGCACCGCGCGGTCGTACTGGCCCACGAGCGGGTGCGCGAGCAGCGCCCGCTCGACGCGGGCCCTCCCGCCGTGCACGGCCGCGTCGAGCGCGAGCCGCTCGTACGCGGCGACGTGCGCGACGAGGCCGGCCGCCTCGGGTGCCAACGGCGCGACGGCCAGCGGCGTGACGCCCGAGCCGCCGACCACCGCGGGCACCTCGACCACGTGGTCGTCGGGCAGGAACGGCAGCGTGCCGTCGTTGCGCACGTTGACCACCTGCACGTCGCCGCGGTCGGCGGTGAGCGAGGCGAGCAGGTCGACCGCCGCCTCGGAGTAGAACGCTCCCCCGCGGCGGGTCAGCGCCTCGGGCTTGGTGACGACGCGGGGGTCGGCGTACTCCTTGAGCAGCTCGGCCTCGACGTCCATGACCGACTCCGCGCGCGTGAGCGCCCCGGGGGCCGTCTGCTCGGCGAGCACCTCGTCGTGCGCGTAGTAGTAGCGCAGGTAGTACGACGGGACGACGCCCAGCAGCTCGACCAGCGCGGGCGGCAGCTCGACCTCGTCGGCGATCTCCGCACCGTGCGCGGACAGCAGCGCGGGCAGCCGGTCGACCCCGTCCACCGTGGCCCCGCGCACCCACGTCAGGTGGTTGAGCCCCACGTGGTCCAGCTGCACGGCCGACGGCGCGACCCCGAGCATCCCGGCGAACCGCCGCTGGAATCCGATCGCCACGTTGCACAGCCCCACGGCCCGGTGCCCGTGGGAGAGCAGCGCGCGCGTCACGATCCCCACGGGGTTGGTGAAGTCGACGATCCACGCGTCCGGCCGCGCGTGCCGCCGCACGAGCTCCGCGAGCGAGAGCACCACCGGCACGGTCCGCAAGGCCTTCGCGAACCCGCCCGGCCCGGTGGTCTCCTGCCCGATGCACCCGCACGCGTGCGGGAAGGTCTCGTCGCGGTGCCGCGCCGCCTGCCCGCCCACGCGCAGCTGGAACAGCACCGCGGAGGCGTCGGACACGCCCGCGACCACGTCGGACGTCGTCGTGACCCGCACGTCGTAGCCGGCGTGCGCGAACATGCGCTGGGACACGGCGCCGACGAGCGAGAGCCGCGACGGGTCGGGGTCGACGAGGCACAGCTCCTCGAGCGGCAGCAGCTCGCGCAGCCGGGCGAACCCGTCCACGAGCTCCGGCGTGTACGTGGACCCGCCGCCGATGACGGTGAGCTTCATCCCTTCACTCCTGTCAGGGTCACGCCGCGCACGAACGAGCGCTGCGCGGCGAGGAAGACGACGACCACCGGCACCATCGCGATCAGCGTGGCGGCCATCGTGAGGTTCCAGTCCACCGAGCGCGCACCGCGGAACTGCGCGAGCGCGTACGAGACGGGCCACGCCGACTCGTTCTCGGAGGTGTAGAGCAGCGGCCCGTAGTAGTCGTTCCACGACGCGAAGAACAGGAAGATCGACGTCGCCGCGATGCCCGGACGTGCCATCGGCAGGACCACGCGCAGCAGCGTGCGCACCTCGCCGCAGCCGTCGATCCGCGCCGCCTCGGTGTACTCGCGCGGGATCGTGAGGAAGAACTGCCGCAGCAGGAAGATCGAGAACGCGTCGCCCAGCAGGTTCGGCAGGATCAGCGGCCAGAGGCTGCCGGTCAGCCCCGCCTTCGACCACATGACGTACAGCGGGACGGACGTCACCTGCGGCGGCAGCAGCATCGCCCCGATGATCGCCAGCAGGATGAGCCGCGACCCGCGGAACTGGATGCGCGCGAGCGCGTACGCCGCGGGCACCGACGACACCAGCATGAACGCCGTCGCGAGCCCGGCGTAGAGGAACGAGTTGCCGAAGTACTTGAGCATCGGCAGCTTGTGGAACACCTCGGCGAAGTTCTCCCAGTGCCACGACGTGGGCCACGCGAACGCCGTCCCAGCCTGCTGCGGCGACATGACCGCGGTGAGCAGCACGAAGACGAAGGGCGCGAGGAACATCACGGCGAGCGCGACGAGCAGCGCGTGGTCGGCGACGAAGACGACGGGCGATCGGCGCCGACGGCCCTGCTCGGAGCTCGTCGGACGGACCCGGGGCGGCCGGGCAGGACGCGTGGCGGTGGCGGTCAACTCGCCACCTCCGGCGTGAGCGAGCGGAACCGGCGCAGCAGCACCGCGGTGGCCAGCCCGGCGACGACGAACAGCACGACCGCCATCGCGGAGGCGTACCCGAACAGGTTCGCGCCGAAGGCCTTCGAGTACAGGAGCTGGCCGTAGGTCAGGGTCGACTCGTCGGGCCAGCCCAGCAGCGTGCTGGTGCCCGCACCCACGGACGACTTGCCCATGGCCGTGGCCGACGCGACCGCCGGTTCCGTGAAGTACTGCAGCGCCGCGATGATGCCCGTGATCAGCGCGAACACGAGCACGGGCGCCATGTTCGGCAGCGTGATGTACCAGAACCGCTGCACACCGTTGGCGCCGTCGAGCTCGGCGGCCTCGTACTGCTCGGTCGGCACGTCGAGGAGCGCGGCGAGGAAGATCACCATGATGTCGCCGAGCACCCAGAGGCCGAGCAGGACGAGCGCCGGCTTGGCCCACGCGGGGTCGGTGAACCAGCCCGGCCCGTGGATCCCGAACGCCGCGAGCAGCCGGTTCACCGGCCCGGTCGCGGGGTTGAGCAGGAACACGAACGCGATCGTCGAGGCCACCGGGGGCACGAGCGCGGGCAGGTAGTAGACGGTGCGCAGCGCACCGGACGCGCGCCGGGCGCGGGTGAGCGCCCACGCGACGAGCATGGCCCCGGCGATCCGCACCGGCACGAGGATCGCGACGAACCACAGCGTGTTCAGCGCGGCCTTGCCGATGAGGGGGTCCTGGCCGAACAGGAACTTCCAGTTCGCGAAGTCGTTCCAGCGCGGCGCGTTCGACAGGTCGAACGAGGTGAACGAGTAGTACACCGTCATGACCAGGGGGAACACGAAGAACACCAGCATGCCGAGCAGGGCGGGCGTGCAGAACAGGTACGCCGTGACCGTGCGCCGGCGGCGGATCGCCGAGGCCATGCGTCAGCTCCCGCCCTGCAGCTTCACGGCTGCGTCGATCTCGTCGTCGACCTGCTTGAGCATCGCCGAGAGGTCGTCGACCTTGCCCTGCTGCCACTTGGCGGTGTGGGTGCCGAAGATCGTCTGGTACTCCGCGCCGATGGCCGACGGCGGGGTGGTCGACGAGTGCTCGTTCTCGAAGATGTCGAGGAACGTCTTGAACTGCTCCGAGACCTCGAGCTGCGGGGAGACGATCGCGTCGTGCATCGTCGGCACGTTCTTGAGCCCGTTCGACAGCTTGACCTGGGCGTCGGTGTTCGTCGTGAGGTACTTGATGAACGCCCACGCGGCCTCGGGGTTCTTGGACCCCTTGCCGATCCCGACGATGTTCCCCGTGATGTACCCGCCGCCGTAGGTGCTCTCGTACCCCTGCGCGGACGGGAAGGGCGCGGTGCCGTAGTCGAGGTCCTTCGCCTGGTCGGCGATGAACGCGGTGCGGTACTCGCCGTCGAGGTTCATCGCGACGCGGCCCGTCTGGAAGTCGTTCTGCGCGGAGAACTCCTCGCCCAGCCCGGCCTGGAACTTCGCGAGCTTGGCGTACCCGCCCAGCCTGTCGACGATGTCCTTCTGCCACTGCAGCAGCACCGGCCAGCCCGGCGACGACCCGATCGCCGACGTGCCGTCCTCGTTGAGCCACTTCGCGTCGGCCGACGGCGCCCAGTGCGCCTCCGCGTTCTCGTAGTAGCCGAGCAGCGGCATGAAGCCCAGCTGCTTGATCGAGCCGTCCTTGTTGTACGTCGTGAGCTTGACGGCCATGTCGGACAGCTCGGCGAGCGTCTTGGGCGGCTGCGTGTAGCCCGCCGCCTGGAGCAGCTTCTTGTTGTAGTAGAGCCCGTAGACGTCGGCGAGCGCGGGCATCGTGCAGCGCTTGCCGTCGAACTGCGTGTAGTCGCGCACGGTCTGCGGGATCTGGTCGAGGTCGACCTTGTCGCGCGTGATGAACGACGTGAGGTCGACGAAGTCGCCCGACGAGCAGAGCGGACCCACCTGGTCGGTCGAGTAGCTCAGGCCCACGTCGATGGGCTGGCCCGCGGAGATGGCCTGGCGCATCTTCTGGTCGTCCTGCCCGGACTTGACCTCGACCTTGACGCCGGGGTTGGCCTTCTCGAAGTCGTCGACGACGCCCTGGATGACGTCCGCCTCGCGGTCGGTGAAGAAGTGCCAGAACTGGATGGTGCCCGTGACCGTGGGCGGCGCGGACGCCGCCGCGGTGGGGCCGCCGCCGCTCGACCCGCCGCTGCACGCGGCGACGAGGGCGAGCGACACGAGAGCGGGGACGGCGAGGACTGAGCGGTATCGCACGACGTGACTCCGTTTCGGGTGCTGGGGATGTGCTGAGGGTGTGCTGCAGGGACGTCCGGCGGGCGCCGGTCGCCTGGTGCGGGTCGGTGTGGGTGCTAGCTGACGAGGTCCAGCAGCCTGCTGCGCAGGTCGGCGCCGACGACGGCGCGTGCTCCCCGCAGCACCGGCTGATCGGGCACGGTGCTGGCGGAGACGGTCGGGGACCACCTGGTGGTCCTGCGGATGTGCGCCCGCACCTGGTCGGCGAGGGCCTGACCGCCGGCCATGCCGGTCGGTCCACCGAGCACGACCCGGTGCGGGGCGAGCACGGCGAGGACGGGGAGCACGCCCGCGGCGACGCGCGGTGCGAGCTCGGACAGGACGGCGTCGCGCTCGTCGGACGTCGCGAGCGCGTCGAGCACCTGGTCGAGGCGTCGGCCGCGCACCCCGTGGGCGCGCGCCACGCGGGTCACGGCGACGCCGCCGACGAGGTCTTGCAGGTCGGCCGACGACGAGCCGTCACCCGTCACGACGGGGAGGTAGCCGATCTCGCCCGCGCCGCCGGCAGCGCCGCGGTGCAGCTCGCCGCGCAGGTGCAGCGCGACGCCGAGCCCGTCGCCGAGCCACAGCAGCGCGAAGTCCTCGTCGGCCTCGACCGACCCGTGCTCGCGCTCCGCGACCGCGGCGAGGTTGACGTCGTTGTCGATGCGGACGTCGATCTCGAGCCCCTTCTCGAGCTCGGCGCGCACCTGGCGGCGCGGCCAGCCGGGCATGAGGCCGGTGAACGCGAGGTCGTCGGTGCGCGGGTCGACGGCCCCCTGCAGCCCGACCATGGCGGTCACGACGCGCTCGCGGTCCACGCCGGCGGCGCTGCACGCGGCGTCGATCGCCGCCCTGATGTCTCCCACCGCGGAGCGCTCGGACGCGTTGTGCGCGAGCTCGACCTCCGCCACGGGGTGCTCGGTGCCCGCGGCGTCGACGACCGTCGAGACGACGCGGTACGGCCGTACGTCGACCGCCACCGCGAGCATGCGGTCCCCCCGTGCCGCGTACGTCGCCGCGTTGGGGCCGCGCGCGCCGGTGACCTCGCCGACCTCCGCGATGAGCCCCGCGGCCTCGAGCCGCGCGACGACCTGCGACGCGGTGGGCTTGGACAGCCCGGTGAGCTCGCCGATCCGGGCGCGCGTGAGCGGCCCGTGCTCGAGGAGCAGCGCGAGCGCGGCGCGGTCGTTCAGCTCGCGCAGCAGCCCGGGCTTGCCCGGCTGGTTCACCGCAGACATCGCGCTCCGATCGTCGTCGACCGCCGCCCTCGTCGTCGAGGACCTGCGGCTCAAACTATTAGGTAGGTTTCCTAACAGTCAACGCCCTGAACACTTCCCCGGCGTCTCGTTCGTGTAACGACTCGGTGAACCGCACCGCCCCTCGATTCCCCCATCCGGCTCCCACCACTCCCCGCGAGCGGGGCCGCCGCCTGAGTGCGCGGACAGTCCGCGAGCGCGCGGCTTGCTGGTGCGACTCTCACGGACGACCCGCGCGCTCACCGGCTGCGCCCCCGCGGTTCGGAGCCCGGAAGCGAGGGGGTCGCTCGTTAGGATGTGCCCGTGGTCGCGCACCCCCACACGCCCGAGGACCTGCTGAGGTCCACCCTCGCCGCCGTCGCCCCCGGCAGCGCGCTGCGTGACGGGCTCGAGCGCATCCTGCGCGGGCGTACCGGAGCGCTCATCGTGCTCGGGTTCGACCGGACGGTCGAGAGCATCTGCTCGGGCGGCTTCGTGCTCGACGTCGAGTTCTCCGCGACCCGCCTGCGCGAGCTGTGCAAGATGGACGGCGCGGTCGTCGTCGACCAGAACGTCGGCCGGATCGTGCGCGCCGCGGTGCAGCTGCTGCCGGACGTGACGATCGAGACGAGCGAGTCCGGCACGCGCCACCGCACGGCGGAGCGCGTCGCGAAGCAGACCGGCCTCCCCGTGATCTCGGTGTCCGCGTCGATGCGGATCATCGCGCTGTACGTGGGCAGCCAGCGCTACGTCCTCGAGGGCTCGACGACGATCCTGTCGCGCGCCAACCAGGCGCTCGACACGCTCGAGCGCTACAAGGCCCGGCTCGACGAGGTCAGCGGCACGCTGTCCGCGCTGGAGATCGAGGACCTCGTCACGGTGCGGGACGTGTCCGCCGTGGTGCAGCGCCTCGAGATGGTGCGCCGCATCTCCGAGGAGATCGAGGGCTACGTCGTCGAGCTCGGCACCGACGGTCGCCTGCTCACGCTGCAGCTCGACGAGCTGGTCGGCGGCATCGGTTCCGACCGCGAGCTCGTCATCCGCGACTACGTCGACACGAGCCGCCGCGACGTCGAGTCCGTGCTCGCGGCGCTCGCCGAGCTCAGCTCGACCGACCTGCTCGACATCGCGCACATCGCACGCGTGCTCGGCCTCCCGGGCGGTGGCGACGCGCTCGACGCCGCGGCGGGCCCGCGTGGCTACCGCCTGCTGTCGCGCGTCCCGCGCCTGCCGGGGGCGATCGTCGAGCGGCTCGTCGCGCACTTCGGCGGCCTGCAGAAGCTCCTCGCGGCCGGCATCGACGACCTCATGGCCGTCGACGGCGTGGGCGAGCAGCGCGCGCGGGCCGTGCGCGAGGGGCTGTCGCGGCTCGCGGAGTCGAGCATCCTCGAGCGGTACGTCTGAGATCAGCCGCGCGACGCGGCGTCAGCGCAGCGCGAGCACCGCGGGCGCGGCGTTGACCCCGTCGAGCGTGTACGTCACGGCGTAGGTCCCGGGCTTCGCGGCGACGGTCTTGTCCGGGCACCCGGCCGCCGACCGCACGCGCTTCCATGTGGTCGTCGCATCCACCGATTGGCCCTTGGTGAGCAGCAGCGGCTTGCTCGCGGTCGCGTCCGTCGCGCAGTCCTTCGACGTCCACACGACGTCCTTGCCCGACGTGATCACGAGCTGGCGGTGGTCGTCACCGGCGTCGACCAGGCACGTGGCGTCGCCCGTGTTGGTGATCGTCGTGGTGAGCCTCGGGTTCCTGCCCGCGGCGTAGGAGTCGTGGTCGGCGGTGACGGCGACGGTGTACGACGAGCACGGCGGGACGCTCGTCGTCGTGGTGGGCTTGGTGGTGGGCTTGGTGGTCGGCTTGTCCGTCGGCTTGTTCGTCGCCCCGGTCGACGTCGCCTTCGACGTGCTCGCAGGCGTCGTCGGCCCCGTCGCGTCGTCGGCCGACCCGCGTCCCGCGACCATCCACACCAGCACCACCACGAGCACCAGCGGGATCCCGAGCACGACGAGGCGCCGCCGCCAGTACACGCTGCTCGGCAACCGTTCGCTCATCGCACGTCTCCCCCGGGGACCCGGATCACGCCGGACCGTGCCCGTCCAGTGCCCGTCCAGGTCACGGCCATGTCCGACCAGGTCCGACCGTGTCCACGGTACGAGGGCACGACGGCCGCGGACGGCAACGGGCCCGGCGCGCCGCGTGATGCGGCGAACCGGGCCCGTGCGCGACCGTCAGGCGCGCGACCGCCGGCGCGAGGACCACACGAGGGCGAGCACGCCACCGAGCAGCACGAGGAGCGCGAGCCCGGCCACGCCGGCGACCTGCGCACCGGTCGTCGCGAGCGCACCGCCGTCGGGCTTCGGCGTGGGCTTCGTGCCGTCCGGGTCGGTCGAGCCGCCGGTCGTGACCTCGGCGGCCTTCGCGTGGAACGGGTCGTCGTCCGCGACGCGCACGGGCGTGCCGTCGTCGTGGCGTGCCGTGACGAGCGCACCGTCGGCGTCACGCGAGGGCTCGCCGGTCGGCTTGCCGTGCGCGTCGACCGCCGGGACGACGACCGTGGCCTCGACGTCGACCGTGTCGGCGTGCGTCCCCTGCTCCAGCGTGAGGTCGCCCGTGCAGAAGAACGACGCGTTCGGCGGGAGCTCGCCGTGCCACGTGCCGTCGGCGACGAAGTCGTACGCCTTCGGGCCGCCGAACGGCGACAGGTCGCACGTCCACGACGCGATCTCGGGGCCGTGGGCCGTGGTGTCGGCGAGGTCGACGTCCGTGAGGGTCGTCGTGCCGGTGTTCGTCACGACCCACCGCACCTCGTGCGGGGTCCCGCTCGCGACGGCGACGGCGTGCGCGGCGTCCTGCGCGTCCTGGGCCGCGTCGACGAGCGGCTTGGTGGGCACCACCCAGTCGTCGCCGTCACGGACCTGCGGGTCGTGCGACGCGCCGTCGTACTTGATGACCTGGATCGCGCCCGTGAACGCGTCGTAGGCGTCCTCGTCGCGCACCTTCGTGCCCGACGCGATGCCCACGCCCGTCACCGAGGCGACGTCGACGTGCGGCTGCGCGGAGGCCGTCACGGTGAGCGACGCGACGCCGGTGATCGTCTCGCCGGGGGCGAACGACGCCGTCCCGGAGCCGAACGTCGCGGGCCACGTCGCGACCCACGCGTCGCCGTCACGCACGGCCGTGGCGGTGGAACCGTCGGGGAACGTCCAGGTGATGGCGGTGACGGCGTCGCCCGAGACGAGGTCGTCGCGCAGCGTGACCTCGCGCAGGCGCTCGGTCCCGGTGTTGGTCACGACGAGGTCGATCTCGCGCTTCTCGCCGGGTGCGTAGTGCTCGCCGTCGGCCATCGTGTCGGCGTCGTGCAGGATCGTGCCGCCCGCGCCGTCGCCCTTCTCGACGTCGATCGCCGGCGTGACGGTCGTCGGGTTCTCGAGGACCACCTCGACGGTCTCGTCGGCCTTCACGGTGACGTGCGTGACCTCGTGCCCGTCGACGAGGAAGCGGGGCGTGCCCCAGCTCGCACCCGCCGGCAGGCCGCCGGTCGGCGTCGCCTCGGACAGGTCGACGACCGTGCCCGCGGGGAGGTCGGCGACGGTGAAGCTGCCGCCGTCGGTGATCGTCCTGGTGGTCGGCGACTCGCCCGGGACGGTGTACGTCACGTCGAACGCGGGGTGGCCCTGCAGGACGTGGGTGCCCTCGCCGACGACGTGCTTGGTCACCCGGAACCCGCCGAACAGGCGCGTCGTGGGGTTCTCGAGCCCGACCGCGACCGGCGACGAGCCGATCGTGAAGGTCGCCGAGCCGTCCGGGTTCGTCGTGACGCCCGTGCCGGACCAGACGGGCGTGCGCCACGAGACGTCCGCGGGCGCGCCGGTCGGCGTGACCTCGCGCAGCGTCACGACCGTGCCGCGGGGCAGGCCGGAGAACGACTGCGTGGGCACCGCCTTCGTCAGCGTGATCGCGGTCTGGGCGACACCGTCGCGGTCCCAGTCGACCGTGAAGCCGAACGTCGCCGGGACCGAGGCCGCCGCGTCACCCGTCACGTCCTTGGTCACGGAGAACCCGTCGACCAGCTGGTCCGTCGGGTTCTCGAGCCTGATCGCGATCGTCGACCCGGCCACCACGGTGACCGTCGCCGTGCCGTCACCGTTGTCGTGCACGCCCGCACCCGTCCACACGGGGGTCTCCCACGCGAGGTCCGGGCCGCCCGCGGGGCGCGTGCCCTCGCTCAGCGTCACGACCGTGCCCGCGGGGACGTCCTCGAGCACCGTGCTGCTCGTCGTGGTCAGCGCCTTGGTCACGGTGGACCCGCCGACCGAGAACACCACCTGGTACCCCGACGTCGGCGCAGAGGCCGCGGCCGGGCCGGTCACGGTCTTGAGCACGCTGAGGTCGCCCGTGAGCTGGGTCGTCGGGTTGGTCAGGCCCACGGCGACGAGCCCCGAGCCGATCGTCACCGTCGCGGAGCCGTCCGCGTGCGACGTGACGCCCGTGCCGGACCACACCGGGTCGCCCCAGCTGACGTCGGCCGGTGCGCCGGTGCGCGCACGCTCGGTGAGCGTCACCACGGTGCCGTACGGCAGGCCCCAGATGCTGTCCGCCGGGGACGCCTTGGTGACGTCGAGCACGTCGGTGCCCAGGCCGCCCGTGACGGGGTTGGTCCAGGTCGCGTCGACGAGGAAGTGGAACCCGTTCGGCACCGACGCCGCCGCGCCGCCCGAGACGGTCTTGGTGAGCGAGATGCCGCCCTGGTCGCGGGTCGTCGGGTTGTCGAGCGCGATCGAGACGTCGGTGCCGTCGCCGATCGTGATCGCCACGACGTCCTGGGTCGCGGCGACGCCGCCGTCCACGGTCCACGACGGGGTCTGCCACTGCACACCCGCGACGACCGGCCGCGTCCCCTCGCGCACGAGCACGGACGAGCCGTAGGGCAGGGCCGGCGACGTCACCGAGCCGCCGCGCTCGACCGTCAGGTCGTGCCACGACGTGCCGGCGTCCGTCGAGTACTGGACCGTGAAGTCCTGGTCGGCGGCGACGAGCGAGCTGCCGTCGCCGGAGACCGTCTTCGCGACCGAGAACGTCCCGGGCGCGAACAGTGTGTTCGTCATCGTGAAGGCGAACGCCGTGCCGGCGCCCGTGAGCGCGTAGTAGCCGTCCGCGTCGGGCGTCCGGGCCGGAGCCACGGACAGCGTCGTCGCCTTGTAGGTCCCGGACTCGGTGACCTTCACGCGCGAGCCCACCGGGAGCGTCACCGACGGCGAGGAGCCGCCCACCGCGAGGTCACCCGACCACGCCGGACCCGAGCCGATCGCCTGGCCACGGAAGTCGCGAGCCGCCGCGGACAGGGCGAACGTCTGCCCGCTGCCCGGTGCCGCACTGCCGGACGCGAGCTGCTTGGCGACCGTGAAGGACACGTTCGCGACGAGGCCCGCGTCGAAGCCGTGGTCGTTCTCGCCGGGGCCGCCGACGGTCACGGGGATCACGCCGGCCGACGACGCGTCGGAGTCGACGCCGTCGTCGCTGCCCGCGTGCGCGGTGGTGAAGGCCGCGGCGCTCCACGGCACGGTGCCGAACGTCGGGTCACCCGTGAACAGGTTCCCGGTGCTCGGGAGCACGACCTTGACGGTGTACGAGCCGTCCGGGTCGAAGCCCGGGACGTCCGCGGTGCTGAAGTAGTAGGTGCCGTCGGCGCCCGTGACCTTCGTGGCCAGCTTGGTCGCGCCGTCCCACAGCTCGACCGTGACGCCCGCGACGGACGGCTCGTCGGCGTCCTGCACGCCGTCCTGGTCCGCGTCGAACCACACGCGGTCCCCGATCTCGACGGGAGCCTGCGCGGCGAGCGCCTCGATGTCGCCCAGGCCGCCGCCCTTCTGGAACGTGCCCGACGACCCGGCCGAGCCGCCGGCGTCCGCGAGGTGCTCGTACCCGGCGATCGCCGCGCCGTTCGTCGTGCTGAACCACATGAGCCCGGCCACGCGGATCGCGTTCAGCGGGTCGAACGCCGTCGAGACGACGCCGTCCACACCGGGCAGCGTCGTCACCGAGCCGAGGGTGACCTCGTTGTGGCTGCCGCCCGCGCCCTTGTTCTGGGCGTCGTTGAAGAACTCGCGACCGCCGGGCCCCTGCGGGCTCGCGGTCGACGCGCCGGTCCGCGTGCCGGCGACGCCGTTCGCCTCCAGCGTGTAGACGCCACCGGCGGGCGCGGCCGTGAGGATGTCGCCGCTCGAGACGGTCTCGTAGCTCTTGGTGTCGCCCGCGAGGGTCGAGTGGTTCCGGTTGCCGCCCTGGATGCCGGTGCGGTCGGCCAGCCCGAGCACCATGTAGCCGTCGGTGTCGAACGTGATGGTCGTCAGCACGGCCTGCGGGTACACCTGCGCGTCGCCCCACGCGGTCGTCCCCACGCTCCAGGCCGTCGCGCCCGAGCCGCCGTTCCACGTGTCGACCCACGAGTTCCACCGTGTGACGTGCGGGTCGGTGTTCGGGATGACCTCACCCTTGGTGTAGCCGAGCGCTCCGCCCAGCACCTCGGTCCACGCGGTGGGCGCGGACTCGGCGGCCCGCAGCACGTGCAGCTTCGCGCCCTGGTCCGAGGCGCTCGTGCCGGGGGCGGCCTCACCGCTGTCGACGACACCGAGGTAGATCGACCCGTCGTGCACCGTGAGCGCCCACGGGCGCTGGCCGGCGGGCAGGACGGGACCCCACGGGCCGCTGACCGTCTCCGTCGCGAGGTCGACGCTGTACAGGCGGCGGTCCTTGAGGTTGACGAGGTAGAGCGTGCGGCCGTCCGAGGAGAACGTGAGGCCGCCGATGCCGACCTTGGCGGCCTGGGCGAAGCCGTCGACGTCCGCGGCGGGCGCCGCAGGCCCGGCGATCCCGCGCGCTGCGGTCGTCGCCGCCGTGCCGACGTCCACACCGTGCGCCGACAGGTCGAGCCACTGCTGGACGCTCGCTCCCGGCCGGATCGAGCCGTCGGCCGCGAGCGCGTCGCGCACGATGTACAGCCCGCCGAGGCCCAGTGGCCCCAGGTCGGCGTGCCGCTTGTAGGTGGCGGCCGCGACGAGGACGTCCGCCTGGCGCGAGTACGCGGTGCCCCACAGCGACCCGGTCTGCGACAGCGTGCCGAGCGTGGTCCGGCCGGGGTAGGTGCCCTGCTGCTGCGCGGTGGCGGAGCCCGTGGCGCCCGACGACTGGAAGTTGGTGCCCCACGGCGCCGCGACCAGCGAGGGCGAGTCCTTCGTCGTCGCGCTGGTGCGCAGGCCCGCGTACTGGATCGCGGTGACGACCGGTGCGTTGTTCGGCGCGTACTCGTCGTCGGACGCGAGCGCGTAGTCGACCCCGGTGTCCCCGACCGTCACGAACTGCACGGAGGTGCCGTTGTCGGCCCCGTGCTTCGACGGCGACGAGCCGGAGGGGGTCGCGAACGCGACGCGGACGTGGGAGTCGAACGCGTCCGCGACGGCGAGCGTGTACGTGCCGTCGGCGGCGGTCGTCGCCGACCCGACGCTCGCGCCGAGCGCGTCGACCGCGCTCACCGCGACGCCCGCGACACCGCGGTCCCGCGACAGCCCCCCGGTCGCGGACCCGGCGTCGTACGCGCCGTTGCCGTTGAAGTCCTGGAAGACGCGTCCCTTGACCGAGCCGGACGTCGCGGCGTCGGCCGCGGTCGCGCCCACGCCTGCGACGGTCCCGACGGCGAGCAGGGCCGCCGCGGTGAGCGCGGCGACGAGGCGGGACGTGGGACGCGACGAGGGTCGGCGCAGCAGCACGAAGGAGGTCCTTCCGAACGGGTGGGGGTCCGCGCGCGGCTCGTTGACCAGGGACTCCGCGGCGCGCGTGCAGTCTGTCGGACGCTCCGGCACGGTTCGTCCGACGATGTCCGTTACCTCCGGCAACCGGCGTGTGCGGCGTGGGCAAGATCACCCTCGCGTTCACACGTTCGGCCCAGCGACGGCCGACCCGCAGGGGCGGCGACCTACACTCGGCGCGTGCTCTCCCGCCCCCTCACCGCCCTCCTGGCGGCCTGCGCGCTCGTCGCCGTCCTGGCGACGACGGCGTGCGGGGGCTCGGGCGGTGACCGCTCGCTCGTGCACGTGCCGGGCGACGTCGCGACGATCACGAAGGCGGTCGACCGGGTCGCGCCGGGCGGCACGGTGCTCATCGCTCCGGGTGTGTACGACGAGCAGGTGGTGGTCGGCAAGCGAGACGTGACCATCCGCGGCGAGGACCGCGACGCGGTCGTCGTCGACGGCGGTGGTCGGCGGCCCTACGGCGTCGTCGCGACCGCCGACGGCGTCCGGATCGAGAACCTGACGGTGCGCCGCACCACCTTCTACGGTGTGCTCGTCACGGGTCTGCACGACGAGAACGGGCCGTCGGCGCACGACGGCCAGGGCTACACGCACCTCGACCCGGACAAGTTCCCGCCGGTGCAGCGCTTCTCGATCGACCACGTCACGGCGACCGACAACGGCCTGTACGGGATCTACGCGTTCGACGCCAACCATGGCGTCATCCGCGACTCCTACGCGTCGGGATCCGCGGACTCGGGGTTCTACGTCGGGCAGTGCCGCAGCTGCGACATCCTCGTGCAGGGCAACGTCGCCGAGCGCAACGCGGTGGGGTTCGAGAACGCGAACGCGTCGGACTCGGTGGTGATCGTCGGCAACCGGTTCAGCGGCAACCGCGTGGGCATGACGCTGATCTCCAACTACCAGGAGGCGTTCACGCCGCAGCGCGCCAACACGGTCGTCGGGAACCTGGTGTCGGACAACCAGCAGGCCGACACCCCCGAGCAGGCGACCGGCGGCTGGGGCATCGGCCTCGGCATCAGCGGCGGGCAGGACAACGTGCTCCTGCGCAACCGGATCACGGGCAACGTGCGTGCCGGGGTTCTGCTCGCCAACACCGAGGACCTCGCCGCGACGGGCAACACGTTCACCGACGACGTGCTGACCGGCAACGGCGTCGCGGTCGCGAACGTCTCCGCGGCCCGCGCACCCGCCTCGGGCAACTGCGTGACCCCGGCCGCGGCGCCCACGCTGCCGGCCGACCTGCTCGCCGACTGCCACGGCACGCAGCCCACCGGCACCCTGCCCGCGGTCGACGTCCCGGCGGGCACCAGCTTCCTCGAGGTCGCGGCACCGCCCGCGCAGCCGTCGATGCCGGACCCGGGCGAGCGCGGACCCCTGCCCGCGACGGTGACCATGCCGGACCTCGACACGATCCCCGTCCCTGCCGCCGACCTGCTCGCGGACCTCGCCGGCACCGCGCAGGGCTCGTCATGAGGCGCCGCCGGACCGCGGGGCTGCTCGTCGTCGCGGCCGGTGCCGCCGCGGTGCTCGTCGGCTGCTCGTCGGCACCGCAGGAGCGCCCGGTGACGCAGGACGAGGCGCAGACGCTCGCGACGATCCGCTTCCACGACTACGACGCGGGCACGCGCGCGTTCAGCACCTCGGTCACGGACGCCTCGGGCACGCTCGACCTCGCAGGCTGGGTCGACTTCCGCGACCACACGGGCTACGCGCTCGCGACGCAGGACGACGCGGCGCCGAGCCTGCTGCTGTGGGACGGCTCGTCGGCGCGCCTCCAGCCCGCACCGGCGGGGACGACGACCGCTCCGCTCCCCGTGCCCGTGGCGCTGCGGTCCACAGCCGCGACGCCGCTGGACGCACGCTCGTCGGGCGTGCACGCGACGCTGCTGGTGCTGCTCGACCTGGGTTCCGACCGCCCCGAGAACCCGCTGCTGCTGCAGCAGGGCGGCGCGCGCTGGCTGCGCTCGGACGACGTGGACGGCACGGACGTCGACGTCTTCGCCGCGACGAAGGCCGGCACGTCGCGCTACTGGGTCGCGCAGGACGGGACGCTGGTACGGGCGGAGGTCCAGGTGGGCGGCCGGTGGACGACGATCGACCTCGGCGCGGCGAGCAGCACGTCGCTGGCCAAGCCGTGAGCGACACCCCCGGCATCAGCCGGCGCGCGCTGCTGCTCGGCACCGGAGGCGTGGTCGCGGCAGCGGCCGTCGCGGCCGTGGGCACGGCGGTCACGCAGGGCGGGCCGACGACGAGCACGACGACCGACCGCGCGCCCGGCGTCCGCGCCACGGGCCGCACCCAGGCCGGCGTCGCCCGCCCCGCGACCCCGCAGCGGCAGGCGCTGCACGCGGTGCTGCGGCTCGGCGGGGGCGCCGACCCAGGCCCCGACCTGCGCTCCGGCCTGGCTGCCGCAGGCGCGACGATCCTGCGCCTGGTGTCCGGACCGTCCGACGAGCTCCCCGACGGCCCGGGCGACCTCACGATCCACGTCGGCCTCGGCCCGGGCCCGCTCGCGGCGATCGACCCGACGCTCCCGGCCGCCACCGCGATGCCGCGGTTCGCGGGCGACGACGGCATCCCGGCCGGCCGCGACGACGGCGACGTGCTCGTCGCGCTCGCCTCGAGCGACGGCACCGCGCTGCGCCCGGCGCTCGACGCGGTCGTCGCGAGCCTGCCCGGTGCGACCACGCTGTGGGCCGAGCACGGCTTCCGCGGCCCGGGCCAGGGCACGATCGCGCGCAACCCGCTGGGCTACCACGACGGGATCATCGTGCCGGAGGGCGACGACGAGCTCGACGAGAACGTGTGGCTCGCCCACGGCCCGCTCGCGGGCGCGACGGTGTGCGTGCTGCGGCGGCTGCGCCTGGACCGCACGCGGTTCGCGGCGCTGGCCGAGGGCGAGCGCGACCGGGTGATCGGGCGGCACGCGGACGGCCGTCCGCTGTCGGGCGGTGGCCCGACGGCCGAGGTCGACCTGCAGGCCAAGACGCCGGAGGGCGCCTACCTGACGCCGGCGCGTTCGCACGCACGCGCCGCGCACCCGTCGTTCACGGGCAGCGCGCTCATGCTGCGCCGCGGCTACGCGTTCGACCGCGGCCCGCTCGCGGACGGCACGGCCGACGCGGGGCTGCTGTTCGTCTGCTTCGCGCACGACCTCGAGACGTTCGTCCGCACGCAGCTGCGCCTCGACGAGACCGACGACCTCATGCCGTTCACCACCCCCACCGCGAGCGGCTCGTTCCTGGTGCTGCCCGGCTTCGACGCGGCCCACCCGCTCGGCCACCAGCTGTGGGCGTGACACCGCTCGTCGCCGACGTCGTCGCCTGGTTCGACGAGAACGCGCGCGACCTGCCGTGGCGCGCACCCGACCGCACGCCGTGGGGCGTGCTGGTCAGCGAGATGATGCTGCAGCAGACGCCCGTGGTGCGCGTCGAGCCGGCGTGGCGCGCGTGGATGGGCGCGTGGCCGACGCCCGCGGACCTGGCCGACGCCCCGACCGCCGACGTCCTGCGCGCGTGGGGCCGGCTGGGCTACCCGCGCCGCGCGCTGCGGCTGCAGGAGTGCGCGCGGGCCGTCGTCGAGCGGCACGGCGGCGAGGTCCCGGACGACGAGGCCGCGCTGCTGGCCCTTCCGGGCGTCGGCCCCTACACGGCGGCGGCCGTGCGCGCGTTCGCGTTCGGCCGACGCGCCGTGGTGCTCGACACCAACGTCCGTCGCGTGCTGGCCCGCGCGGCGCGGGGGGTCGCCCTGCCCGCGCCGCACCTGACGGCGGCCGAGACCCGGGACGCCGCGGCCCTGGTCCCGGCCGACGAGGCGACCGCCGCCCGCTGGGCCGCCGCCTCGATGGAGCTCGGCGCGCTCGTGTGCACGGCCCGGTCCCCCGCGTGCGAGCTGTGCCCGCTGCGCACGTCGTGCGCGTGGCTCGCTGCGGGGCGCCCGGCCGACGAGCACGCGCACGCCCGCCGCACGCAGGCATGGGCGGGCACCGACCGCCAGGTGCGCGGGCGCGTCATGGCGCTGCTCCGCGGGGCGCTCGAGCCCGTCCCCCCGCACGCGCTCGACGACGCCTGGCCTCCCGGTGCGCAGCGCGACCGGTGCCTCGCGTCGCTCGTCGCCGACGGGCTCGTCGCGGAGGTCCCCGGCTCCGACGGCCCGTCGTTCACGCTGCCGCGCTGACCTGCGGGCCAGGATGGGTGCCATGCACGTGACGCGCACGGTCGGCTACGACGTCGAGAGCTTCCGCTCCACGGGGGTGCGGATGGAGGCGCTGCCGCCGACGGACGACCGCGGCGTGCAGGTCCACGTCGCGCACGTCGCCGCGGGCGGGACGATCGGCCGGCACCCCGCCGTCCGCTCGCAGGCGTTCGTGGTGGTCAGCGGCACCGCGACGGTCGCCGGGCACGACGGCGGACGACGCGAGCTCGGCGCGGGCGAGATGGTGGTCTGGGCTCCCGGTGAGCAGCACCAGACGTGGGCGGTGACCGACCTCGTCGCGGTCGTCGTCGAGTGCGACCGCCCGTTCGACCTCGTGGCCCACCTGCCGCACTGAGGGCGCTCCGGCGCGCAGCCGCGCTACAGCTCGATGAGCATGCGCGTGTTGCCGAGCGTGTTGGGCTTCACGCGTGCGAGGTCGAGGAACTCCGCGACGCCGTCGTCGTGCGAGCGCAGCAGCTCCGCGTAGACCTCGGGCGTCACGGGCGTGCCCTCGATCGCGTGGAACCCGTGCGCCGTGAAGAAGTCCACCTCGAACGTCAGGCAGAACAGCCGCCGCAGCCCCAGCTCCCGCGCGCGCTGCACGAGCGCCTCGAGCAGCGCGTGCCCCACGCGCAGCCCGCGCACCGCCGGGTCGACCGCGAGCGTGCGGATCTCCGCGAGGTCCTGCCACATGACGTGCAGCGCACCGCACCCGACGACGCGCCCGGCGGGATTCGCCGCGACCAGGAACTCCTGCACCGCCTCGTAGTACCCGACCCACTCCTTGGCGAGCAGGATCCGCTCGTCGGCATACGGCTGCACCAGCTCGCGGATGGCGCGCACGTCCGCGGGGAGGGCTGGACGTACGTGCACCTGCGGGACGACGGAGGGGCTGGTCACGGTGCCACGCTAGCGGGCGCACCCGCCCGGGTCGGCGCACGTCATCAGTACACGTCCCGCGCGTACCGGCCCTGGGTCTGGAGCGCGCGCACGTAGGCGGCCGCGTCGTCGGGCGCGAGCCGGCCGTGCGTCGCGGCGACCTCGCGCAGCGCGGCGTCGACGTCCTTCGCCATCCGCGACGCGTCGCCGCACACGTAGAAGTGAGCGCCGTCCTGCAGCCACGCCCACAGCTGCGCGCCGTGCTCGAGCATGCGGTGCTGCACGTACACCTTGTCCCGCCGGTCCCGGGAGAACGCGGTGTCCAGACGCGTGAGGGTGCCGTGACGGTGCAGCTCGGTGAGCTCGGTGCGGTAGTAGTGGTCCGTCGCCTCGCGCTGCTCCCCGAACAGGAGCCAGTTGCGACCTCCGTGGCCGAGCGCGCGGCGGTGGTCGAGGAAGCCGACGAACGGCGCGACGCCCGTGCCGGGTCCCACCATGACGGCGGCGGCATCGGGGTTCGCGGGAGGGCGGAAGTGCCGCGCCCGCTGCACGAACGCGGGGACGTGCAGGCCGAGGTCCGCGTCCGCGAGGTGCGCCGACGCGACCCCCGTGCGCCGGCGGCCGGTCGGCCCTTCGTACCGGACGACGGACACCGTGACGGACAGCCGGCCGGGGTCGACGAGCGGGCTCGACGAGATCGAGTACTGGCGCGGCTGCAGCGGGCGCAGGACGTCGACCCACTCCTGCGCCGAGAGCTCGAGCCCGAGGCCGGCCAGCACGTCGGGCGTCTGGCGCCCCCAGAGCCAGCGCTCGAGCGCGTCCCGGTTGCCCGGCCGCAGCAGCCGGGCCAGCTCGCGGTCGCCCGTGCGGTCGAGCGCGAGGCGCAGCAGGTCGTGGCCGGGCCGGGTGATGTCGAGACGGGCGGCCAACGCGTCGGCGAACGTCGTCGTCGTACCCGCGAGGACCTCCTCCGCACCGGTCGCGCCGGTCAGGTCGAGCCACTCGTCGACGAGGGTGGGCGCGTTGGTGGGCCACACGCCGAACGCGTCGCCCGGCTCGTACGCGTGCCTGTCCGGGTCGACCTCGAACGTGAGGAGCCGGACCTCCTTCGCCGAACCGTCGAGGCTGAGGAGCCGGTTGCCGACGAGCGTCGCGCCCGCGGGCTCGGCGCGCGTGGCCCGTGCCGCGGCCGGGCCCGTGGTCCCGGGCAGCCCTCCGCGGGCCGGCACGGGCTCGACGCCACGCTGCTCGGAGTGCTGCTCGGAGTGCTGCTCGGCGACCTCGCCGGCCGCAGGACCGGGCAGGCGAGCCGCCTCCGGCGCCGCGAGCGCTGCGACCAGCGCGTCGACCCACGCCGCGGCGGCGTCCTCGAAGTCGGGCTCGCAGTCGCGGCGCTCGAGCACACGCGTCGCGCCGAGCTCGCCGAGGCGCTCGTCGAGGCGACGGCCGAACCCGCAGAAGTCGGCGTAGCTCGAGTCGCCGAGCGCGATGACCGCGTACCTCAGACCGGCGGGGACCCGCACGTCGTCGGCGCGGAGCTGGTCCCAGAACGCCGTGCCGTTGTCGGGCGCGTCGCCGTCGCCGAACGTGCTCGTGACGACGACGACGTCCGCGCCGGTGCCGAGCGCGGCGGCGCCCGCCGCGTCGAGCTGGTTCACCGACACGGTCCGCCCCGCGTCGCGCAGCCTCTGGGCCGCCTGCGCCGCGACCTGCTCGGCGTTGCCCGTCTGCGACGCCCACAGCACCGCGACGGGGCGCCCGTCCGGGCCGGGCACCGGTTCGGCCTGCGACCCGCTGCCGACCTCGGGGAGGCTGCGCGACCAGGCGCCCGCGAGGACGCCGTCGACCCACGCGGCCTCGAGCGCATCGAACGGCGCGCCCGGTGGCAGGGCGGGCGCGGGTCCGTCCGGCCGGCACGCGACCCCGGCGAGCAGCCCGGCGAGGTACGTGCGCTGCAGGTCCGAGAGCCGTGGCGGCGTGATCCCCGCGACCCCGAGCGCGTCGGCGACGTCGGCGACCCCGACGACCCCGGGCGCGTCGACGACCTCGTCCGGCCGGACCGTGACCTGCACCTTCGTCAGCTGCACGGCGCACACCTTCAGCTCGGGCTGGAACGAGACCGGGTCCACGGCGTCGTTCGTCACGGCGTTCACCGCGACGCCGGGGGCGAACAGGTCGCCCCAGTGGAATGGCGCGAAGCAGCAGCCCGGCAGCACGCGGTCGGTGACGACGACGGGCACCTCCGCGCGGCCGCGACGCGAGACGACCGCGAGCACGTCACCGTCGCGCACGCCCAGCTCGGCGGCGTCCTGCGGGTGGACCTCGACGAACGGCCCCGGGCTGAGCCGCTCGAGCTTCGCCACCTTCCCGGTCTTGGTGCGCGTGTGCCACTGGTGCTGCACCCTGCCGGTGCTCAGCGTGAACGGGAAGTCGTCGTCGGGCAGCTCGGCGGCGGGCAGGTGCGGGCGCGGCCAGAACCTCGCCCGCCCGCTCGGGGTCGGGAAGACGAGTGCCGGCCGGTGCCCCTCGTCGTCCACCAGCAGCGCCTGGCTCACGCCGTCGTTCAGGTACCGCACGGGGTTGCGCGCCGCGCCGTCCGGGGGGCACGGCCACTGCACGGGCCCCTCGCGCAGCCGCTCGTGCGTGACGCCGCGCAGGTCCCAGCCGCTCACCGGGTTCCACGCGCTGCGCAGCTCGTCGAACACGTCGGAGGCCGACGCGTACGTGAAAGCGTCCGAGAACCCCAGCGCACAGGCGACCTGGGCGATCAGTCGCCAGTCGGGAGTGGCCTCGCCGGGCGGGTCCAGCACCCCCGGCACGAGCGTGAGCGTGCGCTCCGAGCTCACCATGACCCCGTCGGACTCCGCCCACAGCGTCGCGGGCAGCACCACGTCCGCGAAGGCGTTGGTCTCGGTCTCGGCGTAGACGTCCTGCGTCACGACGAGCTCGGCACACGCGAGCGCCTCCTGCACGCTCGTGCGGTTGCCCATCGACGCCACGGGGTTGGTGCAGACGACCCACGCCGCCTTGATCTCTCCCGCGCGCATGCGCGCGAACATGTCGACCGTGCCCGTGCCGTGCTCGGTCCGCAGCGCGCCGGCCTCGATCCCCCACAGCTCCTCGACGAACGAGCGGTCCGCGTCGACGAGCACCGAGCGCTGGCCCGGCAGCCCGGGACCCATGTAGCCCATCTCGCGTCCGCCCATGGCGTTCGGCTGGCCGGTGAGCGAGAGGGGCCCGGCGCCGCGGCGGCAGATCGCACCGGTCGCGAGGTGGAGGTTGACCAGCGCGTTCGTGTTCCACGTGCCGTGCACCGACTGGTTGAGCCCCATGGTCCAGCAGCTCGTCCACGCACCCGCCTCGCCGATCCACCGAGCGACCGTCCGCAGGTCGTCGGCCGGCACGCCCGTGAGCTGCTCGACGACGTCGGGCGGGTAGTCCGCGAGCAGCGCGGGCATCTGGTCCCAGCCCTCGGTGTGCGCCGCCACGAACTCGTCGTCGACGTGCCCGCCCTCGAGCAGCAGGTGCAGGATCCCGTTCAGCAGCGCGATGTCGGTGCCGGGCCGCACCGCGAGGTGCAGGTCCGCCTTCTCCGCGGTCGCGGTGCGGCGTGGGTCGACCACGACGAGGCGCGCGCCCGCCTTGACGCGGTCCATCATCCGCAGGAACAGGATGGGGTGGCAGTCGGCCATGTTCGCGCCGACGACGAGGAAGACGTCGGCGTGGTCGAGGTCGTCGTACGAGCCGGGCGGCCCGTCCGCGCCGAGCGAGAGCTTGTACCCGCTGCCGGCCGACGCCATGCACAGCCGCGAGTTCGACTCGATGTGCTGCGTGCGCAGGAACCCCTTGGCGAGCTTGTTCGCGAGGTACTGCGCCTCGATCGACATCTGCCCCGAGACGTAGAGCGCGACGGCGTCGGGCCCGTGCTGGTCGAGGATCGCGCGGAGCCGCGCGGCGACGTGCTCGACGGCGTCCGCCACCGGGACCGCGACGGGGGCCGCACCGCGCTCGGGCCGGACCAGCGCGGTCCCGAGCCGCCCGGGCGCGGCCAGCAGGTCGGCATGGGTCGCGCCCTTGGTGCACAGACGACCGGTGTTGGCCGGGTGCGCCTTGTCGCCCGAGACCTTGAGCGCCGTCCGCCGACCGTCGGGACCCGCACCGACGTCGATCACGACCCCGCAGCCCACGCCGCAGTACGAGCACACCGTGCGCACGCTCGTCGGCTCCATGCGCCGACGCTAGGCAGCGCGTGTTGCGCCACCGTTCCCGCGTGCGGGCGCGGGCGTAACGAAGAACGCACACGCGCGGAGGCCGTGCCGTGAGCCGGCCGCGATCCGGGCCGTCGACCCCGCCCGGGTCAGCGGTTCGCGGACTCCAGCAGGCGCGCGGCGGTGATCTCGTCGACGACGAGGTCCGTCACGACCCCCGCCCGCAGCGCGGCCAGCAGCGGCGCCGCCTTGTTGTCGCCCGCCACCACGCACAGCCGGCGCGGCACGTGCTGGAGCTGGTCCGGGTCGGGGCCGGTGGCGCGCGCGTTGAGCGCGATGTCCTGCCACGAGCCGTCGGCGCGCAGGAACACGGTGCACACGTCGCCGACGACGCCCTCGGCGTGCAGCAGCTGCACGTCCTCGTCGTCGAGGTAGCCCGCGGAGTACACGTGCGACGGGACCGCGCCGGCGACCGCGCCGACCGAGAAGACCGCGATGTCCGCACGCGCCTGCATGTCGAGCACGCGCCGCACCGAGCGCTCGCGCCACATCGCGTCCTTGGTGTCGGGGTAGTCGAAGAACGCCGGCACCGAGAAATGGTGCACCGCGGCGTCGAACGCCGACCCGAACGAGGAGATGAGGTCGCTCGCGTACTCGACGCCGCTCGTGCGCATGTTCGCCGCGCCGTTGAGCTGCACCACGGACGCGCCGCGCGTCGGCTTCGGCGCCAGGAACCGGGACACCGACGCGAGCGTCGTCCCCCAGGCCACGCCCATGACCATGTCCGAGTCGAACCACGAGGACAGCAGGCGCGCGGCCGTCATCGACACCTGGGTGAGCCGCTCGACGTGGCTCGCGGAGTCCGGCACCGGGACCACGTAGGACTCGATGCCGAAGGCCGCGGACACGGACCGCCCCAGGCCCGGGGCGCGCGAGGACGAGGGGCGCAGCGTGATCTCGACGAGCCCCGACGCGCGTGCCTGCTTGAGCAGGCGGGACACCGTGGAGCGCGACGTCCCGAGGTGCCGTGCGATGACCTCCATCTTGAGGTCCTGCAGGTAGTACATCGAGGCCGCCCTCAACATGTCCTGCTCGCGGTCGTCGCCCACGGCCACCCCCTTCGTTGCACGTTTGTGCGCTGCGGTTGCGCGTTCGTTCGCCGAGTCCGACGATAACAAGCGTCCGAATCGCCCACATCCCAGGAGTCGCCCCGTGAGGACCGCACCGCTCACCGCCCAGGCCCGCACCGATGCGCTGGCGGCGTTGAAGCGCAGCGCGGAGCGCGAGGACGAGCTCGACGTCCTGGTGATCGGCGGGGGTGTGACCGGAGCCGGGGTGGCGCTCGACGCCGTGACGCGCGGGCTGTCGACCGCGGTGGTCGAGGCGCAGGACTGGGCGTCGGGCACGTCGTCGCGCTCGTCGAAGCTGGTGCACGGCGGCCTCCGCTACCTCCAGA
The DNA here is from genome assembly GCF_000708885.1 of Cellulomonas sp. HZM. Taxonomy (GTDB): domain Bacteria; phylum Actinomycetota; class Actinomycetes; order Actinomycetales; family Cellulomonadaceae; genus Cellulomonas. Next base: position 85,150 of record NZ_JEOE01000008.1, on the reverse strand, counting down.
TGCTCGACTTCCACCTGGTGCGCGAGGCGCTCACCGAGCGCGACCTGCTCATCAACAAGCTCGCACCGCACCTGGTCAAGCCCGTGAGCTTCCTCTACCCGCTCGAGAACCGCGTCTGGGAGCGGGCGTACGTGGGCGCGGGCGTCGCGCTGTACGACACGCTCGCGAGCGTGTCCGGCTCCAAGCGGGCCATGCCGATCCACCGGCACCTCACCCGCAAGGGCATGGAGCGCCTGTTCCCCGACCTGAGGCACGACGCCGCGATCGGCGCGGTGCGGTACTGGGACGCGAGCGTCGACGACGCGCGCCTCGTCGAGACCCTCGTGCGCACCGCGGTCAGCTACGGCGCGCACGCGGCGTCGCGCACGCAGCTCGTCGGGCTGCACACCACGACGGGCGGCGCGGTCACCGGTGCGGAGCTCGTCGACCTCGAGACCGGTGAGCACTTCGACGTGCGCGCCCGCCACGTCATCAACGCGACCGGAGTGTGGACCGAGACGACCGAGGCGCTCGCCGGCTCCGAGGGCGGCCTGCGCGTGCTCGCGAGCAAGGGCATCCACATCGTCGTGCCGCGCAGCCGCATCTCCGGCGACGTGGGGCTGATCCTGCAGACCGAGAAGTCGGTGCTGTTCATCATCCCGTGGTCGCGGTACTGGGTGATCGGCACCACCGACACCCCGTGGGAGCAGGAGCTGACCCACCCGGTCGCGACGTCGGCGGACATCGACTACGTCATCGACCACGCCAACACCGTGCTCAGCCGCCCCATCTCGCGCGACGACGTCATCGGCACCTGGGCCGGCCTGCGACCCCTGCTGCAGCCCGGCACCAAGGAGGGCACGTCGTCGGCGAAGGTCTCGCGCGAGCACACGGTCGCCTCCCCCACGCCGGGTCTCACCGTGATCGCGGGCGGCAAGCTCACGACGTACCGCGTCATGGCCAAGGACGCGGTCGACTTCGCGATCGGCTCGCGCGCGACGACCCTTCCGTCCATCACGCAGGACGTGCCGCTCGTCGGCGCCGAGGGCCTGCGCGTGCTGCAGCGCCAGTCGCGCGCGATCGGCTCCCGCTGGGGCTGGGACCGCCCCCGCATGGACCACCTGCTGCACCGGTACGGGTCGCTGCTCGGAGAGCTGGTCGACCTGTGCGAGGCCGACGAGGAGCTCGCCGAGCCGCTCGAGCACGCGCCCGCGTACATCGGCGCCGAGGTCGTCTACGCCGCGAGCCACGAAGGCGCGCTGCACCTCGACGACATCCTCATGCACCGCACCCGGCTCAACTACGAGCAGGCGGACAAGGGCGTCGGCGCGCTCGAGCAGATCGCCGACCTCGTCGCGCCCGTGCTCGGCTGGGACGCGGCGACGCGTGCGAGCGAGATCCAGGCGTACCGGGACCGTGCGGCCGCCGAGGACGCGGCAGCGCTCGAGGCGGACGACGTCAGCGCCGAGCGCGCGCGACTCGCGGCGACCGACCTGGCACCCATGAAGGACCTGGGCAGCACCACCGACGCCGGCACCAAGCCCGGCTCACCGGGAGGTCGGGGCTCCTCCCAGCCAGCGGGCACCTGACCCGCCGCCGGCAGGGCAGGCCGGCCCCAGACCCCCCGCGCGCGGTGCGGGGTGAACGTGACAACGACGTCCGTCCTTGAAAGCGAGGAACCATGAACGTCCCTCTCATGCAGGTGTTTCTCTCCGAGACGGTCGGGACCGCGATCCTGATCCTGCTCGGTGCCGGTGTGGTCGCCAACGTGATCCTCCCGAAGACGAAGGGCTTCGGCGGTGGCTGGCTCCTCATCAACTTCGGATGGGGCCTCGCGGTGTTCGCCGGCGTGTACGCGGCCTACCGCTCGGGTGCCCACCTGAACTTCGCCGTGACGATGGGCCTGTGGGCCAACGGCGCGGACACCTACGCCACTGGCGTGCCCGTGACGTTCGGCTCGACCATGACGTACCTCGGCGGCGAGATGCTCGGCGCCTTCATCGGCGCGATCCTCGCGTTCCTGGCCTACAAGAAGCACTTCGACGAGGACGCGGAGCCGGCGGTCAAGCTCGGCGTCTTCTCGACCGGCCCGGAGCTGCGCAGCTACGGCTGGAACTTCGTCACCGAGGTCATCGGCACGTTCGTCCTGGTGTTCGTCATCATCATGTTCGGCAAGGACCCGGCCAAGCTCGGCGCACTGCCCGTCGCGCTCCTCGTGGTCGGCATCGGCGCCTCCCTCGGTGGGCCCACCGGGTACGCGATCAACCCGAACCGTGACCTCGGCCCCCGCATCGCGCACGCCCTGCTGCCCATCAAGGGCAAGGGCTCGAGCGACTGGTCGTACGCGTGGGTCCCGGTGTTCGGCCCGATCGTCGGCGGCATCCTCGCCGGCCTCGCCGCGCACGGCATGAACAGCTACTTCGGCTGACCCCCGGAACCACCACCCCCATCAGAGAACCAGCAGACGCGAAGGAGTGTCATGGCTGACCCGAAGTACGTCCTCGCCATCGACCAGGGGACCACGAGCACACGCGCGATCGTCTTCGACCACGGCGGCCAGATCGTCGCCGTGGGCCAGAAGGAGCACGAGCAGATCTTCCCCCGGGCCGGATGGGTCGAGCACGACGCCGAGGAGATCTGGACCAACACGCGTGAGGTCGTCGGTCTCGCACTCGGCAAGGCGAGCGCCAACGCGCGCGACATCGCGGCGGTCGGCATCACCAACCAGCGCGAGACCGCGGTGGTCTGGGACCGCACGACCGGCAAGCCGGTCTACAACGCGATCGTGTGGCAGGACACCCGCACGCAGAAGATCGCCGACGAGCTGGGGGCGCTCGGCGGGGGTGCGGACCGGTACAAGGACAAGGTGGGCCTGCCGCTGGCGACCTACTTCTCCGGCCCGAAGGTGCGCTGGATCCTCGACAACGTGGACGGCGCGAAGGAAGCCGCCGAGCGCGGTGACCTCGCGTTCGGCAACACCGACTCGTGGGTGCTGTGGAACATGACGGGCGGCGTCGACGGGGGCGTGCACGTCACCGACGTCACCAACGCGTCGCGCACCATGCTCATGAACCTCGACTCGCTCACGTGGAACGAGGAGATCGCCGGGGAGATGGGCATCCCGGTGTCGATGCTGCCGGAGATCCGCTCGTCGTCCGAGGTGTACGGCACGGGCCGCGAGGGCGGCCTGCTCGCCGGCGTCCCGATCTCGGGCATCCTCGGCGACCAGCAGGCCGCGACGTTCGGGCAGGCCTGCTTCGAGGTGGGCCACGCCAAGAACACGTACGGCACGGGCAACTTCATGCTGCTCAACACCGGCACGGAGATCGTCCCGTCGAAGAACGGCCTGCTCACGACCCTCTGCTACAAGATCGGCGACAAGCCGGCCGTGTACGCGCTCGAGGGCTCGATCGCCGTGACCGGCTCGCTCGTGCAGTGGCTCCGCGACAACCTCGGCATCATCTCGTCCGCCCCGGAGATCGAGGAGCTGGCGAAGTCGGTCGACGACAACGGCGGTGCGTACTTCGTGCCGGCGTTCTCGGGCCTGTTCGCGCCCTACTGGCGCTCGGACGCGCGCGGCGCGCTCGTCGGGCTCACGCGGTACGTCAACAAGGGCCACATCGCGCGGGCAGCCCTGGAGGCCACGGCCTTCCAGACGCGCGAGGTGCTCGACGCCATGAACGCCGACTCGGGCGTGGACCTCACCGAGCTCAAGGTCGACGGCGGCATGGTGGCCGACGAGACGCTCATGCAGTTCCAGGCCGACATCCTCGGCGTCGACGTGGTGCGCCCCAAGGTCGCGGAGACGACGGCGCTCGGCGCCGCCTACGCCGCGGGCATCGCGGTCGGCTTCTGGGAGGGCGAGCAGGACGTCATCGACAACTGGGCCGAGGACAAGCGCTGGAGCCCGTCGATGGAGGACGCCGAGCGCGACCGGCAGTACCGCCTGTGGAAGAAGGCCGTCACGAAGACGTTCGACTGGGTCGACGACGACGTGAGCTGACGCCCTCGCGGTGCCGCAAGGAGATCGGCGGTCGTGGGGGTCGACGACACCTGCGACCGCCGATCTCTTTCGTCGCGGGCGGTCGCAGCACGCCGCTCAGCTCCGCGCAGCGTCCCAGATGCCGGTCGCCACGTAGAAGCGGCCGTACGTCCCGAACGGTCCGGCGAGTACGCCGATCTCGACGAGCCGCTTGACCTGCGCGTAGACACCGGCCGACGACCGGCCGGTGCGCACCACGAGCTCGGGCGCGCTGATGATCGGCTGCTCCAGAAGGACGTCGACGATCGCGCGGGCAACGGCGCCCATGCCGGCCTGGTTCATGCGATCGACCGCGTCGCGGTGGGCGGTGAGCATCCCGTTGATCCGTTGCACGGTGTCAGCCGCCGACGCGGCGAGGCCGGAGGCGAAGAACTGGATCCAGGCGTCCCACTCCCCGGTGGCCGATACCTTGGCCAGCTGGTCCTGGTATTCCGATCGCCTGGCCTCGAACCACGGCGAGACCGTGAGAAGGGGGATGTCGAGGATGCCCAACGACATGAGCTGCGCGACGATCACCAGACGACCGAGGCGTCCGTTGCCGTCGTTGAACGGATGGACGGTCTCGAACTGGTAGTGGGCGAGTGCGCACGCGACGATGGGATCGACGTCTCTGCGGGTCGTGCCCTTGATCCAGTCGAAGAGGTCTCGGGCTGCAGCTTCGAGGCCGGCCCCCGCTGGCATCGGAACGAACCGCGCGTCCTCGACCGTGCCGGTCGGACTGCCGATCACCACGGGTCCGCGCCGGACGCGCCCGGCGTCCTGCCCGTCGGCCTCGGTTCCCGAGACCAGCATGCTGTGGGCCGCGGCGATCACCGCGAAGCTCAGGTCCGCTCCCTCGGCGAGCGTGTGGAAGACGAACTCTGCGGCGCGCACGTAGTTCAAGACCTCGTTCAGCTCGTTCGAGGGGCTGTCGGAGCCCTTCGACCTCCCTGCGACGACGTCTTCGAGCGGAGCGAATGTTCCCTCCAGGGCCGACGTGCTCTGTGCCTCGCGGCGGAGCGTGGGAGATCGCAGCAGGTCGGCGTTCGGGACGAACGCCGTGAGCGCGGCAAGTCTTGCGAGCGCGGCACGTGCTTCGCCGACTGCATGCCAGGTCCGTGAGTCGAGACGGGGCTCGTCGGCCAGGGGGTCCGCGACGAACGCGACGTGCGCGAACGGGCGACCCGTTCGACCATCAGTTCCGACGAACGGCACGAGCTGACCTATCGGGCTGTTCTGGAAGCGAGACGTGTCCACAGTTCCACGATATCGGCCAATACTGGAACTTGGACCGCAACACTTCCATGAATGTGGAAGTTCGCAGCCTGAAGTTCCACGATCCCGGGCTGGGCCGGAACTAGCCCAAGCACTCTTCCACGTACGCGGAAGTCGGCGCGCGAGGGAACGCCCGTGCGTGGCCTACCCTGTGCCGCACGACCTGCCCGGACGTCGGCGTCCGGACTCGCTGCCCCGCGCCACGAGCGCGCCGGCGCACGTCGCTCACCCGGAAGGTCCCCCCGCATGGCCCGCAGGCGCAAGCTCGTCATCGCAGCGACGACGGTCGGTGCCGTCCTCGTCGTCGGCGCCGTCGCCGGGTACTGGTACGAGCGACCGCTGCTGCTGACCGGGACGGGGTACGCGGCGCACAACGCGTGCGCGCTGCACACGATCGCCGGGCGCGACGACGCGGCCGACGACCTGCCGCCCAACCCGCTGGTCCCGGTGCTGCGCACCAGGCTGACGCACGACGGCACGGCGGCGCAGTCGTCGGTGCTGGGCGTGCTGGCCAAGCAGCGCGCGTGGGAGACGCCGGGTTTCGGCTGCACCATCGCGTCCGACCGTCCGACGACGCTCCCGGCCGCCACCGCCGTGTCGTCGGACGCGAACCCCTACACCGACCTGCCGCTCACGCCCGGGACGTCGTCGGCCGTCACCGCGGCCCTCGCGCACGCGTTCGGCGACGACCTGCCGGCCGACGCCCGCAAGGACCTCGGCACGCGCGGCGTCGTCGTGCTCAAGGACGGAAAGCTCGTCGCCGAGCGCTACGCGGACGGGTTCGACCAGACCACCCCGCAGCTCGGCTGGTCGATGACCAAGAGCGTCACCAACCTCATGGTCGGGCGGATGGTGCAGCAGGGGCAGGTCAGCCTCGACGACGACCACCTGCGCCCCGAGTGGACCGACGAGCGGGCGAGCATCACCATCCGGCAGCTCATGCAGATGACGAGCGGCCTGAGCTGGGACGAGACCTACTCCCTGGGCACGCCGATCACACGCATGCTCTACCTCGAGCCGGACATGGGGCGGTACGTCGCGTCGCGCACGCTCGCGCACACGCCCGGCAGCTACCTGCAGTACTCGTCGGGCAGCACCACGCTGCTGTGCTCGATCGTGACGAAGGACCGTGGGCTCGCCGACGCGCCTCGGCGCGAGGTGTTCGCGCCGCTCGGGCTGTCCAGCACGGTGCTCGAGGCGGACGCCGCCGGGACGCCCGTGTGCAGCTCCTACATGTGGGCGACGCCGCGCGACTGGGCGACGATCGGGCAGCTCGCGCTGCAGGACGGCGTGTGGGACGGCACGCGGCTGCTGCCCGCCGGGTGGATGACGCAGTCGACCACGGCCGTCGACACGACGGTCGAGCCGGGGTCGGACGGGTACGCGTCGGGCTGGTGGTCGAACGCGCGGCCGGACGGGTCGGTGGTCGAGCAGGGGCTGCCCGCGGACGCGTACTTCGCCGAGGGGCACGACGGGCAGTGGGTCGTGGTGGTGCCGTCGGAGAAGCTCGTCGTCGCGCGCCTGGGGTTCACCCCGGTGGCCGACGACGACCGCGTGGTCTCGTCGACCGCGGCCCTGGTCACCGCCCTGCGCTGACCCACCCTGCGCTGACCCACCCTGCGCTCAGCCCCGCACCGCTGGGTGTCGGGGGTGACGGGTAGCGTTCGGGGCATGCTGCTGGCGACCTGGAACATCAACTCGATCCGTGCGCGCGTCGACCGCGCGACCGCCTTCCTCGAGCGCAGCGGGGTCGACGTGCTCGCGCTGCAGGAGACCAAGTGCAAGGACGAGCAGTTCCCGCACGAGGCGTTCGAGGCCCTCGGGTACGAGGTGGCGCACGTCGGGTACAGCCAGTGGAACGGCGTCGCGATCGTGTCGCGCATCGGGATCGAGGACGCCGAGATCGGCTTCCCCGGGATGCCCACGTGGGGCGACCCCGCTGCGGCCGAGGCCCGTGCGATCGGCGCGACGTGCGGCGGCGTGCGCGTCTGGAGCCTGTACGTGCCGAACGGGCGCGAGATCGACGACCCGCACTACGCGTACAAGCTCGACTGGCTCGCGCGCCTGCGTGACGCCGCGGCCGGTTGGCTCGAGGCCGACGCGCAGGCGCAGGTCGCGATGGTGGGCGACTGGAACATCGCGCCGCTCGACACCGACGTGTGGGACGTCGGCTTCTTCGCCGGCCGCACGCACGTGACCCCCGCCGAGCGGGACGCGTTCACGGCGATCGCCGACGCCGGGTACACCGAGGTCTCGCGCGTGCACCTGCCCGCCGAGCACACCTACACGTACTGGGACTACCAGCAGCTGCGGTTCCCGAAGAACATGGGCATGCGCATCGACCTCACGTACGCGTCGCCGGCACTGGCCGAGCGCGTGACGGGCGTGAAGATCGAGCGCGACGAGCGCAAGGGCAAGCAGCCGTCCGACCACGTTCCCGTCGTGCTCAAGGTCTCGGCGTGAGTGCGGTGGCCTCGGACCACAGGCGCTCGTGCCCGATCGCCTGTGAGCCCGCTAGGTTGCTCGCATGAGCGAGCACGGGACCCCGGAGCACAACCCGTTCGCACCGCGGGGCGCCGACCAGGGCCCCGACGGCGACCGCCCCGCCGCGCCCGGCGGCTGGCCGCAGGCTCCCGCGCCCAGCGGGTACGAGGCGGTGCCGCCCGCCGCGCCCTACGGGCAGCCGGTCCCCGGACAGAGCCCGTACGGCCAGCCGTCGTACGGGCAGGCGACCTACGGGCAGACCGCCTACGGGCAGGCCTCTCAGGGGCAGAGCCCCTACGGCCAGGCCGCGGCGCAGCCGTCGGCCTCGCCGTACGCCCCGCCGGGCGCGCAGCCCCCCTCGCCGTACGGTTCGGGGGCTCAGCCCCCGGCCTCGCCGTACGCCGTACCCGGTCAGCAGCCCGGCACGGCTGGGCACCCGGGCCTGTCCGGCTACCCGCCGCCGCCGTCGTACTCCACCGCGTACGGCACGCCGTACGCGAACGGCTACGCGACCCCGCCCACGGACGGCCTCGCGATCGCGTCCCTCGTCACGAGCGCGGCCGGCCTCGTGGCGCTGGCCGGGCTCGCGTGCCCGGTGGGGCTCGTGCTGGGCATCGTGTCCCTGCGGCGCATCCGCCGCACGGGTGCGCAGGGGCGCGGCATGGCGATCGCGGGCGTGGTGATCGGGGCACTCGGAACGCTGTTCCTGCTCGGGATGGTCGCGCTGTTCATCGGCATCGCCGCGAGCGGCTCGTGGGACACCACGTACAGCGACTACTCGACCGACGCGCTCGCCATGGCACCGGGGCTCGCCGGTGTCCTCACCTGAGGCCGAGCCGTACCCGGAGGCGTACTACGCGCCCGGCTGGGAACCGCCGCGGCCGGGGACCGACGGGTTCGCGATCGCTTCCCTGGTCACCGGCCTGCTCGCGCTCGGGCCCGTCGCGATCGCGCTCGGCATCGTCGCGTCGGTGCGCATCCGGCGGCGCGGCACCCGTGGCGGCCGCCTGGCCGCTGCCGGCATCGTCCTGGGCGTGCTCGGCACGCTGATGTGGGTCGCGCTGCTCGCGCTCGTCGTGCTGGTGATCGTCTGGTCGCGCCCGCTGCCGGCCGACGTCGAGAGCGCGCGGACCGCGCGGGCGCAGCAGCTGGTCGTCGGCAACTGCCTTGCGACGCTCCCGGCGGACGGGGACGTGAGCCGCGTGCGCGTCGTGCCGTGCGCCGACGACCACGCGGCGACGGTCGTCTCCGAGTTCGAGTTCGCGGGGGACGACGAGTGGCCCGGGCAGGCACAGGCCGACGCGCGGGTCGCCCGTTCGTGCGTGCTGACCGCGAAGGAGGAGGCCGCCGGCGCGCGGCTCGTCGTCTGGTCCCCCACCGAGGAGGGCTGGTCGCGCGGCGACCGCACGGGACTGTGCCTCGTCGCCGAGTGAGAACTCTTACCACTCGGTAGGGATCGCGCTACGCTGAGGACCGCCGGCACCCGACCGGGCCCGGCGGCTGCGCACATGGAGGTGCCACGTGGCGTTCGACGTCGAGCGGGTCCTGGCCGGGCTGACCCTGGAGGAGAAGGCGTCCCTGACGTCGGGGGCGGACTTCTGGCACACCAAGGCGGTCGGGGACGTCCCGGCGATCATGGTGTCCGACGGCCCGCACGGACTGCGCAAGCAGCCTGACGACGTCGACCACCTCGGCCTCGGCGGCTCGGTCCCGGCCACGTGCTTCCCCACCGCGGCCGCGCTCGGCTCGTCGTGGGACCCCGCGCTGCTGCGCCGCGTGGGCGAGGCGCTGGGTCGCGAGACGCGCGCCAACGACGTCGCGGTGCTGCTCGGCCCCGGCGTGAACATCAAGCGCACCCCGCTGTGCGGGCGCAACTTCGAGTACGTCTCGGAGGACCCGTTCGTCGCCGGGCGGCTCGCCGCAGCTGTCGTCGAGGGCATCCAGAGCCAGGGCGTCGGGACGTCGCTCAAGCACTTCGCCGCGAACAACCAGGAGACGGACCGCATGCGCGTGTCCGCCGACGTCGACGAGCGCACGCTGCGCGAGATCTACCTCCCCGCGTTCGAGCACGTCGTCACCACCGTGCAGCCGTGGACCGTGATGTGCGCGTACAACAAGCTCAACGGCACGTACGCGTCGCAGCACGAGTGGCTGCTGACGACCGTGCTCCGCGACGAGTGGGGCTTCGAGGGCCTCGTCGTGTCCGACTGGGGCGCGGTCCATGACAGGGTCGCAGCGCTCGCCGCCGGCCTGGACCTGCAGATGCCCTCCGCGGGCACGCGGCCCGACGAGCAGGTGGTGGCCGCCGTGCGCGCGGGCGAGCTCCCGGAAGAGGTGCTCGACCAGGCCGTGCGGCGCGTGCTGGCGCTCGTCGCCCGCTCGCCGCAGGAACCGGTCGACGGGTTCGACGTCGACGCGCACCACGCACTGGCGCGTGAGGCCGCGGCCGCGGGGGCGGTGCTGCTCAAGAACGACGAGGTCGACGGCGCACCGCTGCTGCCGCTCGGCGGCACCGACGGCGTGCTCGTGGTCGGCGAGTTCGCCCGCACGCCGCGCTACCAGGGGGCGGGCTCGTCGCAGGTGAACCCGACGCGCCTCGACACGGCGCTCGACTCGCTCGGCGACGTCGCGTTCGAGCCCGGCTTCACGATCGCGGGCGGTCCGGACGGGGACGACGAGGCGCTGCGTCACACGGCGGTCGAGGCCGCGCGCGGTGCCGGCACGGTCGTCGCGTTCCTCGGCTTGCCCGGGCCCGACGAGTCCGAGGGCTACGACCGCCCGCGGCTGGGCCTGCCCGACAACCAGGTGGCAGCTCTCGCGGCCGTCGCGGCGGTCAACCCCCGCGTCGTCGTCGTGCTCGCGAACGGTTCCGCGGTCTCGCTCTCCGACTGGCGCGACCACGCGCCCGCGATCCTCGAGACGTGGCTGGGCGGACAGGCGGGAGGCTCGGCAGTCGTCGACCTGCTGCTGGGCCGGGTCGCCCCGGCGGGGAAGCTGACCGAGACGATCCCGCACCGCATCGAGGACACCCCCGCCTTCGGCAACTTCCCCGGCGAGCAGGGCCACGTGCGCTACGGCGAGGGCGTGCTCGTCGGCTACCGCTGGTACGACGCACGGCACGACGACGTGGCGTACCCGTTCGGCCACGGCCTGTCCTACACGTCGTTCGCGTACTCGGACGTCACCGCGGCCGTCTCCGGCGCCGGGGCCGACGCACGCGTCGACGTGGCCGTGACCGTCACCAACACGGGGACGCGCGCCGGCGCCGAGGTCGTGCAGGTGTACGTGGGCGACCCGGTCGCGCAGGTGCAGCGGCCCGTGCGCGAGCTCAAGGGCTTCGCGAAGGTGGCGCTCGAGCCAGGTTCGTCGACCGAGGTCCGGATCTCGCTCGACGCGCGTGCGCTCGCGTACTGGCACCCCAAGCTGTCGCGCTGGGTGGTCGAGGGCGGCGACTTCGTGATCGACGTGGCGGCGTCGTCGCGGGACGTGCGCGGGTCGGTGACCGTCGCGGTCGACGGCGAGCCGACGTACGGCGAGATCGACGAGATGTCGACCATCGGCGAGTGGCTCGCGCACCCCGTGGGCCGCGAGGTGCTGCAGCCGCTGCTCGTGCTCCCCGAGGGCATGCCGCCGCTCGACGACACGATGGAGGCGATGATGCTGGACATGCCGGCGCGCACGCTCATCGACTTCGGCATCGCGCCGGTCACGTACGAGGAGCTCGACGCGCTCGTCGCGCGCGTCGCCGCCGGCTGACCGGCCGTCGTCTGCCCCGCACCGCGGGCCACGGACCATACGGGCGCGCACCCCACTGCGGAGGGTGCGCGCCCGTATGCTGCCCGCATGGACCTGGAGCTCACCGGCGAGGTGTGGTTCTGGAAGGGCCCGGCGCCGTGGCACTTCGTCACCGTGCCCGAGCCGCAGGCCACCGAGATCGCCGACGCCGCGCGGTTCGTCACCTACGGCTGGGGCATGATCCCCGTGACAGCGAAGATCGGGCGCACGCGCTACGTGACGTCGCTGTGGCCCAAGGACGGGTCGTACATCGTGCCGATCCGCACGTCGGTGCGGAAGGCGGAGTCGATCGACGTGGGCGACACCGTGACGATCGAGCTGACGCTGGGCAGCCCGGAGTAGGCGCTACGCCACCAGGAACGAGCGGTACAGCGCGGTGATCGCGGCCGCCATGTCGACGCGGCCGTCCTCGTACAGGAACTGGACCTGGAGGCCGTCCATCGCGGCGACGATGAGCCGGGCAGCCGTGCGGGGGTCGACGTCGGCACGCAGGCGTCCGTCGGCGCGGACCTGCTCGAGATCCGTGGTCACACGGTCGAGCAGACCCGCGTACCGCGTCGCGAACCAGTCGTGGGCGGGGTGCTCGGGAGTCGTCGCCTCCGCCGAGAGCGACGCGAACAGCTCGACGATCGTCGGCTTCGTCGCGTTGCGCTCCGCGAGGCGGGCGAGCGCCGTGACGTAGTCGGCGCCGTCGGCGGACTCGGCCTCGAGCGCGGCACCGTCGACCTCGTCGCGGCGCTGCAGCACGGCGGCGAGCAGGTCGGCCTTCGTCGGGAAGTGGTGCATGAGGCCCGGGTGGGAGATGCCCACGCGGGAGGCCACCTCGCGCAGCGACGCCGTGTGGTAGCCCACCTCGCCGAACAGCCTCGTCGCGGCGTCGAGGATCTCCTCGCGCGTGGCCCGGCCCTTCGCGTAGCCCGGTCCGCGCGGTGGCGCCTCGCTCGTCATGCGGCAAGCATCCCACCCGAGGGCAATCCCGACCAGGCGGTAGACATCGACCGGCGCTCCGACCTACCGTGTGCCGACCGCCGCGACGACGCGGCCGCGTGACCGAGGAGCGCCCCCGATGACCCCGCCCGTCTACCGCGACCCGTCCCGCAGCGTCGACGAGCGTGCCGACGACCTGCTCTCCCGTATGACGCTCGAGGAGAAGGCCGGCCAGCTCTTCCAGCACATGGTGACCTCGGGCTCGCTGGACGAGGGCGCGTTCGGGCTGCCGTCGGCGCGCGAGTACGTCGTCGACAAGCACATGACGCACGTCAACGTCCTGCAGGCGCCGCCCACCGCGCGCGAGTTCGCCCAGTGGCACAACGACCTGCAGGAGCTCGCCGCGAGCACCCGGCTCGGCATCCCCGTCACGGTCGCCTCCGACCCGCGGCACGCGTTCACCGACAACCCCGGTGCGGCGCTGCTCGCGGGTCCGTTCTCGCAGTGGCCCGAGACGCTGGGGCTCGCGGCGACGCGCGACGAGCGGCTCGTCGAGGAGCACGGGGACGCGGTCCGGCGCGAGTACCTCGCGGTCGGGCTCCGCACCGCGCTGCACCCGCAGGTCGACATCGCGACCGAGCCGCGGTGGGCACGGGCCGGCGGGACGTTCGGGGAGGACGCGGAGCTCGTCGGGCGGCTCGGCGCCGCGTACGTGCACGGGCTGCAGGGTACGGGCGAGGTGGCGCGCGCCGCGGGGTCGACGGCGTTCGGGCTGCAGTCCGTGTCGACCATGACCAAGCACTTCCCCGGCGCCGGCCCGCAGAAGGACGGCGAGGACGCGCACTTCGCGTACGGCCGCGAGCAGGTCTACCCGGGCGGCCGGTTCGACGAGCACCTCGCGCCGTTCGGCGCGCTGATCGACGCCGGGACGCGGCAGATGATGCCGTACTACGGGATGCCGATCGGCACGCAGTACCCGGAGGTCGGCTTCGGCTTCAACAAGCCGGTGCTCGACCTGCTGCGGTCGATGGGCTTCGACGGCATCGTGTGCACCGACTGGGGGCTGGTCACCGACGCCGAGATGTTCGGGCAGCCGTTCCCGGCCCGCGCGTGGGGCGTCGAGCACCTCACCCCGCGCGAGCGCGTGCGGATGATCCTCGACGCGGGCGCCGACCAGCTGGGCGGCGAGGCGTGCCCCGAGCTCGTCGTCGACCTGGTGCGGTCCGGCGAGGTCGACGAGGCGCGGATCGACGCCTCCGTGCGGCGTCTGCTGCGCGAGAAGCTCGTGCTAGGGCTGTTCGACGAGGGGCGCTTCGTCGACGTGGACGCCGCGGAGCTCGTCGTCGGCGCCCCCGAGCTGCGCGCCGCCGGGCTCGCGGCGCAGTCCGCCGCGGTGACGGTGCTGGTGGCGGGCTCGGTGCTGCCGCTGCGCGCCGGGCTCCGCGTGTACGCGGAGGGTGTCGACGCGTCGGTGCTGGCGGAGTACGCGACGGTCGTCGGCAGCCCCGCCGAGGCCGACGTCGCGCTGCTGCGTCTCGAGGCGCCGTTCGAGCCGCGCGGGCCGGGCTTCGAGTCGTTCTTCCACGCGGGCTCGCTCGACTTCCCGGCGGACGTCGTCGCGCAGGTCGCCTCCGTCGCGGCGCAGGTCCCGACGGTCGTCGACGTGCACCTGGACCGCGCCGCGGTGCTCACGCCGCTCGTCGAGCACGCCGCGGGCCTCGTCGTGACGTTCGGTGCGAGCGACCGCGCGCTGCTCGACGCGCTCACGGGCGCGGTCCCGCCGCGCGGCCGCCTGCCGTTCGACCTCCCCCGCTCGACGGCGGCGATCGAGGCGTCGCGCGAGGACGTCCCCTTCGACACCGCCGACCCCCTGTTCCGCTTCGGCCACGGCCTGCCCCTCTAGCCGAGGAGCCGGCCACTCCCGCCGGCCCGCCGGCCCGCCGGACGAGTGCGCCAGTTTCGGACGAGAGTCGAAGTCCAGACACGCTCACTCGTCCGAAAGTGGCGCGCTCACCGGCTGGCCCGGGGTGCGTCGTGGACGAGAGCGAGCCTTCGGGCAGAGTGCGCGCTCTCGCGCGGAGAAGGGCGGGGATCAGGGGAGGTCGGGGGCGACGACGAGCTCGCCCACCAGGTCGCGGGCGCGCTCGACGACCTCCGGCGCGTCGTCGATCGCCCGCTGGTCCGTGACCAGGACGTCGACGCGCGTGAGCTCCGCGATGCGGCTCAGCCCGACCGTGCCCCACTTGCCGTGGTCCGCGAGCACGACGACGCGCGACGCCGACTCGATGAGCGCCCGGTCGGTCTCCGCCTCGAGCAGGTTGGGCGTGGTCAGGCCCGCGCGCAGGTCGAGCCCGTGCACGCCGAGGAACAGCGTGTCGACGCGCAGCGACGCGAGCGAGGCGGTCGCCACGGGGCCGACGAGCGCGCCCGACGGCGTGCGCGTGCCGCCCGAGAGGACCACGGACAGCCGCGGGTCGGCCGCGGAGTCGAGCGTGTCCGCAGCCGGCGCCGAGTTCGTGACGACGGTCAGCGGGCGCAGCGTCGTCGAGGCGACGAGCAGCTCCGCGAGCGCGTGCGTCGTCGTGCCGGCGGACAGCGCGATCGCGGCACCGGGCGCGACGAGGTCCAGCGCCGCCCGGGCGATCGCCCGCTTCTCGTCGTCGGCGACGAGCCGCTTGGCCGCGAACCCGGGCTCGACCGCGTGCCGCGCGTCCACCGCACCCCCGTGCACGCGGTGCACGAGCCCCCGGCGCGCGAGCTCGGTGATGTCCCGGCGGACCGTCATCTCGGAGACGTCGAGGGTCACGACGAGGTCCGCGACGCGCGCCGCCCCCGTCCGTCGCACCTCGTCGAGGATCTGGTCCCGTCGCTGGTCGGCTAGCACGGGGACATCATTCACCAGCGCAGATGCCCGCGGACAGGCCACCGCGCAGGGATCACCCGACAGCGCTCGTCACGAGGCGCTCGTCGGCGCCCGTGACCGGGTGGACCGGACCGACGAGCTCGGACGCGACGGCCGTCTCCCGCACGGAGCACGACGGACCGACCCAGAACGTCACCGCGCCCGGCTCGACGACGCGCCGCATCGCGAGGTCGGTCAGCGCGAGCCGCGTCGTCGGCACCCGGAACGTCACGCGCACCGACTCCCCCGGCTCGAGCGACACCCGGCGGTACCCGACGAGCTGCGCGACGGGCCGGGTGACGGACGCGAACTCGTCGCGCGCGTAGAGCTGCACGACGTCGTCGCCCGCCCGTGACCCGGTGTTGGTCACGACGACCGACGCCTCGAAGACGCCCGCGGTCGGGATCGACGCCGGCACGGTCAGCCGCTCGTGCACGAACGTCGTGTACGACAGCCCGTGCCCCAGCTCGGCCACCGGCGTCGGGTCGAGGTTGCTCACCTGCGTGGGGCCGCCGAGCGTCGGGTGCAGGTAGGAGAACGGCTGCGCGCCGACCGAGCGGGGCAGCGTCACGGGCAGCCGGCCCGACGGGTTGACCCGCCCGGACAGCACCCCCGCGACGGCGCCCGCACCCTCCTCGCCGGGGAAGAACGCCTGCACGATCGCCGCGCAGCGCCCGTCGGCCCACCCGATCGCGTACGGCCGGCCGGTGACCAGCACGAGCACCACGGGCGTGCCGGTGGCGAGCAGCGCCTCGACGAGCTCGCGCTGCACGCCCGGCAGGTCGAGGTCGTCACGGTCGCAACCCTCGCCGACGGTCCCGCGGCCGAACAGCCCGGCCTGGTCGCCGACGACCGCGACGACGACGTCGGCGTCCCGGGCGGCCTCGACCGCGGCGGGGATGCCGGAGCGGTCGTCGTCGTCCACCGCGCAGCCCGCGGCGTACGCGACGACGTCCGCCTCGTCGCGCAGCGCCTCCAGCACCGTGCGCACCTCGATGCCGAGCGGCACGTCGGGGTGGTGCGAGAGCACGTGGTTGGCGAACGAGTAGCAGCCGAACAGCGCCTGGGCACGGTCGGCGTTGGGGCCGACGACCGCCACGCGGGCGCCCGCGGCGAGCGGCAGCACGCCGGAGTTGCGCACGAGCACCACCGACTCGGCCGCGAGCCGCGCCGCGATGGCCCGGTGCGCGGGCGGGTCGAGGTCGATCACGTCCGGGATCGCGGGCTCGTCGGCCGGGTCCAGCAGGCCCAGCCCCGCCTTCTGCGTGAGCACGCGCAGCAGCGCACGGTCGACGAGCGCCTCGTCGACCCGTCCGGCCCGGACCTCCGCCGCGAGCGGGGCGAGGAACGCGTCCCCGCTGGGCAGCTCGACGTCGACGCCGGCCGCGAGCGCACGGCCCGCCGCCTCGCCGAGGTCGGCCGCGACCTGGTGCAGCGTGTGCAGGAACGCGACGCCGAAGTAGTCGGCGACGAGCACGCCGTCGAACCCCCACTCGTCGCGCAGCACGCCGGTGAGCAGCTCCGCGGACGCGGCCACGGGGACCCCGTCGACCTCCGCGTACGAGTGCATGACCGAGCGCACGCCGCCGTCGCGCACGGCCATCTCGAACGGGACCAGCAGCACGTCCCGCAGCTCGCGCGGGCCCACGCGGGCGGGCGCCAGGTTGCGCCCCGCGGTGGACGCCGAGTAGCCGACGAAGTGCTTGAGCGTCGCGATCACCCCCGACCCCTCGAGCCCGCGCACGTACGCGGTGCCGACCGAGCCGACGAGGTACGGGTCCTCCGCGATGCACTCCTCGACGCGTCCCCACCGGGCGTCGCGCACCACGTCGAGCACGGGCGCGAGGCCCTGGTGCACGCCGAGCGCACGCATCGACGACGCGATCGCGGCGCCCATCTGCTCCACCAGGTCGGGGTCGAAGGAGGCGCCCCACGCGAGCGGGGTCGGGAACGTCGTCGCCTGCCATGCCGCGAGACCCGTGAGGCACTCCTCGTGCACCAGCGCCCCGATGCCGAACCGCGAGCGCGACCGGATCTCCGCCTGCGTCCGCGCCAGCCAGCGCGCCCGCTCGGCCGGCTCGACGGGCCGCGTGCCGTACACGCGCGTGAGCTGCCCGAGCCCGTCCTGCGACACCTCGGCGACGCCGCCGCCCGGGTCCATCTCGCCCTGCATGGGGGCCACGACCTCGCCGCCCGCGTCGACCCAGAACCCGACGAGCTGCGCGAGCTTCTCGTCGAGGGTCATCTCGGCGAGCAGCGCGCGGGCGCGCTCGGTCGTCGTCGTCGTCGTCATCGTCATCTCTTCG
Organism: Cellulomonas sp. HZM; assembly: GCF_000708885.1. GTDB lineage: Bacteria > Actinomycetota > Actinomycetes > Actinomycetales > Cellulomonadaceae > Cellulomonas. The sequence continues at coordinate 67,461 of NZ_JEOE01000008.1, read as the reverse complement.
TCGAGGTGGTGGGCGCTCACTTGCCGAAGCCCGCGGTCAGCCCCGACAGGAGCTGGCGCCGGCCCAGCAGGTAGAGCGCGAGCAGGGGGAGCAGCGAGAGCGTCACCGCGGCGCAGATGGCCGGGACGTTCACGCCGTACTGCGTCTGGTAGCGCCACAGCCCGAGCGTCAGCACGCGCACGTTCTCGGACTGCGTGAACACCAGGGGGAACAGGAAGCCGTTCCACGCGCCCATAGCGGTGTAGATCGCGATGGTGGTGATGCCGCCGCGGGACAGCGGGATCGCGAGCGTCACGAACGCGCGCACGGGTGAGCCGCCGTCGACCGCCATCGCCTCGTACAGCTCGTTCGGCACGTCGCGCATCGCCGACGTCAGCACCAGAACCGCGAGCGGGATGGAGAACGCCGCGGACGGGAGCACGATCGCGGTGAGCGAGTCGTACAGGTGCAGCTTCGTCACGATCAGGTAGAGCGGGATGATCGTCGCCTGCGCGGGGATCGCGAGGCCCAGGAGCACGAGCGAGAACATGCGTCGCACGAACCGGGACCGCGAGCGCACGATCGCGTACGCGGCGGGCAGCGCGAGCGCCAGCACGAGCACCACGGTGGCGACCGTGACCACGGCCGTGTTGCGCAGGTACCCCCAGAAGCCGGAGTGCAGCACCAGCGAGTAGCTGTCGAGCGTGAGGTCGGTGGGCGCGGAGACCGGCCCGGACAGCAGGTACTCGCTCTGCGCGCGCAGGGACGTGGTGATCAGGAAGTACAGCGGGACGGCGACGACGACGAGCCACACGCCCGCCGCGAGCCAGCCGACCGTCGAGGGCCGCTCCCGCTTGGTCCCGCGCCTGCGGGTCTCCGCGGCCGCGCTCGCCGCGGGCCGGGTGGCGGGTGCGGTGGTGGTCACGGTGCTCACATCCCCTCCGTCTGGGAGTCCATGCGCGCGTAGCCGGTCACGCGTGTCACGAAGATCGACAGGCCCGTGCCGAGAACGAGCAGCAGCACCGCGATCACCGAGGCGTAGCCCATGTCGAACGACGAGAAGCCCTCGAGGTACATGTGCAGCGGCAGCACGCGCGTCGCGGTGCCGGGGCCGCCGCCCGTGAGGATGAGGATGATCTCGAAGTAGGTCAGGGAGCCGACGAGCATGAGCACGCTCGACGTCACGATGGTGTTGCGCAGCTGCGGGACCGTCACGGCCCGGAAGCGCTGCAGCTTCGAGGCGCCGTCGAGGCGCGCGGCCTCGTACAGCGTCTCGGGTATCCGCCGCGTCGCGCCTTGGTAGAGCAGCACGTGGAAGGGCACGAACTGCCACGCGATCACCGCGATGCACACCCACAGCGCGAGGTCGGGGTTGCCGATGAAGTTCCCGTCGTCGACGCCGACGAGCGGTCCGAGGACGCTCGCGAGCCCGAAGTTCGGGTCCAGCAGCAGTCCCCACAGGATCGCGATGGCGGCCGACGACATGAGCAGCGGGACGAACCAGATGGCGGCGAGCACCGCCCGCGGGCGCCCGGGCGCTGCCGCCCAGACGCCCAGCGGGAGGGCCACGGCCGTCTGCAGGACCCACGACGCGAGCGTCAGCACGACCGTCAGCCGGAACGACGGCAGCAGCTGCGCGTCGTCGGCCAGGTGGGCCCAGTTGTCGAACCCGGTGAACTGCGGCTGGTCGATGCCGCTCCACCGCGTGAACGACAGCCCGACCACGATCAGCATCGGCAGCAGCGCGAACAGTGCGAAGAAGGCCAGCGCCGGGACGGCCCAGAGGGGGCCGGGCCGTCCCGTGCGCGAGGAGGGCAACGCCATCACTTGCTCATCGCGTCGACGAACTGCTGGGGCGTCATCTGCTTGAGGAACACCTTCTGCAGGCTCGTGAGCAGCGTCTGCGAGGTCGCCGCGTCGAGCGCCTGGTCCCACGACTGCGTGAACGACGGCGCGTTCTTGACGAGGTCGTACGTGAACGCGTTGAAGTCCGCGAAGTCACCGGTCTTCACCTTGTCCTCGAGGCCCGTGATCGCGGGCACCTGGCCGACGTCGAGCAGGCCCTGGACGTAGGTGTCGCTCGCGAGCTGCGTCGTGAGGTACTCCTCCGCGGCCTCCTTGACCTTCGAGGCGTTGGTGACGGAGTAGAAGTTCGACGGGTTGCCGACGATCGCCGCCGGGTCGCCCTTGCCGTTCGGCACCGTCGGGAACTTGCCCCACGTGAGCGAGTCGCTCTTGGCGAACTTGGGGAAGTTGCCGTTGAGGGCCGACACCTCCCACGAGCCCATGAGCTCGAAGCCCGCCTTTCCGCCCGCGAGCAGCGCGAGCGTGCCCTGGTTGTCGTAGCCGACCGACGAGTAGTTGGTGCCGAACGCGCCCTCGGTGACGAGGTCCTGGATCATCGTCAGCGACTGCGTGACGGCCGGGTCTCCCCACGCGGACTTGTCGCCGCCCACGATCTTCTGGAACACGTCGGCGCCGCCGTTGCGGTCGAGCAGGTACTCGAGCCACATCAGCTCGGTCCAGCCCTGTGAGCCGGCGAGCGCGATCGGCGTCTTCTTGGCGGCCTTCAGCTTGGTGATCGCGGTCTGCAGGTCGTCCCACGTCGTCGGCATCGCGTCGACGCCCGCGGCCTTGAGCACGTCGGCGTTGGCGAACAGCATGACCGGCTGCACGCCCTGCATCGGGACGCCGTAGATCTTGCCGTCGATCGTGCCGACGTCCAGCACGGACGGGATCAGCTTGGACTTGAAGTCCGCCGCGGCGTTCACGGCGTCGGTGATGTCGGCGACCTGGCCGGCGTCGACGTACTGCTTGAGGTTGCCCCCGCCCCAGTTGTAGAAGATGTCGGGCTGGTTGGCCGAGCCGATCGCGGTCTGCAGCTTCTGCTTGTACGGGTCGTTCGCGAAGTCGCTGACCGAGAACGTGACGCCGCTCTTGGTGGACTTGTTGAACTCCGCGACGCTCGCCTTCTGCAGCGGGTTGAGGCTCGCGTCCGTGATGACCCAGAGCTGGCCCTTTCCGCCGGCGGCCGAGCCGCCGGTGCTGCCGTCGGTGCCGCCGGTGCTGCCGCCGCTGGCGGAGTCGGACGGCCCGGAGCTCCCGCAGGCCGCGAGCGCCAGGCTCAGGACCGCGATGCCGGCGGCGGTGACCACGCGGCCGTTGTTGCGACGCATGCGCATGTCGTCTCCTCGTCGAGATGTCTGTGCTCGCTCGTCGGCCTCGGTGCCGCGAGCGAAAGTTGCATTGATGTTGCGTGCGCGTCGACGTTAGGATCGCGGCGTCGAAGGGGTCAATGAGTCCGACGACACCCGGGAAAACTGCTCCGAAACTATCGAGATCGTTCCGTGACCTTCTCGACCCTCACACCCGCCGCCGACTGCGGCCCGACGAGCGAGGACGCCGCCGTGACGACGACGCAGCGCGTGACGATCTCCCAGATCGCCGACCTGGCCGGGGTCTCCGTGCCGACCGTCTCGAAGGTGCTCAACGGCCGCGAGGGGGTCTCGGGCGAGACGCGCGACCGCGTGCGCGAGCTGCTCGAGGAGCACGGCTACCGGCGACGCGGCGGCGAGCGGCGCAAGCCCGTGGGCCTCGTCGACCTCGTGATCCGCGACCTCGACTCGATGTGGGCCAACGAGCTGGTGCGCGGCGCCGAGGCGGAGGCCGCCCGCGCGGGCGTCGGGCTCGTCGTGACCGCGACGCACGGGCGGCGGGTCGGCAACAAGCACTGGATCTCGCACCTCGCCGCGCGGCGCACGGACGGCGTGGTGCTCGTGGTGTCCGAGCTGCAGCCCGGCGCGGCCGAGGAGCTGCGCCGGCTCGGCGCGCCGTACGTGCTCGTCGACCCCGTGGGCGCGTCCGACCGCAACGTTCCGACCGTCGCCGCGACCAACTGGGCGGGCGGCCTGTCCGCGACCGAGCACCTGCTGGCGCTCGGCCACCGCCGCATCGGCATCATCACCGGCCCGGCCGACCTGGCGTGCGCGCGCGACCGTCTCGACGGCTACCGCTCGGCCCTGCAGCGCGCCGGGATCCCGCTCGACGAGGAGCTGGTCCGCTACGGCGACTTCCTGCAGGGCGGCGGCGAGGCCGGCGCGGCGCACCTGCTCGCGCTGCCCGAGCCGCCCACGGCGATCTTCGCGGGCTCCGACCAGCAGGCCGCGGGCGTGTACGACGTCGCACGGGCGCGCGGGCTGCGCGTCCCGGAGGACCTCTCGGTGGTCGGGTTCGACGACACCGAGGTGTGCGAGTGGGTGTGGCCGCGGCTCACCACCGTGCGCCAGCCGCTGTTCGAGATGGCGGCCACCGCGACGCGCATGCTGCTGCAGCGCCGGCCCGACGAGGACGCGGGCCGGGTCGAGCTGTCGACGTCGCTGATCGAACGCTCGTCGACGGCCCCACCGAGCTCCTGACCCGGACACCGACGCCGCCCCCCGACGCCGAGCAAGCAGTTCGTCACGCCATAGACGCCCACGGCGTGACGAACTGCTTGGTCGGCGACGGCCCACCACAGACTTGAGGCGTCGCTTCAGCTTCTCGCACGTCGTTCCGATGTCAGTGGTGGCGACGATGATCATGCGCAGCGGGCGGCGGACGTCTGCACGCAGCAGTGAGGAACGAGGGGACGTATGCCGGGCCTGGTGCCGCCGCTGGGGGCAGAGCTCCTGGCGCAGCGGTTCGAGCGCGCGGGCACTCGCCTCTACACGGTTGCGGTGCCCCTCGCGCGCCTGGCCGACGTCCTACCGATCCCGGACCCCGACGAGCCGTTCACCGGCAACCGCCGCGTGTCGCTCCGGCACGCCACGGAGTTCGCGGACTACTGGCTCGCCAACCGCCGCTGGGTCGCACCGCCACTGCTCACCGACACACCCGAGGTCCTCGACCCCTGGTTCGAGCCGATCAGCCAGAGCGGCGGCCTGATTGCCGGCATCCTGCGCCTCCCGGGCCCGAGCGCGTCCGGGCTGCAGATCCTCGACGGCCAGCACCGCACGCTGGGGTGGCATCTGCTCAGCGGGCATGTGGGAGAGCACCACGAGCGACTCTCCGCGGAGTCCGTGACGGTGGAGATCCTCGAGGGCGTCGGCATCGAGGAGCACAAGCAGTACTTCTTCGACATCGCCGCCAACGCCAAGGGGATCTCGAAGTCGCTCTCGGCCGGGTTCGACAAGCGAGCGCCGATCCATCGGGCCGCGCGGCGGTTGGCCGAGGAGCATCCGCTGCTGGCCGGGAGGGTGGACTTCGAGAACGACCGTGTGGCGGCCAAGCGGTTCACCCTGCTGTCGTTGCAGAACGTCGTCGACGTCGTGACCGCCGCCGTCCTCGGCATCAACGGCTGGGTCACCACGGAGCGCGCTCGGTCGCTCGACGACGCGGCGGCGCACGCCCTGGGGGAGCTGTTCCTCGACGCCCTCGTCGTCGGGTTCGACGACCTTGCCGACGTCGCCGAGGACCAGCTCACTCCGAGCGAACTGCGTCAGTCGAGCCTGCTCGGCTCCGTGACGATGTTGCGGGTGCTCGCCGGCTCGTTCCACGTGCTGGCTGTGCAAGGCGAGGCGTCACGAGCGGGCGGCGACGCGGAGGTGCGCCGAGTATTCGCGCTGCTCGCCCCGCACATGCAGCTACCGCTGAGCGAGTTCTGGTGGGCCTCGAACGCGTTCTCCTCGCGCGATGCCCGTGCACCGCTCGCGCGCCGTCAGGACCTGACAGCACTCGTCGCCTTCGTTGGGCGCGTCGCGAGGCAGGTTCCGCACGAGGCGTCGCGGCCCGCGATCCCTTCGCCACCACCACCGACGGCGCCCCAGACGCCTGCGCCGCAAGCGACCGTCCCCCGGCCGCCCCCGTCCGAACCGTCGCCGACGGACGCCGACGACGAGCCGCTGCCCGTGCTCACGACGCCCGGGCCGACGACCGACCCGGTCAAGGACTACCTCCGCGCGATCGGCAAGGTCCCGCTCCTCACGGCGGCGCAGGAGGTCGCGCTCGCGAAGCGCATCGAGGCGGGTCTGTTCGCGCGCGAGCGCCTGGAGAGCGGTGCGACGACCGAGCGCAGGCTGCGCCGCGAGCTCGAGTGGCTCGTCCACGACGGACGACGAGCCACGGACCACCTTCTCGAGGCAAACCTTCGACTCGTCGTGTCGATCGCGAAGCGGTACAGCGGGTACGGGATGGAGCTCCTCGACATCGTGCAGGAGGGAAACCTCGGACTGATCCGGTCCGTCGAGCGGTTCGACCACCGTCTGGGGTACAAGTTCTCCACCTTTGCGACGTGGTGGATCAGGCAGAGCATCACGCGCGGGATCGCCGACCGTGGCCGCACGATCCGGCTGCCGGTCCACGTGTTCGAGAACGTGCGCAAGGTCCGGGCGGCGCAGAGGGCATACACCGCGACCCGTGCGTCGCTGCCCAGCACCGCCGTGCTCGCCGCCGCGACCGACCTCGACCGGACAACCGTCATCGACCTTCTGACCTGGTCCGCGCCCCTGAGGTCGCTCGACGAACCCGTCGCCGCGACGGTGGACGAGATCCCCGATGCGACCTGGGACGGGACTCGTTGGACGATCCCCCTAGGTCACGCGATCATCGACGACCTCCCCGACGAAGGCCCCGACGAGGTCTTGTTCGGCAACCTCCTCCGTGCGGACGTCCGCAAGGTCCTCGACGCGCTCGGCCCGCGAGAGCGGGGCGTGATCATGCTTCGCTTCGGGCTCGCCGACGGCGAGACGAGGACGCTCGACGAGATCGGCAAGGTCTACGGCGTCACGCGCGAGCGGATCCGCCAGATCGAGAAGAAGACCATGGAGGAGCTGCGCGGCTCCGTTCTCGGGGACGCGCTCAGAAGCGCTCTGGACATCGCGCCCGCCCCAGAAGTCGGCGACGAGACCTCGTAGGCGCCGGACCAAATCTGGACACTCCGGTCCGGTTCGACATCGATCGCTTCCAAGCGCCGCGACTACTGGCAGGATCGTCAAGCGCAGCACACAGAGCAGGGAGCGAGGAAGCCACCGCATGGACACGTCGTCGAGCCAGTGGCGCTCGCTCGGCGAACCCGCCGGCCCCGGTGAGGAGCAGGCGCTCGCAGCGATCCGCGCACTGTTGCCGAACGACGCCGTGACGCACGCGTGGGCCAACGTGTCGTTCGTCGACCTGCAGGGCCGCACGGCCGAGGTCGACCTGTTGCTGCTGAGCCGGGTGGGGTTCTTCCTCGTCGAGCTCAAAGGCTGGCACGGCCGGATCGTCGGCGACCAGCAGTCGTGGCGCCTGACCAGCCCCACGGGCTCCGTCCGCACCGAACGCAATCCCCTGTACGCCACGGACCTCAAGGCCAAGCGACTGCGCAGCCTGCTGAGCCAGCGGGCACCCCGGGGCAGCACGGTTCCGTGGATCGAGCCGTTGGTGGTGCTGCACGGACGCGGCTCGAGGCTGGAGCTCGCGCCGGAGCTGCAGGCCCAGGTCGTCGCGCTGGACGGTTTCGAGGTGGCAGGCCTGTCGAGCACGCTGCGCGGCGTGCTCGAGCGGCCGCCCTCGTCCGGCACGCACCGCACGCTGGTGGACGGCCCGGGCGCGACGAGGATCCGACAGCTCCTGCAGCACGCGGGTTTCGTCGCGACGCCGCGCACGCGCATGGTGGGCATCTACTCGGTGGAGTCGGCGGACGCACTCGCCGAGGGACCGGGCTGGCACGACGTGCTGGCGCAGCATCCGACGTTGAAGGACGTGCGCCGTCGCGTGCGGATCTTCACGGTCCCGCCCGGCGCGCCGCAGCAGCAGCGCGACGACGTCGCGCGCGCCGCACGCCGAGAGTTCGTCTTCACGCAGGGCATCACGCACCCGGGCATCGCGGCGCCGCTCGAGCTGGTGCCCGAGTCGGACCTGGGCCCGGCGCTGCTGTTCGAGTACGACGAGCGGGACGTCCCTCTCGACGCGTTCATGGCCGAGCACGGTCGCACGCTCGGTCTGGACGGCCGTCTGTCGCTGGTCCGCCAGCTCGCGGAGGCCCTGCGCTATGCACACCAACGCCGGCTGGTGCACCGGGCCCTGACGCCACGGCAGGTCTACGTGCGCCCGGGCCGCTCGCCCCAGGTCGTCGTCCGCGACTGGCAGACCGGGCGCCGCACGCCGACGACCACCACGGCAGCGCCGACTGCGACGTCCTTCGGCACGTCGGACGTGCGGACCGCGGTGGACACGTCGTCGTGGGTGTACCTGGCCCCCGAGCTGCACGCGGGCAGCGTCGACGCGCCCGCGATCCCGCTCGACGTCTACGGCCTGGGCGCGCTGGCCTACCTCGTCCTCACCGGCAAGGCGCCGGCGTCCTCGCTCGCCGAGCTCGAGCAGAGCCTCTCGGCGGACAAGGCCCTCGACCCGCGCCGCGCCGACCCCGACATCGCGGACTGCTTGGCTGACCTGGTGTGCGAGGCGACCGCACGCGTCGAGGCGGACCGCCTCACGGGTGTCGACGACTTCCTCGCAGGCCTCGACGCGGCGGAGGACGAGCTCACCGCACCGGCGCACGACGCTCCGGCCGACGAACGGCCCGCGGCCCCCGACCCGCTCGACGCGGCGATCGGTGACGCGATCGACGACCGGTTCATCGTGCGCGGCACCCGGGGTACCGGCTCGACGGGCACGGCGCTGCTCGTCGACGAGGTGACCGCGGACGTGACCCGCGAGGGCGTGGTCCTCAAGGTGGCCCGCGACGACTCGGCCGCCGCGCGGCTGGACGACGAAGCCGCGGTGCTGACCAAGATCGGGCGGCATCCGAACGTCGTGACGCTGCTCGACGGGCCGCTCCACGTCGGCGACCGGCGCGCGTTGCTGCTGTCCGACGCGGGCAAGCAGACCCTCGCGGGGTGGCTCGAGGCCAAGGGACGCTCGCCGCTGGACGAGCTGGAGCGGTTCGGCGGCCAGTTGCTCGACGCGGTGGCCCACCTGGACGGCCAGGGTGTGTTCCACCGGGACGTGAAGCCCGCCAACATCGGCGTGGGCCAGGACCCGAGCACGCGCCGCCCCCGCCTCGTCCTGTTCGACCTGTCGCTCGCGCGCGAGCCGCTGGAGCACGTCGGATCCGGCACGCGCGGGTACCTGGACCCGTACCTGGGCCGCACGGACGTCCCGCCTGCGGCCCGCCGACCGCGGTTCGACCGCGCCGCCGAGCTGTACGCGGTGGCCGTGACCCTCTACGAGATGGCCACGACGAACGCGCCGTGGTGGGCGGACGGGGACCTGGCGCCGGCGAGCGCGACCGACCGCGTGGTGGTCGACGAGCCGATGTTCGAGGCCGCTGTGGCCCCGGCGATGGCGGCGTTCTTCCGCCGTGCACTGGCACCGGCGGCGGGCGACCGGTTCGCCGACGCGGTGGCGATGGCGGCGGCGTGGCGGGCGGTGTTCGCCGCGCTCGACGAGCAGGCGGGCGACGACGACGACGCGACTCGCGACCAAGCGGCCGCCGCGGCGACGCTCGACACGCCGCTCGCGGCTGCGGGCCTCTCCGCGCGCGCCCTGTCGGCGCTGTCGCGCCTCGACGCGACGACCGTCGGGGAGCTGCTGCGTACCTCGCCCCTGCAGATCAACGGCCTGCCCGGGCTCGGTGAGCAGCTGCGCAAGGAGGTGCAGCGGCGCAAGCGCGAGTGGCGGGCGCGCCTGCTAGCGCAGCCCACGACGACGCAGGAGACCACCCCGCTCGCCGCGGACCGGGGTGTGGAGTCGACGCTGGCCGCGCTGGCCAAGGCCCGCGACGGCGAGCACACTCGGCTGCTGCAGGTGGTCCTGGGCCTGGACGGCGATGCGGTGTGGCCCGACGCCGCCCATGTCGCGCGCGCGACCGGTGCCACGCGCGCCGCGGTGGGCGACGCCCTGGATGCCGCGCTGGCGCGCTGGCAGAAGTCGCCGCTCGTTGCGGAGCTCCACGACGAGGTCGCCGCGGTGCTGATGGACGAGCAGCGCATCGGGACCCTGCGCGAGGTCGCCGCGGCTCTTCTGCTGCGGCACGGCTCGACCGCCGAGGGGCCCGCGCGCAACGCGCACGCGGCGGGCCTGGTGCGGGCGGTGATCGAGGCCGACGAGGCGGCGCCCGAGCCCGCCTTCGCGGTACGCCGCTCGGGAGACCTGGTGCTGCTCGCGCTGCGCCCTCACACGGCGCTGCTGGACGAGGCCGCGACCCTCCCCGAGGCCGTCGGAGCCGTGCTCGGCACGCAGGCGGTGGTCCCCGCGGCGACGGCTCGCGCGGAGCTGCGCGCCCGGCTCGGACGCCTGATGAGCGACCCGCGGGTGATCGGCGACGACCGCCTCCTACGCCTCGCGGCGGCCACCAGCGACGCGCATCTGTCGAGCCTGCACGAGCTCTACGCCGATCGGCTGACCGCGCGGCAGGCGGTCGAGATCGCCCTGCGCACCGTCACCACGCCGACGCTCAGCGAGGCGGGGATCCGCCGCCGGGTCGCGACCCGCTTCCCGGCTGCGTCGTCGCTGCCGGCACGCCCCGAGCTCGATGCGCTCGTGCAGGCCGCGCTGCCCGCGGTCCGCTGGGACGGGGCGCACTATGCGCGCCCGACGCATCGGTCGACCGCGTCGTCGACCTCGGTGCAGGCCGTGACGACGCAGTCCGCGGACGCCGTGGACCAGCACCTGCGCCGTTCCATCGCGTCGTCGTCCGCTCTCACGCTGTGCGCGCCGCCGCGGGTGCACGACGAGACGGCCGCGGCCCTGGCCGACGCCTACGGCGTGACGGTGGTGGACGTCGCCGCGGAGCTGCTGTCCGCGATGCACGCGCTCGCCGACCGCGACCACGTCGACTGGTCGGTGGTGCTCGGCACGGACGCTCGCACCGACCACCCCGACTGGCCCATGCTGTGCGGGCTGGTCGCGGAGGCGATGGGCGGACCGTGGGCACGGATCGGCGCCGACGAGCGTCCGCTCCTGCTCGTTCGGGCCGCCCCCCTGGCCCGGTACGGCCTGGCGCACCTGGTCTCGGGACTTCTGGACCAGGCGAGCCCGAGACCCGCGGCCCGCTGGCTGCTGGTGCCGCGCCGCCCGTCGCAGCGTGTGCCGGCCCTGGACGGCCGGCCGGTTCCGCTGGGCGCCGACGGCTGGATCGACGTGCCCGACGACCTGACCACCCGCACCATCACCGGAGCACTCGCGTGAGCACCACGACCGACACCCGCGCCGACCATCGCACGCTGCTCGCCGCGCTGCGCCGCCGCGTCACGCTGCTCGAGACCGACCTGCGCGAGCGGTCCGACGACCCCGAGGTCGACTGGTCCGCGAACCTGCGCCGGGAGTACGACGGCGCGGTCGAGCGCGAGCGCACCGCCCTGACGTGGGCGTCGTGGCGTGACGGCGAGGTGGCGCAGGCCGCCGTCGCCTGGGTGCTGGCCTGCACGTTCGTCCGCTTCTGCGAGGACAACCACCTGCTGGCCGGCCACCCGACGGCGGGACAGGATCCCCTCTGGATCGCCGGCCCGGGAGCCCGCACGCGTGAGGCGGTGGAGAACGAGCAGGGGCACTACGAGCGCGTCCCGACGGCCCTGTCCACCGACTGGCTGCGCCTCGCGTTCGACGCACTCGGCTCCCTGCCTGCGGGCAAGGCGCTGCTCGACCGAGACCACAACCTCGTCTACCGGATGACCGTGTCGGAGCCCGCGGCCAAGTCGCTGCTCGAGTTCTGGCGCGCGTCCGACGAGTCCGGCGCCCTGGTGCACGACTTCACCGACCCGACGCTCGACACCCGCTTCCTGGGTGACCTCTACCAGGACCTGTCCGACTACGCGAAGAAGACCTACGCGCTGCTGCAGACCCCCGAGTTCGTCGAGGAGTTCATCCTCGACCGCACGCTCACACCGGCGATCGCCGAGTTCGGTGTCGCCGACCTACGCCTCATCGACCCCACGTGCGGCTCAGGCCACTTCCTGCTCGGCGCGTTCCGCCGCATCGTCGACGAGATCGGGGCACGCGAGCCCAACACCCCGGTCCGCGTGCGCGTCGAGCGCGCTCTCAAGGCAGTGCACGGCGTCGACCTCAACCCCTTCGCAGTCGCGATCGCCCGGTTCCGACTCACGATCGCCGCCTTGCGCACCGCGGGCGACACCACCCTCACGGCCGCCCCGGAGTACCACCTGAACCTGGCGATCGGCGACTCGCTGCTGGGCGCGAGCGGGACGCAGAACACGCTCGACCTCTCCGGCGACGGCGGAGACGCGTACGAGTACGCCTCTGAAGACCTCAGGCAGTACCACGGCATCCTCACTCACGGCCGCTACCACGTGGTCGTCGGCAACCCGCCCTACATCGTGCCGAAAGACCCAGCGGCCTCCAAGGCGTACCGCGCGGCGTACCCGACGTGCCACCGTCAGTACGCACTGTCCGTGCCCTTCATGGAACTGTTCTTCCGCCTCGCCAAGCGCCAGGGCACCGACGGCGGCGCGGGCTACGTCGGTCAGATCACCGCCAACTCGTTCATGAAGCGCGAGTTCGGTAGGAAGGTCATCGAGGACTTCCTCTCGGGCCGCGACGCCGACTACCCCGTGGACCTGACGACGGTCATCGACACCTCCGGGGCTTACATCCCCGGCCATGGCACGCCAACGGTGATCCTCATCGGCCGACTTCGTTTTGCGGCGAATCACAGCACGGTTCGTGCGGCGCTGGGCGTCCGAGGTGAACCTCGACAGCCTGTTGATCCTGCTCGAGGGCTCGTGTGGGAAGAGATCGTCCAGCACGTCGATGACGCCGCTTTCTCCGGGTCGTTCATCTCGGTGAGCGAAATGGCGCGCAGCACTTTCGCCAACCACCCATGGTCACTTACGGGCGGGGAAGCCCCCGGATTGCTTGCCGCACTCGAGACCGTAGGAAGTTCGCGTCTTCACGAGCGAATTGAAAGCATTGGCCTCCTTGCCGTCACACGAGAGAACGAAGCATATCTTGTTGGAAAGGCGACGCTCAGGCGGCGCCGCGTCGATTCACGTCTCCAGTATCCCCTGGTGACAGGCATTGAGGTTCGAGACTGGCAACTCGCCGTCGAGGATTCAGCGCTCGCCACCTATAACAGCGTCGGTGTTGCAACGTCCGATATCGAAGCGAAACGCCTGCTCTGGCCGCTTCGAGAACTGCTCTGGATACGGCGAGCCCTCTCAGGGACACAAAGGGAGATCGGCCGCGAGTGGTGGGAATACTCCCAGTTGAGCAAGGTGCGATGGACCGCCTCGAGCCTGATTGTTTTCCCACTTGTCGCCACGCACAATCACTTCAGCATTTCCCGGCACACTGTGGTCGCCGTGCACTCGGCGCCGGTGATCAAGCTGCCGGAGGGGGCCAGTGAGGACGACCACCTCGCGCTGCTCGCGGTCCTCAACTCCAGCACCGCCTGCTTCTGGCTCAAGCAGGTCAGCCACAACAAGGGCTCAACTGTCGACACCAAGGGCGCCCGCCAGACGACCGTTCCGTGGGAAGATTTCTACGAGTTCACCGGCACCAAGCTTCAGCAGTTTCCCCTTCCAAAGGCCTCACTGGTCGCCGGCGGGCGAGCGCTCGACACGCTCGCTCAAGAACTGAGCGCCACCGCGCCGGGCCGCGTGCTCGAGAGCGAATCACTCTCCCTCGGAGAGACCATTTCTCGAGCTCGCACGAGCTGGAACGCGCTACGAGATCGACTGGTCTTCGAGCAGGAAGAACTCGATTGGGAGACCTACTTCCAGTACGGCCTGACAGATTCGTCGCTCACATCCGGGCAGCCGTCGGCGGCCGTCGACAGCGCTCCTCGATCGATCAAGCTCGGCGAGCGGGCGTTCGAAATCAAGCTTGCGCGTCGCGTGGCAGATGGAGCCGATGGCAGTGCCTGGTTCGAGCGGCATGGGTCGACGCCGCGCACGGACCTGCCCGAGCACTGGTCGTCGGAGTATCGCGCGCTGGTCGAGCGGCGGCTGGCCGAGATCGAGACCAACCCGCACATCCGGCTGCTGGAACGCCCGGAGTACAAGCGGCGCTGGGCCACCACTCCGTGGGAGCAGCAGGTCACCGAGGCGCTGCGGTCGCTCGCGCTCGACCGGCTGGAGTCGGCTGACCTGTGGCGCGACGGCCGGGGCGCCGCCACGCTGTCGGTTGCGCAGCTCGCGGACCGGGTGCGCGACGACGAGGTGCTGGCACAGGCGCTCGCGCTGCTCGCGGGCTCGGCGCAGCATGACGCGGTCGCCACGCTCACCGCGCTCCTCAAGGACGAGGCCGTGCCGTTCGCGGCGGCGCTGCGCCTCAAGGACTCGGCCATGAGCAAGTTCCGCGACTGGCAGCACGTGTGGGCGCTGCAGCGTCGCGAGGACGCGGGTGAGTCCGTGACGATCCCGGTGCCGCCCAAGTACGCGCCCGCGGATTTCCGCTCCACGGCAGCCTGGCGTGCGCGCGGCAAGCTCGACGTGCCCAAGGAGCGGTTCATCGCCTATCCGGGTCTCACGCGCGCGGGCGACCCGTCGCCCGTGGTCGGCTGGGCGGGCTGGGACCACGCCGACCAGGCGCTCGCGCTCGCGCGGGCGCTCGGGGACGCGCAGGCGCAGGGTGCGTCGTCGGACTTCGTCGTACCACTGCTCGCCGGGCTTGCGGAGCTCGAACCGTGGCTGCACCAGTGGCACGCCGACTTCGACCCCGCCCGCGGCGGCAGCCCCGCGCAGTCCATCACCGCGCTTCTGGACCACACCCTGGCGACCCTCGGGCTGACTCGCCTCGACCTCGAGGCGTGGCGCCCGCAGGCCGCCGCGCGCAGTCGTCGTCCCCGCACCACCCCGGAGGCCTGAGAGATGCCCACCCTGCTGCGCGACGTCTTCGACATCCCGGAGAAGGTCGACGCCTCCGACTTCGTGCTCCAGCTGGTCAAGGGCGTGGAGGCGAGCGACCGCACGCTGCGCGAGTACGTCGTCACGCCGGCGCTGGCGAAGGCGTTCGACGACGCGCTCGGTCTGGTCGAGCGCACCCTCGCGGGCGGGACGTCCAAGGGTGCGTTCGTGCACGGCTCCTTCGGATCCGGCAAGAGCCACTTCATGGCGGTGCTGCACCTGCTCCTCTCTGGCAACACCGCGGCCCGCGCGCTGGCGGGCCTGCAGGCCGTCGTCTCCGAGCGCAGCCGCGCGCTGAACGCGAAGCTGCTCACGCTCGACTACCACCTGCTCGGCAAGGAGAGCTTCGAGTCGGCCCTGTTCGACGGGTACCTCAGCACCGTTGCGCGGCTCCACCCCGAGGCGACGCCGCCCGTGCTCCACCAGACCGACAAGCTGCTCGCCGACGCCGCGAACCTGCGCACCGTCATGGGCGACGAGGCCTTCCTCGCCGGGCTCGGCGTCGGCACGGCAGCGTCGAGCGGATGGGGCACGCGCGCCTCGTCGTGGAACCCCGAGACGTACGAGGCGGCCGCCGCCGCGCCCGTCGGCGACGCGCACCGCAACGCGCTCGTCACCGCGCTCACCGCGACCTACTTCACGGGGTACACGTCGGCGGGGCAGTGGCTCGAGACGGCCGACGGCCTGCAGGCCATGACCGCACACGCCAAGTCGCTCGGTTACGACGGGATCGTGCTGTTCCTCGACGAGCTGGTGCTCTGGCTCGCGCAGCACCTGGGCGACTCGACGTTCATCCAGCGCGAGGCCTCCAAGGTCGCCCGCCTCGTCGAGGCCGGCAACCTGCCGCTGCCGATCGTCTCCTTCGTCGCCCGTCAGCGAGACCTCAAGGACTTCCTGGGCGGCACCATGCCCGGCGCCGAGCAGGAGGCCGTCGGCGACTCGTTCCGCTGGTGGGAGGAGCGGTTCGAGCGCATCGAGCTCGCCGCCGCGGACCTGCCGCAGATCGTGCACCGTCGTCTGCTGATGCCCACCTCCGCATCGGGCGCCGACGAGGTGCGTCGTGCGGTCGCGCGCGTCCAGGGCGACGCCGCGGCGTGGACCTACCTGCTCACGGACATGAACGGGTCGGACGGCGACGACTTCGCGCTGACCTATCCGTTCTCGCCGGCGCTCGTCGATGCCATGGTCGCCCTCTCCGCGCTCATGCAGCGCGAGCGCACCGCCCTGCGTCTCATGGGCGAGCTGCTGTCCGCGGGGCGTGACGAGCTGACCGTCGATGACGTCATCCCCGTAGGCGACCTGTTCGACGTCGCCGTGCTCGGCGGCGTCGAACCGCTCACGGCGGACATGAAGAAGCTCTTCGCCAATGCCGCACAGTTCTACGAGGCGAAGATGCGGCCGTTCCTCCTCGCGTCCCACGGCCTCACGCCCGAGCAGGTCGAGACGCTTCCGCGGTCGCATCCGTTCGTCACCGAGGACCGACTCGTCAAGACGCTCCTGCTCGCGGCCCTCGCGGGAGGAGCACCGTCCCTGCGCAACCTCACGTTCGCCAAGCTCGCGGCCCTCAACTACGGCACCGTGATGTCCTTCGTGCCCGGCCAGGAGGCCATGGCCGTCAAGGGCCTGGTGACCAGGTGGGCCGCCGAGTTCGGCGAGGTGCACGTGGGCGACGGAGAGAACCCGGTCGTCTCGCTGACCCTCACCGGCGTCGACTACGACACCCTCATCGAGGCCGTGCAGCACGAGGACCGCACCGAGGCCCGCCGCGACATGCTGCGTCGCACGCTCATGGCCGAGCTCGAGGTGCGCCAGGAACCCGGCCTCGAGACCGCCTGGAGCACCACGGTGCTGTGGCGCGGCAGCCGCCGGCCCGTCGACGTCGTGTTCGGCAACGTGCGCGACTCCGCCGAGCTGTCCGACCAGGCCCTGCGGGCCGCGGCGGGCCGCTGGAAGGTGGTGATCGACTTCCCGTTCGACTCCGGCGACCACTCCGCGATCGAGGACGTCAACCGCGTGCAAGGGCTGCTGGCCGACGGCGAGCAGAGCGCGACCCTCGTCTGGCTGCCGCACTTCCTGTCCGCCCCGCGCATGGACGACGTCGGGCGCCTGGTGCTGCTCGAGTACCTGCTCATGGGCGACCGGTTCGACCTCAACGCCGCGCGCCTGTCCCCCGGCGACCGCGAGCCCGCGCGCCAGCAGCTGGACAACCAGCGCCGCAACCTGCGCGCCCGTCTGGCCGACGTGCTCAAGCAGGCCTACGGCGTGGCGCCCGCGACCACCGAGAACGTCGACGTGCACATCGCGCAGAGCCAGGTCTACTCGACGCTGCTCCCCGGCGTCGCCATCGCCCCGCCCGTCGCCGCGACCCTGCGCCAGGCGCTCGACGGCGCACTCCGGCAGGGGCTCGACGCGCAGTACCCGCAGCACCCGCAGCTCGAGTCCCCGGACGCCGAGATCAAGACTGCCGACCTCCGCACGGTTCTCGAGCTCGCTCGCGCGGCCGTCGATGCCGGCGGCAGGCTGGACGGCATCGAGCGCACGCGTGCGGCCGTGCTCCGGCGCGTGGCGAACCCGTTGGGTTGCGGCGTGGCACGGGAGACCGTCTACGCGCTCGGCCCGGACACGTTCCGGTGGCTCGCCGACTTCACGCGATGGAACGCCGATGCCGACGCCGGCGGCGTGCTGGTGCGCGACCTGCGCGTACGGCTCCAGCCGTACGGGCTGGTCGACGAGGTGGCGGACCTGCTCATCGCGGTCTGGGCTGCGCTCGAAGACCGCGAGTGGATGCGCGGCGGCGTGCCCGTGCCTGCACCCGGTATCGGACAGCTCTCCGGGGACATCACCCTGCGACCGGCGCGGCTGCCCGACGCCGACGAGTGGCAGCGCGCCCGGACGGCCGCGCAGGCGCTGTTCGGCGTCCCCGGGGCACCCCGCCGGTCCGCCGCGGGCGTCACCACGATGGCACGCGGGGTGCGCGACGCCGTTGGCCGACTGCGGACCCCTGCGAGCGATCTCGTCTCCGCGTTGCGCGCGCAATCGCCCCTGCTCGGGCTCGACGAGACGAGCCCGCGGCTCGCGACGGCACTGGACGGCAACGGCCTGCTGGCCCGGCTCGCGGCGGAGCGCGAGGACACCGTGCTGCTCCAGGTCCTCGCGTCGTTCGACCTCCCCGCCGAGCCGCAGGCCCTCGCGAAGTCCCTGTCGAGCGCGGCGGCGGTGAGCGACGCGCTGCGCGCGGCCGACTGGGAGATGCTGACCCGCGCGCTGGGCGTGCCGGGCGGGGAGTCGATCGCGGCAACGCTCGCCTCGGCCGCCGCGAACGAGGAGCTGCATGCGCCGTTGGCACCCGCGCTCAGCGCGGCCGGGCGAGCGGCACGCGACCTGCTGCTGCCGCCGGCGGTCCCGGCGCCGACGCCAGGGCCTGCGGACGACGAGACGACACCGACACCTCCGACCGACGTCGACTCGATCGTGCTCGACTTCGAGCACGGCGGGACCATCGAGCAGGCGATCGACAAGATCCGGTCCGCGGGGCAGACGGCCCGCGCCAGCGGGCGCAAGCTCGTCGTCACCTGGACGTACCAGTGAGGGCCGCCGTATGAGCGACCGGGTCCCCCAGGCGTCGCCGGCCCTGGTGCGCGAGCGCGCCGGCCGCCTCGTCGCGCACGACAGCGCGCGAGTGCTGGTGCTGCGCGCGCGCCCGTCGTGGTCCGGCGACGCCCGCCTGACGGTCGGCTCCGCCACGGTGCGCGTCCGCCCGGCCCCGTCACAGCTCGCCGCGCTCGACGAGCTCGCGGCGTTCGAGGCCGGTGACGACGGCTACCTGGTGCTGCTCACCGACCGCAGCGAGCACGACCTCGGCGACGCCGTGCTCGTGCGCGCCGACCGGCAGCGCATCGAGCCGATCGACGAGTGGGGTGCCGTCGCCGGCCTGTTCCAGGCGCAGCGGCTGGACCCGGCGCTCTCGTCGTACGGAGTGTGGGCCGCCGCCGCGCTGCTCGACCGCCTTCCCCCCGGCGGGTGGCCCGCTGCGCCCGCGGGCGTCGTGACCGCGGACCACGCACTCGGCAACCTGCTCGCCGAGGTGCTGGACGTGCCGCTCCCGGCCTCGCTGGACGACGTGACCCTGCTGGCCGCGCTCGACGTGCCCGCCGCGCGCGCGTCTTGGCGTGCGCTCGCCCTGCAGGCACGCACGGGGCTGACCCGATGGGCTGGTGACGCGCTCGGGCCGACGGCCACGCTGGCGCTCACCGCGGCGGCGCAGCACACGGTGTCCGTCGTCGCGATCGGCCTGGCGCTCGACGTGCTGTGGCCGCTGGGCGGCGCCGCCACGGCGGAGGCCCAGCTCGAGGCGCGCGGGCGGGTGGCGACCGCACACTTCGGCGGCGGCTCGCTCTCGCCCACCCAGGCGCGCGCGTTCGCGGGAGCGGCTCGGACCCTCGCACTGCGGTCCGCCGCGGGCGACGATCCTTCGCTCCCGTCGGTGTACGCCCAGGCCACCGCGCTGCTGGAGCGCGACCTGGCCTGGCCGGACGGCGTCACACGCTCCGACGTGCTGCCCGGCGGCCTGACCGCGCGCCTGCACGCCCTGGCTGCGCTGCTCGACGACACCGACGCGGTCGCGCTGGCCGAGCGGCTGCCACGCATCGAGGGCGCACTGCGCGACGTGCTCGCCCACGAGGGTGCCGACGCGCGGTACTCCGAGGTCGCCGCCGCTCGGATGGCCGTCCGCGTCACGCGTCGCCTGGCAGCACAGCCCGGCCTCGACCTGCCCACCCACCTCGGCGCCGCTCTGCACGAGTACGTCGAGGACGGCGCATGGCTCGACCGGGCCGCTGCCGTTCTGTGGGACGGCTCGGGCGACGAGCTGGTCGCCGCGGCCTACCGGTCGCTGCTCACGGCGGTCCGCCGCGACCGAGCGGCCTACGACCAGCACGCGGCCGGGTTGCTCGCCCAGGAGACCGCCGCCGGGCGTGCCCCCGACGGAGCCGTGCTGATCGAGCACGTGCTGCGTGACGTCGTCGCCCCCCTGGCATCCGCGCGTCCGCTCGTCGTCCTGCTGGACGGCATGTCGGTCCCCGTCGCACTCGAGATCGTCGAGGCGGCCGTCACCGACGGCTGGGTCGAGCTGGTGCGAGGCGGAGGGCGCACCCCCGTGCTCGCCGCGCTCCCGACTCTCACCCGCTGGTCGCGCACCGCATTCTTCACCGGCACTCCTGCAGCCGGCAGCCAGGCAACCGAGTCGGCCGCCGTCCGCGAGCGAGGTGGCCTGCTGTTCCACAAGGACGACCTCCGCTCCGAGGGCGGTGCGACGCTCGCGGCGGCCCTCCGCGCGGCGATCGACGACCCCGACCGCGGGCTCGTCGCCGTGGTGCTCAACACCATCGACGACGCGCTCGACAAGCAGGACCCCGGCGGCACGCGCTGGTCTGTCGACGACGTGCAGCACCTGCGCGCGCTGCTGAACGCCGCCGCACTGGCCGGCCGCGCCGTCGTCCTGGTGTCAGACCACGGCCATGTCGTCGACCGCGGGAGCGAGGCCCGGTCCTACCCGGGCGCGTCGACCCGCTGGCGTCCGGCGCAAGGGGCGGCGCCCACCGAGGACGAGGTGCTGGTCACCGGCCCGCGCGTGCTCGACGGCGCAGCGATCCTGCCGTGGCGCGAGGACGTGCGGTACGGCACCCGGCACTCCGGGTACCACGGCGGTGCGAGCCTCGCGGAGCTCACCGTGCCGCTCGTGGTCCTGACCCGGCCGTCGGCCACCGTGCCCGCCGGCTGGCAGTTCGCCTCGCCGCAGGCACCGGTGTGGTGGAACGAGGCGCGGCTCGCGGAACCTGCACCGACGACGCGCCGCGCGAAGAGGCTGCTCGCGGGCGTCGTCGCCGACGTGGTGCCCGAGCCCGAGCCCGCTCCGCCGGCCGCGCCCGCGCGTCGTCGCCCCGAGGCGCCCGGCCAGGGCACGCTCGGCTTCGACGTCGTCCCGCCCTCCGCTCCGACCCCGGCAGATCCGGTCGGTGCCCTGGTCTCGGCGTTCGAGGCGAGCGAGGTCGCTGCCGGGCAGCGACGCCGGGCAGGACGCCGCGCGCTCGACCCGGCCCTGACATCAGCCGCACTGCGCGTGCTCCTGGCCGGCGACGGGCGTGCGCACCGGGACACCGTCGCGAGCGCGCTCGGCGTCTCGGAGCAGTCCTTCGCCTCGACGTTCTCAGCGCTCACGCGACTGCTCAACGTCGAGGGCTACCCCGTGGTGTCGATGGACACCGACGACGTCACCGTGCGTCTGGACGAGACGTTGCTGCGCGAGCAGTTCGACCTGGGACGGGGCTGACGGATGACCGAGGTGAGTGCTCGCCGGCGCCGTGACGTGATCGACGCGTTGCGGCGCGGCACCGTGCCGCAGCACGGGCTCGACGTCATGGCCGTCGGCCTGACGCGGTTCGAGTCCGCGATCGACGGCGAGCTCGACGCCGTGGCGTCCGGGAGCGCCGGGTTCAAGGCCGTGCGCGGTGAGTACGGGTCCGGCAAGACGTTCATGGCCCGCTGGCTCGTCGAACGGGCCAAACGCCTCGGCTTCGCTGCCAGCGAGGTGCAGATCTCCGAGACCGAGACACCGCTGCACCGGCTGGAGACCGTCTACCGCCGGATCGTCGAGAACCTCTCGACCGCGGAGGCGCCCCCGAGCGCGTTCCGCGACGTGGTGGACGGCTGGTTCCACGTGCTCGAGGGCGATGCGGTGGACGCGGGTGCCGATCGCACCGACGACGCTGCCGTGCAGCGCGCCGCAGCCGCCCTGCTGGACCGGCGGCTGGAGACCGTCAGTCGCTCCGCGCCCGCGTTCGCGACCGCGCTGCGGGGCTACCGCCGAGCCACGTTGCTGGGCGAGACCGACCAGGCCGAGGGACTGCTTGCGTGGCTCGGGGGTCAGCCGCACGTCGCCGCCGGCGTTCGTCGCAGCGCGGGTGTGCGCGGCGACCTCGACCACTTCGGGGCCTTCGGCTTCCTGCAGGGGCTGCTGACGGTCCTGCGAGACTCCGACTACCGGGGCCTCGTCGTGGTGCTCGACGAGGTGGAGACGCTGCAGCGCGTGCGCGGGGACGTGCGCGAGAAGTCGCTCAACGCGTTGCGCCAGCTCCTGGACGAGATCGACTCCGGCCGCTTCCCCGGGCTCTACCTCGTCATCACCGGCACGCCCGCGTTCTACGACGGCCAGCAGGGCATGCAGCGCCTACCGCCCCTCGCGCAACGGCTGGCGGTCGACTTCACCACCGACGCCCGGTTCGACAACCCGCGCGCACCGCAGATCCGGCTGCCCGGGTTCTCGCTGGCGTCGCTCGAGGAGCTCGGAGGGCGCGTGCGCGACATCTACGCGGCGGGCGCGGCTGACCCAGAGCACGTGCATACGGTCGTGTCCGACGACTACGTGGCGGACCTCGCCCGAGCCGTGAGCGGCAAGCTCGGCGACAAGGTGGGCGTGGCACCCCGACTGTTCCTCAAGAAGCTCGTGGCGGATGTGCTGGACCGGGTCGACCAGTTCCCCGACTTCGATCCTCGCCGGGACTACGCGCTCACGTTGGGAGCAGCCGAGCTCACGGAGTCGGAGCGAGAAGCGGCGCATCTTGGCGACCTGCGGGCCAGCGCGGCGTCTGTGGACGACATCGAGCTGGAGTTCTAGGGCAAGTTTTCCGCTCCAAACCGGTTGTTTGCCAGTATGGTGAACAACGTGGATTCGGCAAACAACCGCGCGATCGCCGTGGTCGAGGCAGCCCTGGAGCGCGCTACCTCGGGTGCCGTCCGTGCTGAGCAGGTCGACAGCAGACCTCCGCTAGATCTGGTCCATGTGACCTATGGCGACACGGTCGCGGCGCTCGCGCTCCGTTGGGTCGGCGACGGGTACCCGAGCGAGGTGCGCCGAGCCCTCGACGAGCTCGGCCTTCTGGGCCTCCCGCCCGACGTCACGCCCGTCGTGGTTGCCCGTCGGATCTCGTCAGGCAGCCGCGCCCTGCTCGCCGAGCACGACGTGTCCTGGGCCGACGCGCGCGGCGGCATCGACGTCCGTGCAAGGCCCGGCCTCTTCGTCGTGCATGCAGCGGAGCCGGCCGCGTCGCGCCCCGGTCCGGACCGCTTCACGCCGACCACTTCTGCCCTCGCCGAGTTCATCCTCCAACGCGCTACCCACGACGATGTTGCAACGCCTCCGGTCGAAGGACTGGCCGAGACGCTCGGGATCTCGGCCGCGGCGGCGTCCACGGGCCTTCAGCTCTTCGACAGACGCGGATGGACCACGAAGACGGGACCTGCCCGCGGACCGGGGTCGGGTCGGGTGCTTCGCGAGCCCGGTGCGCTGCTCGACGCGTGGGCGGAGGCCCATGCCGGGGCCGAGGTCGACGCCATCGGCGCACAGGCCTTCATCCGGGACGGCCTCGCCTGGCTCAGCGACACGTTCACCGCGACGTGGGAGTCGCACGCCTGGGCGCTGACCGGCTTGCTCGCGCTCGAGCTACGCGCCCCGTTCTCCACGACGACCAACCCCATCGACATCTACGTCGACGACTCGTCGCTGCGCCGCGGTCCGGCTCTCACCTCCCGGCTGTCCGCAGCGGGCCTGGTACCGGCGGACACGGGCGTCCGCGTTCGCCTCCTGCCGGCCGGACGGTTCACGCTCCGACTCGCCGAGCTGTCCGAGCCTGACCGCACCGACGTGCCGCTCGTCAGCGACATCCGGCTGTACGGCGACCTGCTCAGGAGCGGTGGTGTGCGCGCAGCCGAGTCCGCGCGCCACCTGCGAGAGACGAGGATCCCGTTCTGATGCGCTCACGCGACACACGCACCCTCGCCGAACGCGCGCTCGTGCGTCTCGCGGTCGCGCTCGGACCCCACGCCGGCTCGATCATCGTGATCGGCGGGCTCAACCCTGAGCTGCTGGCACCGATGCCGAACGCCCGTCACCACGGCACGGCGGACATCGACCTCGTCATCGAGGTCGGCCTGCCCTACGAGCGCGACGAGATGGATTTCTCGTGGCTCGAGGCCGGTCTGCTCCGGGCGGGGTTCGAGCCCGGTCCAGCCGACCGAGCCTGGCGGTGGCGGACCACGGTCGACGGCGTTCCCGTCTTCGTCGACATCCTCACCGACACCCCGGACAGTCGCGGGCAGCAGATCGCACTCCCCGGATCGCAGCTCCTCACCGCCATCAACCTGTCCGGCCCTGCACCGGCATGGCACGAACCGGTCGCGCGCGTGCTAGCCATCGACGCGCTGGACGCGGGACCCGACTGGCCCAGCACGGTCACAGTGCGGTTCGCGTCCCTGGGCGGCTACCTGCTGGCCAAGTCCGCCGCGATGCTCGGCCGCACCGAACCACGCGACTCGTACGATCTTGCCTTCGTCGTCATGCACAACGCCGAGGGCGGACCCGTCACGGCCGCCGAGGCCGCATTCCGTGCGCTCCCGCAGCGACGCGAGAGCGAGTTCGTAGGCGACTTCCGAGCCGCCCTGGGGCGGCTCGTCGATCCGGACGGCCCCGACGTCCGCGCGTACGCGGCGCAGCGGCTGCAGGACGGCGAGTCGCTCCCCGCCGACGTCCTCGCGGCTGAAGTGGCCATCGCCGCGCGCTCGTGCCTCGACTCGTTCGATGCCCTCGTTCGCCCGGACCGCTCGTGACCGGCCTCAGCCCCGCGGTCGAGTACCACGTGGTCAACACCCTCGGCTGGACCGATCTGCGGCCGCTCCAGCGAGCTGCCGTCGGCCCGGTCGCGTCGGGCGCGGACTGCCTGCTCGTCGCACCGACCGCAGGAGGCAAGACCGAAGCCGCATTCTTCCCTTTGTTGTCACGGATGGCCGACGAGGACTGGCGCGGCTTGTCCGTGCTGTACGTGACCCCGCTGCGGGCGCTGCTGAACAACCTGCATCCTCGACTCGAGTCCTACGCCGCGTGGCTCGGGCGACGAGTCGGCCTCTGGCACGGCGACGTCGGCGACGGTGAGCGACGCCGGATCCTCGCGGATCCACCGGATGTCCTCCTCACGACACCGGAGTCGCTGGAAGCCATGCTCGTTTCCCGGCGTGTCGACCACCGCGCACTCTTTGCCCAGCTCAGAACCGTCGTGATCGACGAGCTGCACGCCTTTGCCGGAGACGATCGCGGCTGGCACCTGCTCGCCGTCCTCGAGAGGGTTCAGCGGTTGTCTGGCCGCCCGCTGCAACGGGTCGGCCTGTCGGCGACGGTCGGAAACCCGGACGAGATGCTCTCCTGGCTGCAAGGGTCACAACGCGGACGTGATCGCCTCGTCGTGCGCGAACCCGCAGTCGACACCGAAATCGACGTGACGCTCGACTACGTCGGCTCGGTCGAGAACGCCGCCCAAGTGATCGCGCGGCTGCACGGCGGCGAGAAACGGCTGGTGTTCTGCGAGTCGCGCCGTCAGGCCGAGGAGCTCGCGTACGCCTTGCGCGAGCGCAGTGTCACCACCTACGTCTCGCACTCCTCGCTCTCCGCCGACGAGCGCCGCGTCAGCGAGCGCGCATTCGCGGAAGCGCGCGACTGCGTCATCGTCGCGACCTCGACCCTCGAGCTCGGCGTCGACATCGGCGACCTGGACCGGGTCGTCCAGCTCGACGCACCACGGTCGGTCGCCTCGTTCCTGCAACGACTCGGGCGCACGGGCCGGCGTCCCGGGTCCGTGCGCAACATGCTGTTCCTTGCCACGGAGTCGCCGGCCTTCCTGCGCGCCGCCGCCGTGCTGCTGCTGTGGCGTCGCGGCTTCGTCGAACCGGTCACTCCTCCCCCGGCACCTCGCCACATCGCGACCCAGCAGCTGCTCGCGCTCGCGTTGCAGGAGGGCCAGTTCGGCGCGTCGACGTGGGCCGGGTGGTGGGGTGAACTCGAGGTCATGGCTGAGGGCGAAGCACTGCTCACCTACCTGCGCGACGAGGGATTCCTGACCTCGGACGGCGGCCTGCTTTTCGTAGGACCGTCTGCCGAGCGGGAGTTCGGACGGCGCTACTTCATGGAGCTGCTCTCGTCGTTCACGAGCGCTTACGAGCTGCGGGTGGTCGCAGGCCAGCGACTGGTCGGCACGATCTCGCCGCTGTCCCTGGCCGCCTCGCGCCACCAGGACGTGCAGCGCATCTTGCTGGCCGGGCACGCGTGGCGCGTCGAGAGCGTGGACTGGGAACGACACGAGGTCCTCGTGAGCGAGCAGCCGGAGCGAGCCAAGGTCCGCTGGCCGTCCGAGCCCGTGGTCGAGTCCTTCGCACTCGCACGTGCCCAGCGCGACGTGCTTCTCGGCGCCACGCCGGACGTCGCGCTGTCCCGCCGAGCCGTGGATCGTCTCGCCACCGTCCGCGAGCAGCTCGCCGCGACAGTCGACGACAGCGGCATCGTCCTGCAACGCACCAACGCGGAGACGCGGCTGTGGACATGGGCAGGATGGAAGGCAAACGTCACCCTCATCGCAGCACTCGACGTCGACGCGACGGCGGACAACGCCGTGATCCATCTGCCCGCCGACTTCCCCGCAGCATCGATCCGGGACACCGTCGTCGAGGGCGCGCAACCGTTCGTGGCACCGGAGGCCGTCAACGGGCTCAAGTTCTCAGCCGCGCTTCCCTTGGCTCTCGCGACGGCGACGCTCGCCGAGCGCAGCACGGACGTGCCGGGCGCATCGGACATCACGACTCGGCCACTCGTCGTCCGATCGGTTGACGACACCGACTGAGTCGTCGTCGTGTCACCACGCGCCGCTAAGCTCGCGCCGAACGCGCTGCAGGGCGGAGCGAAGGGGCAAACATGGGCGTCGAGCAGTTCTCGTTGAGCGGGTACGACGATCGCAAGGAGCTGCTGGCACAGCGCTACAACCGTGCCGGCAAGAGCCTTTTCGTCATCGCGCTCCCGCTGCACCTCATCCCGACGCACATGCCCATCCCCGATCCAGCGAAAGCCTTCGAGGGCAACCGCACGGTGAACGTCAAGCACGCATCCGACTTCGCGCTCTACTGGCGTCAGAACGACAAGTGGGCGACGCCGCCTCTGCTGCTCGACACGACCTACCCGCTGGCCCAGGATTTCGAGCCGAGGGCCGCCGTGGGCGGGGTCGAGTTCGGCGTGGTTCGTCTGCCGCACAACTCGGCGGTCGAGCTGCAGATCCTCGACGGCCAGCACCGCATCCTGGGATGGAAGCTCGCGGCCGACCAAATCTCGGAGGAGCTGCGGAGGGCCCGAGAGGCACACCTGCGAGCGACGGAGAGCGGTGACCCGATCGCTGCGCAGATCGCTTCGGCCAAGCTCACGCAGCTCGGCGCCCTGCAGGAACGTCTACGCCGCGAGTACGTCACCGTCGAGATTCTCGAGGGCGTCACGCTCGACGACCACAAGCAGTACTTCAACGACATCGCGGTCAACGCCAAGGGGATCAGCAAGTCGCTCACGACCTCGTTCGACAAGCGGTCGGTCGTCAACCGCGTGGCCGTCGAGCTCGCCGAGCAGCACCGACTGCTCATTGACATGGTCGACTTCGAGGTGGACCGCGTCGCCGGCCGTAACGAGCACCTCGTCTCCGGACGAAACGTGGCGGACGTGATCCGCGCCGTCACGGTGGGGATCGGCAGCTCCTGGACCCGCAGGAAGGAGGAGTCCGTGAAGGAAGCAGCCGTGCAGCAGGTGACCGAGCGATTCCTCGACGCGCTCGTCGAGTGCTTTTCCGACCTGCGAGAAGTGGCCGAGGGAGATCTGCACCCCACCGACTTGCGCGAGCGCAGCCTGCTCGGTTCGCCGACGATCTTGCGAGCTCTCGCCGGCGCCTACCACGAGCTCGCTGTCGATGAGAGCGACGAGTCGAGCCCGGTCGCGGCGACCGCGGGCGACGCGAAGGCACGTGCATTGTTCGATGAGCTCGCTCCCACGATGGGACTTCCCATCGACCCCGCATGGTTCGCTACGGGCTTCTTCCCCGAGCGAAGCTCCAAGGCGCCCAGCTCGCGTTCGCAGGACCTCAAGGGCCTGGCTGCCCTGCTGACGAGCTGGGGACGCGTAGGTGGTGTCTTCACGACTGGATCCCTCGCTGCTCGGTCGGGCGCGGACGCCTGGAGCTGACGCCGAGCAAGCAGTTCGTCACGCCATGGACGCCCACGGCGTGACGAACTGCTTGCTCGGCGGGGACGGCTTCCCGGGCCGGGGTCAGGCGAGCGCGGCGCGCACCAGCGCGGAGAGCTTCTTGCCGTCCGCGGACGCCCCCGCCCGCGCGGTGGCCTCCTTCATCACGGCGCCCATGTCCTTCATCGACGAGGCGCCCGTGTCCGCGATCACCGCGCCCACCAGGGCGGACAGCTCCTCGTCGGACAGCCGCGCGGGCAGGTACCCCTCGATGAGGTCCGCCTCGGCGGTCTCGTTCGCCGCGCGCTCGTCGGCCCCCGCGTCCGCGTAGATCTGCGCCGAGTCGCGGCGCTTCTTGACCTCGCGGGACAGCACCTTGAGCACGTCGTCCTCGCTGAGCTCGCGCGCGACCGGCCCGGACTTCTCCTCGGCGCGGATCGCCCCGATCGCCTGGCGGATGGTCCCGGTGCGCACGGAGTCACGGGCCTTCATGGCGGTCGTGAGGTCGGCGGTCAGCTTCTCGAGGGTCTCGGACATGCCCCCATGATCCCCCGCGTCCGCTCGTCGGCCCACCGGATACCCCCGCCGGTCAGGTCGTCCTGACCGTCAGGGTCTCCCCCGAGCGGTCGACGACGACCTTCTGGCCGTCATGGATGTCCCCCGCGAGCAGACCGCGGGCCAGGCGGTCGCCGATCTCGCGCTGCACCAGCCGGCGCAGCGGCCGGGCACCGTACGCCGGGTCGTACCCCTCGAGGGCGAGCCAGTCGCGCGCGGCCGGCGACACCTCGAGCGTGAGCCGCCGGTCGCGCAGGCGGTTCGCCAGGGCCGCGATCTGCAGCTCCACGATGTGCCCGATCTCGTCGAGCGACAGCGGGTCGAACAGCACGACGTCGTCGAGCCGGTTGAGGAACTCGGGCTTGAACGACGCGCGCACGGCACCCATCACGGCCTCGCGCTTCTCGGTGTCCGAGAGCACCGGGTCGACGAGGAACTGCGAGCCCAGGTTGGACGTCAGCACCAGGATCACGTTGCGGAAGTCGACCGTGCGGCCCTGCCCGTCGGTGAGCCGGCCGTCGTCGAGCACCTGGAGCAGCACGTCGAACACCTCGGGGTGCGCCTTCTCGACCTCGTCGAGCAGCACCACCGAGTACGGCCTGCGCCGCACGGCCTCGGTGAGCTGGCCGCCCTCCTCGTAGCCCACGTAGCCAGGAGGGGCGCCGACGAGCCGGGCCACCGAGTGCTTCTCGGCGTACTCGCTCATATCGATGCGGACCATGGCGCGCTCGTCGTCGAACAGGAAGTCCGCGAGCGCCTTGGCCAGCTCGGTCTTGCCGACGCCGGTGGGGCCGAGGAACAGGAACGAGCCCGTGGGGCGGTCGGGGTCCGAGATGCCGGCGCGTGCGCGGCGCACCGCGTCGGACACGACGGCGACGGCCGTGCGCTGCCCGATGAGCCGCTCGCCCAGCACGTCCTCCATGCGCAGCAGCTTCGCGGTCTCGCCCTCGAGCATCCGGCCCGCGGGGATCCCGGTCCACATCGCGACGACCTCGGCGATCTCGTCGGGCCCGACCTTCTCCGCGATCATGGGCGTCCCCTCGGGGACGACCTCCTCGTCGACCGCCAGCTCGGACTCCTCGGCCGCCGCGATCTCGCGCTCGACGTCGGGGATCTCCCCGTACAGCAGCCGCCCGGCGCCCGCGAGGTCGCCCTCGCGCTGCAGCCGCTCGGCCTCGGAGCGCAGCGTGTCGAGCCGCGCCTTGAGGTCGCCGACGAGGTTGTGACCGGCCTTCTCCTTCTCCCAGCGCGCGGTGAGCGACGCGAGCGCCTCCCGTCGGTCGGCGAGGTCGGCGCGCAGTCGCTCGAGGCGTTCGGTCGAGGCGGGGTCGTCGGACTCGGAGAGCACGACCTCCTCCATCTCGAGCCGGGTCACGGCGCGCTGCAGCTCGTCGATCTCGATCGGCGAGGAGTCGAGCTCCATGCGCAGCCGGGACGCGGCCTCGTCGACCAGGTCGATGGCCTTGTCGGGGAGCTGGCGGCCCGTGATGTAGCGGTCCGACAGCGCAGCGGCGGCGACGAGCGCGGCGTCGGAGATCGTCACCTTGTGGTGCGCCTCGTACCGCTCCTTGAGGCCGCGCAGGATCGCGACGGTGTCCTCGACGGACGGCTCGCCGACGAACACCTGCTGGAACCGGCGCTCGAGCGCGGGGTCCTTCTCGATGCGCTCGCGGTACTCGTCGAGCGTCGTCGCGCCGACCAGCCGCAGCTCGCCGCGGGCCAGCATCGGCTTGAGCATGTTGCCGGCGTCCATCGCGCCCTCACCGCCGGCGCCCGCGCCGACGACCGTGTGCAGCTCGTCGATGAACGTGACGACCTCGCCGTCGGACGAGGTGATCTCCTCGAGCACGGCCTTGAGCCGCTCCTCGAACTCGCCGCGGTACTTGGCCCCGGCGACCATCGCCGCGAGGTCGAGCGAGACGAGGCGCTTGCCGCGCAGCGACTCGGGCACGTCGCCCGCGACGATGCGCTGCGCGAGCCCCTCGACGACGGCGGTCTTGCCGACGCCGGGCTCGCCGATGAGCACGGGGTTGTTCTTGGTACGGCGCGAGAGCACCTGCACGACGCGCCGGATCTCGGAGTCGCGGCCGATGACAGGGTCGAGCTTGCCGTCGCGCGCGCGCTGCGTGAGGTCGACGCCGTACTGCTCGAGCGCCTTGAACGTGCCCTCGGGGTTGGGCGAGGTGACGCGCTGGTTGCCGCGCACATTCGGCAGCGCCGCGAGCAGCGCGTCGCGCGAGGCGCCCGCAGCGCGCAGGGCGTCGGCCACGCCCGACTGGCCCGCGGCGAGGCCGAGGAGCAGGTGCTCGGTGGAGACGTAGTCGTCGCCGAGGGCCCGCGCCTCGTCGTTCGCGGCGCTCAGGGCCGCGGCCGTCGCGCGCGACGCGCTGGGCTGGGAGACGCTCTGGCCGGTCGACGACGGCAGGCCGACGAGCGTCGAGCGCACGGTGCGCCCGAGCGCGGCGCGGTCGGCACCGACCGCGTCGAGCAGTGCGCCCGCGACGCCGCCCTCCTGCTGGAGGAGCGCGTTGAGCAGGTGCGCGGGCTCGAGCTGGGGGTTGCCCGCGGCGGACGCCTGCTGGATGGCGTCGCCGATGGCTTCCTGCGACCGGGTGGTGAACTTCGCGTCCAAGAGAACTCCTTGCTGACGGGGACGAGACTGCTGTCCGCTGCAACCACGACCGAAGTTGAGTCTATTCCGCTCAAGTCTGCTCCGGGTACCGCCCGACGGATGACGCGCGACGAGATCGCGTCGAGTCACCGGCGCCGCAGGCCGCCGGGTGGCACGATCCGAGCATGGACGACGTCTTGGGTCCCGGCTGGACGGCGCGCACGCTCGCGCTCCCACCGGACGGCCGTGCGCCCGACCCGGTCGCGACCCTGGTCCACCGACCGCCGAGGCACCGCCGCGCCGTGCTCTACGTGCACGGCTTCGTCGACTACTTCTTCCAGGCGCACGTCGCCGACGCCCTCGACGAGGCCGGGTACGACCTCGTCGGCGTCGACCTGCGCGACTACGGCCGCTCCATCCGCCCCGGGCGCACCCCGAACACGACGAACGACCTCGCGGTGCACGCCCAGGACCTCGACGCCGCCGTGCGCGCGGTCCGCGAGGACCACGACGAGGTCGTCCTGCTCGGCCACTCCACGGGCGGCCTCGTCGCCGCGCTGTGGGCCGACGCGCGCGCGGGCGACGGTCTCGTCGACGCCGTGGTGCTCAACAGCCCGTGGCTCGACCTGCGCGGGAACGTCGTCGAGCGACGCGTGCTGACCCCGGTGGTCGACGTCGTCGGCCGGTTCGCGCCCGACCTGGTCGTCGCGCACCTCGGCGAGCACTACGGCCGCGCGCTGCACTCGTCGACCGGCGGCGAGTGGGAGTACGACCTCGCATGGAAGCCGTTCGAGGGGTTCCCCGTCACCGCCGGCTTCCTGCGCACCGTCCGGCGCGGTCATGCGCGCGTGGCGCGCGGTCTGCACATCGACGTCCCGGTGCTGGTGCTCGCGTCCGACGCCAACGGGCCCGACGACCGCTGGCACGACGCGCTCGTCACCACCGACTCGGTGCTCGACGTCCGGCAGATCGCGGCGCGCGCGCCGCTGCTCGGACCGGACGTGACGTTCGTCGAGGTCCCCGGCGGCGCGCACGACCTCGCCCTGTCCCCTGCACCCGCGCGCGAGCGCTACCTCGACGAGGTCCGCCGCTTCCTCGACGCGCGCCTCGGACCAGGATGATCGACGCGCGCGCACGTGTCAGCGCCGCCCAGGACTGGGGCATGCGGCGCTGGAACGGCATCCGGGACACCTCGACGGGCACGTTGCTGCAGAACCTCGTGCGCGACCTCGCGGGGATCGAGATCTTCGACCGCGCGATGACGCTCGCCGCCCAGGCGTTCACGTCGATCATCCCGGTGATGATCGCGATGGCGACACTGCGACCGGGGCGCGACGGGCAGCTCGGGCCGGCGGTCGCGGACGCGCTCGGGATCTCCGAGCACACCCGAGCGTCGCTGCGCGAGAGCATGCCGTCGACCGTGACGATGGCGACGAGCATCGGGCTGTTCGGGCTGCTCGTCGCGATCGTCTCCGCCACCTCGTTCGCGCGCGCGCTCGAACGCGTCTACCTGCGCATCTGGGAGGTCCCGCGCGCGGGCATCCGGTCAGCGTGGCGGTGGCTGGCCGTCGTCGGCGCCGTCGTCGTCTCGACCATGATGATCACGTTCACCGAGCGCGTGACCAGCGGGATCCCGCTCGGCGGCGGGTTCGACGTCGTCGTCCGGCTGGCCGTCTGGACGGTCGCGTGGACGTTCGTGCCGTGGATCCTCATGCAGCGCCAGGTACCGCTCGCGCACCTCGCGTGGACGGGAGCCGCGACAGCCGTCGTGATGTCCCTGCTGGCTGTCGCCGGCCACGTCTACCTACCGATCGTGATGGCCGGCGGGGTCCGCCAGTTCGGCATCCTGGGTGCCGTCTTCACGTACATCGGCTGGCTGTTCACGCTGTCCTTCGCGATCATCGGCGTCGCCGTCGTCGGGCACACGTGTGCCGTCGACCCCGGCCCCGTCGGCCGGTTCGTGCGGTCCACCGACCTCCACCGGCTTCGCGAGCAGCTCCGGGCGGTTCGTCACCAGCAGCCAGGCGACCAGCGTGGCGAACAGCACGGGGACCAGGATGTCGAGGTCGGGCACGACGACCACGACGAGGAAGATGCTCATCCAGCCGGACCGCGTGACGGCGACGACGATGCCCGCGGTGGCGCCGGCGACCGCGAGCGCCACGGGCAGGTCCGGGAAGAAGCCGTGCGCCGCGAACCCGAGCGCCGCGCCGACGAACACCACGGGGAAGATCCGCCCGCCGCGGAAGCCTGACGCGCTCGCGACCAGCATCGCGACGAGCTTCACGAGCGCGAGCCCGAGGAACCCGGCCGCGCTCGTCGTCGCGACCATGCCCGGCAGCTCGCGCATCTGGTCGAGGCCCTTGAAGAGCGTCACCGTCCCGCCGACGACACCCAGCACGCCCAGCACGGCACCCGCCAGGGTGAGCAGCACCACGGGGTTGCCGATCCGGTGCAGGAGGCGGTGCAGCGGGTCGAAGACGTAGGCGCCCGCGATGCCCAGCGCGGCGGCGACGAGGGCGACGAGCGACACCCACGCCAGGTCGCCGATGCCGTGCCACGTGTAGTCGGGCAGGTCGATCGCCATGTCCAGGTCGGCGACCTTCGTCATGAACAGCGCACCCGTCGTCGCCGAGACGAGGGCCGGGAACAGCCGGTCCCACAGCGGGATGCGACGGTCGCCCGGGTCGAGCTCGGAGAACATCAGCGCGGCCGCGAGCGGCGTGCCGAACATCGCCCCGATCGTCCCCGCGGTCGAGATCAGCAGCCACTGAGGTGCGTTCACGCCGCGCACGAACCGCATCCCGAGCGCGACCACCAGCCCGGCGTTGATCGCCATGATCGGGTTCTCGGGGCCGAGGCTGACGCCGCCCGCGAGCGTGATGACGAGCGCGACGGCCAGCCCCGGGAGCGCTCCGAGCGGGAGCGGAGCGGACACGAGCT
The DNA here is from genome assembly GCF_000708885.1 of Cellulomonas sp. HZM. Lineage (GTDB taxonomy): Bacteria > Actinomycetota > Actinomycetes > Actinomycetales > Cellulomonadaceae > Cellulomonas. The sequence continues at coordinate 33,464 of NZ_JEOE01000008.1, read as the reverse complement.
CCGTCGTCGCCGGGTCGGGCCCGGCGTGGCCGGGTGCGTACCGGATGACGAGCCCCGTCGAGAGGCCCGCGAGCGCGAGGAGGCCGATCACGAGCAGCGGCGTGTCCCTCGCGACGCCGAGCCCGTCCGGCAGCGACTGCCACAGCAGGCGCTCGACCACCCCGGCGAGCGCGGACAGCCCCCACAGCAGCAGCGCGCACAGCACACCGACGAACGCGGCCGGGACCCCGAGCACGGCGAGACGCCGCACGGGGACGTGGAACTCGCTCGCGGGCTCGGTCATCGGCGTCTCCTGTCGCAGCACTCGCCCGGGCACCCGGTCCGGGCTCACTCTAGGGCCGCCGCGCGGCGCGCGAAGGCGCACGTCAGTCGCCGATCGAGCGCTCCTCGGGCTCGGACAGGCTGAGGATCGCGCGCACGATCGCGGGGTGCTCCATGACCCGACGCTCGAGGGCGGCGAGCGTGTGCGCGGCCGTGGTCTCGTCGGGGTCGCCGACGAGGTCGACGTCGGCGAGCAGGGACAGCTGCTGCGCGCCGACGAACTGCAGCGACAGCGCCGTCACGCGCGCGACCTCGGGCTGCGCGAGCAGCTGGTGCACGGCCGCGGCGGTGACCGCCGGATCGGCCTGCTCCCCCACCAGGAAGCGCCGGTTGCGCTCGATGAGCACCACCGCCACGACGCCGAGCAGCACGCCGACGAGGATCGAGCCGATCGCGTCCGGCGTCGCGGACCCGGTCGCCTGGTGCAGCGCGATGCCTGTGCCTGCGATCACGATGCCCACGAGGGCCGCCGCGTCCTCGAAGAACACCGCGCGCACCGTGGGGTCCGAGGTCGCGAGGATGTGGTCGAGCAGGTCCCTCTTGCGGGTCGCCGCCTCGCGCCGGGCCTGCCGGTTGGCCTGCAGGAACGACGTGCCCTCGAGCAGCGCGGAGACCGCGAGGACCGCGTAGGCGATGCCGAAGTCGGTGGCCGGCTCGGGGTGGATCAGCTCCTGGACGCCGTGCGTGATCGAGACGCCCGCACCGACCGCGAACAGCCCGATCGCCGCGAACATCGACCAGACGTAGATCTCCCGCCCGTACCCGAGCGGGTGGGTCGCGTCCTTGGGGCGCGCCGCCTTGCGCTGCGCGACGAGCAGGAACACCTCGTTGCCCGTGTCCGCCCACGAGTGCGCGGCCTCGGCGAGCATCGACGCGGCACCCGTGACGACCGCCGCCGCGGTCTTCGCGACCGCGATCAGCAGGTTCGCGCCGAGCGCGACGACCACCGTGAGCCCGCTCTCGCCGCCGCCCTCGCGGCCCGAGGGCAGGTCGAACGTCGTCGCCCCCGCGTCGTCGGATGCCATGTGACGTGAGTAGCACAGTCGCGCGCGGCTGTCGCGCCCCGTGGCTGCGGCCGTGGCGAGAACGGTGTGGGATGGGGGCCATGACGACGCACCGCGACCCCTGGCCCGCGGGCACGCCCGCGTGGGCGGACCTCACGATCCCGTCGCTCGACGACGCCGCGGCGTTCTACGGCCCGCTGCTCGGCTGGGAGCTCGTCGACGGCGGGGCCGAGCTCGGCGGGTACACGTTCGCCACGGTGAGCGGCCGGCGCGTGGCCGGACTGGGCGAGGGCTCGTCGGCCGGCACGCCCGCCTGGTGCGTGTACCTCGCGTCCGACGACGCCGTGGCGGGCGCTCGGAGCGCGGTGGCGGCCGGCGCTCGCGAGCTCGTCGCGCCGACGAACGTGCCCGCGCTCGGCACGATGGCGGTGCTCGCCGACCCGACGGGTGCCGTCGTCGGCCTCTGGCAGGCGGGCGCCCTCACGGGCTGGCAGGTGGCGCAGGAGGCGGGCGCCGTCGTCTGGGTCGAGTCCATGAGCCACGACCAGCCGACCGCGCTCGCGTTCTACCGGTCGGTGACGGGCCTGGGGGCGCAGGACATGAGCGGCCGCGGCTTCGTGTACGCCGCGCTGGCCGGGGCAGCGGGCCCCGTGGCCGGCGTAGGTGCGTACGGAACGGGTGCGGCGGCCGACGACGAGCCCGGGCGGTGGACCGTGTACGTCGGTGTGCGCGACACCGACGAGGTCGTCGCGCGGGTCACGGACCTCGGCGGCACGGTCGACTCCGGGCCGCAGGACTCCCCGTTCGGTCGCGTGGCCCACCTCCGCGGGCCGTTCGGCGAGCGGTTCGCAGTGATCTCCGTGCCCGACGAGCTACGCGACGAGCCGCCCGGGGCCCGACCTTCGTCGCGCCCGTAGGCTGGCCGCGTGACCACCTCCGGCGATGCGTTCCGCCACGTCGCCGCGCGGCCGCACGAGCCGCTGCGCACGTTCCACCCCCGTCGTGCGGCGCTCGGGCGCGACCGGCAGGAGGCCCTGACCCGCTGGTGGCCGCGCTACGGGTTCTCGGTGCACGACCCGGCCTCGCCGTTCCCGACGGCGGACGGCGTCCTCGACACGCGCGCACTGTTCGGCCGCGAGGCGCCCGTGGTGCTCGAGATCGGCTCTGGCATGGGTGAGACGACCGCCGAGATGGCGGCCGCCGACCCCGACCGCGACTACCTCGCGCTCGAGGCCCACCTGCCGGGCATCGCGGCGCTCCTGGGCCTCGTCGGCGCCCGCGGCCTGACCAACGTGCGCGTGGGCCACGGCGACGCGCTCGAGCTGCTCCGGACCGCGGTCGCGCCCGGCTCGCTCGCAGCGGTCCACGTCTTCTTCCCCGACCCCTGGCCGAAGGCGCGCCACCACAAGCGCCGGCTCGTGCAGCCCGAGCACGTGGAGCTGCTGCGCTCGCGGCTCGTCGTCGGCGGCACGCTGCACTGCGCGACCGACTGGCCGGACTACGCCGAGCAGATGCGCGACGTGCTCGCGGCCGACCCCGGCCTGTTGTCGTCCGGCCTCGTGGACCGCCCGGCGCACCGGCCCGTCACCAAGTTCGAGCAGCGCGGCCTCGACCTGGGCCACCCGGTGCACGACGTCATCGCGCGGAGGGTCGCATGAGCGCGTTCCGGGTGCTGCTGGTCCCCGGCGTCAACCCCGACCGGTGGCTGCGCGTGTGGCGCGAACGGCTCGCGGACGTGCCGCTCGAGGTGGTGGTCGTGGCGGCCGACGAGGCCGTCGCGCGGCTGCGGGCCGGCGAGGGCGACGTGGCGCTCGTGCGGCTGCCCGTGGACCGGGACGGGCTGTCCGTGATCCCGCTGTACGAGGAGCGGACCGTGGTGCTCGTCGCGAAGGACCACGTGTTCACGGCGGTCGACGAGGTCTCGGCGTCCGACCTGGCCGACGAGGTCGTCGTGGTGCCGGGCGACGACGTGCTCGTCTGGGACTGCCCGGGCGAGCGGTTCGCCGGGGACGTGGCGACCACGCCCGAGGCGGTGGACCTCGTCGCCGCAGGTCACGCCGTCCTGGTGCTGCCCCACTCGCTGGGCCGGATCCATCAGCGGCGCGGTGTGGCGTCGCGCCCGGTGGTGGACGCGCCCGGCTCGGGTGTCGGGCTCGCGTGGGTCACCGACCGGCACGACGAGCTGACCGAGGAGTTCATCGGGATCGTCCGCGGGCGCACCGCGGCGTCGTCGCGCGGCCGAGGCGGCGCGGAGCCGTCGGGCGGCTCGTCGAGTGCCTCGTCGCGGACCCGCGGCGGCGACAAGCCGCGCGCGACCGGGGAGAAGCCGCGCGCAGCCGGCGGCTCGCAGCGCCGATCGACCGGCAAGGGATCGTCGACCCCCAAGCCCCGTCGCACACCCCCGAAGGGCCGCGGCCGCCGCTGACACCCGCTGCGTGAAGCGTTTGGTGCCCCACAGCCACCAAACGCTTCACGTTCCCACCGGGCGAGGCGCGACGAGGGTGGGTCAGGCCTCCGGGCGGGCGGCCGCCGCGCGGCGGTCGGCGTCGCGCGACTCGAGTCGGCGCTCCTCGCGGCGCACCTCCTCGAACGTCTGGCGCTCGCGCACCAGCCACTCGGGCGGGTCGGCGACGAGGTCCGCGATCTCCTGCGTCGTCAGCGGGTCGGTGATGCCGGCGCGCGCGAGCCCGCTCGTCGAGACCCGCAGCCGCGCCGCGATGACCCCGCGCGGGTGGGGCCCCTCGCGGCGCAGGTCCGTGAGCCACTGCGGGGGGTTGCGCTGCAGCTCGGCGAGCTCGTCACGCGTGACCGTCCCGGTGCGGAACTCCTCCGGCGTCGCCGGCAGGTACACGTCCAGCTTCGCGGCGGCGGTGGACGGCTTCATCTCCTGCGGCTTCTTCGGGCTCACCGCCCCAGGTTAGCCGCCTCTGCACGCCCCACCGCCGCGGAAGAGGTCAGGCCGGCGGGACCGGCGGGGTGTGCCAGATGCGGTCGATGTAGTCGCGCATCGACCGGTCGGACGAGAAGAACCCGCCGCGCGCCACGTTCAGCACCGCCGAGCGCGTCCACGCCTCCTGGTCCGCGTACGCGGCGTCGACCCGCGCCTGCGCGTCGACGTACGCCTGGAAGTCCGCGAGCGCGAGGAACCGGTCCTCGTTGAGCAGGTTGGACACCACGGGCTCGAAGACGTGCCGGTCCCCGCCGGAGAACGCGCCCGACGCGATGAGGTCGAGCGCGCGGCGCAGGTCGGCGTTGGTCTCGTAGTAGGCGGACGGGTGGTACCCGCGGTTCACGAGGTCCTCGACCTGCGGCTCGGTGAGCCCGAACAGGAAGAAGTGCTCGTCGCCCACCAGCTCGCGGATCTCGACGTTCGCGCCGTCGTCGGTGCCGATCGTCAGCGCGCCGTTGAGCATGAACTTCATGTTCCCGGTGCCGGACGCCTCCTTGCCGGCGAGCGAGATCTGCTCCGAGAGGTCCGCCGCGGGGATCAGCGTCTCGGCGAGCGTGACGTTGTAGTTGGCGGGGAACGCGACCTTGAGCCGGCCCTCGAGCGCGGGGTCGTCGTTGATCGTCGCGCCGACCGCGTTGATCAGCGCGATGATCTGCTTGGCCAGCAGGTAGCCGGGCGCAGCCTTCGCCCCGAACGCGAACGTGCGCGGCGTGATCGTCGAGACGTCCACCTGCCCCGACGTGACCTTCTCGTACAGCGAGACGATGTGCAGCAGCTTGAGCGTCTGGCGCTTGTACTCGTGCAGGCGCTTGACCATGACGTCGAACATCGTGCCCGGGTCGACGACGATGCCGTCGCGGTGCGTGAGCACGTCGGCGATGCGCAGCTTGTTGGCGTGCTTGATCTCGCGGAACCGGCGCCGGAACTCGGCGTCCTCGGCGAGCGGCTCGAGCTCGGAGAGCCGGTCGAGGTCGGTCACCCAGCCGTCGCCGATCGACTCGGTGATCAGCCCCGACAGGCCCGGGTTGGCGAGGCGCACGAACCGGCGCGGGGTGACGCCGTTGGTGACGTTGGTGAACTTCTCGGGCCAGTAGGCCGCGAAGTCGTTGAGCACCTTGTCCGCGAGCAGCTGGCTGTGCAGCGCCGCGACGCCGTTGACCTTGGTGCCCGCGACGGTCGCCAGGTACGCCATGCGCACCGCGCGGACCGGGTACTCGGCGATGATCGACATGCGCCGCACGCGCAGCTCGTCGTCCGGGTACGTCTCGCGCAGCTCGTCGAGGAACTCCTCGTTGATGCGGTAGATGATCTCGAGGTGGCGCGGCAGCAGCCGGCCCAGCAGCTCGACGGGCCACACCTCGAGCGCCTCCGGGAGCAGCGTGTGGCACGTGTACGCGAAGCACTGCTTCGTCACGCCCCACGCGTCGTCCCAGTCCCAGCCCTTCTCGTCGACCAGGATCCGCATGAGCTCCGGGACGGCGATCACGGGGTGCGTGTCGTTGAGCTGGAAGTTGATGCGGTCAGGCAGGCGGTGCAGGTCGAAGCCCTCGGGCAGCACGTCGTCGATGAAGTTCTTGAGCGAGCACGCGACGAAGAAGTACTGCTGCTGCAGCCGCAGCTCCTTGCCCTGCGGCGTCGAGTCCTCCGGGTACAGGACCTTGGAGATGTTCTCCGCGAACGTCTGTGCGCGCACCGCCTCGGCGTAGTCGCCCGAGTTGAAGATCTGCAGGTCGAACGCGTGCGTCGCCTTGGCGCTCCAGAGCCGCAGCGTGTTGACGCGGCCGTTCTCGTAGCCCGGGACCATGTAGTTGTAGGGCACGCCGAGCACGGACCAGCCCGGCACCCAGCGGCGCTTCACCACGCCGTCGTCGTCCTGGTACTGCTCCACCTGGCCGCCGAAGCTCACGCGCACCGCGGCCTCGGGGTGCGGGAACTCCCACGGCGACCCGAGGGCCAGCCAGTCGTCGGGCTTCTCCACCTGCCAGCCGTCGACGAACGTCTGCCGGAAGATGCCGTACTCGTACCGGATGCCGTACCCGATGCACGGCACGTTCATGGTCGCGAGCGAGTCGATGAAGCACGCCGCGAGCCGCCCGAGCCCGCCGTTGCCGAGACCCGGCTCGACCTCCGCCTCGCGCAGCTCCGCGAGGTCGATGCCGAGGGACGACAGCCCCTCCTCGACGATGTCTTCGAGCCCCGACGCGAGCAGCGCGTTGTCGAGCTGGCGGCCCAGCAGGAACTCCGCCGACAGGTAGGCGACGGACTTCGCCTGCAGCTCGTTCTGCCGCCGCAGCGTCTCGAGCCACCGCACCATGAGGTAGTGGCGGACGGTGCGCGCCATCGCGAGGTACTTGTCGTTCACGGAGGCCCGCGACAGGTCGACGCCCTGCCCGAAGTTGAGCTCGCGCAGGAACTCCCGCACGAAGCCGTCGACGGTGCGCTCACGAGTGGCGATGGGGTTCGTGTTCTCGGTCACCCACGTCACGCTAGCGCCGCCAGGTGTCCGGGTCATCACGGGCAGGTATCTCGCCGGTGGCGGGAGGATCCTGGTGTCACGTCAGGTGACGAGCCCAGGAGGCGGCCGTGGCGACGACGAACAACGGGTTCACGACGATCGCGCGGCGCGCGTCGTCGGACCTGGTCACGCTCACCGTCCACGGCAACGCGACGCGCGTGCGGGCGGGTTCACCCGCAGTGGTGCTCGGGTGGGTGGCACGGCAGATCGACGCGACCGTCGAGCCCGCGTCGACCGTGTTCGGCTGGCGCAGCCCGGCGGTGAACGCGGCCGCGGGCGGCATCGCGTCGTCGAACCACCTGTCCGGCACGGCGATCGACTTCAACGGCGGTCGGCACCCGTACGAGCACACGCGCCCGCACGGGTGGAGCTCGGGCTGGTCGGCCGACGAGGAGGCCGACGTGCGCCGCATCCTCGCCGCCGCTCGCGTGCTGCGCTGGGGGCTCGACTACCCCGCGGGCTGGCGCGACGCGATGCACGTCGAGATCAAGGGTGCCTCCGCGGCCGACGTGGACCGTGCCGCCAAGCACCTCACCGAGGGGTGGGCCGTGGTCACGACGAAGCTGCTCAACGGCCGTGCGAAGCCGTCCACCCGCGCGAAGATCAAGCACCAGCGCGAGACCGGGTTCCGCATCCACTACGTCGAGACCGCCTACCGCGAGGGGCGTGTGTGGCTGCGCACCCGGTTCCGCACCTGGTACGCGGCGGACCTCACGTCGTGGTGAGCGACCCGTGCGTCAGGCGTAGTCGTGCCGGCGGAGCCACGCGAGCGCGGCCCACCCCCACAGCGGCGGCAGGTAGAAGCTGATGAGCCGGTAGGCGATCGACGCCGAGACCGCGACGACGCTCGGCACGCCGACCGCCTGCAGGCACGCGATGTAGGCGGCCTCGGTGACGCCCACCCCGCCGGGCACCGGCATGATCCCCGCGAAGAGGCTCACCAGGACGTTCACGACGAGGAGCTGCGAGAGGTGCACGTGGACGCCGAACGCCTGCAGGCTCAGCGACAGCATGAGCGCGCCGATGAGCTGTGCGACCAGGTTCCCGCCCAGCAGCTGCGCCACCTTCGAGGGGCGCCGCAGCACCGTGAGCGCCTCCTGCGCCGAGGCGAGCTGCGACCGGATCGTCGCGCGCGCCCGGGGCACGAACGACAGCACCCGTCGCCGCGCGGACGGCACGGCGAACGTGGTGCCGACGGCGACCACCAGGACGACCACCAGCCAGATGATCAGCGTCACGAGCGAGCCGCCGTCCGAGGCGGAGGCCGACGGATCGGGCGTGCCGCCGATCGGTGCGGTCAGCCCGGGCAGCGCGGTGAACCCGACGAGCGCGAGGAAGAACAGCTGCACGACGAACCCGGCCACGCTGTCGATCAGCCCGATCGAGAGCGCCCCGGCCGCCGCGACGCCGACCTTCTGGAAGAACCGCACCTCGAGCGCGAGCCGACCGGCCGACGAGGGAACGGCGAGCGCGATGAACTGGACCGCGTACTGGAACATGACCACGGGTCCATAGCGCACGCGCTTGCGCGTGGCGCCGAGGGTCGCGAACGCCGTCGCGAGCGGCATCGTCGGTGCGACCAGGAGAGCGGCGAGCAGCCACCACCAGTTCGCGGTCGAGAGCTCGGCCGCGAGGCTCGCGTAGTCGACGTCGAGCAGCTTGCTCACCAGGACGACGCCGAGGGCGGCACCCGCGAGCGCGATCACCGCCGACCGGACGGTGACGCGCTGCAGCTTCTGGAGCGCGGGTGCCTCGCTCCCGACGGCCTGCGCGGCCCCCGTCCGCAGCGCGGCCAGGTCCCAGTCGCCGGCCTTGACCGCCTTGCGCGTCGCCGTGTCGAGCACGGCCGGCTGCAGGTAGGGCAGCACGTCGGTCAGCCCGTCACGCCCCAGCACCTCGAGCGCGGCGGCGACGGACCGCTCCGGCCCGACAGCCAGCGCGGTCGCGACGAGCAGCCGCGCGCGGTCCGTCGTGCGGTCGTCCTCGTCGGCCGCGAGCTCGGAGCCTGCGAGGTCGGTCAGGCCGACCCTGCCGTCGTCGAGGACGACGACACGTGTGGGGTCGACGCGCCCGTGCGCGATGCCCACGGCGTGCAGGTCCGCGAGCGAGCGCCAGGCGCCTTCCAGGTCCAGGCCTTCGGTCACCTGCGCGGCCACGTCCACGAGCGGCGTGCCCGCCACCTCGGTGACGAGCACGGCGTCGCCGTCGACGGTCTCCGCGACCGTGACGACCCGAGGCACCGGCACACCCGCCTGCTGCGCGAGCAGCGTCGCGAGCGCGGCGTGCTCCACCTGGGCCACACGCGTGCGCCCCAGGTGCGGTCGCTCGCCGCGGCGGACCATCGCGGTCCACAGCGAGATGAGGAACTGGCTGTCCCACGCGTCGCGGCCGTAGACCTCGACCAGCAGCCGACGACCGTCGGGGTCGGTCGCGCCGTAGCGGGCGGTGCCGGGGACCTGGACCACGTCCGGGGCGACGTCCGTGACGGCGACGCCCAGCCCGGCGAGGTCGTCCTCGATCTGCCGTGCGGTCGGCCGGCTGTCCGGCGAGCCCAGGAGCAGGTGCGTCACCGCGGCGGCGACGACACCGACGAGGAAACCCGCCGCCGCACCGATCGGGTAGGCGATGCCGAGCGCGACCGCCGCGAGCGCGCCGAGCACGATGACGACCCGCCCGACGACGCGCATGGGCCGCGTCACCGCGGGCGACGCGGCGACGACGACTGCCGTCACCACCGCGAGCCGTGCCGCGACGAACACCTGGTCGGGATCAGTGGACAGCAGCGCGCCGAACGACTCCGACGACGACGTGCCACCGAGCCGTCCGACGAGCACCGCGGCAACGACCGCGAGCAGCGCCGCGACGGCCAGGTCCAGCAGGAGCCGCCGTCGTCCCCGGGTGCACAGCACCACGACGACGAGGACCAGCGCCCACACCCCGAGGACCGCGTAGCCGACCGACCAGAGCAGCGCCCACGCTCCGGTGAACCCGCGCAGGAGCTCGGAGAGGTCCACGTCGAACCTCGTCGGCCCCGGCGCGGCCAGCAGGAGCGGGACCAGGGCGAGCAGCGCGACGACGACGAGCAGCACGTCCGCCGGCCTGCGCACGCGCCGTGCACCGACCCCGGACGCGAACACCCGGACGGTGCGCATCCGCAGACGCGACGGGACCACCCGCTGCTCCTGGGACACCACTGCTCACCACCGACCGGTCGGGACCCACGATCGTCGGGTCGGCACGACGGTAACGAACGTTGCCGTGCTGGTCATGCCCACTTCCACACCACGCGCACCCGCCGGTCGCCGTTGCACTCGCGCACGCGCGCGAGCGCGCTCGGCAGCCACCGGAACCGCTCGGCCTCCTCGTCGTCGCCCTCGACGACCATCACGGTCCACGGGATGACCCCGGCGAACCGCGCGACGACGACCAGCAGGCCGAGGACGACGACGAACCACAGCTCGAGCGGGAGCAGCACGATCGCCAGGACCACGACGATCACCGGCGCAGCCACGAGCATCAGGACGCTCATGACGACGCTGATCACGAGCCCCGACAGGTCGTCGACCACCGGGACGTCGAACGCGGCGTCGCGCAGGGTGTCGGGCTTCATGACGCGGGCGCGGGGGCGCCACGGGAGGAGGCGGACCTCGAGGAAGGCATGCAGCACGAGGTGAGCATCGGCACGTGGGAGCGACGGCTGGACCCCGGCCGTCGTGGCGCCGGGTACGACGAAGGCCCGGTCTCTTGACGAGACCGGGCCTTCACGACGTGCGCCCGAAGGGACTCGAACCCCCAACCTTCTGATCCGAAGGTGGGGGGTGGCGACGAGCTCGCCGCCGTCATCCCCGGCCCCTGGGGTGCACCCGCACCCGAGCAGATCCCGGCGGTGGCGGCGTGACCCGCCGGGTCGCGCTGCCCGCGCAGATCGTCACCGGTGTGCACCGCGGGGTCGTCGACGTGCTCACGGGGGACGAGCCGCTCGTCGCGCCGCTACCGACCGGACCGCTGTCCGTCGTTGACGCGCAGGCGCTGACGAACCGCATCCGCCAGGCCGCGCGCGACGTCGGCGACCGCGTCGCACGCCTGCTCGAGCTCGTCGACCAGGCGATCGCCGGCGACGCGTGGACAGCGCTCGGGTACGACTCCGTCGCCGCGTACCTCGTCGACACGCTCGAGCCGATGCGGCTGCCGATCGAGCAGCGCCGGCAGGTCACGGGCTGGCTGAGTGGGAGGGGTCTGAGCACGCGGGCGATCGCGCCGATCCTGTCCGTCGACCAGAAGACGGTGAGCAACGACCGGCGCATCCTCGCCTCGGTACCCGCGAGCGCAGGTGAGGAATCCTCCTCACCTGCCTCGGCCGTGATCGGGCTCGACGGCAAGACGTACAGCGCAGCCCCGCGCCTGCAAGTCGTGCCCGCTCTCGCCGACGACGTCGCACCCGAGGTCGAGGTCGCAGACGCGATGCCGGCCCGTGGCCGCGAGCGTGCGTTCATCGCCGAGCTGGCTGAGGTCCTCGCCGCGCACGGGTCCATCACCCCGGCGGACTGGCGGGACGCTCTGCGGTCGTCGGCGCCGCCCCGAGCCCGTACCCGATGAGCGCCCCCGTCCTCCACGTCATCCCAGGCGAACGCCCGACGTCGGGCACCGATGTCCATCCAAGGCGCCCCCCAGCAATCACGACGACGCTCGGCGTTGCCGACGACCTCTCCCCACGACGACGTGAAGGAGAGAGCACCATGACGACCGCGCCCACCACCTCCCGACTGCTGCGACTCTGGCAGGCCGCGATGCGAGCCGAGGGGCTCGCCGACCGAACCATCAGCGAGAGGCCCGCTGTCGTCGAGCGAGCGGCGCGCGCGATGCGATGCGAGCCCGAGACGATGACCCACGACAGCATCGTCGAGTGGCTGGGCTCCGCGGCGAGCGCCGGGACGCGTGCCACGTACTTCGGTGCGCTGCGGGCATGGCACCTGTGGCTGCTGCGCACCGGGCACCGCCACGACGACCCCACCGCACTGCTCCGCACACCGCGCGTGCCGCGTCGCATGCCGCGCCCGGTGAAGAACGCCCACCTCGAGCAAGTACTCGCGACGCCGATGTGGGCAACGACGCGCGTCATGGTCCACCTCGCGAGCTACCAGGGCCTTCGGGTGCACGAGGTCGCGAAGGTCCGCGGCGACGACATCGACCTCGTCGGCGGGACGCTGCGCGTCACCGGCAAGGGCGGCGTCACGGTCGAGCTGCCGCTGCACCCAGCGGTGCGCGCCGACGCGGCGTCGATGCCGCGGGGATACTGGTTCCCCTCCCCCACCCGCCCGGGCGAACCCATCCGGCGCGACAGCGTCTCCACACGCATCGGCGAGGTCATGCGGCGTGCCGGCGTCGCCGGGACCGCGCACCAGCTGCGGCACTGGTACGGCACCGAGCTCGTGCGCTCCGGGACCGACGTCCGGGTCGTGCAGGAGCTGATGCGCCATGCCTCGCTCGCGACGACCGCCGTCTACACGGCCGTCGACGACGACCAGCGGCGCGACGCGGTGCTGCGACTGCCCGTCATCCGCGAGCGCACGGCGGCGTAAGCGCCGCCGTGAACCTCACCCGCTCGGCGGGTCACCGAAGTCGGCGCGAGCGCTACGGTCGGCGACATGGGATGGATCAAGGACTCGAAGGCGAACTCGATGGCGTCCGACGCGAAGAACGCGTGGGACGAGGGTGCGATGTTCTTCACTCCGCTGCTCAACATGCCGGCGTTCAAGCTCGGCACCTCGGGGCGGATCAAGGACTGGGAGCCGATGCTCGAGGCGATCGTCGCGCAGGGGTGGGTGCTGCAGCACTGGGCTGTCGCGGGCGACGACAAGGGGCGGCCGCAGGCGATGCCGCTGTTCGTCCGCGGCCGATAGCTCTCACGCGCGACGGCGCACGTCCTGGGCGATGAGCCACACCCCGTGGGTCCGCCACCGTCGGTCGGACAGCGTCACGAGGACGTCGCGGCCGGCGTAGTAGGTGGCGTCGGTGTCGACGAGCTCAAGGCCGTCGCGCTCCCACACGATCCACGCCTGCACGGGCTCGGGCGTGGAGAGGCGCTGCTGCTGCGCGGCTGGTGGGATCGGGCGGGCGTTGCGGATCGTCTGCCACTGGTCGCTGTGCGCGTTCCAGGACTGCGACGCGACGCGCTCACGCAGCCGGTCGAGGTCGTCCATCGAACGAGTGTACGAGGGCTGTTTGAGTGGTCGGGGCTACCGTAGGAACGCGGGCAACGGGGCCCGCGACTACGGGAGGCGTGCGACATGGGGACACGGATCGTCGAGCTCACCCAGGAGCAACTCAAGGAGCTGACCGACACGGGGTCGGTGACAGTTCCGATCAAGGACCAGGCTCACCCGCTGCCCGAGCGAGAGGGCTTCGATCTCCACGTCACATTGGTGGCCGATCGCTGAGACGACGAAGCGCCCCCGCCCTCCTGCTCAGGCAGGAGGGCGGGGGCGTCGCTACGTGTGACTGCGAACAGTGGTCGGTCGACCTACTCGGCAACACCCTCGGGATCCAGGTCGACGCCGGCGGCACCGGCGACGGTCATGCTTCCCGCGGCCCACGCGTAGATCCACGCCCACTCGACATCAACACTCTCGGCCCTAACCGCGGCGGGGGAATCGTCCACGGCCGCGATGGCGGCTTGAGCGATCTGCTGCGCGATGGTGGTGATGTTCTCGGGCGCGTTGTAGAACTTCCGATCGTCGAGGGTGATGTCGAGCTTCACCTGGATGACGCGTGGCGTGACGCTAGCCATAGAAGAGTCCCCTTCGGCTTCGGTGAGCCCGCGGCGTTGCAGGCGCTGTGATCATCGGCATCACCGGCTCCGTGCTTGAGGAGTACCCGACGGCGGGGACGAGGAAAGCGCCCGGCCCGGGCTACTGCGAGAGTGGATCGCCGACCGGGACGCGATGCGCAAGGCGGCATGACGGTCGCACGACGAAGCGCCCCCGCCCTCCTGCCTGAGGGTAGGGGCGCTTCGTCGTGGTCAGTGCGTCGCCGATTCGAACTGTGGGGAGGAGGCGAGCGTGGAGGCCTCGGCCTCGCTTCGAACGCTGAAAGCCGAAACGCTCGGCTGGATCTGGCGCACGAGTTCGACGACCGTGCTGTGGATGTGCAACTCGGTCGTGAGACGACCGAAGGGGATCTTGGCCCCGCGGCTGAGCACTTCGATGCCGACCGCGACACCCATGGTGTCCAGGTCGACGAGCACGTCGTCCGTGAGGGTCTTGGTCGAGGCCACACTGTTGCTCGAGAGGCGGATGTACGCGGCGTCCGCCTCGTGATCGATCTCGATCGTGATCTGGGGGGTGTGCGTGTGCTCGCTCACCGGTCTCCGTCCTCTCGCCATGCTGCTGACTTCACCAGCATCTCATCGGTAGATCCCGACTTCCTGATGAGCCAGACCAGAAGGGTACGTCCTTCCGGACTAGTCCAAACGTGCGCGGTGGACCCATCGTTCCCCGGGTAGTGCGTGTGGGCCTCTCGAACTGCCACCTCGATCTGTCCCCACGAGATGCCACGTTCGTTCATGCGCCTGTGCACGTGCGCCGAGGCTGCCAGTCGCATGTCACGCCTCGGTCAGCGTGGCCTCGAACGCCAATCGGCGGACGTGCGTGCCGTCGAGGGCGATGTTCACCACATACAGGCCAGCCTCAACGAGAGGCAGCATCGTCGTCACGGCGAACAGTCTGCCGACCTTCCCTCGGTAGGGACGCACATCGACTGCGTCGCCGAGCTGCATCGTCGTGTTGATCTCGTACACCTCGTTCGGACCAACGATCGAGACACCGAGTTCCATCTTCGGCGCATCTTGCGGAGCTGTCAGTCGACCAGCGATCGAGACCGGCCACGCGATAGGAAACGCTGGGGCGATCACGTGCGTGAAGCTCGCTCCGACAGCTGTCAGCTTGCCATCTTGGACGGTCGCGTAGTCCGCCAGGTACGCGTAGTCGAGTTTGGCCATGGCCCGGAGCATAGCGCCCAGATCGAGCGGGTCCCGGGGCCGGACCGCGCTCCACCTCCGGGCGGCGGCTGCGTGACCGAAAGCGCCCCCGCTCGCCTGCTTGAGCAGGGGGCGGGGGCGCTTCGGTCTGGGTCGGATCAGGCGGGCGGTGCTCCGGTCGTCTCGTCGCGGCCCTCGATCTTGCGCAGGCCGCGGACCATCGACACCTCGTCGTCCGTGAGCGTCGTGATGACGTGCGCGCCGTCGGCGTAGAACTCGGCGGAGATCTCCGGCAGCGGGTACCCGGGGGTCCGGGCGGAACCGAGGACGAGGCGGGTGAGCCAGTCCGGGGTGTGCGGCTCGAGGCGCCGCCACAGCGCGTACCAGGCCGCGATGACGACCGCGACGACGAGCGCCCGGGTCACGTCCGAGCTCAGGGCGTCCGCGAGCGCGTCGTACACGGTCGCGGGCAGGTGCGGTGCGAGCGCGGCGAGGACTGCGGCGACGAGTGAGCCCCACAGAGCAGGCACCGCGGTGCGCAGGATCGAGACGGCGCGGTCCGACAGGGCGGTCGCGTCGTCGGTGGTGGTGGTCATGGTGGCTCCGTTCAGGGTCGGGCGATCAGGGGGACGAGGGTGACGAGCAGGGCCGCGGCCGACACGACGAGCGCGCCGACGGCCCACCACGGGGCGCGTCGGGCGTCGGCCTTGTTGTCCGCGGCGGTGACGCGGGCGTCGAGCGCGGTGGTCTTCGTCTCGAGCGAGGTGCGCAGGGTGCTGATCTCGCGTCCCTGCTCCTGGAAGCGGGCGTCGACGGCGCGGTTGCGCTGCTCCCACTCGCCGCGTGAGACGAGCTCGGCGCGGTGGGCGGACAGGTCGGTGCGCATGCCGCGGATGTCCTCGCGGACGTCGTCCATGCGGGCGGCGAGCACGGCGAGGGTGACCTCGTCGGGCTGGCCGGGCTGAGCGCTCACCAGCTCGTGTGCTCGGCGGCGTAGTACGTGCCGTAGCGGGTCTTGAGCCACAGGCGGCCCTCGCGGTAGAGCACCTGGGTGTAGGTGATCTTGAAGCCGCGCTTGCGGCGGTACAGCACCTTGACGGGCTTCGCCGTCGACGGCTTCGCGCGGCCGTTCAGGACGTCGGCGGTGACGTGCACGGTGCCGCCGCGCAGCTTGTCGGTCGCGCGCTTGAGCGCCGCGGCGGACGCGCGGACCTCGAAGTGCATCGCGTCGCGCCACCCCACCGCGTACCGGGACGAGACGTCGTTGCCCCACACGACGACACCGGACGCGGCCGCGAGGATCGCGTGGATGTCCTTGACCGCGTCGGCCGACCAGCCCGGGCGCCACGACCCGGCCGGGTGCGTCTTGTTCCAGGTCCGCTCGTAGGGGTGCTTGCCGCCGTTGTAGTCGATCGCGGTCCCCGACAGGTGGTTGGAGTCACCGACCCCGCCGGCGGCCGTGTTCGTCGCGGGGCTGCGCCACCCGTACAGGGTCTGGCACGGCTCGACGTCGGCGTCGATCTGCCGGGCGACCCACCCCAGGATCGTCCCGGCGTCACCCGTGCGGACACGGGTGGTCTGCTTGCGGACCTTGATCGTCTTGAGGCTCACCAGCCCGGACAGGCGGGGGAAACCGTTGTTCGTCTTGACGGCCATGCTGAGGCCTCCTCGGGGGCATGAGAAAGCCCGCCACGGTGGGCGGGCTCGGAAAGATTGGCGGTGGGCTGGGTCGATCAGGCCTGCACCCACGCCGCGGTGATGTAGACGCCGGTGCTGCCAGCGGTGGGTTTGCGGACGCTGATCGAGCTGCCGGATGCCCAGCCCCAGCCCGGCTCCCCGCTCGACGGTGTGACAGCCAGCGCGCACACCCCGGTCGGCAGGAAGGCGCTGGGGATGATCGCGACGGTCGTCGTGGTGTTCGCGGCGAAGGTCCCGCTCACGAGCCCCTGCAAGAACACCTGCTTGCCGATCCGTCGAACGCTCAGGCTGCCCGTGAAGCCGCCCGCGATCGTGCATGCCACCGCCCCGGTGTCGAAGACGGTGGCGCCGCTCGGGGTGAGCCCGTTGAGCCAGTCGCGGACCCGCTTGGAGAAGCGGACCACGTTGGTCTCGCCGCCCGAGACTGCGGCATCCGAGGTTGACACCGGGGCCGGGTACAGCGATGTGGTGGGGTCGCTCATGCCAACACCCTTCCGATGAGATCCGTCCCGAGCTGGTCCTCGGTCGCGCCAGCGCCGAGGTTGGTGGTGATGTAGGAAGCGAGGTTCGCCTCGGTGGCGACCGCCGCGCGCAGCAGCAGTGCCGCGATGTCGCCCTCGACGACGTCGAGCACGGCGAGCGTGAGCGTCTGCTTCAGCGACCCGGGAGTCGCGGCGAGGTCGACGCCGACGACGAGCACCTTCGCAACGAGGTTCGTGAACTTCGGGTCTCGCAGGATGCGCACGTCTCCGAGACGGCAGGTGAGGTCGGGCACCATCTCGACACCCTCGAGCACCGGCAACGGGTTGGAGGTTGCGGTCTTGAGCCACGACAGTGCCGCGGCGGCCGCGGCGTCGTCCTGTACCCACATGCCGAGGTCGACGGCGAGTGGGTTGATGGCGGTCTCGGCGGACTTGCCCGTCGCGATCGTCACCGGCTCACCGGTGGAGACGAGCGTCGTCGCGCGGATCGTGATCTGGCTCGTGCCGTCCGAGCCCGCCGTGTAGAGGACTCCCCCGGTGTTGTTCGTGATCCGCAGCCGGATGCGCGACGGGGTGACGAGATCCGAGGTGACGGTCAGCGCGTTCGATGCCGGCTGGGTGCCGCCACCGTCGCGCTGGGTCGAGGCCGCCCACCTGGACATGCGGGACGCCGCATACCCGGCGTCCCAGACCGGGTACCAGGGTGCGAGGTCGTCAACGGCGGTCTCGAGGTCGATGTACGTCTGGTAGGTCTTGCCCGGGCTGACGGCGACGATGTCGCTCGAGGTCCACACCGTCGTCGTGTACTGCCCGGCTGCAGCCATGACCACGTCGGGCGGGGTGTACGTGAGCTCGACCCGGTCCGCCACATCGTCGATGCCGACCGACCACGGCAGGTCGACCAGCGTCGTCTCGGCAACGATCGCCCCGCCACCGGCGCCAGGTAGCGGGGCGCCCGTGAAGACCTCCGACGTCTGGCCGCGCACGTAGTCACGGCCGCGGTAGGTCAGCACCCCGGTCTCGTCCAGCCACAGCGCCCCCAAGGTCGAGGCGGCGACCTGCTGCATGAGGCTCCACGCGTCGCTCTTGGTCGGCGCGACGAGCGCCGTCAGCGGCGACCCCGACGAGCCGATCACGGCGGTGGGTCGGCGCCACAGGGCGGCGTCCGCGACGGTCGTCAGCTGCATGCCGATGCACCCACGCGTGCGCACGTACGTGAACGTCCCCATCGACGCGTGCGTGAGGGTCAGCGGCGTGCCCCACGACTCGGCCGGCCCGCCGCGAGCGCTGATCCTGGTCTGGGTGGTCGACAGCCGCTCGATCTTGACCTGCACCCTTGTGGGGTCGTCGGTGAACGCTGCGAACGTCGCGTAGGAGCCGGTGGCGCTCGAGCCGTCGCTCGCGCTGATCCCGACGAAGCCCGAGCTGTTCGCGTACGCGTAGACGTACACCGTGCCCGAGATGCGCAGCTCGATGCCGCTGTCGGTGATGCCCACGTAGTTCCACGTCGCGTAGAGCACGTCGCCGACGTTGACCGGCCGGGTCGGGGTGTACTCGTAGGAGCCGGACGGGGTGTAGACGCGACCGAGCGGGTCCGTGCCCCAACCCGGCGTCGGGTTCGAGCCGGGGTTCACCGTCCCGACCTCGGGGCGGATCGACCCGCACAGCGGCGCGGACAGGATCGCCGACGAGACCGGCGCAGGGGTCGCGAAGTAGCCGCCCGCCCGGGCGGCCTGGTCGATGACCCACGCGGCGTCGATCTGCACCAGGCCGTTGCCGGTGTCGTACATGAACGGTGGCACCGAGACAGGCCCGCGCAACGACGTCAGGTCGTCCGCCATCTCGATGTCGCGCTTCGCGGTCAGAGCGCCGTCGGCACCCACCGAGCGGGCGACCATCCGCGCCACCGGGTAGCTCGTCGCCTGCGGGACCAGCGCTGGCGCGTCGAGGGCCGCGTCGATCGTGATCTTCCCGCCCGGGGCGATCTTGCTCGACGTCCACGGGGTGCGGGTGCTCGGGTCGCGCACCTCGATCGTCCCCGAGCCCGTCGCGACCCCCGAGGCGGCGCGGACCTGCCCGGGCAGCGCGCCGCCAGTCAGCTCTCGCTTCGTCGACCACGACAGCGGCTCGAGCGCCTCGGCGCCCGCGCCGACGTCGACCGTCGCGACCGTGCGCGGCGTGACCATCAGGCGACCTCCCGCAGTGTCCACTGGTAGTCCGAGAGGACGGTGCTGCCCCGGACGAGGTTGAGGGTCTGCGCCGGGTCGTCGACGACGACCTTGGCCGCACCCGCGCCGGCGGCCCACTCGGTGCCCGACGGGGTGCCTTCGGTGAGTCGCAGCGCGGTGATCGTGCGCCCTGCTGTCGCAGCGGTGGCCAGCTGGACCCCACCCGCCGTCGCGCCGGTGGTGAACGATGCTGTGGCCCGCACCAGCGTCCCCGTCGTGGCCGCGACGATGTTGCCTGTCGCGAGCACCGCCCCGCCGCCGGTGACGACCTGGTACTGGGCGATGACCGAGCCTGCCGGCATCGAGGTGCCCGACAGCACCCAGCACGACAGGAAGTGCGCCGCGGAGGAGCGCAGCGGCACGGTGGGCGACCAGGGGCCGGCAGAGGCTGCGGTGGCTACCCCGATCATCGGCCCGGTGCCGGGCACCGGGACACCCGACGTCGGGGACGTCGAGACCGGGCCGAGCGTCGTGTCCTTGCCCGCGCCCGGAGCGGCCAGGTGCGGCGGCAGCAGGTTGGCGGCAGCCGCGTCCGACGTCAGCAGGTACAGGTCACCCGGGACCGCGCCCTGAGCGCACGCGTGCAGGAACGCGACCTGCGCCGGCGAGAGGAAGGTCATCGGCACGCTCCACGTTCGTGGGGCGCGGGGAGCGGTCTGCACGTAGCGCAGCCCCCCGAGCGTGACCAGCTCGCTGGTAGCGCGGTCCGAGGCGACCTGCACGGGTGCGACGTCGGGAAGGTCCTGCAGGTAGCCGATCGGCCCGAGCTGCGCCCACAGCATCAGACAGCCCTGGGCGCGATCGTGCCGGAGGACCCGGAGCGCTTGAGCTCGGCGTTGCCGGTCTGCACAATCTTCGCGGACGTGCGGCGGTCCACCCCGATGGTCGCAGCCACGTGCACCTCGTTCTTGATCTGCACCTTGGCGAGCGCCTTCGCGATCGCCTTGGCGTCCTCGTCGGTGATCTTGCGGGCCTTCTTGACCTTCGCCTTGGCCGACTTTGCCTTGGTCTTCGCGCTGCCGATCTTCGCGTTGTACGCCTGACCGCCGACCGTGACGCCGGCATCGCCGCTGTACTTCTGCAGCGTCGCCCACGACTTGCGCAGGCCCTTGACCTCGGCGGCCGTCCCGTTCGCCAGTGCGTCGGCGACCTGGGTGCCCTCCTCGATCCCCATGCCCGCGACCTCCTGCACGAGCCCGGCGGGGATGCCGACCTTGGCCATCTTCGAGAGCAGGCCCGCGAACTTCTTCGCCTTCTTCGCGAGCGAGCTGACCGTGCCGGCGACCGACGCGAAGGTCGCCTTGGCCGGCTTCGCCTTGGTCGTGGTGGTGTGCTCGTACCCGTACTGGTCGGTCGTCGTGGTGGACGTCGCCTCGGTCGCCGCGGTGATGCCCTTGCTCAGGTCGAGCTGCCCGGTGATGCCGCCCTTGACGCTCGAGACCATCGCCGCCTTGTCCGAGCGCAGCCCGGCGAGACGGTCCTTCGCCTTCTCGTACTTCGCCACCGTGGCGTCGTACTGCTTCCACGCGTCGTCGAGCTTCTTGGCCTCGGCCCTCACGTACTTCAGCAGCGCCGACTCGCCCTGCAGACCCTTGGTCGACTTGATCCTGTCGACGACGCGCTCGATCGCCGACCGGGCCTTGTCACGGCTCGCGTCGAGACCGTTGATTAGGCCGGCGATGAGGTTCTTGCCCCACCCGTGGGTGACGCGCGACGGGGAGTGCATGTCGAACAGCCCGGTGAACTTGTCCTTGATCGCGGTCGCGACCGAGGCGACCTTGTCCACGACGGCCTGCACCTTCGAGGAGATGCCGTTGTACAGGCCGCGCATGACGTCGCCGCCCGCGTTGAGCAGCAGGTCCTTCAGGTCACCCAGCCCGCGGCGGATCTTGCCCGGGATGCCCTTGACGAAGGTCACGATCTTGCCGAAGTTCGTGACGACCAGGCCGACCGGCGTGTAGGAGAACACCTTCTTGATCACACCGCCGAAGGCCGCGAGCGCGGAGCGGGCCTTGCCGGGGATGCCCTTGAAGAAGTCGACGATCGCGCCGAAGTGGGTCGTGATGAGCCCGATCGGGGTGTAGGAGAACACCTTCTTGACGACGTCGCCGACCTTGCCGAGCGCGCCCTTGACGGCCTTGTAGCCGGTCTCGAACGCACCCTTGATCGCGCCCCACACCTTGTCCCACTGCGCGGACAGCCAGGGGCCGATCTTGCCCCAGTTCTTCACGACGAGGATCACGCCGCCGATGGCCAGGGCGATGCCGGCTCCGATCGCGAGCCACGGGGACGCGGCGAGCGTCATCGCGGCCCACGCGACCGCCATCACGCCGAGGCCGATCGCGACGCCCTGCATCGCGCCGGGGGTGTTGGTCAGCCAGTCGAGGACCTTGATGCCGGCCTCGGTGACCTTCGTCAGCGCGGGCTGCAGCTTGGAGCCGACCGTCTCCTGCAGGTCGCCGAAGTTGGCCGCCAGGATCTTCGACTTCTTCGCGGCCTGGTCGACGCCGTTCTCGGCGAACCCGCCGACCTTGTCGTTGAGCTCGATCATCACCTGGGAGAAGTTGCCCGCGAGCGACTTCGTGTCGGTGAAGTTCACGCCGACGTCCTTGAGGGCCTTGCCCTGGCCGAGCATCGCCTTGCCGACGACCTTCGCCGCGGCCGGCAGATCCCGCCCCGTCTTGGCGGCGTAGTCCTGCAGCAGGGGCGTCAGCCGGGCGATCTGGTCGCCCGACAGCTTGTACTGCGCGAGAGCGGCCTGAGCGGCCGCGGTGTCGTCGTCGTCGTAGCCGGTCTTCTGCTGCAGCGCCGAGTTCAGTTCACGCAGCTTGGAGATCTGCGTGTCCGCGAGCGCGGGGTACTTGCGGTAGGCGTCCTCGAGGCGCGTCTGGGACGCCTGCGCGTCGGCGAACGCGTCGACGGAGTCCTTGCCGAACTTGATCGCGCCAGCCGCCAGACCGGCCAGGCCGATCGCCCCGGCGGCCTTCAGCTTCGACATCTTCGAGGAGGTCTTCTCCGATGCCTCCCCGACCTTCCTGAACGTCTCGGACGCGCGGTCGGTCGCGGTCAGCAGGAACTCGAGCGTGGTCGTCGTGCTACTCACCGCCGGCCCTCTCTTCCATCTCGTCGAGGTACTCGCACAGCGCCATGAACTCGGCCAGCTCGAGGCGGTCGATCTCCCACGGGCGGATGTTCAGGACGGCGGCGAACGACGCCAGGTGGGTCAGTCGGAGGTGGGCGAGTCGGCCGCCTGGTCGGCGGCCGGCGTAGGGACCTGCGCCTCGGCCTCCGCGGCCTGCTCGGCGGCGGACGCGGCGGCCTCGAGGCCCACGTCGAGGGCGTCGATCAGGAGACCGAGGTCCCACCCGTCGAGGTCGGCGAACTTCGTCTCGGGCCGCTTGCGCTTCACGGCCGTCAGGGCGAACGCCTGGTACGCGGCGGTGTACCCCTCGGCGAGCATCTTGGTGAACTGGATGTAGGGCTCGCCGATGTGCTTCTCGATCACGGTCGCCTCGGCCAGCAGCGGGTGATCGGGGTCGAAGCTGAACGTGTCGCCGTCGAAGGTGAACTCGATGTTCGTCATGGGGGTGGGGTCTCCTTGGGGGGTCAGAGGTTGGCCGCGTCCTGGGCGGCCTTGCGGATCGCCGCGAGGATGCGGCGTTGGATGTCGGGCGCCTCGGCGGTGAGGACGTCGGTGAAGAAGCCCTCGGTGATGTCCTGCTCGAGCCAGGTCGTGCGCTGCCCGAACAGGGGGTGGCGGACCTTGCCCCGGTTCAGTGCCGCGATGTCGTGCCCCCGCTTGCGCATCGCGATCTTCACGGCGGTGCTGCGCCCGTGCAGGGTCGTGGTGGCGCCCGGTGTGCTGGCGGCCCACCGGTTCAGTCCGCCCCGGCTCGGCAGGCGAGCCAGGGCGGACTTCTTGATGTTCGTGCGGGTCGACTTGGTGATCTCGCGCACCTCACGCCGCAGCGCGTTCTGGATGCCCTTGGCCGCGTCCTGGTCGGCCACCGCGCGCAGGCGGGTCCCCAGACGCGCGAGCTCCTCGCGGCCCTGGACCGCGAAGTCCTCGCCGCCGGCCACGGTCAGGCCAGGATGGAGTCGGCCGAGACGATCTCGATCTTCGGTGTGTTCGCGCCGTCGAACAGGCAGGTGAACGGGAAGTCGCCGCTGACCTGGTCGGGGCCGTCCAGGACCGGGGTGTCACCGTCGAGGTAGCAGCCCGGCAGGGTGATGCGGAACAGGTCGTAGGTGTCGGGTGCTGCGAGCAGGGCACCCCGCGCCTCGATCACCAGGGAGAACCCGGCGTCGGAGACGAACCGGTCCGCGAACACCGTCTTGTCGACGAAGTCCGCGCTGACCGTCCCGGAGATCCCGACAGGCGCGTTCGCGATCGGCTCGGCCTTCTTGCCGCCACCGCCGAGGTAGTAGCGGTCGGTGTTGAGGTTCCGGTCGATCTTCACCGTCGCCTTCGTGACGCCCGCGACCGCCGCCTCCGCCCCGAACACACCGACCTTGACCGACGCCTGGGTCCCCACGAACGGGCTGACCGCAGCCGGGTACGACGGCGCGGCGAGCGCCTGCGCCTCGGACACGTCCTGGGCGTCGAACTCGAACGTGGCCGCGAGGATCTTGGCCAGGTCGATCTCGAACGTCGCCGAGGTGACCTTGCAGCCCGTGTACGAGTACGGGCGCACGACACCGGACGCGTCGGGCAGGCCGACCTGGATCGACAGCGACTTGCCGAACGTGTCGGCCAGGACGTGCGTCTGCTGGTACGCCGGGGCTGTCAGGACCGTCGGGGTGACCGAGGTGCCCATGAGCGCCTGGACGAGCAGGCCCATCTTCCGGTTCGCGACGTCGAGCTCGAGGGAGCCGCTGCCACCGACGGTCGTGGGCTGGCGCCCGGCGGCCGCGGCCTGCAGGCGACCCGACGCGATCGCCGCAGACTGCTCGGTGTTCTTCGTCTTCTTCAGGCTCGCCTTGTTCGGCTGCACGAAGGACGTCGGCGCCACGTAGGCGCCGTACGTGACCTCCGGTGCGATGCCGACGTGGGCACCCAGCCCGGATGCGATCGCCATGTCAGGACTCCTCGGTGGTCTCGGCGGTGGTCGGGTCGGCGGCAGCGGCCGGGTCGGCGGCAGCGGCCGGCGGGTCGATCTGTCGGCGACGCGGCGACGCGGCCGGGGTCGACGCGGCCGGGGTCGCGTCCTCCCACCACGGCTGGGCGATGTACGCCTCGAGGCGGTTGTCGGGGACCTCGACGATCTCGTCGGCGCCGACGAGCGCCCCGCTGAACCCGACGCCCGGGACGAACAGCGCCTCCCCGGACACGTTGCGAATCTTGGCCATCAGGAGCTCTCCTTCACGCCAGGACGGCCTGGCACTCGAGGTCGAACGGGATGTTCACGATCACGCCCTGGTCGTCGTACGACTGCTGCAGCGCGAGGCCGGAGACGGACGCGACCTGCAGCACGGAGCCTCTGAGCGTGGGGTCGGAGGTGACGGTGTCGATCGCGATGTCGAGCACCCCCGCTGCGGCGGTGCGACACGCCGCCAGGTCGCTGCCGCCATCCCACGCGACCGCGACGCAGTGAAGCGTGAACGCCTCCTTGCGCTGACGGTGCCCCAGCGAACCCCAGGGCTGGGTCGCGGTGGCGGCGTCGATGAGCTCGTTGTCGGACGGGTCGGAGACGCCCACCATCAGGTACCTCTTCGGTGCCGCGTCGGTGGGCCACAGCCCGTCCCACACGGTGACGTCGGGCGGTGCGACGTCCCTGAGCATGGCGATCAGGGCGTCGATGGCTGCCGGCATCGCGGTGGCGGTCACGCGAAGCCCCCCTCGCTGAACGAGTCCATGATCTCGAGCACCCGGTACGACCAGGTGTAGGCCGCGCCCGCCGGAGGCTCGGTGCTCCCGCCGCCCGTGCGTCGCCCGGTGCCGCGCTGCGTCTCCCACAGATGGCGGACCTGCAGATTGCCTGCGAGCGAGAGGTCTTCCGGGACGGGGTCGTAGCCGGCCGTGTAGGTCACGACCAGCGGCCCGGGACCGAACTGGCCGCGAGCCGACGTCAGGATCCCCGCCGACTCGTCCAGGACGTAGTCGGTCTCGGCGAGCGCGACGCCGGCGGCGGTCACCGAGGTCACGGAGACGACCGGGCAGTGCGACAGGACGAGGTGCTCGCGGCCGCCCTGTTGCACGTCCGAGAAGAGCTGAGGGACGCCGACGCCGAACTTTCGCGCGAGCATCTTGGAGGCTGCCGTGATGAACTTCGCCAGCTCGTCGTCGTCACTGGTCGACTCCAACGGGATGTTGAGGAAGTTCTTCGCCTCCTCGAGCGTCACGAGGTCGACGTCGGCGGCCACCTCAGTCGCCGTCCGGGTCGCCCGGCTCCCGCGGGTCGGCCGGCTCCTGCGGGTCGGCCGGCTCCTGCGGGTCGGCCGGCTCCTGCTGCGCGGGCGTGACCGGCGGTGCAGCGTTGCGGGCCCGACCACGAGGCGTCGGGGGCGGGGAGGTGGGAGGCTGCCCGTTCGTCGCCGCTCCCTGCGCCGCAGGCCGGCGCGAGCCCTTCAGGGCCGCGATCTGGTCGTCGACCGCCTTGACGCGGTCGTCGAGTCCGCGCGCGACGTACCCGCGACGCTCCTCGCCGAGCGCTGCGATCAGCTCGCTGCGCTCCTGCTCCTTCGCCGCTGCACGCCGCACTGCGGCCGCGCCGTGCTGGGCGGTGTCCTTCTTGCTCATCGTCCCCTCCTCGGGGTCGTCGGGGTGTTGTCGTGGACGGGACGTCGCCCCGGCCGGCCCTGTCGTGCGGGACCGGCCGGGGCGCGTCGAACCAGGCGCGCGCGCGTCAGAAGACGGGCGCGACCAGGCCGGTGCCGGTGATCTTCTGGTGCACGGCCTTGGGCGTTCCCTGCGCGTCGACCACGCGGTTGAAGCAGGCGGCGAAGTAGCCGTAGAGCACCAGGTCGATGCCGAGCTTCTTGGCCTGCGGCTGCTCGGCGCGGATGAACATCGGCGCCGAGGGGTCCTCCCACAGGTGGGCCTCGTGCTGGACGACCTCGACGACGACGTCCTCGTTGGTGCCCGCGCCGAGGTTGCTCGGCAAGTTGTTGTCGGTCACCACGCGGCCGCCGTTCGGCAGGAACCCGCGCACCCCGGCCGGGTACTTCGCCCCGTCGGTCGTGGCGAAGGCGCCGAGCGGAACGCTGGAGTTCTGCACGAACGGCTTCTTGTCCGTGACCTCCCCGTTGAGCCACGCCCACCGACGACCCCGCATGAGGGTGAACACGTCGTCCTCGTCGAGGTCGAGCAGGACGTCCTCGATCGTCGCGACGCCGCCGAGGATCTTGCGGTACAGCTCGGCGGCCGTCGGGTCCGCGTCGGTGTACGTCAGCGGGTTCGCCACCGCCAGCAGACCCCAGACCGGGGCGTTGATCAGCCGGGCGTCCAGACCGGAGTCGTACGACTTGAGCAGGTCCTCGAAGACGATGTCCTCGGTGCCCAGGCCACGCTCGGACGCCTGACGGGAGATCGTCTGCGAACCGGCGTTGGTCCGGACGCTGACGGCGATCATCTCGTCGTCGTAGTCCTGCTCGGCCACCGTGTCGAGCTCGTTGGCCTGCTCGCCCGTCGCCGTCGTGGCGACCTGACGCGGGATGTACACCGTCATCCCGGTCTCGGGCAGGTCGTGGTGACGGCACTGGTCGGCGAACTTGCGTCCCGGGCGGCCCTTGGGCGCGTACAGGTCGATCAGGTACTGCGGCACGATCGTGCCCGGGGCGCCCGACGTGGTGACCGCACGGGTCTCGACGACCTCCCCGCGCTCGTGACGCTCCTGCTCGACGTGGCGCGCCAGACGCTCGCGCGCCGCCGGGTTCCCACGGAACTCGGCCACCACGTCGGACAGGAACCGAAGACCCTTCGGGTCGTTCTCCTGGGTGTAGGTCCGCTGCTCGTTGACCTCGACCGCGCGCTCGGGCTGAGCCGCGCGCTGACCGGTCGGGTGGGTCTGCGCCTGCAGACGCTGCACGGCCTGGTCGGACTCGAGCTCCCTCTCGTAGCCCTCGAGCTGCTCGCGCAGCGCCGTGAGCTCGGCGTCGATGTCGGCCTTCTTCGAACGCAGCGCGTCGACCTGCTCGGCGTCCGGGGCGTCCTGGCCGCGGAGCTCGTCGAGCTCGGTGGCGTACTGGTTGCGCAGCGAGATCCGGGCGTTCATCTGCTCCCGGGCCCGCGCGATGAGCTGCTCGAGCGTCATCGTGGTGCTCACTTCCTGCCCCGTGGCGGGGCGATCTTGGGTGGGTGGGGTCCCAGCAGCGACAGGCGGTACCCGGCCAGGCACAAGGCGCAGCAGGCCCTTACGCGACGCGTCTCGGGTGGGCGGCCGAAACTCAGACGAGCTCGACCAGGCGTGTGTCGTCGGCGTTCACGAGCTCCACGCCGCGGCGCGGAAGCGACCCGGCAGGCTCGAGCCGCGAGCGCAGCAGCGTGAACGCCTCACGCGCGGTCGACTCGTCGAGCGCGCGGACGATGTCCAGCGCCTCTGCGGCACGCAGGCCGGCGCCGGTGGTGAAGGGGTTCGCGCCGTAGGCGACGATCGCGACGTCGCCGCGATGGATGTCGAACTCCTCGATGCGGTACTCGGTGTAGTCGGGGGACCACTGTCCGCGCACGATGCGGAACATGAAGCTCATCTCGTCGACGAGGCCGGCGCGAAGCTTCGGCGCGATGTAGGCGACGTCGGGGTCCTCGCGGTCCAGCGCGGGGGCGTCCACGAGCAGCCCCGTCTCGTCCTCGCGCAGCGTCAGGGTGCCGTTCGTCGTGCGGGCGATGCGCCGCAGTGCGGCGTGCTGCAGCACGAGCGGCACGTCGAGGTCGGCACGGGCCAAGGAGTTGGCGCCGGCGCCCGCGGAGACGATCTCGGTGTAGGGCCCCCAGAAGTCCCACATCTCGTAGCCGCGCTCGTAGACCGTCGCGTAGCCCTCGAAGTGCAGGGGGCCGCTGGCGTCGTCCGTCGATCGCAGCTGCATGCGGGCGTGCGGTGCGGCGGCCCACGCACCCGAGCCCTGCTCGGGTGCGCAGCGTCGCTGGGAGGGACGGTCGGCGCGGGCCGCGACCGCCGCGGCCCGCTCGCGGCCCGCGGCCGCGATCTGCTCGACGAGCTCGGGGTCCATCAGCTGCCTCCTGAGGTCTGCTGCTGCGGCGGGCGCGACGTCGGCCACAGGCGCTCGAACTGCGCGTAGTCCGCTTCGGTGAGGGGCTGCTCGTCGACCAGTGCGCGCGCCTCGTCCGGCGTGCGGGTGCGCGAGTCGATCTGCAGCTTGAACAGCTCGGCGCGCGACTTGGGATCCATCGCGAGGATGGCGTCGCGGTTGAGCTTCACGTACCGCGGCCGCGGCGTGAGCCGGCTGAGCGCCTTCTCGCGTCGGGTGATGGGCGAGCCGAGGTGCATCACGAGCAGCTGCAGGTTGCGCTGGGTGATGTTCGCGTAGTTCAGCGTGGAGGACTGCACGGCGACGTCGACGAGGTCGGCGGGCACGCCGTAGAAGCGGCACAGTGCGACGTCGCTGTACTGCATCTGCTCGATGAACTCGGCCTCGGCAGCCTTCGCCGAGATCGGGTCGTAGGTCCAGTCCTTGCCGGTGACGAACACCTCGCCGGCGGCCACGGTCGCTCGGAAGCGTCGCGCCGTGCGGTCGGCCTGCTCAGGGTTGAGGACCTTCTCGGTGTTCTTCAGGATCGCCGACGGGACGGTGCCGTTGGCGAACCAGTCGAGCGCGAACTGCGCCGCGGCGTCTGCGCCGGCCAGGTACATCGCCGCGTAGGCGACGGGCGACAGGCCGACCGGCATGCCGGCGACCCGGTGCTGGCGCTCATGCCAGATGTCGCGCGGCTCGTGCTTCTCCCCGTTGATCCAGTACCGGGTGATACGCCGGTCCTTGATCCGCATCCGGACCTCGTCCATTCCGGCGAGGTCGATCGCCGCCGGAAGCCCCAGCGAGTCGCGCCGGGTGATGACGCCGACGTTGTTGCCGACGGAGTCCAGGCTCATCTGACCCGAGTAGAGCCAGTCGCCGATCGTCATGGGCTGGCCGTCGGCGTCCTCGGACGGTTCGACCAGGACACCCGGGGCGGGCACCGATGCGTTGATGGCGCCGACCTTGCGGTAGACGTCCACGGGAAGCACGGAGATCAGGTCGGCGCGAAGCCTCTGGGCGCCCCACGCGACGGACTGCCGCAGCGCCGAGGTCGGCGTGACCTCAGGCCCGCGGCCGCGTCTCAGCGCCCGGCCCGTCGCGTCGGCCACACCGGCGAGGGTCGAGCGACGCAGGAGGCTCATCGGCGCACCGCCGCCCTGCGTCGGCGCCGCGGGCGGCGCACCGCGTCGAGCAGCCAGGACACGGCGAGAAGTCCACCGCCGGCCACCGCCAGAGCTGCGACCAGGCCGCACCACGCGCCCGCAGCCACCGACGCCGCGGCGACGAGCACCAGCAGGCCGAGCAGGTCGAGCACGTCCGTGACGTCGTCCATCTAGGACCTCCTCACAGGTCGTCGTCGGGGTCGGGGTCGAGACCGTAGGTCGAGTCGTCGACGTCGTAGTCGTCGCCGATCATCTGGGCCAGGACGTGGCGTGCGAGCGTCACGGCGTACAGCGGCGTGATGTCGGCCAGAGACTTGCCCCGCCAGAACGTCCACGTGTCGGCGGTGCGGCGCTTGATCGCGGAGAACAGTGCGCCGTTCAGGACCGGGTCGCCGGGATGGGCGATGCGGCCCGAGAGGGCGTCGTCGTACAGCTCCCCGCACGCGTCTGCCTTGTCGCGGCCATTGAGCCGCTGGACGAGGAAGCCCTCAGCTTCCAGGTCGGTGACGAGGGCGCCGGCCGGACCGGTGCCGTCGATCGCGACGACGTCGCCGCCGAACAGCGATCGCAGCTGGACCATGCGCGCCACGACCCAGTGAGTGCCCGGCTCGTGGTCGACGACCTCGAGGTAGGCACGCTTGGACGGGTGCCGCGCAGCCAGGCCGATCGCCGACCAGTCGCGATCGGGAGCCACGTCGACCGACCACACCGGCTGGCCCGTCCAGTCGACCGCGTCCTCGCCGAGCGCGAGCTCGTTCCACGCCAGCTTCGGGATCACCGGGTCAGGGGCCTTCGCCGAGGGCCACCACCCCAGGTAGGCACGGTCGAACTCTTCAGGGTCAGAGGCGAACGCCTCGAGCGCGGCTTCGAACGTCGCCTGGTCGGTCAGGTATCCGAGCGCCGGGTGGCAACCCCACCACGTGTCAGGGTCCTCCCGGTCGGCGCCCTCAGGAGCGGCGTACTCGATCAGCGCCGTCCGCGAGCGCCGCTGGTGCAGGGGCTTGGTCTGCTCGAGCTCGAGGCGGGCGCGTGCGACCTCGAGCTTGTTGCGCAGGTAGACCGACGAGGAGTCACCGGCCGCCGAAGCGACCAGCAGCTGAGCATGCGGGACGTTGTTCATGGCGGGGCGCATCGCCTGCTCGATCCGGGCGTCGCCGTGCGCGAACGCCTCGTCGATGCCGCCGAGGTCCAGGGTCGGGCCGTGGCCCGACGTGGCCTTCACCGAGTCGATCCACCAGGCCGAGTCGTTCACGAACTGGATGTGCTCCTGGCCGCCCTTGCCCGACAGGCCAGGCTTCTTCGTGCGACGCCCGACGTTGCGGTCGAGGAACGCCGCGAGCGGCGAGGCGGCGATCGGGTGCCACATGTCGGTCTCGAGGCGCTGCAGGGCCATCGTGCGGTTCTGGGCGGTGTAGCGGGCGGTCGCGCGCGGCGTGAACAAGCACGTGTCGGTGAACTTGGCCCGGATGAACGACGTCTTGCCGATCTGGCGAAGCCCGACGAGCAGGATCTCCTTGTACCAGGGGTAGCCCGTCGCGGGGTCGATCTCCCCGGCGATGTCCGCCACCAGGCGCTGCCACGGGATGAAGGGCTCGCCCATCTTCGCCGAGACGTTCGCGACACGCCCGCCCGTGGTGTCACGGTTCGGGTTGCGCTCGGTCGCGTGCAGGGGAGCGGCCTCAGGCCGGCTGCGCGTCCGTACCGCTACCACCGCTGCCCTCCGCCATCTCCTGCAGCATGCGGGCCGCCTGGTCCGCCAGCGACGGCTGCTCGCTCCCGTCACCCGCGTCGTCGGACAGCCCTGCGAAGCCGAGCATCGCCAGACGCTGCAGCACCTCGAACTGGCGCAGCTGGACAGGGGAGATCAGGTCGAGCCGGTCGATCTCGGCGATCTGATCGAGCACGCGCGCGTTCAGACGCGCCAGACGCACCAGGTGCCGGCGGAACGGCACCTTCGCGTCGGGCTTGCTCAGGTCCTTGAGCAGCGCACGCTCGAGGGGGCCGGCCTTCGCCTTGAGGTCCAGCGAGCTCGTCGCGACGACAGGCTCGGGGACGGGGCGCTCCACGACCAGCGGTTCGCTGTCCGCGAGCGCGGCAGCCAACTTGACCTCGCGCTGCTTCGCCCGCCACGACGCCATGTACGTGCGCTTGGCCTCACGGCAGATCTCGCAGTGGCAGCCGCGGCGGTAGCCCGACATCCCGTGCTTGGTCACCTCGGCGGCCATCGCACCTCCCGTCGGTCACACGCTGTAGGGCATCACCTGGGGGCGACGGTGGGGGGAGAAAAAAAGGTTCAGTGGGCGGTCCCCCACGATCGCGACGCTCTAAAAATCGGTGCCTGACCTGCGTCGATGCTTGGTCACGACAGGTCGAGGGGTGGCCAGTCGCGCGAGCGCGGGCGCTCTGTCGGGGGTGCGTCCCGGCGCCAGCCGGCGTTGCATCCGAAGTGCGCAGGGCGCAGGTTCCAGCGCGCCGTCGGGTGCCCGCCGTCGGCGAGCCGGACGATGTGGTCGAGGCTCGGGCCGTGCGGGTGGTTGCGACGCAGGCCGAACACGATGACCCGGTCGAGCTCGGGGTACAGGCACACCGGCCGCTCGCACAGCGAGCCCGGCGGGCACAGCTGCTTGACGAGCGCCCGCCACGCTCGGCCCTGGCGGCCGCGCGTCGGGTCCCACTCGCTGCGCGTCATGCCTGCCCCCCGAGACGGTTGGCGCGTCGGGCCGCTCGACGCCGATGCCCGGCCACCCCCGCAGCCGACGCCAACCGTGCACCCGGCTCACGCCGGGGCGGCCTGCCAACCCGGGGGCGTGCCGTCCCCGGGAAGCACGAAGGCCCGGACCGGTGACGGTCCAGGCCTTCGGAGCCAGTTCGGCTCACTGTGACGGACAGTAGCGTGACAGCGTCAAGCACCCGGGGACCTGGGCCGGATCGCGGCGTGTCGCAGTGCGGCAGGTACGGCGGCGCGGCGCACGAGCTGCTCGACGTCGCCGAGCCGGTACAGCGGCTTGTTCCCCGGTGCGGGCGTGTGAGCGCGTGGGTGGAGCAGGTCGCGCTGCACCCACTTGCGGATCGTCGCGGGCTCGACCGCGACGCCGAGCCCCTGCAGTGCGCGGGCCGCCTCGGTCGCGGTGACGAGCGAGGCACGAGCCGCGCGCAGCAGCGCGAGGCGACGCTCGTCGGCGGGGTACTCGGTGCCGCACAGCGGGCACGTCACCGTTGCCGCCGGCGGCACGACGTACAGCGCACCTCCGCACGCCTCGCCCGACTCCGTCACGGCGTCGCAGCGGCCACGGAACACGCGCCGGTCGAGGCGGTGCTCGAGCACGGCGCGCGCCGAGCGAAGGGCCGTCGACATCTGCTGCACGAGCGCTGGCCCGTCGTCGCGGTATTGCAGCCCCGCCAGGTGCTGCAGCCACCACGCGGCAAGCGGCACGAGACGCCGCTCCGGGCGGTCGAGACCCCGAGCGGACGCGACGGCAGCAGCCGCGGACGCGAGCGTGCGCACGAGCTCGTCACGCTGGTAGACGGCGGTCGCGACGAGCGGGAGCCGCGCGTCGACGACCGAGCCCGACCGCACCGAGGTCCCGTGCCGCAGCTCGCCACGGATCGCCGCCTCGAGCGCCATCGCCAGACCGGGCACCAGGCGACCTCCGTCGATCGCCCGGCGCTGCACGAGCGAGCCGTCCGCGGTCCGCACGGTCACAAGCGGCGCCGGCACACGCTCGGACGCGACACCCTCGAGCAGACGCCGCAGGTCCGACACGCACACCGAGCAGACCGTCTCCCCGAGCAGGACATCCAGTGCCCGGTCGCAGTTCGGGCATGGCACGGTCGTCGTCATCGCTCACCCCCCGGCCCGCCACGGCCCCGACGACCTCGACGCTTGCGGCGGGCCGGGGGGTGAGCGATGACGACGACCGTGCCATGCCCGAACTG
>NZ_JEOE01000007.1 GCF_000708885.1 Cellulomonas sp. HZM | reverse complement strand
CCCCGCCCGCGCGCGCACGGCGCAGCGGGTGGCATCTGGCTCGCGTGAGCAGCCAGATGCCACCCGCTGCGGGCGTGCGGACTGGCCGTCCGGGCGTGCTCGCCGGTCCGGACGCCCTGAGGCGGTCCGGTCGCGAGGCCGGGGCAGGCGAGTCTCAGTCGCCTGTGCGGCGCAGCACCTCGGTCAGCCGGTTGGCCGCCGAGACGACCGCGGCCGCGTGCAGGCGACCCGGCTGGCGCGACAGGCGCTCGAGCGGGCCCGAGACCGAGACGGCCGCGACGACGCGCCCCGAGGGCCCGCGCACGGGCGCCGAGACCGACGCGACCCCGACCTCGCGCTCCGAGACGGACTGGGCCCAGCCGCGGCGGCGGACGCCGGACAGGATCGTCGCGGTGAACTTGGCGCCCTGCAGCCCACGGTGCAGGCGGTCGGGCTCCTCCCACGCCAGCAGGACCTGGGCGGCCGACCCGGCCTGCATCGTCAGCGTCGCGCCGACGGGGATCGAGTCGCGCAGGCCGATGGGCCGCTCGGCGGCAGCCACGCAGATGCGCTGGTCGCCCTGACGGCGGTAGAGCTGCGCCGACTCGCCCGTGTGGTCGCGCACCGCTGCGAGCACGGGGCCGGCCGCGGCGAGCAGGCGGTCTTCGCCCGCGGCCGTCGCGAGCTCCGACAGGCGGGGGCCGAGCACGAAGCGGCCCTGCATGTCACGCGCCACGAGGCGGTGGTGCTCGAGCGCCACGGCGAGGCGGTGCGCCGTCGGGCGGGCAAGATGGGTGGCGGTGACCAGCTGTGCGAGGGTCGCCGGGCCGGCCTCGAGAGCGCTGAGAACGGACGCGGCCTTGTCCAGCACGCCGACTCCGCTAGAGTTGTCCATAGGTCGATATTGGCGTCTCGCAGGCTGAGATGCAAGCGACACCCCCCGGATGGACGAGAGACAGGACCCGAAAGATGGCCGGAACGCTGGCAGAGAAGGTCTGGGACGCGCACGTCGTGCGTCGTGGCGCGGACGGCGCACCCGACCTGCTCTACATCGACCTCCACCTCGTGCACGAGGTGACGAGCCCCCAGGCGTTCGAGGGTCTGCGCCTGGCCGGCCGCCCCGTGCGCCGCCCGGACCTCACGCTCGCCACCGAGGACCACAACACGCCGACGCTCGACATCGACCGCCCGATCGCCGACGCGACGAGCCGCACGCAGATCGACACGCTGCGCAACAACGCCCAGGAGTTCGGCGTGCGCATCCACTCGCTCGGTGATGCGGACCAGGGCATCGTCCACCAGGTCGGTCCGCAGCTCGGCCTCACGCAGCCCGGACTGACGGTCGTCTGCGGCGACTCGCACACCTCGACGCACGGCGCGTTCGGGGCCCTCGCGTTCGGCATCGGGACGTCCGAGGTCGAGCACGTGCTCGCCACGCAGACGCTGCCTCTCGCACCGTTCAAGACCATGGCGATCACGGTGGACGGGGAGCTGCCCCCCGGCGCCACCAGCAAGGACATCATCCTGGCGATCATCGCCAAGATCGGCACCGGCGGCGGCCAGGGCTACGTCCTGGAGTATCGCGGCGAGGCGATCCGCGCGCTGTCGATGGAAGCGCGCATGACGATCTGCAACATGTCGATCGAGGCGGGTGCGCGCGCCGGCATGATCGCGCCGGACGCGACCACGTTCGAGTACCTCAAGGGCCGCCCGCACGCGCCCGAGGGTGCCGACTGGGACGCCGCGGTCGAGTACTGGTCGACCCTGCGCAGCGACGACGACGCCGAGTTCGACGTCGAGGTCGTCCTCGAGGCCGCCGACCTCGAGCCGTTCGTCACGTGGGGCACCAACCCCGGGCAGGGTCTGCCGCTGTCGGCGTCCGTCCCGGTCCCGGAGAACATCGCGGACGAGAACGAGCGCGTCGCCGCCGAGCGTGCGATCGAGTACATGGGCCTGACGCCGGGCCAGCCGCTGCGCGAGATCCACGTCGACACCGTCTTCATCGGCTCGTGCACCAACGGTCGCATCGAGGACCTGCGCTCGGTCGCCAAGGTGGTCCAGGGCCGCAAGAAGGCCGACGACGTGCGCGTGCTCGTCGTCCCGGCCTCGGCGCGCGTGCGCCTGCAGGCCGAGGCCGAGGGGCTCGACAAGATCTTCCTCGACTTCGGTGCCGAGTGGCGCAACGCGGGCTGCTCGATGTGCCTGGGCATGAACCCGGACCAGCTCGCACCCGGCGAGCGCTCGGCGTCGACCTCGAACCGCAACTTCGAGGGCCGCCAGGGCAAGGGTGGCCGCACGCACCTCGTCTCGCCGCTCGTCGCCGCCGCCACCGCCATCCGCGGCACCCTCTCGTCGTACGCCGACCTGGGCACCGGCACGCCGGCGCCCGACGGCACGCCCCTGGCCGACCTCCAGACGGTCTGACCCGGAAGAACCAAGGAGAAGACCATGGAGAAGTTCACCCAGCACACCGGCGTCGGCGTCCCGCTGCGGCGCAGCAACGTCGACACCGACCAGATCATCCCGGCGGTCTACCTCAAGCGCGTGACGCGCACCGGCTTCGAGGACGCGCTCTTCGCGGCGTGGCGCGGGGACCCGGCGTTCATCCTCAACCAGGACGCGTACCGCAGCGGCTCGGTGCTCGTCGCGGGCCCCGACTTCGGCACCGGCTCTTCGCGTGAGCACGCCGTGTGGGCCCTCAAGGACTACGGCTTCCGCGTCGTGATCAGCGCGCGCTTCGCCGACATCTTCCGCGGCAACTCGGGCAAGCAGGGCCTGCTCGCCGCGCAGGTGGCGCAGGAGGACATCGAGCTCATCTGGAAGATCCTCGAGACGCGTCCGGGCACGGAGGTGACCGTGGACCTCGAGTCGCGCACCATCACGTGCGACGACGTGGTCGTGCCGTTCCAGGTCGACGACTACACGCGCTGGCGCCTGCTCGAGGGGCTCGACGACATCGGCCTGACGCTGCAGCACGCCGACGAGATCTCGGACTTCGAGGCGGCCCGCGAGTCGTGGCGTCCCGCGACGCTGCCCGCCAAGCACCTGCCGCCGGTCGAGATCAAGGCCGCACGGCCGGTCGGTGTCCCGGTCGAGATCGGCACCCGTCCCGGCCTCTGAGCGGGTGCGAGGGGCACGACGACGCGACGGCGCCGGCCCGCGGGGGAGCACCCTGCGGGCCGGCGCCGTCGCCGCTAGCGTGAGCGGCGACCGCCGAACCGGTTCGTGGACCCGGTTTGTGAAGGTCGTGCGCAAGGCATGAGATCCGGCGCGGTACGTGCACCAGCACGTGCCCGGGTGGGGGACGATGGTGCGATGAGCGACCTGCTGTACGTCAACGGCGGCACGCCCCTCAAGGGCGAGATCACCGTCCGCGGGGCCAAGAACTTCGTCTCGAAGGCGATGGTGGCCGCGCTGCTGGGGGAGACCCCGAGCGTCCTGCGCAACGTCCCGCAGATCCGGGACGTCGCCGTGGTCACCGGCCTGCTCGAGCTGCACGGTGTGCGGGTCGACGCCGACGCCAAGGCGGGCACGCTGCACCTGGACCCGACCGACGTCGAGACCGCGCACGTCGCGGACATCGACGCGCACGCGGGCTCGAGCCGCATCCCGATCCTGTTCTGCGGCCCGCTGCTGCACCGGCTCGGCGAGGCGTTCATCCCCGACCTGGGTGGCTGCCGCATCGGCGACCGACCCATCAACTACCACCTCGACATCCTGCGCCAGTTCGGCGCGGTCGTGGAGAAGCAGGCCGCGGGCATCTACCTGCGCGCTCCTCGTCGGCTGCAGGGCACCAAGATCGCCCTGCCGTACCCGAGCGTCGGCGCGACGGAGCAGCTGCTTCTGACGGCGGTGCGCGCCGAGGGCATCACCGAGCTGTCCAACGCGGCGATCGAGCCCGAGATCATGGATCTCATCAACGTCCTGCAGAAGATGGGCGCGATCATCTCGGTCGACACCGACCGCGTGATCCGCATCGAGGGCGTGGACCGGCTCGAGGGCTACCAGCACACGGCGCTGTCGGACCGCATCGAGGCGGCGTCGTGGGCGTCCGCGGCGCTGGCCACGGGCGGCGACATCTACGTGCGGGGGGCGACGCAGCCCGAGATGACGACGTTCCTCAACACGTTCCGCAAGGTCGGTGGCGAGTTCCGCGTCGACGACGAGGGGATCCAGTTCTGGCACCCGGGCGGCGACCTGCGCTCGATCCAGCTCGAGACCGACGTGCACCCCGGCTTCATGACGGACTGGCAGCAGCCGCTCGTGGTCGCGCTCACGCAGGCCAAGGGGCTGTCGATCGTGCACGAGACGGTGTACGAGAACCGCTTCGGGTTCACGGACGCCCTCGTCGGCATGGGTGCGACGATCCAGGTGTACAAGGAGTGCCTGGGCGGCCGGCCGTGCCGGTTCGGGCAGCGCAACTTCTACCACTCCGCCGTGATCAGCGGCCCGACGCCGCTCGCGGCCGCCGACATCGAGGTGCCGGACCTGCGCGGCGGGTTCAGCCACCTCATCGCGGCGCTCACCGCGAAGGGCACGAGCCAGGTCCGGGGCATCAGCCTCATCGACCGGGGCTACGAGCACTTCATGGACAAGCTCGACGCCCTCGGCGCCGAGTTCGGCCGCGACTGAGCGCTCCCGGGACGGCCACGGCCACCCGGTAGCATCGCTTCCCGTGCACTCCCCAGCCCGGTCCAACCGCTCCTACCGCAACGTCGCGCGCGTCCTGCGCCCGATCCTGCTGGTGATCACCAAGCGCCACTGGAGCGGCGTGGAGAACCTGCCGACCGACCGCGGCTTCATCGTCGCCGCGAACCACATGAGCAATGTCGACCCGGTGACGTTCGCGCACTACCTGTGGGACAACGGGTTCGCCCCGAAGATCCTCGCCAAGGCGCCGCTGTTCAAGGTCCCGTTCGTCGGGTGGGTGCTGGCCAAGACCGGTCAGATCCCCGTCCACCGCAACACGGTCTCGGCGGGTGAGTCGCTCAGCGCGGGGGAGAAGGCGATCGCCGACGGCGAGTGCGTCGCGGTGTTCCCCGAGGGGACGCTCACGCGCGAGCCGGACCTGTGGCCGATGGCCGGCAAGACCGGTGTGGCTCGCCTGGCGCTCGCGTCCCGGGCGCCCGTCATCCCCGTCGCGCAGTGGGGTGCGCAGGACCTCCTGGGGCGGTACAAGAAGCTGTTCAAGCCGATCCCGCCGAAGAACATCACGATCGTCGCCGGGCCTCCCGTGGTCCTCGACGACCTGTACGGCCGGCCGATGGACAACGCCACGCTCAGAGAGGCGACCGAGCGCGTGATGACCGCGATCACCGAGCTGCTGGAGGGCATCCGGGGCGAGAAGGCACCCGCCGTCCGCTACGACATGCGGCGTCCGGTGCCGCCCGGCGAGACCCGGGTCGGCGGCGACCACGCGACGAAGCCGGAGCTCCCGTGACCGCCGACCGCCACGTCCCGCTCGACCCCGCCCCGCTGCGCGCAGCCGTGCTCGGCGCCGGGAGCTGGGGCACGACCTTCGCGATCGTGCTCGCCGACGCGGGCTGCGACGTCACGCTGTGGGGCCGCGACGAGAAGGTGGTGCGCGAGGTCGTCGAGCAGCACCGCAACGAGCGGTACGTGCCGGGCGTCGAGCTGCCGACGACGATCACCGCGACGACCGACCCCCGCGAGGCCGTGGCCGACGCCGACCTCGTGGTCGTCGCCGTGCCGTCGCAGAGCGCGCGCACGACGCTCGAGCCGCTGCGCGACGCGATCGGCCCCGACGCGGTCGCCGTGTCGCTCATGAAGGGTGTCGAGCTGGGCACGGACCGGCGCATGAGCCAGGTCGTCGCCGAGTCGCTGGGGCTGCCCGACGAGCGCATCGCGGTGGTGTCCGGCCCCAACCTGGCGCGCGAGATCGCGCACCGCCAGCCCACGGCGACGGTCGTCGCCTCGACGAGCGACGCGACCGCCCAGCTCGTCGCACGTGCGTGCGCGTCGTCGTACTTCCGCCCGTACACCAACCTCGACGTCGTGGGCGTCGAGCTGTGCGGCGCGGTGAAGAACGTCATCGCCCTCGCGGTCGGCATCTCGCAGGGTCGCGGGCTCGGGTTCAACACGATGGCGACCGTCATCACGCGCGGCCTCGTCGAGATCACGCGGCTCGGCGTCGCGCTCGGCGCGGACCCCGAGACGTTCCCCGGTCTCGCGGGCATGGGCGACCTCATGGCGACGTGCGCGTCACCCGACTCGCGCAACCACACGCTCGGCGGGCACATCGGGCGCGGCATGACGCTCGAGGAGGCCGTCGCGGCGACAGGCGGGACGGCGGAGGGCGTGAAGTCGTCGCGCTCGGTGCTCGAGCTCGCGGAGTCGCTCGGCGTCGAGATGCCGATCACGCACGCCGTGGTGCGCGTCCTGCACGAGGGGCTGCCGGTCGACGAGCTCGCGCCGCTCCTGCTGGCCCGCCCGCACAAGGCCGAGGGCGTCTGACCCCTAGCGCGACGCGTCGAGCGCCACGTCGAGTGCCAGGTCGAGCGCCACGGCCAGGTCGGCCCACAGGTCCTCGACGTCCTCGATGCCGACCGACAGGCGCAGCAGGTCGGCGGGGACCGTGAGCGACTCCGTCGCGAACCGCCGCCGCCGCTCGAGGCTCGACTCGACGCCGCCCAGGCTGGTCGCGGGGACCCACAGCCGCAGCGCGTCGACGAGCGCGTCGGCCGCGGCGACGCCCCCGCGCGGGCGCAGGCCGATGATCGACCCGAACCCGTCCATGGTGCGTGCCGCGAGCTCGTGCCCGGGGTCGTCGGGCAGGCTCGGGTGGCGGACCTGCGCGACCGCGGGGTGCTGCTGCAGGCGACGTGCGAGCTCGGCGGCGTTCGCCTGCGAGCGCTCCACACGCAGCGCGAGCGTGCGCACCCCCCGTAGCGCGAGCCACACCTCGAACGGCCCCGCGATCGCACCGTGGGTCGTGCGGTACGCGTGCAGGCGCGCGTGCAGCTCGTCGTCGTCGGCCAGCACCGCACCGAGGACCACGTCGGAGTGCCCCGCCAGGTACTTCGTCACGGAGTGCACGACGACGTCCGCGCCCAGCGTGAGCGGCCGCTGCACGAGCGGGGTGGCGAACGTGTTGTCGACCCCGACGAGCGCGCCGGCGGCGTGCGCGCCCTCGATCAGCGCGGGCAGGTCGGCGACCTCGAGCATCGGGTTGGTCGGCGACTCGACCCACAGCATCGAGGCCCCCTGCGCCGCCTCGAGGACGGCGTCGGTGTCGTCGATGTCCACCACGACCACCTCGACGCCGCAGCGCTCTGCGAGGTCCCGCGCGTAGCCGAGCGTGACCTGGTAGGCGTGGCGTGGCACGACGAGGCGTCCCCCGGCCGGGACGAGGGAGAACGCGGCGGCGATCGCGGCCATGCCGGAGCCCGTCACGAGCGCGGGATGGCGTGAGGACTCGAGGTCCCCGAGCACCTGCTCGAACGGGTGCCACGTCGGGGCGTCGATGCGCGTGTACAACGGCTCGCCGGGCCCCGGCACGCCCTGCGACACGTACGTGGACGCGAGCACGAGCGGCGGGTTGACGGGCGCCCCCTGCACGCGGTCGGGCCGACCGCCCGTCACGGCGAGGGTCGCGGGCTTCACGTCGTGGTCCACGACGAGCAGGTTACGTGCTGCGAGCGTGCGGAGGGCCCGCGCGCCGCTGCCGACGCCGGGACGCGCACCGGGACGCGCACCGGGACTGCGGCGCGGTGCGTGGGTGCGTCCGGGTAGGGTCGGGCCCGATGAACGCCGCACAGCCGCACCCGGCCACCGACCCGAGCACGCAGCCCGGGCCCGACGACGCCGGGTGGGTGATCGAGCAGCGCCGGCCCCGTGTGATGGTGCTGTTCGGGGGACGCTCGGGCGAGCACGCGATCAGCTGCGCGACCGCGGGCGGGGTCCTGCGTGCGCTCGACCGCGAGCGGTACGACGTCCTGGCGGTCGGCATCACGACCGCCGGCCGTTGGGTGCTCGCGGCCGACGACCCCGACCGCTGGGCGATCACCGAGGACCGGCTCCCGCACGTCGAGGACACCGCCGAGCACGTGCTGCTGCCGCAGGCGGTGGACGACCGCGAGGTCCAGGTGCTCGTGCCCGGGGCGCTCCCGCAGGACATCGGCACGGTCGACGTCGTCTTCCCGCTCCTGCACGGCCCGTTCGGCGAGGACGGCACGCTGCAGGGCATGCTCGAGCTGGCCGACGTGCGCTACGTCGGTTCAGGGGTGCTCGCGTCCGCGGTCGGCATGGACAAGCACATGATGAAGCTCGTGCTGGCCGGCAGCGGGCTCACGGTCGGGCCGTACGTCGTGCTCGCGCCCGGCGAGTTCGACCGGGACACCGCTGCGGCGACGGCCAAGGTCGAGGCGCTCGGCCTGCCGCTGTTCGTCAAGCCCGCGCGTGCCGGCTCGAGCCTCGGCATCAGCCGCGTCGACGACCTGGCCGACCTCCCCGCGGCGATCGAGGCCGCAGCGCAGCACGACCCGAAGATCGTCGTGGAGGCCGGGATCGTCGGCCGCGAGATCGAGTGCGGCGTGCTCGGTGGGCACGGCGCCGACCGCGCGCGCGCATCGCTGCCCGGCGAGATCGTCGTCACCGGCCAGGACCACGCGTTCTACGACTTCGAGGCGAAGTACCTCGACGAGTCGGGTGTGCGGCTCGAGTGCCCGGCCGACCTGTCCGACGAGCTCGTCGCAGCCGTCCAGGACGTGGCCGTGCGCGCCTTCGAGGCGGTCGGGAGCGAGGGGCTCGCGCGCGTCGACGTCTTCGTCACGCCCGACGACCAGGTCGTCGTCAACGAGATCAACACGATGCCGGGCTTCACGCCGTTCTCGATGTACCCGCGCATGTGGGCGGCGTCGGGCGTCGAGTACCCCGAGCTGGTCGACGAGCTCGTGCGGCTCGCGCTCGAACGGCCCACCGGCCTGCGCTGAGCACCCCGGCCCGGGAGGTGCTCAGAGGCAGGAGCGCTTCTTCTGCGTCTGCGAGATCGCCGGACCCAGGTCGGCGAGGAACGACGTCGAGTGCTCGGCACGCACCGCGGCGGGCACGACGACCTCGACCGCCGGTACGCGTCCGTAGGTCGTGAACGTCCAGTCGCCCTCGTTCGGCGAGTCGGGCTTCGTCACCCAGTCGACGCTCGCTCCGCCCGGCGTGCCGACGGTCACGCAGCGGTCGGTCGTCGGGCCGAGCGGCTCGACCCCGCACCGCAGGACGATCGCCGCCTGCGGCGTGCCCCACGCCGTCGACGCCTGGGCATCGGTGTCCGCACGGTGCAGGCTCGCGAGCTCGTCCGGCGTGCTGAGCACGACCTGGGCGCACACCGGGTCGGTCGCGCTCGGCGCCACCTCGACCGGCACGGTGCTCGCGCACCCGGCGAGCAGCGCGAGCGGGAGGCAGGCGAGCAGGGCGGTGCGGCGGGTCACCCGGCCACGTTAGCCGCCCGGGGTGGGCGTCCCGGCGCCTGCGCGGTGCGCCGCGGCTGTGATCCCGGACGCACCGGCGTGCGCGCGTCGTCTAGCGTGGCGCCGTGAGCAGCCAGGGACCACGCGTCGCGGACATCGACGAGGAGGAGCTGCTCGCCAGGTTCGTGCCGCTGCTGCCGACGGGGTCCGCGACGATCGTGGGGCCGGGCGACGACACCGCCGTCGTCGCCGCGCCCGACGGCCGGTTCGTCGTGACGACCGACGTGCTCGTCGAGGACCGTCACTTCCGGCGGTCCTGGTCGACCGGGCGGGACGTGGGCCGCCGCGCGGCGGTGCAGAACCTCGCCGACGTCGCGGCGACGGGTGCGCGGCCGACGAGCCTCGTCGTGGCGCTCGCCGTGCCCGGCGACCTGCCCGTCGCGTGGGTCGAGGGCCTGGCGCGGGGTTTCGCCGACGCGTGCCGGCCGCTGGGTGTCGGAGTCGTGGGCGGGGACCTGTCGGGTGGGCCGGTGGTCGTCGTAGCGGTCACCGCGCACGGGGACCTCGAGGGACGCGCCCCGGTGCTGCGCTCGGGCGCCCGGCCGGGCGACGTGCTCGCGCACGCGGGTGCGCGAGGGTGGTCCGCCGCAGGTCTGGCGCTGCTGGAGGCAGGCGCTCGCGACGTCGCTCCAGCGCTCGTGGATGCCTACCTCGCACCGACCGTGCCCGTCGAGG
Source organism: Cellulomonas sp. HZM (assembly GCF_000708885.1). GTDB lineage: Bacteria > Actinomycetota > Actinomycetes > Actinomycetales > Cellulomonadaceae > Cellulomonas. The sequence continues at coordinate 125,821 of NZ_JEOE01000007.1, read as the reverse complement.
CCGGCGCGCTGGCGGCGCTCGCGGGTGCGACCGCGATGCTCGACGTCTCGGACGGGCTCGTGCGCGACGCGGGACGCCTCGCACGAGCGAGCGGGGTGGTGCTCGACCTCACGTCGACGTTCGACGAGGACCGCGCGGTGCTCGATCCCGCGGCGCGGCGGTTCGGCGTCGACGCGGACGCATGGCTGCTCGCCGGGGGAGAGGACCACGGTCTGCTCGCCACGTTCCCGCAGGCCGCACAGCTTCCCCCCGGGTTCCGCGTCGTCGGGAGCGTTCGTGCGGGCGAACCCGGTGTACTGGTGCACGGGCGGTCGTGGGACGGGCCGCGCGGCTGGGACCACTTCGGCCGGTGAGCGGGTACGGCCGTCGTCAGGCCCGCGGGTACGGCCGTCGTCGAGGCCGTCAGTTGCGCCGGTAGCGCACCTCGAGCAGGTCGGCGCCGCCCACCTCGTCGATGCGCTCGACACCGTCCGCCTGGAAACCGTGCCGACGATAGAAGTGCCGCGCGCGCTCGTTGTCCGCCAGGACCCACAGCGTGATGCGCGTCTTGTCGCCGACCTCCGCGACGACCGTGCGCATGAGGTCGCGCGCGACGCCGTGGCCCCACGTGCCGGGATCGAGGTAGATCGAGTAGACCTCGCGGTCGCCGCGCGACGCGTCCTCGTCGCGGCTGGGACCGACGGAGGCAAAGCCCAGCACGCGCTCGGACGCCAGCGCGACCCAGGTACGGACCCCGTCCTGCGGGCCCCGCTCGAGGTAGCCCGCCCACTTCTCGGTCCGTGCCGCGGCGTCGAGGCTGTCGAGGTAGTCGGCCGGGACGATGCCCGCGTACGCCTCCTGCCACGACCGGACGTGCACGGCCGCGATCGCGGCGGCGTCGGCGGCGGTGGCGGTCCGGATCGACACGTCGTCGAGCTGCTCGGTCATGGCCTCACCCTGCCACATCGTGCAGGCACGACGAAGGCCCGCAAGGTGAACCTTGCGGGCCTTCCGTCACGACCCCTCGACGGGGCCGGGATGCGCTCGTCTCAGACGGCGCGCTGCACCTTGCCGGCCTTGAGGCACGAGGTGCAGACGTTGAGGCGCTTCGGGGTGCCCGCGACGACCGCGCGGACGCGCTGGATGTTCGGGTTCCAGCGGCGCTTCGTGCGCACGTGCGAGTGCGAGATGCTGTGCCCGAAGCTCGGGCCCTTGGCGCAGACGTCGCAGTTGGCAGCCACGATCTTCTCCTGTGTTCATCGGTCCGGGACCGTGACAGGTCCCGGAGCTTGCTTGGCAAGTCACGGTCGAACGCCGCCGCGGGGGCGGCGAAGCTGAAGGGGCGGCGCGCGCCCTGCGAGCGCCGCGAGGTGCCCGAAAGCCTCCGGGCAACCGGTCAAGATTAGCCCATCGGTCCGCGTCGCCCAAATGTCAGGGGGATGAGGCAGGGTGTCCTCCGGCGGACGGACGTCCGGGTGTCGTGCGCGGGTCCGGTCTGCGGATCCGCGCGAGAGGGCTGAGGTGGTGCGTGTGGGCGGGATCGTGCTCGACGACGCCGTCGCACGCGCCTGGGTAGCGGGGGCGCACGACGCGCTCTCCCGGGCGCGTGAGCGCATCGACGCCGTGAACGTCTTCCCCGTACCGGACTCGGACACGGGCACCAACGTCCTGCTGACCGTGGCCGGCGGGGCGCGGGCGGTCGACGACGCTCGTCCCGGCCCGGGCGCGGACGCCGTGCTCGCCGCGTTCGCGCGCGGCTGCCTGCGCTCGGCTCGCGGCAACTCGGGCGTCATCGTGAGCCAGTACGTCGCGGGCTTCGCGCGCCGGGTCGGGGCCGCCGCGGACGCGACGCAGGTCGCCGCGGCGCTCGGCTCCGCGGCCCGTGCGGCCCGCCAGGCGATGGCCGACCCGCAGGAGGGAACCGTCCTGACGCTCGCCGACGCGGTCGCGGACGCCGCGGCGGAGGCGGCGGCTGCGTCCGCTCCGCTGCCTGCACTGCTCGCGCAGGTGCTCGACGACGCGCGCGCGTCGCTCGGCGACATCAGCTCACGGCACCCGGTGCTGCGTCGCTCAGGCGTGCTCGACGCAGGCGCGTGCGCGCTGCTCGTCGTGCTCGACGCGCTCGCGGGCGCGGTCGCGGGCCGGCATCCGGGCCTGGGCTGGTTGCCCGCCGTGGGCTTCGAGGAGCAGACGGTCCAGCACGGCGACGGCGGCGCGTACGAGGTCATGCTGCTGGTCCGCGTGCCGCAGGACGCCGAGGTCGCGGGTCCGCTGCGGTCGGCGCTCGGCGCCGTGGGCGACTCCGTCGCCGTGGTCGGCGACCGGGACTGGCTGCACGTGCACGTGCACACCGACGACCCGGCCGCAGCGATCGCGGCGTGCGTGGTCGGACGCCGCGAGCAGGCGGTCGTGCGGCTCGTCGAGGGCGGGCACGGCCAGTCGGCCGACGAGCCCGCGTGGGGCGTCGTCGTGTGCACCCGGGCGCCCGCGCTCGCGGCCTGGTACGCCGCGACCGGTGCCGTGGCCCTCGTCGCGTGCCCCGAGGAACCGCTGCGGGCCGAGCACGTCGCGCGAGCGGTCGCGGACGCGGGCGGTGCACGCGTGCTCCTGGTGCCGGGTGACGCCGTCGACGACGCGGTGCTCGCCGAGGTCGCCGCCGTGCACGGTGACGGCGTGCGCGTCGCCCCGGCGCGCGGGGAGCTCGAGGCGGTGGTCGCGACGCTCGCGTCGGTCTCGAGCGCGGACCCCGCGGCGGGAGCGCGGGACGCGCTGACGCGTCTGCGGGTCGTGGCGTCGGTGGGCGACGCCGGCGTGGACGTCGTCGCCGACGCCGTCGCAGGCATCGACGGCATCGACGGCGGCGAGAGCCTGACCGTGCTGCACCGCGAGGCGTTCGACGACGACATGCGAGCGCGGGTCCTGGCGGCCGCGGGCGACCGCGAGGTCGCGTTCGTCGGCCCGACCGGGCGGGGGCCGCTCGTCGTCGTGGGGGTGGACTGACCGTGAGCGACGGCCTGCGGTACGACGACTCCGTGCTCGCGCCGTCGTCGAGCCCGCTGGACCGGCCCGTGGGAAGGCTCGCACCGCGCGCCGGGCCCGCGTTCGAGGCGCTCGGGATGCGCACGGCGGGCGACGTGCTGCGGCACTACCCGCGGCGGTACGCCGATCCCAGCACCCTCACGGACATCTCCGGGCTCGTCGTGGGGGAGATCGCCTCCGTCGTGGCCGAGGTGCGCCGCGCGACGATCAGGGTCGCGCGGCAGACCGGCGCACCGCGGGTCGAGCTCGAGATCACCGACGGCACCAGCACGCTGCGGTGCACGTTCTTCACCAAGCGCCAGCGCATGGCGCAGGCGATGCTCGCGTCGATGCGCCCGGGGAGGCGCGGGTTGTTCACCGGCAAGGTCTCCCTGTTCCAGGGGACGGCCCAGCTCACCAACCCGCGCCGGGACTGGTTCGACTCCGGTCCCGACGACGACGACGAGGACGCCGAGGCCCGCGTCGCAGCCGAGGCGGGATGGCCCACGCCGATCTACCCCGCGAGCGCGAAGCTCGAGTCGGCGAAGATCCGTGCCGTGGCGCGCGTCGTCGTCGAGCAGCTGCACGACGGTGACGTCGCCGACCCCGTGCCCGACGAGATCAGAGCGGCCCGCGGGCTCGGACCGCTGCTCGAGGCGTTGCGCGACCTGCACGTGCCGCGCGTCGAGCAGGACTGGCGCCGCGCCCGCCACCGGCTGCGGTACGAGGAGGCGTTCGTGCTGCAGGCGGAGCTCGCGCGTCGCCGCGCGCGAGCCGCGGCCGAGCCGGCCACCGCGCGCCCGCGGGTGCCCGGCGGCCTGCTGGACGCGTTCGACGCACGGTTGCCGTTCACCCTCACGGCCGGCCAGCGGTCCGTCGGCGACGAGATCGCGGCCGAGCTCGAACGGTCCGTGCCGATGCAGAGGCTGCTCCAGGGCGAGGTCGGGTCGGGCAAGACGGTCGTCGCGCTGCGCGCGATGCTGCAGGTGGTGGACGCGGGCGGTCAGGCCGCGCTGCTCGCGCCGACCGAGGTGCTCGCGGCGCAGCACGCGCGCACGCTGCGCGCGATGCTGGGGGATCTCGCGGAGGGCGGGCTGCTCGGGGGAGCGGAGCTCGGGACCCGCGTCGCGCTGCTCACGGGCTCCGCGGGTGCGGCGTCGCGTCGGGCCGCGCTCGCGGAGGCCGCCGGAGGTGGCGCGGGGATCGTGGTCGGCACGCACGCCCTGCTCTCGGCGCACGTGCAGTTCGCGGACCTCGGGCTCGTCGTCGTCGACGAGCAGCACAAGTTCGGTGTCGAGCAGCGCGACACGCTGCGGGCGAAGGCCGCGGCCGCCCCGCACCTGCTGGTGATGACGGCGACGCCCATCCCGCGCACGGTCGCGATGACGGTGTTCGGCGACCTCGAGACGAGCGTGCTCGACGAGGTCCCCGCAGGGCGCAGCGGCATCACGTCGTTCGTCGTGCCGGCGGACAACGACGTCTGGGTCGCGCGCACGTGGCGGCGCGTGCGCGAGGAGGTCGACCGGGGTGGGCGCGCCTACGTGGTGTGCGCACGGATCGACGGTGACGACGCCGACGGTGCCGACCTCGTCGCGGTCGAGCCCGTGACGCTCGGCGACGCCGACGCGACCCCACGCAGGCCGCTGCGTGCGGTGAGCGAGGTGGCCGAGGAGCTCCGCGGCCTGGCGGACCTGCGGGGGATCGGCGTCGGGGTGCTGCACGGACGCATGTCGTCCGAGGAGAAGGAGCGCGCGCTGGCCGACTTCGCGTCCGGTGCGACACCCGTGCTGGTCTCGACGACGGTGGTCGAGGTCGGTGTGGACGTGCCGGAGGCGACGGCGATGGTCGTCCTCGACGCCGACCGGTTCGGCGTCTCGCAGCTGCACCAGCTGCGGGGCCGGGTGGGGCGTGGCTCGGCGCCGGGCGTGTGCCTGCTCGTGAGCTCCGCGCCGCCCGGCTCGTCGGCGGACGAGCGCGTGCGGGCGGTCGCGCAGAGCTCGGACGGCTTCGCCCTGGCGGCCTTCGACCTCGAGCAGCGCGGCGAGGGCGACGTGCTCGGAGCGTCGCAGTGGGGCGCCGCGAGCTCGCTGCGGCTGCTGCGCGTGACGCGCGACGGCACGCTCATCGAGCAGGCCCGCACCGACGCGCGCACGCTCGTCGAGAGGGATCCCGAGCTCGAGGCGTGGCCCGCGCTGCGCTCCGCGATCGACGTGCTGCTCGCCGACAGCCGGGACGAGTTCCTGGACCGCAGCTGAGCAACCCGGCCGGGGGCGTCGTACGACGAGCGACATCCGACGTGCGACCGCACGGCTACCCTGGCCGACGTGCCGAAGAACGTCTCCCAGCCCGTCGTGCGCGCCCAGGACCTGCTCGTCGGCTACGGCGGTGCACCCGTGTGCGCGCCCGTGACGTTCACGCTGAACCTCGGCAAGGCCGTCGCGCTCGTGGGCGCGAACGGCTCGGGCAAGTCGACCGTGCTGCGCGCGGTCATCGGGCTGCTCGACCCCAGCGGCGGGAAGCTCTCGGTGCTGGGCGCCGAGGTCGACGAGCGGGACGTCGCGTTCCGCACGGCGGTCGCGAGCGTGCTCGACGACGACGCGTACTTCCCGGCGCTCACCGTCGCGGAGCACCTGTACCTCACGGCGCGCGGGCACGGCATGCTCGGGGCCGACGAGCTCGTCAGCAGGCTGCTCGAGGAGTTCGGGCTCGTGGAGCACGCGCGCTCGCTGCCCGTCGCGCTGTCCTCGGGTCAGCGCCGCCGGCTGCTGCTGGCGGCGGGCTTCGCGCGGCCGCGCTCGCTGCTGGTGCTGGACGAGCCCGAGCAGCGGCTCGACCGCGCGATGCGCGACCGCCTCGCGCAGCGGCTCGTCGACGAGAAGGAGGCGGGCGGTGCGGTGCTGCTCGCGACGCACGACCCCGACCTCGTGCTCGCGGTCGCGGACCGCGCGGTGCACGTCGCGGACGACGTGACGCGCGTCCTGCCGCCCGGGGAGGCCGCGACGCTCATCAGCCGGGAGAACCCGTGACCTCGGACCCGGTCGGCGAGCGGCAGGACGTGCCGGCGGTCTCGCCCGCCGAGGAGGGCGAGGTCCCCGACGCGCGCGCGATCCGTCGGTTCACCGCGCAGGCCGGCAACGCTCGCGGTGGCGCGAGCCTCGGTGCGCTCCTCTCGGACGTCTACTACGCGGTCATCACCCTCGCGATCGGCATCGGTCTGGCGCTCGGCGCGGCGCAGGCGCTGCGCGTCGCGCTGCCCGACGAGCCCGCGGTGCACGCGCCGCGAGGCCTGAGCCTGCCGACCCTGGTCGTGGTCCTCGTCGTCGGTCTCGCGGGCATCCTCGTCTCGCTCGCGGGCAGGCTCGGCCCCGTGGGGGCGGGGGGCGCCGAGGCGTCGTGGTGGCTCTCGCTGCCCGTGGACCGCCGCGGGCTGCTGCGGCCGGCCGCCAGGCGCCTGCCGGTGGTCGCCGCGCTCGTCGGCGCGGTCCTCGTCGCGCTGCTCGACGCGGGCCTGCTGAGCGACGCGGCGGGGCACGTCGCGCGCGTCGCCGTGACGGCCGCCCTCGCAGCAGCCGCGCTGGTGCTGTTGGCCGCCGTCCTGCAGTCACGCGGCGTGCGCAGGTCGACGACGGCGCTCGTGGGCGACCTCCTGCTCGCCGCCGCGCCCGTCGCCGCCGTCGTGCTCGCGCTCGGCGACTGGTCGGTGCGCAGCGTGCCGACCCTGCCGTGGGTCGGTGCCGCGGGTGCTGCCCTCGTCGTCGCCGCGCTCGCGGTGCTCGTCGACCGGCGCCTGGGTCGCATCCCCGAGCGCAGCCTGCGCGAGAGCGGCTCGGTCGCGACGCAGGCCGTCGGCGCCGCGGTCTCGCTCGACTCTCGCGAGCTCGGCCGAGCGCTCACCGACGGCGCCGCGGCGCCCGCCCGACGCCGGACCTCGCGCCTGCGCACGGCACGCGGCGCGGCGTCGGCGCTGGTCACGGCCGACCTCGTCGTGCTGCGCCGGTCCGTGCGCCACGTGGTGCAGATCCTGGTCGCGGCGCTCGTCCCCGTGCTGGTGACGAGCGTGCCGCAGCTCGCGAGCCCCTTCGGCGTCCTGCTGTCGGTGCTCGTAGCCGGCTACGTCGCGATGAGCGCGACCGGCGAGGGTGCGCGTCGCGCGCAGATGGCTCCCGTGCTGGACCGGCTGCTGCCGCTCGGCCTCAAGAGCGTGCGGCGGCTCCGGATGGTCGTGCCGGGTGCCGCGATGCTGCTCTGGTCGCTCGTGGCGTTCGCCGCGGTCGGGCGGTGGACCGGGGGTGTCGCGGGCTGGCTCGCGCTCGGCGTCGCGTCGACGCCCGTGTGGGCCGCAGCCGCGGTGCGTTCGTCGTACCGCCCGGCGCCCGACTGGTCGGGGCCACTCGTCTCGACGCCGATGGGCGCGCTGCCCACCGGTGTGGGGTCGGTGCTCGCGCGGGGGCCGGACGTCGTGGTGCTGGGGCTGCTGCCGGTGTGGGTCGCGATCCTGCTGCGGACGGTGACGCCGACGCTCGTGACGGTCCAGGTGCTGTGCGCGGTCGTCGCGGTGGCCGTGGCGTCGTCGACGGCGACCGGAACGTTGCTCGAGCGGATGACCGCGACGCAGGAGGAGCTCGAGAAGCAGCGCCGCGAGGCGACGAGGTGACGCGCGTCGTGGCCGGCACGGTCGGCGGTCGCGTGCTCGAGGTCCCGCGTGCCGGGACGCGGCCGACGAGCGAGCGCGTGCGCGAGGCGCTGTTCTCCCGGCTCGAGCACCTCGACGTGGTGCACGACGCGCGCGTGCTCGACCTGTTCGCAGGGTCGGGTGCGCTCGGGATCGAGGCGGCGTCCCGCGGGGCCGCCACCGTGACCCTGGTGGAGCACGCCGCGGCCGCCGCGCAGGTGTGCCGTCGCAACGTCGCGACGCTCGGGCTCGGCGACGTCGTCGTCGTCGCGGGAGAGCGGGCCGAGCGCTTCGTCGCGAGACCCGCGGCCGCACCCTGGGACCTCGTCCTCGTCGACCCGCCGTACGACCTCGCGCCGACGCTGCTCGCCCAGGTGCTCGCCGGGGTCGCAGGTGCGCTCGCGGACGGCGCCGTGCTCGCGGTCGAGCAGTCGGCCCGCACGCCCGAACCGGCTTGGCCGGACGGGGTGCGGCGCTTCGACCGGCGCGCGTACGGGGACACGGTCGTGTGGTTCGCCGAGCCCGCGACGCCCGACGCCGAGCCAGAGCCCGACCACGCCTCGCAGCCGCGCTGAGGCCGACGCACCGCCGTGCCGACGCGCCTGGCCTACCCTGGCCAGGTGACCATCGCGGTGTGCCCCGGATCGTTCGACCCGCTCACGCTCGGTCATGTCGACGTCGTGCGGCGTGCTCGGTCGATGTTCGACGAGGTCGTCGTCGGGATCGCCCGCAACTCCTCGAAGCACGCGCTCCTGGACGTCGCTGCACGGGTCGAGGTCGCGCGGGCTGCGCTCGCGGACCTCGACGGCGTGCGGGTCGAGGTCGTCGACGGGTTGCTCGCCGACTTCGTGCGGGACGTCGGCGCGAGCGCGATCGTCAAGGGCCTGCGCGGTGGGGCGGACTTCGACGCGGAGCTGCCGATGGCGCTGATGAACCGCCACCTGACGGACGTCGAGACGGTGTTCGTCGTGGGGGACCCGGCGCTCGCGCACATCGCGTCGTCGCTGGTCAAGGACGTGGCCCGGTTCGGCGGGCCCATCGACGACCTCGTGCCGGGCGGCGTCGCCGTCGCGGTCCGCGAGGCCCTGGGAGGTGCACGGTGAGCGAACCGACGACGAGGCCCGAGGGGCTCACGGGGGTGCTGGACGCGATCGAGCAGGCGGTGAGCGCGGCGCGCTCGATGCCCATGTCGTCGTCCGTGCTGGTGAGCCGTGCGGAGCTGCTCGACCTGGTGGCGCAGGCGCGTGACGTGCTGCCGACGCAGCTCAGCCAGGCCGACGAGGTGCTCGCGGAGGCGGACTCGGCGCGTTCGTCGGCCCGCGCCGAGGCGGACGCGATCGTGGCGGCGGCGCGCGAGGAGCAGGCACGTCTCGTGGACGCCGAGGAGGTCGTCGTGGCGGCGCGCGAGAAGGCCGCGCAGGTGGTCGCCGAGGCGCACGAGACCGCCGAGGGGCTGCGCCGCGACGCGGACGACTACTGCGACCGTCGGCTCGCGGACTTCGAGATCGATCTCGGCAAGGTGCTCGCCCAGGTCCAGGCCGGGCGTGCGAAGCTCGCGGGGCGGCTCGGCGACGCCTCCTGACCTGCCCCGTCGGCCTGCTCGGGAGCGGGCTACGTCACACGTCGGGAGATTTGGGCGCCGGGTGCCCGGTGCCGTAGGCTTGGACGCTGGTCCTGCCGGTCGTGGCACGGACCGAGATCGACGAGGGGACCGAAGGCCGTGCAGCGCCAAGTTCACCTCGATCCCCGTTCGCCGTTCGTGCTGGATACGCACGACCTCGGCCGACGTCCGGGATCGACGAGGACCGTGCAGCGCGCCGTCGGTGCCCCGAGGATCTCGGGACGGACGTGATCGGCATCCCCACCGGGACCGACGTCGAGCTGGACCTGAGGCTCGAGGCGGTCATGGAGGGGGTCCTGGTCACCGGAAGCATCCGTGGCCGGGCGGTCGGGGAGTGCGTGCGCTGCCTGGGCGAGGTCGTCGACGACGTCGACGTGTCGCTCACGGAGCTGTACGTCTACCCCGAGCGCGCGGCGGTCGCGGTCGAGGACGGTGACGACGAGGAGGACGTCCGCGAGCTGGAGGGCGACCTGGTCGACCTCGAGCCCGCGGTGCGGGACACTGTGGTGCCGGCACTGCCGTTCCAACCGCTGTGCCGCCCTGACTGCCCGGGCCTGTGCTCCGTCTGCGGAGCGCGCCTGGCGGACGACCCTGACCATCAGCATGAGACGCTTGACCCTCGCTGGTCCGCACTGAGCGGCCTGGCGAGCAAGGTCGACGAGACGAAAGAGAGCTAGCCGTGGCGGTTCCGAAGCGCAAGATGTCGCGCAGCAACACCCGTGCGCGTCGGTCGCAGTGGAAGACCACTGCCACGACGCTGACCTCGTGCCCGACGTGCAAGGCCGACAAGCTGCCCCACGCGGCGTGCCCGTCGTGCGGCGCGTACAAGGGCCGTGCCTACGCCGAGGCCGTGCGCGGCGAGCTCGCCAACTGACGCCCGTCGGCTGACGGTCGCGTGACGCGCACGTCCGGCCCGGGCGCCTCGGCGCAGAGCCTTCTCGAGAAGCTCGGGGTCCATCTGGACCCCGAGCTTCTCGTGCTTGCCCTCACCCATCGCTCGTTCGCCCACGAGGCCGGCGGGATCCCGACGAACGAGCGCCTCGAGTTCCTCGGCGACACCGTCCTCGGACTCGTCGTGACCGAGACGCTCTACCGCGGGCACCCCACGCTGCCCGAGGGGACGCTCGCGAAGATGCGGGCCGCCTCGGTGTCGCAGCGGGCGCTCGCCGAGATCGCGCGCACGCTCGACCTGGGCGACTTCGTGCTGCTCGGCAAGGGTGAGCTCGCGACCGGCGGCCGTCAGAAGGACTCGATCCTGTCGGACACGCTCGAGGCGTTGTTCGGCGCGATCTACCTCTCGCACGGGCTCGAGGTCGCGCGCGGCGTCGTCGACGGGCTGCTGAGCCCGACGCTCGAGCGCGCCGCCGGCCTGGGCGCGGGTCTGGACTGGAAGACCTCGCTGCAGGAGCTCGCGGCACGGCTCGAGCTCGGCAGCCCGCACTACGACGTGGACGGCGAGGGGCCGGACCACGCGCGCACCTTCACCGCCCGCGCGGTGGTGGGCGGCGAGGTCCGGGGGACCGGCACCGGCTCGGCCAAGAAGATCGCCGAGCAGATCGCGGCCGAGGCCGCGTACCACGCGCTCCAGGAGGGCGAGCCGCAGGTCGACGGGCGGGTCACGCCGGCCGATGCCTCGGTCGAGGCGTAGGTGCCCGAGCTCCCCGAGGTCGAGACGGTCCGCGACGGGCTCGCTCGGCACGTGCTGGGCCGCACGGTCGAACGCGTCGACGTGCGCCGCGCGTACAGCGTGCGACGTCACGAGGGCGGCCCCGCGGACCTCGCCGGACGGCTCGCCGGCCGCCGGCTCGAGGCTGCGGTGCGCCGCGGCAAGTTCTGCTGGCTGCTGCTCGACGACGGCTCCGCGCTGCTCACGCACCTGGGCATGAGCGGGCAGCTGCTCGTGCGGGGCAACGTCGCCGACGGCGCCGACCACCCCCACCTGCGCGTGCGGCTCTCGCTCGACGACGGGGGTGCCCTCGACTTCGTCGACCAGCGCACGTTCGGCCACCTGAGCGTGCAGGAGCTGGTGCCCACGCCGGACGGCGCGCCCGGCGGGGTCGGGTCCGACGTGGCCGCCGTCCCGGAGCCCGTCGAGCACATCGCGCGCGACCTGCTCGACCCTGCGCTCGACGACGACGCGCTCGTCGACGCGCTGCGGCACCGGCGCACGGGCGTGAAGCGCGCGCTGCTCGACCAGACCCTCGTCTCGGGAGTCGGCAACATCTACGCCGACGAGGGCCTGTGGCGCGCACGCCTGCACTACGCGCGCGCGACGGACACGCTGCGCCGCCCGGAGGCGCACCGGCTGCTCGAGGGCGCCCGCGACGTCATGTCGGAGGCGCTCGCCCAGGGCGGGACCAGCTTCGACGCGCTGTACGTGAACGTGAACGGCGCGTCCGGGTACTTCGACCGCTCGCTCGCGGTGTATGGCCAGGCGGGCGAGGCGTGCCCGCGGTGCGGGACGCCGGTGCGGCGCGACGAGTTCATGAACCGCTCGTCGTACACGTGCCCGCGCTGCCAGCCGCGTCCGCGCAACGGGCGCTGGTGACCGCTCAGCGCTCGACGACGTTGGTCAGCGGCCGCCCGGCGAGGTAGGCGTCCAGGTTCCGCCGCAGCAGCGCACCGGCACCGAGCGGTCGCCCACCCGCCGCGTGCGGCGAGACGAGCAGCCGCGGCGTCTCCCACAGCGGGCTCTCGGCCGGGAGCGGCTCGCGGTCGAAGACGTCGAGCGCCGCACCGCCCAGGCGCCCGGAGCGAAGCGCGTCGACGAGCGCTTCTTCGTCGAGCACCGCGCCGCGGCCCACGTTGACGACGTACGCGTGGGCGGGCAGGAGTCCGAGGACGCGCGCGTCGATCACGTGGCGCGTCCCGTCGGTCGCGGGCAGGAGCGAGACGAGTGCGTCGGCGGTGGGCAGCACGTCGTCGAGGTCGTCGGCCGTGACGACGGGTACGCCGTGCCGTGCGCCTGCGCTGCGGGCGACCCCGGTGACCCGGGCACCCAGCGCGACGAGCAGCGGTGCGAGGCGCGCCGCGATCGAGCCGAAGCCCCACACGACGACGTGCGCGCCGCCGAGCGTCCGGAACGCGTCGTCGTGCACCGGCTGGATGCCGCCGAGGTCGCCGGCCCAGCGGTGCTCGTCCTGCGCGTGCACCAGGTCCGGGAGGCGCCGCGCGCACGCGAGCAGCAGCGCGAGGGTGTGCTCGGCGACGGGTCCGTCGTGCAGCCCGCGCCCCGAGGTCACGACCACCGGCTCGTCGAAGCACTCGAGCACCGCGTCCGGACCGGCGGCGAGGCTCGCGACCCACCGCAGCCGGGTCAGCCGGGCCGCCGCGTCGCGCATCTGACGCCGGCCGTTGCCCCACACCACCAGGACCTCCGCGTCGAGCGCGTCGTCCGGGACCGGCTGCGCGACGTCGTAGCGCACGGCGCGCACGCCGTCCGGGAGATCGATCGGCTCGGTCAGCGTGGTGGGGAGCAGGACGGTCGTCATGCGTCGATACGATGCCACCGTGACAGCGACTGCCGCCGGTCGGCCCGGCCCCATCAGCGTGATGATCGTCGACGACCACGAGGTGGTGCGGCGCGGGATCGCGGAGGTCGTCGAGCGGACCGAGGGCATGACGGTCGTCGCCGAGGCGGGCTCGGTGGCCGACGGCGTGCGCCGCGCGACGCTCGTGCACCCGCAGGTCATGCTCGTCGACCTGCAGCTCCCCGACGGGACGGGCATCGACCTCATGCGTCAGGTCCGCGAGGCGCTGCCGGACGCCCGGGCGATCGTCCTGACGTCGTTCGACGACGACGACGCGCTCGCCGCGGCGCTCGAGGCCGGGGCCGTCGCCTACCTGCTCAAGTCCGTGCGGGGTGCCGAGATCACCGACGTGATCCGCGCGGTCGCCGCCGGCCGCACGCTGCTCGACGAGCGCACGGTGACGCGCCGCAAGGCGGGCCACGAGGACCCCACGGAGAACCTGACGCCGAGCGAGCTGCGCGTGCTCGACCTCATCGGCGAGGGCCTGTCGAACCGCGAGATCGCCGAGCGGCTCGGGGTCGCGGAGAAGACCGTGAAGAACCACATCACGTCGCTCCTCGCCAAGATGGGCCTCCAGCGGCGGACCCAGGTCGCCGCGTGGGTGGCCTCGCGCAAGCACTCGGGCTGGCGCGCGGAGCCCGGCCAGAGCTGAGCCTCCCGGTCAGGCGAGCGGCGCCTGCCAGGTCAGCAGCGTGCCCCGGCCGTCGGGCGGCGCACCGAGGGTGAACGTCCCGCCGTGCTGGCGTGCGCGCGACGCGAGGTTGCTCGTCCCGGACGCGCGCTCGCGCACCGCGGGGAGCCCCGCGCCGTCGTCCTCGACCTCGACGAGCACGTGCCCGAGCGGGCCGGTGCCGCGCACGTCCACACGCACGATGACGGACGACGCGTGGGCGTGCCGTGCCGCGTTGGCGAGCCCTTCACGCACCACGGCGACCACGTCGCCCGTCAGCGGGGGGCCCACGCGGTCGTCGATGCGGTCCTCGTCGAGGTCGTCGTCCAACGGGACCCCGTCGAGCGTGATGACGACGGACGGTGCGAACCCGAGGCCTGTGCGCGCGAGCGACGACTCTCGGCGCAGCCGCTCCACGAGACCGGTCGCGGCGTCGGGGTCGCGCAGCTCGTGCACGATCTGGCGGATCTGCCGCACCGACGAGTCGACGTTGTCGAGCGCCTCCTCGAGGATCGAGGACAGCTCGTCCGGGTCGACCCCGCCCGCCGCGCGGCGGCGCACGTTCTCGAGCTGCATCCCGGTGGCGAACAGCTGCTGGATAGCGAGGTCGTGCAGGTCGCGTGCGATGCGCTCGCGCTCGTCGAGCAGCGCGGCGACGTCCTGCGCGTGCCGGGCCTCCGCGAGCACGTACGCGAGCGCCGCCTGCGACGCGAAGGACTCGGCGGTCGTGAGGTCGCCGTCCTCGAACTCGGGCGCACCGATGCGCCGCAGCAGCACGAGCACCCCGACACCGCGTCCCGACGTCTGCAGCGGGGCGAACATCGCGGGGCCGTACGACCGCATCACGGGCGCCCGGACCGTGCGCGAGCGGGACAGCGACGGCGTGAGCAGGCCGCGTCCCTCGGTCATCACCGTCCACGCGCGCCCCCCCTCGGGCATCGCGGTGCCGAGCAACCGGTCGGCACCGTGGCCGTCGGCGAGCTCGATCACGAGCCGGCCCCCCACGCCGGGCAGCGCCAGCGCGGCCGCGTCGGCCCCCGCGACTGCGCGCGCGGTGCGCGCGATGTGCTCGAGAGCGTCCTCCTCGTCGACGCCCTCGAGGAGCATCGTCGTGATGTCCTGGCCCGCGCGCAGCCAGTGCTCGCGCCGTGCGGCCTCCTCGTAGAGCTGTGCGTTCGCGACCGCGACGCCGGCCGCCGCCGCGAGCGCGATCACCGTGCGCTCGTCCTGCGGCGTGAAGCCGCCGGGCTTCTCGGACAGGTAGAGCTGGCCGAACACCTGGTCGGCGACCCGGACCGACGCGCCCAGGAACGAGCCCATGGGCGGGTGGCCCGGGGGGAAGCCCTGGAACGCCGGGTGCTGCGTGAGGTCGTCGAGCCGCAGTGCCCCCTCGATGGGGATGCGCCCGAGCACACCGCGTGCGTGCGGTGCGTGGCCCAGCATCCGTGCGACCGCGGTCGGCACTCCCGCGTGCACGAACGTCGTGGACTCGCCGTGGTGGTCGAGCACGTTGATCGCGGCGTACGTCGCACCCGTGAGCTCCGCGCTGACCTGCACGAACCGGTCGAGCACCGCCGGCAGGTCGAGCTCGCTCGCGACGGCCAGCATCGCGTC
The DNA here is from genome assembly GCF_000708885.1 of Cellulomonas sp. HZM. Classification (GTDB taxonomy): domain Bacteria; phylum Actinomycetota; class Actinomycetes; order Actinomycetales; family Cellulomonadaceae; genus Cellulomonas. The sequence continues at coordinate 110,717 of NZ_JEOE01000007.1, read as the reverse complement.
GAGCAGGTCGTGCATGGGGTCGGCCGCTGCTTCGCTCACACGCGCTCCTCGTCGAGGTCACCCGCACGCTCACGGGCGAGGTCCTCACGGTAGCGGGCGTCGTCCCGGACGAGGTCGCCGTGGGGGCCGCGAGCGACGACGCGACCGCCGTCGAGCCGCAGCACCTCGTCGGCGGCCCCGAGCGGCGCGAGTCGGTGCGTGACGACGACGACGCCGCGGTGCCGCTGCCGCGTGAGCAGCATCTCCACGAGCTCGTCGGCCGTCGCCGGATCGAGGTGCTCGCCGGGCTCGTCGACGAGGAGGAGCGGTGCGCCCGCGAGCAGCGCGCGAGCCAGCAGGAGTCGACGACGCTCACCCCCGGAGACGGTGCGGGCGTCCGGGCCGACGAGCGTGGCCAGCCCGTCGGGCAGCGACGCGAGCCACGGCCCGAGGCCCACGTCGTCGAGAGCCGCGCGAGCTTCGTCGGGCGTCACGTCGCCGCGGGCGACCCGCAGGTTCTCGAGCACCGTGGTGCCGAAGACGTGCGCGTCCTCGGCGGTGTGGACGACGAGCGAGGCGACCTGGGCGCGGGTGAGGTCGTCGACGTCGACCGCGTCCGGGCCGCGACCGAGCTCCAGGTCACCGCCGCGGCGAGGGACCTGGCCCGCGAGCGTGAGCAGCAACGTCGTCTTGCCGGTGCCGCTCGGACCGACCACGGCGACCGCGCGACCGGGTTCCACGACGAGGTCGACCCCGCGCACCACCCGAGGTCCGTCGGGCCAGCCGGCGTCGAGGTCGCGTGCGGCGAGACGCGCGGTGCCGGGCGTCTCGGCCGTCGGCCGGTGCTCGGGCACCCCGGCCACGTCGAGCAGGGCGAGGATGCGTGCCGCGGCGGCGCGGGAGCGCTGCAGCTGCACGGCGGCGGCGGGGAGCACCGACGTCGCCTCGAACGCCGCGAGCGGCGTGAGCACGACGACCGCGAGCGCGACCGCCGACAGGCGCCCGTCGGTGACGGCAGGCACGCCCGTGACGAGCGCGCCCAGCACCGCGAGGCCGACGGCGAGCTGGCCGATCCCCGCGGCGAGCGCCGCGTGCCGCGCACCGGTGTCGGTCGCGGCCGCCACGCGCTCGTCGGCCGCGCGGAGCGCGTCCAGCTCGGTCCCGAACCGGCCCGACACCGTGAGCGGACCGGCGTCGTCGAGCAGCCCGAGCGCGCTCGCGGTCACCGCCCCCCGCGCGTCGGCGGCCCGCTGCTCGGCGTCGCGCGCCCCTCGGGCGGCGAGTGCCGGCGCGAGCACGCCCGCGAGCAGCAGGCACGTCGCGAGCCACACGCCGGCGGGCAGCCACAGCACGCCCATGGCGACGGCCGACAGTGCGCCCAGCACGGCCGCGACGCACGCGGGCAGCAGTCCGCGCACGACGACGTCGCCGACCGCGTCGACATCCGCGCCGACGCGCGCAAGGAGGTCGCCGCGTCGCGTCGCGAGCACCGCCGTCGGGCGGCCGTCCGCGAGGCGTGAGTACAGCGTGGCGCGCAGGTTCGTCATGCCGCGCAGCGCGACGTCGTGGGACACGAGCCGCTCGACGTAGCGCAGCACCGCGCGGCCGATCCCGAACGTGCGCACCGCGACGGTCGCGACCGACAGCGTCAGCACGGGCGGCATCTGGGACGCGCGTGCGATGAGCCAGGCGGCGACCGCAGCGAGCGCGACCGCGCACCCCAGGGCGAGGACGCCGAGCGCGACGGCCCCCGCGGCGCGTGCGCGGTCCACCTCGAGCAGCGGGACCACGCGGCGCAGCGTCCCGGGCGGTGCGGGCTCGGGACGCGGGCGCGTCACGACGCCACCGCCCGCGCACCGAGCGTCACGACGTCGTCCGCGCACGCGAGGAGCGACGGCCGGTGGGCGACGAGCAGAACGGCGGCACCCCGGGCGCACAGCGCGGCCACGGCGGCGAGCACGACGCGCTCCCCGGTCGCGTCGAGGTGGGCGGTGGGCTCGTCGAGCACGACGAGCGGCGCATCGACCAGGAGCGCCCGGGTGAGCGCGACGCGCTGCCGCTGGCCGACCGACAGGCCGTCGCCCCCGCGGCCGACCGTCGTCGACCACCCGTCGCGCAGGTCTGCGACGACGTCGTCGAGGCCGGTGAGCGCGGCCGCCGTGGCGCGGGCCTCGTCGCTCCCACCGACCACCTCGGCGAGCGTTCCGGGCTCGAGCACCGGACGCTGGGGGAGCCACGCGACCTGGCGGAAGAACGATGCGGGCTCGACGTCCGCGAGCGCGACGACGCCGTCGGGTCCGTCGAGCACGACGCTGCCCTCGTCGGGGACGAGGAGACCGAGCAGGACGTCGACGGTCGTCGACTTGCCGCTGCCGCTCGGGCCCGCGAGCGCGACCACGCGACCGGGGGCGACCTCGAGGTCCAGCCCGTGCGGGGTGCTGCCCACGGACACGCCCGTGAGGCAGACCGCGGTGCGAGCGAGATCGGGTGCGACGACGGTGCCCGGCGCCGGGACGGGCGTCTCGAGCACCTCGAACGCGGCCTGGGCGGCAGCGACCCCGTCGGTCGACGCGTGGAACTGCGCGCCCACCTGGCGCAGCGGGTTGAACACCTCGGGCGCGAGCACCAGCACCGCGAGGCCGGTCACCAGGTCGAGCCCTCCGTCGACGAGGCGCAGCCCGATCCCTACGGCGACGAGTGCGACGGACAGCGTCGTGAGCAGCTCGAGCACCATGCCGGACAGGAACGCGATCCGCAGGGTGCCCATCGTGGCGCGCCGGTGTGCGTCACCGAGCTCGCGCACGCGCTGCGCCGGACCGCGCTCGCGGCCGAACGCCCGCAGCGTCGCGAGCCCGGCGAGCAGGTCGAGCACCTGCGCGCCGAGCCGCCGCATCGAGGCGAGTCCGGCCTCGGACCGCCCTTGCGTGAGACGGCCGACGAGCCACATGAAGATCGGCACGAGCGGGAGCACCGCCACGAGCACGGCCGCCGACACCCAGTCGAGCCCGAGGATCACGACGAGCGTCGCGGGCGTGACGACCGCCGAGAGCACCAGCTGCGGCAGGTACCGCACGAAGTACGGCTCGAGGGCATCGAGGCCGCGCGTCGCGAGCGTCGCGACCCCGGCGCCCTCACCGGTCGCGAGCCAGCGCGGACCGATCGCGACGGCGTGCGCGACGACCCCCTCACGGAGCTCGGCGACCGCGCGGGTCGCGGCCCGGTGCGCGAACCGCTCCTGCACGGCGACGGTCGCGGCGCGCAGCGCGACCACGACCGCGAGCCACCCGACGAGCGGACCGATCGCGTGCAGCGTCGCGCCGTCGTGCACGGCGCGGCCGAGCGCGTGCGCGAGCAGCAGCGCCTGCGCGACGACGAGCGCCGCGGTGAGCACCCCGAGCGCGACGGTGAGCGCGAGGTAGCCCCGCGCGGCACGCGCGTGCCGCAGCAGCCGGGGGTCGAGCGGCCGCACGGGTCAGCGGCTCGGCTCGTCGTCCGCGTGCTGCTGCGTGCGCTCGTCCGGACCGTCCCCCGTGCCCCTCGACGTGATTCCCGTCTCGACGACCGCCGCGGGGGAGAACGTCAGGCCGATCGACTCCGGGATGTGCTCGACGGAGATCCGCTTGCGGAACACCCAGTAGGTCCACCCCTGGTAGAGCAGCACGAGCGGCGTGAGCACCACGGCGACCCACGTCATCACGGTCAGCGTGTAGTGCGTCGACGAGGCGTTGTCCACGGTGAGCGAGTTCGCGGGGTCGAGCGCGGGCATCACGTCGGGGAACAGCGAGCCGAAGATGAGCACGACGGCGGCGACGAGCGTCACGGCGGACGCCACGAACGCGAGCCCCTCGCGGCGCTGCCTCGTCGCGACGACGAGCAGCACGAGAGCCAGCGCAGCGACGGCGACCGCTGCCCAGGTCCAGCCCTTGCCCGAGTACGCGAGCTGTGCCCAGACCGCCCAGGCCCCGGCCACGACGAGCGTGACCGGCGCGAGCCGTGCCGCGAGCGAGCCGGCGCGTGCACGGACGTCGCCGTCGGACTTGAGCGCGAGGAACACCGCTCCGTGCGTGAGGAACAGCAGCGCGGTGGTGGCGCCGCCCAGCAGCGCGAACGGGTTGAGCAGCGCCCAGAACCCGCCGACGTACTGGTGAGCGGCGTCGAGCTCGACGCCGCGCACGATGTTCGCGAACGCGACGCCCCACAGCACGGACGGCACCCACGACCCGACGATCAGCGCGCGGTCGGCCCAGCCTCGCCACACGGGGTCGTCGATCTTGCCGCGCCACTCGAACGCCACGACGCGGACGATGAGCGCGAGCAGGATCAGCAGCAGCGGCAGGTAGAAGCCGGAGAACAGGGTGGCGTACCACTCGGGGAACGCCGCGAACGTCGCGCCGCCGGCGGTGAGCAGCCACACCTCGTTGCCGTCCCACACCGGGCCGATCGTGTTGATGAGGACGCGGCGCTCTTTGTCGCGCTCGGCGCCCTTGCCGCGCGGCAGGATGCCGAGCAGCATCCCGACGCCGAAGTCGAAGCCCTCGAGCACGAGGTACCCCGTCCACAGCACGGCGATGAGGATGAACCAGACGGTGGTGAGCTCCATGGTCGTCGCTCCTTTCGTGCGTCGGACGGGTCAGTAGGCGAAGGACAGGGGGGCGGCGGCGTCCTGCTCGGATCGCGCCTCGGGGCTCGGGTCCTTCTCGGAGTCGGCGACGCCCTCGATCGTGTAGCGGTGCATGAGGCGGTACCAGAGCACCGCGAGCACGCCGTAGAGCAGGGTGAACGCGATGAGCGAGGTCAGGATGCTGCCGGCGCCCGGTGAGGTCGACACGCCCCGCGCGGTCAGCAGGTACACGCCGTCGACCCCGGAGGGGTTGGGGTTCGGGGCGACGACCCACGGCTGGCGGCCCATCTCGGTGAACACCCACCCGAACGACGAGGCGAGGAACGGCGTGACGATCGCGACGATGCCCAGGGTCCCGAACCATTTCTTGTCCGTGACCCGGCCGCGGCGCGTGAGCCACAGCGCGGCGACCGCGAGCGCCGCCGAGCCGATGCCGAAGCCGATCATCAGGCGGAAGCCCCAGTACGTGACCGTGAGGTCGGGCTGGTAGGAGATCGGGTCGCCGTTCGCGTCGGTGAACCCGTACCTCTGCTCGTACTCGGTCTGCAGGTCCTCGACGCCCTTGATCGTCGCGTTGAAGTCGCCCGTCGCGAGGAACGAGGTCAGGCCGGGGATCGAGATGACGTGCTTGACGTTCTCGCAGTCGTTGCTGAGGTTGCCGATCGCGAGGATCGAGAAGTCCGCGCCGGACGTCGTGTGGCACAGCGCCTCGGCGGAGGCCATCTTCATGGGCTGCTGCTCGAACATGAGCTTGGCCTGCGTGTCGCCGGTGATGGCGACGCCCACGCCGCCGACGAGCAGCGCGACCAGGCCCAGCGTGACCGCGGGACGGTAGACGTCGCGCGCCTTGTCGGCCTCACCGCGGCGGACGAGCTTGACCATCCACCACGCACCGATGCCCGCGACGAACGTGCCGGCGGTGACGAACGCCGCGGTGATCGTGTGCGGGAACGCGGCGAGCACGGTCGGGTTGGTGAGCACGGCGCCGATGTCGACCATCTCGGCCCGGTGCCGCGCCTCGTTGTACACGACGCCGACCGGGTGCTGCATCCACGAGTTGGCGGCGAGGATGAAGTAGGCGGACAGGTTCGTCGCGATCGCGACCGCCCAGATGCACGCCAGGTGGATCTTCTTGGGGAGCCGGTCCCAGCCGAAGATCCACAGGCCGAGGAACGTCGACTCGACGAAGAACGCGGCGAGCGCCTCCATCGCGAGCGGCGCCCCGAACACGTCGCCGACGAACCGCGAGTACTCGGACCACGCCATCCCGAACTGGAACTCCTGCACGATGCCGGTGGCGACGCCGATCGCGAAGTTGATCAGCAGGAGCTTGCCGAAGAACTTGGTGAGCCGCAGCCAGCGTTCGTTCCCGGTGCGCACCCACGCGGTCTGCATGATCGCGACGAGCGGAGCCAGGCCGATCGTGAGGGGGACGAAGATGAAGTGGTAGACGGTGGTGATGCCGAACTGCCAACGGGCGACGTCGAGAACGTCCACGGGGGTCTCCGAGCGGGGTGTGCGAGCCGGGCGTCGGGTCGGCGGGCGTGCCTGTCGACCTGGGGGAACGCTAGGACCGCCTCCAGTCTGGCGCTAGGACCAAGGTCCCGCGTCCTGACACGCTGTCGTCTCCCTCGCGGCGCGCACGGGCTCCCTGTCCTGTCACGCGAAGATCGCGAACAGGTCGCGTTCAGGTCACGACGAACGGGGTTCGTCCGGCGTGGCGAGCCCGGACGACGAGGCCCGCGAGGGCGCTCTGTGCGATACTGACCGCGGTCCCGAGGGCGTCCACACCGCCTCACGGACCCGCGAGCTCGCAGCACCGACGTGTGCGCCAGCCGCCGCCCGGCAGTCCGCCAGGTCCCGCAGGTCAGTTCTCGGGACAAGGAGCGCTCCGGGCAGGCGATGGCCCCGGCCCGTTGCCGCAGCCGTGACCGACGACTTCCGTCGCCGCGCACCGCGCGGGCGACGACCGACCCACCCGGGTCCGCCACACGTGTGGACGGCGGCCCCGCGGTACCCAGGAGCACTCGCGTGATGTCCGACCACACCGAGCAGTCCGCCCAGCAGCCCGCCGAGCAGCCCGACGCGGCGGCGGCGTCGAAGGCTCCCGCCCCGCGCCGTCGCCGTGCTGCATCCCGCCCGGCCGCGGCCCCCGCGTCCGTCGAGAGCGCTGCGCCCGCCGAGACCACGACGCCGGCCGAGACCACCACGCCGGCCGAGACCACCGCGGCAGCCGAGTCCGCTGCCCCGAAGACCCGCTCGCGCAAGAAGAAGGCCGCCGAGCCGGACACGACCGTCGTCGAGCCCGTCGAGGCCGTGCAGCCCGTCGAGGCGGCGTCGGCCTCGGAGGCGGCGCCCGCGAAGAAGCCGCGCAAGCGTGCGACGCGCGCCGCGGCGAAGCCCGTCGAGGTGCCGGCCGACGGTACGAACGCGGGCACGGACGCCGCCGGCCAGACCGCTGAGCCGATCGCCGAGCCGGTCGCCGAGGCCGTCGTCGCCGAGGCCGTCGCCGACGAGGTCGCGCCGACCAAGCCGGCGCGTCGTCGGCGTGCGGCGTCGCGTCCCGCTGCGGCGCCCGTCGAGCCGGTGGTGGCTGATGCGGCCGAGCCGACGGCCGACGACGCGACCGAGGAGGAGGACGAGGCCGTGACCGCGGCTCCCGCCGGCGAGACGACGCCGGAGGTCGCGCCGCGCGCGACGTCGCCCCGCCTGGCGACCACGGCTCTGCTCTTCCAGGCCCCTGACCCGACCACGCGGCCGCGACGCCGGCGCGCGACGTCGAGCGCGGGCTCGCCCGAGGCGATCTCGGAGGCCGCACGCGCCGAGCACGCGGCCGACCAGCCTCAGGCCGAGGACGCGCCCGCAGCGCAGGAGACGACCGACGCCTCCGACGACGCGACCGCCACCACGACGTCCGGTGGCCGCCGTCGCCGTGGCCGTCGGGGCCGCGGGGGCGAGGGCGCACGCGCCGCCGAGGCCGAGACCGAGGTCGAGGCCGACGCGCAGGACGACGCGGCCGACGAGCCCGCGACCGAGCCCGTCGACGGGCACGCCGTCGACGGCGACCAGCTCGACGACGCCGGTGCCGGGACGGACGAGGCGGACGACGCCGAGGACCGCGACGACGAGTCAGGCGCCCCGCGCCGTCGCCGTCGCCGCGGTGGCCGTGGCCGTCGCCGTCCCGACGGCGCCTCCGGCTCGCGGGACGGGGCCGACGACTCAGGCGTCGACGACGAGGATGCCGAGGCCGCCGATGCGGGCGGCGACGAGCAGACCGACGAGGTCGACGGCGACGACGAGGGCGGCTCCTCGAGCCGTCGGCGCCGTCGTCGGCGACGCGGCTCCCGCTCGGGCGAGGGCGGCGAGGGCGAGCCCCGCACGCGCTCGCGCACCGCGAGCGACGAGGTCACCGCGCTGCGCGGCTCGACGCGGCTCGAGGCCAAGCGCCAGCGCCGACGCGAGGGCCGCGACGCGGGCCGTCGTCGCCAGATCATCACCGAGGCCGAGTTCCTCGCTCGCCGTGAGTCCGTGGACCGCTCGATGATCGTGCGCGAGCGCGGCGGGCGCACGCAGATCGCGGTGCTCGAGGACGGCGTGCTGGTCGAGCACTACGTGTCGAACCAGGCGCAGGTCTCGATGGTCGGGAACGTCTACCTGGGCCGCGTGCAGAACGTGCTGCCGAGCATGGAGGCCGCGTTCGTCGACGTCGGCAAGGGCCGCAACGCCGTGCTGTACGCGGGCGAGGTCAACTGGGACGCCGCGGGCGTCGAGGGCGGTCAGCCGCGGCGCATCGAGCAGGCGCTCAAGTCGGGTGACCCGGTGCTGGTGCAGGTCACCAAGGACCCGATCGGCCACAAGGGCGCCCGCCTGACGTCGCAGGTCACGCTCGCCGGCCGCTACCTCGTGTACGTGCCCGGCGGCGGCATGACCGGCATCAGCCGCAAGCTGCCCGACGTCGAGCGCAACCGCCTCAAGAAGATCCTGCGCGAGGTCGTCCCCGAGTCGGCAGGCGTCATCGTGCGCACCGCCGCCGAGGGCGCCTCCGAGGACGAGCTGCGCGCCGACATCGCACGCCTGCAGTCGCAGTGGGAGGCGATCGAGAAGAAGTCGAAGAGCGCCTCGGCCCCGGCCCTGCTGCAGGGTGAGCCCGACATGGCGATCCGCGTGGTCCGCGACATCTTCAACGACGACTTCGGTGCGCTCGTCGTCCAGGGCGACGACGTGTGGTCGACGATCTCGTCGTACATCGACGAGCTCGCGCCGGACCTCGCGCAGAAGGTCACCAAGTACACCGGTACGGGCGACGTGTTCGCGGCGCACCGCATCGACGAGCAGCTCGCCAAGGGCATGGACCGCAAGGTCTGGCTGCCCTCGGGCGGCTCGCTGGTCATCGACCGCACCGAGGCGATGACGGTCGTCGACGTCAACACGGGCAAGTTCACCGGCTCGGGCGGCACGCTCGAGGAGACCGTGACGCGCAACAACCTCGAGGCGGCCGAGGAGATCGTGCGCCAGCTCCGGCTGCGCGACATCGGCGGCATGATCGTCATCGACTTCATCGACATGGTGCTCGAGTCGAACCGTGACCTCGTGCTGCGCCGGCTGGTCGAGTGCCTGGGCCGCGACCGCACCAAGCACCAGGTCGCCGAGGTCACGTCGCTGGGCCTCGTGCAGATGACGCGCAAGCGCGTCGGTCAGGGACTGGTCGAGGCGTTCTCGGAGACGTGCGACCACTGCCACGGCCGCGGCTTCATCGTCCACGACGAGCCGATCGAGAAGAACGGCAACCGCCCGGACGCCGGCGCCGCGGCCCAGCAGGGCGGTGCGGCAGAGGAGCCGAAGCGCGCACGGCGCAAGCGTGCGGGCGCGGCCAAGGAGCCCGCGACGGCGACCCCGCACGCGGGCGTCCCGGTCCTGCCGGAGGCGCGCGAGGCCGTGAAGGCCACGCTCGCGACGATCGCGGCGGCCGCTGCCCACGCGCACGAGCACGACCACGACCACGAGAGCGTGGTCGACGAGCCCACGGCGGACCCGATCGTGGCGGAGGAGGTCGTGGTCGACGAGATCACGGTCGACGAGATCACGGTCGACGAGGCCGGTGAGGCGACGGTCGACGAGATCGTGATCGACACCGTCGTCGACGTGGTCGCTGACGATGTCGCTCCGGCAGCCGAGGAGGAGTCCGCGCGACCCGCGCTGGACGTTCTCGCCGAGCTGGCGGACCTGACGCCGGCACCACGTGAGCCGCAAGGCGCCCCGGAGATCGAGCTGGAGGACTTCACGCTCGAGCTCACGGCGGTCGACCCGGTCCTCTTCGAGGACGAGCCGACGGACGCGGGCGGCGCCGAGCAGGACGAGCAGCACGAGCAGGACCAGCAGGACAGCACCAACCCGTGAGGGCCGCCGGCGCGGCCGGCCGTGAGGCCGGTCACGTCGGCGCAGGACGGCGCGTCCAGGTTTGACCCTGGCGCGCGCCGTCCGTACCCTAGAACGTCGGCGCGTCCCTGACGTGCCGATCAGCGTGCCGCAGCGGCGGCGCCGATGCGAACCCCGACATCACCGGGAAGTCCCGGTACCGACGGATGCGCGCGGGCGCCCGCAGGGCATGTACGAGACCTAGAGATCCAGCAGTTCGACGAGCAGAGATGAGCAGCAACGTGGTGTACGCGATCGTGAAGGCTGGCGGCCGCCAGGAGAAGGTCGCCGTCGGCGACGTCGTCGTCGTCGACCGCCTCGCCGCCGCGGCCGGCTCGTCGGTGCAGCTGCCGGCGCTCCTGCTCGTCGACGGTGACAAGGTCACCACGGACGCCGCGGCCCTGGCCAAGGTGACCGTGACGGCGGAGGTCGTGCGGGACGAGAAGGGTCCCAAGATCGACATCCTCAAGTACAAGAACAAGACCGGCTACCGCAAGCGCCAGGGTCACCGCCAGCAGCTGACCCGCCTCAAGGTCACCGGCATCAAGTGATTCTTCCCGCGGCGTCGCACGCCGCGGACCCGTCGTTCTGAGCAACTCGAGAGCAGGTCAGTCATGGCACACAAGAAGGGCGCGAGCTCCTCGCGCAACGGTCGCGACTCCAACGCCCAGCGTCTGGGCGTCAAGCGCTTCGGCGGTCAGGTCGTCAAGGCCGGCGAGATCATCGTCCGCCAGCGCGGCACGCACTTCCACCCCGGCAACAACGTGGGCCGTGGCGGCGACGACACGCTGTTCGCGCTGACGCCGGGCGCCGTGCAGTTCGGCACGCGCCGTGGCCGTCGCGTGATCGACATCGTCGAGGCGTGAGCCACCGCTCCGCGGTCGCGGAGCACGATCGTCGCGCGAGCGGCGGTCACCAGACTCGAGCGAAGGGGCGCACCGGTGCGGTGCGCCCCTTCGCCGTGTGATCATCCGAGTACCGGCCGCCGCCGTCGAGCGTGCAGGCCTGAAGGAGGCAAGCCGTGGCGACGTTCGTCGACCGGGTCGTGCTGCACGCGACCGGCGGTAACGGGGGGCACGGCTGCGCGTCCATCCACCGCGAGAAGTTCAAGCCGCTCGCCGGCCCCGACGGAGGCAACGGCGGCGGCGGTGGTTCCGTCGTGCTCGAGGTCGACCCGCAGGTCACGACGCTGCTCGAGTTCCACCACCTGCCGCATCGCAGCGCACCCTCGGGCACGCAGGGCATGGGCGACCACCGTGCGGGCAGCACGGGCGCGGACCTGGTGCTGGGGGTGCCGGACGGCACGGTCGTGAAGTCGCCTGACGGCGAGGTGCTCGCGGACCTCGTCGGCGTCGGTGCGCAGTTCGTCGTGGCCGCGGGCGGGCGCGGTGGGCTCGGCAACGCCGCGCTCGCGTCCCCGCGCCGCAAGGCACCCGGGTTCGCGCTGCTCGGCGAGCCGGGCGACACCCAGGACGTCGTGCTCGAGCTCAAGACGATCGCCGACGTCGCGCTCGTCGGCTACCCCAGCGCGGGCAAGTCGAGCCTCGTCGCCGCGATCTCGGCGGCGCGGCCCAAGATCGCCGACTACCCGTTCACGACGCTGGTGCCGAACCTGGGCGTCGTGCAGGCCGGTTCCACGCGGTACACCGTCGCGGACGTGCCGGGGCTCATCCCTGGTGCGTCGCAGGGCCGTGGGCTCGGGCTGGAGTTCCTGCGGCACATCGAGCGCTGCGCGGTCATCGTGCACGTGCTCGACTGCGCGACGCTCGAGCCGGACCGCGACCCGATCTCCGACCTGGACGTCATCGAGGCCGAGCTCGCCCACTACGCGGGGGACCTCGGCATCGAGGGGGGGCGAGTACCGCTCACCGAGCGACCGCGCATCGTGGTGCTGAACAAGATCGACGTGCCCGAGGCGCGCGACCTGGCCGACCTCGTGCGCCCCGAGCTCGAGGCGCGTGGCCTGCGCATCTTCGAGATCTCCACCGCGTCGCACGAGGGGCTGCGGCCGCTGACGTTCGGGCTCGCGGAGCTCGTCGAGACGTCGCGGCGCGAGGCCCCGGCGCCCGGGGCGACGCGCGTGGTGCTCCGGCCCAAGGCCGTCGACGACGCGGGCTTCACGGTGAAGCGGCGCGAGGGCGGCGGCGCGGTCTGGTTCGCGGTGCGGGGCGAGAAGCCCGAGCGCTGGGTGCGGCAGACCGACTTCTCGAACGACGAGGCCGTCGGCTACCTCGCGGACCGGCTCGCACGCCTCGGCGTCGAGGAGAGCCTGTTCAAGGCGGGCGCGGTCGCGGGCGACGAGGTGCGGATCGGTCCCGACACGAACGCCGTCGTGTTCGACTGGGAGCCCACGCTGATCACGGGCTCGGAGCTGCTCGGCGGACCGCGCGGCACCGACCTGCGGCTCGAGGACCGTTCGCGCCCGACGCGCGGCGAGAAGCGGACCGAGTACAAGGACCGCATGGACGCCAAGGCGGCTGCGCGCGACGAGCTGTGGACCGAGCGCGAGCAGGGCCACTGGGCGGACCCCGCGTCCGACGACTGACCGGGCGCGGCACAATGCGGCACGTGAGTGTCGCAGCCCTGCTCGAGCGCCGGCAGCTGCCGGACGCCGCCCGCGTCGTGGTCAAGGTCGGCTCGAGCTCGCTCACGGGCCCGGACGGTCGGCTCGACCCGGACCGCCTGCGTGCGCTCGTCGATGTCCTCGCGGCGCGGCGTGCCGCGGGCGGCCAGGTCGTGCTCGTGTCGTCGGGCGCGATCGCGGCGGCGATCGGGCCGCTCGGACTCGGGTCCCGGCCGCGTGACCTGGCGACGCAGCAAGCCGCGGCCAGCGTGGGGCAGGGTCTGCTCGTCGCGCACTACACGCGCGCGTTCGCGGACCACGGCCTGCGCGTCGGCCAGGTGCTCCTGACGGCCGACGACACCGTGCGCCGCACCCACTACCGCAACGCGCACCGCGCGCTGCAGCGGCTGCTGGACCTGGGTGTCGTCCCGGTCATCAACGAGAACGACGCGGTCGCGACCGACGAGATCCGCTTCGGGGACAACGACCGCCTCGCGGCGCTCGTGTCGCACCTGGTGCACGCCGACGCTCTCGTGCTGCTCACCGACGTGGACGCGCTGTACACGGGTCCGCCGAGCCGGGCGGGCTCGCGGCGCATCGAGCGGGTCGACGGGCCGGCCGACCTCGACGGGGTCGACGTGGCGTCGCGGGGGAGCGCCGTCGGGACGGGCGGCATGATCACCAAGCTCGACTCGGTGGCGATCGCGACCCAGTCCGGCATCCCCGTGGTGCTGACCTCGGCGGCGCAGGCCGCGGCGGCGCTCGACGGTCAGGACGTGGGCACGTGGTTCGCCGTGACCGGCCGGCGCACGTCGGTGCGGCTGCTGTGGCTCGCGCACGCCGCGAAGGCGCGCGGGCGCCTGGTGCTCGACGAGGGCGCCGTGCGGGCGGTCGTCGAGCGGCGGACGTCGCTGCTGCCCGCGGGCGTCACGAGCGTCGAGGGCGAGTTCGAGGCGGGCGACCCGGTGGAGCTCGTCGGGCCGGACGGCACGGTCGTCGCGCGCGGCCTGGTGGCCTACGGGTCCGACGAGGCGCCGCGCCTGCTGGGGCGCGCGACCTCCGCGCTGCGCGCGGAGCTGGGCCCGGGCTACGACCGCGAGCTCGTGCACCGCGACGACCTCGTCCTCGTGCGCCGCCGCCGCTGAGCGCCTCGCGTGCCGTGCCGACGACGAAGGGCGGAGGCACGCGCCCCCGCCCTTCGTCGACCGTGCCGCCGGTGTGTCAGCCGATCCAGGCCGTGTTCAGCTGGTCGAGCCGCGAGTCGGCGCCGAGCGCGACGCCGTGCACCTTGGTCGCGAGACCCAGGTACGTCGTGAGCTCGTGCACCGGCAGGACCCAGTGCTGCGTGACGAGGCGCTCCTGCGCCTGGGCCAGGATCTCGTCACGCTTCGTGGTGTCGCTCGTCGCGAGCTGGTCCTGCAGCAGCTTCTCGAGCGTCGGGTCGTCGAGCTTGTAGAAGTTCGTCGCCTCGACCGAGTACTGCGTACGCAGGACGTCGCCGTCGGCGCGCGACAGGTTGCCCCACACGAGGTCGAAGTCGCCGCTCGCGAGCTTCTGCTGGAAGTCCGGGACGGTGCCCGACCACAGCTTCACGTCGATGCCGACGGCCTTGAGCTCGGACTGGACGAGCTCGACCGAGGTCTGGTTCGGCGAGAAGTTGGTGATCCAGACGAGGACGGGTGCCAGGCGCTTGCCGTCCTTCGCGTAGATGCCGTCCGCGCCCTTCGTCCAGCCGTCCGCCTCCAGGACCGACGCGGCCTTCGCCGGGTCCGTCTGGATGTGTGCGCTCTCGTCCGCGACGCCGGGTGTCGTGCTGGCGAGCGGACCCTTCGCGACGGCGAACCCGTCGGTGAGGGCGGTGTCGCGGATCTCGGTGGGGTTCACCGCGAGGGCGATCGCCTCGCGCACCGCGGCGTCCTTGCCGATCTCGGACGCGCCGTTGAAGGTGAGCCCGAACGTGACGCCGGGGTTGGCGCGGTGCACCAGGTCGAAGCCGCCACCCTGCAGCGTGGCGATGTCGGTGGGCTGGACGCCGCCGATGACCTGCACCTGACCGGACTCGAGGGAGCCGGTGCGGACGCTCGCCTCCGGGGCGACCTGGAACGTGACCTTCGTCAGGTGCGCCCGGCCGGCTCCGCCGCGACCCTCCGGCCCCCACGCGTACCCGTCGCGTGCCGTGAGCACCGTCTCGGTGTCCTTCGTGTAGTGGTCGAGCACGAAGGGTCCGGTCCCCACGACGCCGTGGCCGCTCGCACGCTCGTCGAACGGGATCTTCAGCGTGGAGTCCGCGACGATGCCGAACGCGGGCGACGTCGTGGCCTGCGGGAACGCGGCGTTCGGGGTGGCGAAGTCGACCTCGACCGTGTGCTCGTCGGGTGCCGTGACCTTCGTGAGCCCGACCAGGTTGGCGGCGGCCGAGCTCTTGGCGCCCGCAGCCACGAGGTCGTCGAGGTTGGCCTTGACGGTCGCGGCGGTGAGCAGCGTGCCGTCGGAGAACGTGACGCCGTCACGCAGCGTGAACGTGAACTGCGTGGCGTCGTCGTTGCTCTTCCAGGACGTCGCGAGCCACGGCTCGAGCGAGCCGTCGGCGGGGTCCTGCCAGAGCAGGGAGTCCACGATCTGCCGCGTGACGTACAGCGTGTCGTTGCCGGAGCCGATGCCGGACGGGTTGACGGAGATCGGGTCGTTGCCGATCGCGAAGGTGAGCTCGCCCCCGTCGACCGGCGCGGCGGACGACGATGCCGACGACGACGAGGTGGGGTCTCCCGACGTGGAGGAGGACGTGCTGCACGCGGTGAGGGCGAGACCGACGATCGCGACGGCGGCGACGGCGCGCACGGGACGGGGGAGCAGAGGACGGACGGACATGGTGTCTCCAGGGTGATAGGGGGGTGGGGCGGCTCAGGGCCGCGGGCGGCGACGGCCGGGACAACAGGCGGTCATCGCTCACCTCCCTCGTCCGGTGCCTCGCTGGGTGTTGCGCCCGATACGGCGCCAGGTACGGCGCCCGGTACCGAGTCCGGTGCGGCGTCGGGTGCTCCGACCCGCACGCGTGCGCCCGGGATCGCCGCGAGCAGCTCGCGCGTGTACGGGTGCTGCGGCGACGCGAAGACGTGCTCGACGTCGCCGGTCTCGACGACGCGGCCGTCGCGCAGGACGACGACCTCGTGCGCGACCTGCCGCACGACCGCGAGGTCGTGCGAGATGAACAGGTACGTCACGCCGAGCTCGCGCTGGAGCGCCGTCAGCAGGTCGAGGATCTGCGCCTGCACCGAGACGTCGAGGGCCGACACGGGCTCGTCGAGCACGACGATCTCGGGTCGCACCGACAGGGCTCTGGCGATCGCGACCCGCTGGCGCTGCCCGCCGGACAGCTCGGCGGGCCGGCGCTGCAGCACGGACGCAGGCAGCGCCACGAGGTCGACGAGCTCGGCCGCGCGGGTGGCCTGCTCGCGGCGGCCTCCGACCCGGAACGCGCGCAGAGGCTCGGTCACGATGCGCTGCACCGACCACCGCGGGTCGAGCGACGCGTAGGGGTTCTGGTACACGACCTGCACGCGACGGCGCAGCGCCCGCAGCGCGGAGCCGCGCGTGGCGCTGACATCGACGCCGTCCAGCAGCACGCTGCCCGACGTGGGGTCCGTCAGCCGCAGCGCGAGCCGGGCCGTCGTGGACTTGCCCGATCCGGACTCGCCGACGAGCGCGAGCGTCCGGCCCCGCGGCACGGCGAACGAGACGTCGTCGACCGCGCGCAGCGTCCCGCCCCCGCCCGACCGGGGCAGCGGGTAGTCCTTGACCAGCCCGCGCACCTCGAGAGCCGGCGGTGCGGGCGCGGGCGCTCCGTGCACGAGGCGCGCGCCGCGCAGCGAGGGTGCGGCGGCGAGCAGCGCCTTGGTGTACTCCTCGCGCGGGTCGCCGAGCACCTCGTCGGGGGTGCCGCTCTCCACGACGCGTCCGCGGGACATGACGACGATCCGGTCGGCCCGGTCCGCCGCGACGCCGAGGTCGTGCGTGATGAGCAGCACGCCCGTGCC
The DNA here is from genome assembly GCF_000708885.1 of Cellulomonas sp. HZM. Classification (GTDB taxonomy): domain Bacteria; phylum Actinomycetota; class Actinomycetes; order Actinomycetales; family Cellulomonadaceae; genus Cellulomonas. The sequence goes on along the minus strand of NZ_JEOE01000007.1, from coordinate 94,105 downwards.
GGTCTCGCTCGTGAGCTCCTCGACGTGATCGAGGATCTGGCGCTGCACCGTCACGTCGAGCGCGCTCGTCGGCTCGTCGGCCACGAGGAGCCGCGGACGCGCGACGAGCGCGATCGCGATGAGCACGCGCTGGCGCATGCCGCCCGAGAGCTCGTGCGGGTACTGGCGGGCACGCACCTCCGGCTGCGGGAGCCCCGCGCGGCGCAACGCCTCGACCGCCTCGATTCCGGCGACCCGACGGTCTGCGAGACCGTGGATCCGCAGCACCTCCGCGACCTGCTCGCCGACGCGCTTGACCGGGTTGAGCGAGACGGTGGGGTCCTGGGGCACGAGCCCGACGAGCAGGCCGCGCACCTGCTGCAGCGTCCGCGGCGAGGCGTGCGCGACGTCGTGACCCAGCACGTCGATCCTGCCGCCCTCGATGCGGGCCGCCGGCGCCAGCAGGCGGACGACCGCCGCGGCCGTCGTCGACTTGCCCGAGCCAGACTCGCCGACGAGCGCGACGGTCTCGCCGGCGTCGACGTGCAGCGACACGTCCCGCACGGCCGCCACCGCACCGTGCCGCGTGCGGTAGGACACCGCGAGGTCCTCGACGGTCAGGAGCCGCTCGGACCGCTGGTCGGTGGCGGTCATCGGGCCCTCCCGGGGTCGCCGTCGAGCGCTCGGGAGATCCGGCCGGCGGCCAGCACGGTGGCGACGATCGTGAGGCCCGGCAGCGTGGTCAGCCACCACGACGTGCGCAGGTAGTCGCGGCCGCCCGCCACGAGGGCGCCCCACTCGGGTGCCGGCGGCGGCTCGCCGTAGCCGAGGAACGAGAGCGACGAGACGGCCAGCACGGCGGCCCCCAGCTCGAGCGCGGCGAGCACGACGACCGGCCCGATCGAGTTCGGCAGGACGTGCCGCCCGAGCACGGTCCACCAGCGGCTGCCGCCCGCGTGCGAGGCCTCGACGAACACCGAGGTCCGCACCCGGAGCACCTCGGAGCGCATGATGCGCGCGACCGACGCGACGTTCGCGAGGCCCACGGCGATCGCGACGTTGACCGTCCCGAAGCCCAGCACCGTGATGAGCGCGAGCGACAGCAGGAGCGCCGGGATCGAGAGCAGGACGTCGACGACGCGCATCGCGACGTCGTCGACGACGCCACCGACGAATCCCGCGACGAGCCCGACGACCGCGCCCACGACGAGCCCGACGGCCACCGCGACGAGCGCCGCCTCGAGCGTCAGGTGGGTGCCGTGCACGACGCGCGTGTACAGGTCCCGCCCGAGCTGGTCGGTGCCGAACCAGTGCGCGGCCGACGGCGGCTGCAGCTTGTCGGCGGGCACGCCCTCGAGGGGGTCGCCGGGGGCCAGGACGGTCGGGGCGAACGCTGCGAGCACGACGAGCGCCGACCACAGCAGCGCGAGCACCAGGGCGGGCCTGCGGACGATGTCGTCGAGCCGTGATCTCCACACGGAGCGGCGGACGAGCGCGCCGTCGCGCTCGGCGACGGCGTCCGCGAACCGATCGGTCGCCGTGGTGGCGAACTGGTCGGCGCGCGCGTCGGGGTCGAGCGCCGTGGGGACGAACCCCTGTGGTTCGCGGCCGCCGCGGTCGGTGGTGAGGGAGTCGAGAGTGCTCATCGGGCGCCTCCTGCCGAGACGGGCTCGCGGTCGACGGGGGAGCCGGTGGCCCCGGGCTCGTCGTCCGTGGTGCTCGCCGCGGTCGCCGGGACCGTCGTGCGGCTCACGCTGCTCCTGGCCCCGGTCACGATCCGCGGGTCCAGGACCGGGTACACGAGGTCCACGAGCAGGTTGACGAGCACGTAGACCGTCGCCGCGACGAGCACGACGCCCTGCACCACGGGGATGTCCTGCGCCGCGACCGACGTCGCGGTGAGCCGCCCGATGCCCGGACGCGAGAACACCGTCTCGGTCACGACCGCGCCCGAGAGCAGGCCGCCGACGACCAGGCCGGTGACCGTCAGGGCGGGCAGGGCGGCGTTGCGCAGCGCGTGCCGAAGGTGGACGCGGGCGCGGCCGGCGCCCTTGGCGAGCGCCGTGTCGACGTACGGCTCGCGCAGGGTGTGCAGCAGGCTCCGCGACAGCATCTGCGCGATGACCGCCGACGTCGGCACGGCGAGCGTGATCGCCGGGAGGACGGCTGCGGCCGCTCCCTGGTTGCCGAGCGCGGGGAAGATCGGGATCTCGAAGGAGAACCACTGCACGAGCGTGAGGCCGAGCCAGAAGGACGGGATCGCGACGCCGAGCGGCGGCAGCGAGAGCAGGAAGCCGGACAGGCGTCTGCTGCGCGTGCCGGTCGCGACGAGCGCGAGCGTCGTGCCCGCGACGACCGCGAGGACGAGTGCGGCGCCGGCGATCTGCAGCGTGGGTGGGAGCGCGTCGGCCAGCAGGGTGGTGACCGGCTGCTTGCTGACCACCGACGTGCCGAGGTCGCCGTGCAGCGCGTGCCCCAGCTGCGTGAGGTACTGCACGACGAGCGGCTGGTCGAGGCCGTACTGCTGACGCAGCTGGTCGAGCTGCTCGGGTGTGACGTCGCTCGACTCGCCGCCGTACATGATCGACACCGGGTCGCCGGGCAGCGCGTACAGCACGAGGAACGAGACCGTGTACGCCGCCCACAGCACGAGGACCGCCAGGCCGAGCCGTCGCAGCACGTACCGGGTCACGGTCGTGCCGTCCTCGGTCGTGGCTGCCTCGGTCGTGGCTGCCTCGGTCGTGCGAGAGCTGGGCGCATCGGGGCTCCTCGTTCGGGACGCGCGTTGGCGCGTCCGGTGCGTGCTTGCACGGTCGGCGAACGCCGGCCGTGCCTGGTCGTCACCTGGAGCACCCCGCCACGTCCGGAGGGTTGCTGCCCGACCAGCCAGGGCTTGTCGTCGGGTCTCGAGACCGGACGCAACGTAGAAATGCCGACCGATCCGGTCAACGATTCGACCGGAACGTCTCAGCATCCGGTCGCGACGTCGCGGACTGCGCGGCCGACCTCGCGCCTGCGTGCGTGCCGTCTCGATTCGTGAGAGGGCCCGTGGCGCCCGTTGACCGGGTCCGGGCACGTTCCTACGTTCAGCCGCCGAGCCGGGGGCCGAACCACCGAGAGGAACCGCCATGACCAGCACCGCACCCGCCCACGACCTCACCATCGAGGAGGCCACGGCGCTCGCGCCGTCCGTCGACGCCGTGCACGCCGCGGCGCGCGTCGCCGACGGAGCGCTGCTCGTCGACGTGCGCAGCGCGGCGGGCCGCGAGTCCACGGGCTCGATCCCGGGCGCCGCTCTCGTCGACCGGTACACGGTCGACGAGACGTTCGACCTCGCGTCGGCCACGAAGGTCACGCCCGCGCTCTCGCTCGACACGCCGATCGTCGTCGTGTGCGGCTCGGTCCGCGGCTCCGGCCCGGTCGCGGCGGCCCTGCGCGCGAAGGGCTTCACGAACGTCGTGCACGTCGAGGGCGGCGCGGCGGCCTGGCGCGACGCCGGCCTGCCGTTCGAGCCCGGCACCGCGCAGTGACGGCGGAGCCGGTCAGCACGGCGTTCCTCGACGAGCTGCGCGACGTCACCGAGCGCCGCCGCGCCGCATTCGTCCCGCTGACCTCGGCGTTCGCCGGTGCGTCGGATGGCGACGTCGCACGGGTGCGGGCCGCGGCGAGCGCCGGTGAGGGCGCCGCTCTCGGGCTCGCGCACGCCGTGCACGGCTACGCCGAGGAGGCGTTCCGCGAGGTGCGGTCGGTCGCCGCGGTCGCCGAGCTGCTGCGCTCGGCGGGCGTCCCGGCCGTCGTCGGTACCCACGGCCTCGCGACGTCGCTGCGCGCGGGTCTCACGTCGCACGGCCCCGACGACGGCACCGTGGTCGACGGCCCGACGATCGCGATCCTCGCCGAGTACGACGCGCTGCCGGGCATCGGCCACGCATGCGGCCACCACCTCATCGCAGCCGCCGCGACGGGGGCGTTCCTCGCGCTGCACCGGGCGGTGGCCGACGGGCTGCGGTTCGACGGGCGCGTGCTGCTGCTCGGCACGCCCGCGGAGGAGGGGGCGTCGGGCAAGGAGGTCCTGGCGCGTGCCGGCTTCTTCGACGGCGTCGACGCGGCGATCATGGTGCACCCGTTCGGCTACGACGTCGTCGACCACCCGTTCCTGGGCCGCCGGCAGCTGCGCGTGAGCTACCACGGCGTCGCCGCGCACGCCTCGGCGAGCCCGTTCATGGGACGCAACGCGCTCGACGCGGTCGCCCTGAACTACCAGGCCGTCGGGCTGCTCCGCCAGCACATCCCGCCGAGCGACCGGGTCCACGGGGTCGTCCGCGAGGGCGGGGACCGGCCCAGCGTCGTGCCCGAGCGCGCGTCGGTGGAGTACTACGTCCGCTCCGCGAGTCCCGCGACGCTCAAGGACCTCAGCCGACGGCTCGAGGACGTCGCGCACGGCATCGCGCGCGCCACGGGGACCACCGCGCAGCTCGACTGGGACGCCGCCCCCTTCACGCTCCCGGTGCGCACCAACGGTCCGCTCGCCGCGCGGTGGGCGACGCACCAGGCCGCACAGGGTCGGACCGCGCTCGCGGGCGGGGTGGTGCCGGAGATCCTCGCTGCGTCGACGGACTTCGGGAACATCAGCGTCCGGATCCCGGGCATCCACCCGATGATCGCCGTGAGCGACCCGGACGTCGCGCTGCACACCCGCGAGTTCGCCGACGTCGCCGCGGGCCCGCGCGGGGACTCCGCGGTGGTCGACGGCACGGTGGGGCTCGCGCTGACGGCCCTGGACTGGCTCGCGGACCCCGCGCTGCGCGCCGCGGTGCTCGCGGACTTCGAGGCGTCCGGGGGCGCGCTCGACGTCGCCGGGTACTTCTCGTGACGTGCCGTCGCACGGGCCTCGGGCCGCACCGCGGACGCCCCGCCCGTGGTGCTCGTCGTCGGACTACCCTGGCCGGATGACGACCTCCCTGGACCTCCCCGTCGGCGCGTCGAGCGGCACCGCCGCGACGCCGCCTGCCGTGGACGTCCGTGAGGCGGTCGAGCAGGTCGCCCGGCGCGCGAAGACGGCGTCCCGCCGCCTCGCGACGGCGACGAGGGCGACGAAGGACGCGGCGCTGCTCGCGCTCGCGGACGCGCTGGTCGCCGCGACCGACGAGATCCTCGCCGCGAACGCGACCGACCTGGCGCGGGGGCGCGACAACGGCATGAGCAGCGGGCTGCTCGACCGGCTCGCGCTCACCCCCGAGCGCGTCGCGTCCATCGCGGACGCGCTGCGCGAGCTCGCCGGCCTGCCGGACCCGGTGGGGGAGGTCGTGCGCGGCTCCACGCTGCCCAACGGGCTGCGCCTGCGCCAGCTGCGGGTCCCCATGGGTGTCGTCGGGATGATCTACGAGGCGCGCCCCAACGTCACGGTGGACGCCGCGGGCCTCGCGCTCAAGAGCGGGAACGCGGTGATCCTGCGCGGCGGGTCGGCGGCGGCCGCGAGCAACGAGGTGATCGTGCGCGTGCTCGCGGACGCGCTCGAGGCCCAGGGCCTGCCGGGCGCGCTCGTGCAGTCGATCGACGCCTACGGCCGCGAGGGCGGCGTCGCGCTCATGCGCGCACGCGGTCTGGTGGACGTGCTCGTGCCGCGCGGCGGTGCGGACCTGATCCAGACCGTCGTCCGCGAGTCGACCGTCCCGGTCATCGAGACGGGCGTCGGCAACGTGCACGTCTACGTCGACGAGAGCGCCGACCTGGCGATGGCGCTGCCGATCCTGCTCAACGCGAAGACGCAGCGCATCGGCGTGTGCAACGCGGCGGAGACGCTGCTGGTGCACCGCGCGGTCGCGCACGAGTTCCTGCCGGTCGCCATCGCGACGCTCGCGGACGCAGGTGTCACGGTGCACGGCGACGCGACGACGCTCGCGCTCGCGCCCGACGACGCCCCCGTGGTTCCCGCGACGGACGAGGACTGGGCGACCGAATACCTGTCGCTCGACCTGGCGGTGCGCGTCGTCGACGACCTGGACGAGGCGATCGAGCACATCCGCACGTGGTCGTCGGGTCACACCGAGGCGATCGTCACGCGGGACCTCGCGGCCTCGGAGCGGTTCGTCGCGGAGGTGGACTCGGCCGCCGTGATGGTCAACGCCTCGACGCGGTTCACCGACGGCGGTCAGCTGGGCCTGGGCGCGGAGATCGGCATCTCGACGCAGAAGCTGCACGCGCGCGGGCCGATGGGCCTCGCCGAGCTCACCACCACCAAGTGGGTCGTCCACGGCGACGGCCACGTCAGGCCCTGAGCGCACATCCCCGCGTGCGACACTGTCCCTCATCCCGTCACCATCTGGAGGAGTTCCCGTGCACGTTGCGCTGGCCGCAGCCGCAGAGCAGGCCGCCGAGCACACCAACGAGCTGCCGTTCCCGCCGGTCGTCTTCGGCCTCGCGGCCTTCGGTGGGCTGATCGCGATGCTGCTCGTCACCTACGCGTTCCGCAGCGTGGGCTCGCGTCACTGAGCGCGTGCCGGATCCCGGCGAGATGACCGCACCGCGTCCCCGGCTCGGGGTGATGGGCGGGACGTTCGACCCCATCCACCACGGCCACCTGGTCGCGGCGTCGGAGGCGGCGGCCCGGTTCGACCTCGACGAGGTCGTGTTCGTGCCGACCGGCCGACCCACGTTCAAGCTGCACCAGGACGTGACCGTCGCGGAGCACCGCTACCTGATGACGGTGGTCGCGACCGCGTCCAACCCGCGCTTCACGGTGAGCCGGGTCGACATCGACCGCGACGGTGTGACGTTCACCGTCGACACACTGCGGGACCTCTCGAAGCAGCGCCCGGATGCCGATCTGTTCTTCATCACGGGTGCGGACGCGGTCGCGCAGATCCTGTCGTGGAAGGATGCTGGGGAGCTGTTCGACATGGCGCAGTTCGTGGCCGTGAGCCGGCCCGGGCACACGCTGTCGGTCGACGGCCTCCCGGGGGACCGGGTGCACGTGCTCGAGATCCCCGCGATGGCGATCTCCTCGACGGACGTGCGTGAGCGGGCGCGGCAGGGCGCACCGGTCTGGTACCTGGTGCCGGACGGGGTCGTGCAGTACATCGGCAAGCACAGGTTGTATCGAGGTAAGTGATGAGTGAGACCGGAGAGCGGCGACGTCGTCGTGACCTCCACCGCGGCGACGGTGAGGGGACGGCGGCCCAGCCTGTCGTGCCCACGACCGGTGACGCTACGCGGACGGGTGCCGGGCCGACGAGCGTGCCCGGTACTCCGACGAGTGCCCCGGCAACCGGTGGCGTGCCCGTGCCCGGGTCACGTCGCGCGATGCGCGAGGCCGCGGCGTCCGCCGCGCAGCCGACGGTCGCCCCGGCGCAGCCGGTGGCGAGCCGACCCGCGGCGACCCCGTCGCCTGCGGTCCGCCCTGCCCAGGGCTCCGCAGCCCAGCCCGCTGCGGCTCCGGGCGCCGCGGGACCGCGCGGCGCAGCTGCTCCGTCGCGTGCGGCGGCCGCGCCGACGAGCCGGGCGCAGTCCCCGTCCGCGTCGCAGCCCGCCCCCCACTCCGCGCAGCGTCCCGTCCCCGCGACCGGGTGGCAGCCGACGCAGCCCTCGGCTCCGGCACGCCCGTCCGCAACGCCCTCCGCGCCCGCTGGGTCCCAGGACGCTCCCGCCGCCGCGCCGACGACCGCGCCGTCGTCACGTGCGACACCCCAGTGGTCGGTCGCGTCCTCGCCCCAGGCGGCGCCGACGGCGGAAGCCGCTCGTGCGCGGCGCTCGACGCGGGACACGCTCGACCCCACGAGCTCGCGACCGACGGCCGCACCGCATACGCGCGGCACCCCGTCGTGGTCCGCCCCGACTCCGCGGGTCCCGCAGGACTCCCGGTCCGTGAGCCCTCAGGGCGCCCCGGGCGCGTCGTCGGTGCAGCACGGCGCGGGTCCGGCCCGTCCCGACCAGGTCCCGGCGCAGCCCGGACCGGCGTCCTGGGCGCCAGCGGGCACGGGACCGTCGCGCTCGTCGTGGCAGCCGACGCCCTCCGACGCGTCGTCGGGGGCACCCGCCCGCCAGTCCGCGGTGGGCCGCTCGTCGGGTGCCCCGGACGCGATCTCGCGCCCCGGTCGTCCTGGCGCCACACCCCCGTCGCACGAGGCGGCCCGCCCGCAGGCGTGGAACGGCGGCCAGGCGACCTGGTCGGCGGCGGCGGCCCCTGCAGCACCGGCCGCCACCACGACGACGCAGGGCGGCGCGACGACGGCAGGCACGACGTGGCCCGCCGCGCCGCAGAGCCCGACGACGACGCAGCCGGGAGCCCCGACGCAGCTCACCCCGCGCGCGGCCCCGCCCCGGGTCCCGGGCGCGACATCGGCGTTCGCGACGGCAGCGCCCGCGCCGGCCGCACCCACAGCCGCGGACCCGCCGACCGTGGCGCCCGTCGGGTCGCCCGCGTCCGACGAGGTCGCGGACCTCACACCGTCATGGGCCCCGGTCGAGGCTGCGTCGGGCGACGTGCCCGCACCGTGGAGCCCGCCCCCGGTGGTCGCGACGGACGACGAGGACGAGGTCGACGAGCGCGAGCTCCGCCCGCGTCACCCGTACACGTGGCTGCACCTGCTGGTACTGGCGCTGGTGGCGTTCGTGCTGGGCTTCCTCGTCATGCTGCTCGTCATCAACGGGCGCTCCGACAACGGCGCGGCCCCCGTGCACGCCGACCACTCCACGAGCGCGGCCGCACGCGCCGGCTCGTCCACCTGACCCCTGACCCGAGGAGACCTGTGCCCGCCACCGAACGTGCCGTGGAGCTCGCCGTCGCGGCGGCCCGCGCCGCATCCGACCTCAAGGCGCAGGAGATCATCGCGCTCGACGTGAGCGAGCAGCTGGTGCTCACGGACGTGTTCCTCATCGCGTCCGGCACCAACGAGCGACAGGTCGGCGCGATCGTCGACGCGGTCGAGGAGGCGCTGTTCCACCTCGGTGCCAAGCCGGTGCGCCGCGAGGGCAAGTCGGCGGGCCGCTGGGTGCTGGTCGACTTCGGTGACGTCGTGGTGCACGTGCAGCACGCGGAGGACCGCGTGTACTACGCGCTCGAGCGGCTGTGGAAGGACTGCCCGCTCATCGAGCTGCCCGCGGACGCGCGCGGCTCCGACGAGCCGGCCGACTCCGAGTGAGCGCCGGCACGCTGCTGCTGTGGCGTCACGGCCGCACGGCGTACAACGCGGCTGCCCGCCTGCAGGGTCAGATCGACATCCCGCTCGACGACGTGGGCCGCTGGCAGGCGCGCACCGCCGCGGCGCAGATCGTCGAGCGCTACGAGCCGACGCACATCGTCGTCTCGGACCTCGGTCGCGCGGTCGAGACCGCGTCGTTCCTGGCGCGCGCCGCGGGCATCGAGGCGGTCGTCGACCCTCGTGTGCGTGAGCGCGCGTTCGGGGAGTGGGAAGGCCTGACGCACGACGAGCTGGCGGGCCGTTGGCCGGAGGCTTTCGAGGCGTGGCGCACGGGCAGCGACCCGGCGGGCGTCGGCGCGGAGACGCGCGCGCAGGTCGCCGAGCGTGCGCGCGAGGCGATCGAGGAGCACGCCGCCTCGCTGGACCGCTCGGACACGCTCGTCGTCGTCTCGCACGGTGCCGCGATCGGTGTCGCCGCCGCGGCGCTGCTGGGCCAGGAGCCCCACTGGCGTGGCCTGCAGGGCATGCACAACGCGCACTGGGCGGAGCTGCGCCCCTCGTCGGGCGACCCGTCCTGGCGCATGAGCGGCTACAACCTGGGCCCGAGCCACTCGGTGCGCAGCTGGAACGAAGGGCCGTCGGTGCCGGCGGAGCAGGCCGACGAGGAGACCCGCGACCCGTCCTGACCGGCTCCCGATCCCCGTCCGGGACCATCCGGCACCGGATTGGCGTCCGGGGCCATCCGTCGCCTAGACTCACCAGGCGCCCGCAAGGGCGAGCAAACCTTCGGGGCTGTGGCGCAGCTGGTAGCGCACCTGCATGGCATGCAGGGGGTCAGGGGTTCGAGTCCCCTCAGCTCCACCATCTGACGAGGCGGGACATCGGTCATCCGGTGTCCCGCCTCCTCGTCTCGCCGCCGATGCTCCGCAGCGGCACTGGGCCCAAACTTCACCCGATCGCCATCCCGGCATACCCGGCCGTTCGGTGACGTGGGCCACTCCTGCTCAGATCCATCAGGTACTGTCCCGCCCATGACAACGTTGTCGTACGAGGCATCAGCCCCTCGACGCCCCCGCCCGACCACTCGCGTCAGCAGCTCCCGACGGATCGCCCTGCCGACCGCCTTCGCCCTCGTGGCCTCCGCCCTCGTGGCACCCCTGGCAGCCCCGGCCCACGCCGCGGCCGCCGAGCCCACCACGGACTTCACCCAGATCGTGAACCCGTTCATCTCCACGCAGGACGACTACGGGCAGGACGGCCCGGGTGCGTTCACGCCGCACGGTCTGGCGAAGATCACGCCGCTGACCGGCTCGCGCAACCACGTCGGCTACAACTACAGCTCGAGCACGTTCCAGGGCTTCACGTCGACGACGCTCGACGGCGTGGGTGCGGCCGGCGCCGGCGGTGACTTCCTCGTCGTGCCGACGTACCAGACCTACACGGCCCGCCCGTCGACGAGCAGCTACAACAAGACGTTCTCGCACTCGGACGAGAAGGCGGAGCCGGGCTACTACCAGGCGCGCCTCACCGAGGGGTCGAACAAGATCAACGCCCAGGTCGCCGCGGACACGCGCACCGGCGTCGAGGACTACACGTTCGAGAACGCCGGCAAGGCGTCGCTCGTCGTCGACCTCCAGAACAACTTCGGCAGCCGCCAGGGCGCGACGCTCAAGGTCGGAAAGACGTCCGACGGTCGCACGACGCTGTCCGGTGCGCTCAAGGGCTACTTCTACAACTCGGCCTACACGCTCTACTACTACGCGACGACGACGGTCCCGACCTCGTCGTACAGCACGTGGGGCTCGGCGGGCCTGACCGCGTCGAAGGCGACGCAGGACGGCACCGACATCGGTGCCGTGCTGTCGTTCGACGTCGCCGCGAACACGCACGTCGGCCTCAACGTGACGCTGTCGCCGATCAGCCCCGAGCAGGCTGCGCGCGACCAGGCCGCGGAGATCGGCGGCAAGAGCTTCAGCGACGTCCGCGCGGACGCCACGAAGCAGTGGAACAAGGCTCTCGGCGCGGTCGAGGTCCAGGAGGGCGCCGACGACGACCTGTCCGGCGACCTGAAGACGCAGTTCTACACGCACCTGTTCCGCATGAACGCCTCGCCGCTGAACGCGACGTCGACCGACGGGACCTACCGCGGCATCGACGGCAAGATCTACGAGGCCGACGGCTACACGCACTACGACTCGTGGTCTCTGTGGGACGACTTCCACAAGTACTCGTCGATCGCGTCGATCTACCCGGCGGACTACCGCGACATCGCGCAGTCCCTGGTCGACCTGTTCGCCGAGACGGCGAACTCGGGCTCGAGCTCGGTCGGCAGCCTCATGCAGTCGGTGCCGACCGTGCGCTGGGAGCGTGCGGCGGTGATCGTCGCCGACGCGATCAACAAGGGCGCCGACCTCAAGGGCCTCGACGTCGCGTACCCGGCGCTCGTGAAGGCGTCGAACGGCAACTACAGCTCGACGAACGAGCAGCTCGGCTTCATCTCGGGCTCGGTCGCCGACACGCTCGGCACCGCGTACGACGACTGGGCCATGTCGGTCGTCGCGACGAAGCTCGGCAAGACCGCGGACGCCGCGAGGTTCCTCAAGCGCTCGACGAACTACACCAACCTGTTCAACAAGGACGCGCTCAAGAGCAACCCCCAGGCGCTCGCGTCGGGCACCGGTGTCGAGAACGTCGGCCTGCTGATGCCGCGTACGGCGAGCGGATTCACCGCGAACGTCGACCCCGAGGTGTTCGAGGCGTCGGGTGCCGGTCTCTACCAGGGCACGCTCTGGCAGTACAACTGGTACGACGCCCAGGACATGGGCGGCATGGTCGAGCTGATGGGCGGCAAGTCGGGCGCCAAGACGGCGCTGAGCTACCTCTACGGCGAGCAGGCTCCGAACGACTGCACGCGCATGCTGCACCTCAACTCCAACGAGATCGACCTGCACTCGCCGTACCTCTTCAACTACGTCGGCGCTCCCGACCGCACGCAGTACTGGTCGCGCAGCATCCTCACCACCGCGACGTGCCAGCGCTACGCCGCGGCGAAGGACTCGAGCAGCGGCTCCGAGGGCCTCAACGGCAAGGGTGAGTACACGACGCCGCAGAAGCTCAAGGCGTACCAGAACAGCCCCAAGGGCTTCCTGCAGACGATGGACAACGACGCCGCGACCATGTCGTCGGTGTTCGTCGGCGGCGCGCTCGGCCTGTTCCCGGTCACGGCGGGCGCCGACTCGTTCCAGATCGGCTCGCCGATCTTCGAGAAGGTCACGCTGCACTACCCGGGCGGCAAGGACTTCGTCATCGAGGCGAACGGCACCAACGCCGACAACCTCTACATCCAGGACGCCTCGCTGAACGGTCACGCGCTGAACCGCACGTGGGTGACGTACGACGAGATGATGGCCGGCGGCACGCTGCACTTCGACATGGGCTCGACCCCGTCGCAGTGGGGCACCGACAGCCCGATGGCGTACTCGATGAGCGACGAGGTCCCCTCGTCCGTCTACGACCCCTCGAGCACGGTCGTGACGGCGACGCAGGTGTTCGCCGAGTCCGACGTGAACGACGGCTCGATCGGCAGCTCGATCTCCGTGTCCGTGACCGGCGCGACGTTCGCGGGTGAGGTCGGCGACGACCTGACCTCGCAGGTCACCGCTACGGGCCTGCCGACCGGCCTCGCCGTGAAGGCGACGAAGACCGGCGCGAGCACGCTCGACCTGACGCTCACCGGCAAGGCCGCGAGCCACCTGGTCGACGACTCGACCGACGGCCTCGTCGTGACGCTCGGCGAGGGCGCGTTCACAGGGACAGCCCCGAGCGCGGCAGACCGTGCGCTCGCGCTCAAGGTCCGCTTCGCGGGCTACGGACTGACGCCCAGCACGACGACCGTCACGGCCGACGCGCACGGCAAGGTCGACGCCAGCGTGGACCTCACGCTGGCGGGCGGCGCGACGTTCACCGGTGCCACCGGCTCGGCGCTGCCGGCGCAGCTCCCGGGCCTCGACGAGGGCGTCCACGCCGTCGTCACGAAGACCGGCGCCACCACGGCGACCGTCGCCTTCACCGGCAACCTCTCGGGCACGTCGACGACCCACTTCACGCTGCTGCTCACCGACGCCGCGCTCTCGGGCGCGACGGCGGCGCAGATCAGCGGTCCGGGCCTCACGGCGATCGACCCGTTCACGCTGGGCCCCGCGTCGACGACGCGCGCGGACCTGCAGGCGATGTACGACGACGCCCGGCTCATCACGCTCGGCAGCTACTCGCCGTCGTCGTTCGCGACGCTGACCTCGGCGGTCTCCGGGGCGAAGGCGGTCCTCGCCGACGCCGACGCGTCCGAGTACGTGCTCGCCCAGGCGCTCGCCAACCTGCGTGCGGCGGTCGACGGGCTGGCCATCGGCGACGACGGCTACCGGCTGCTGCAGGGCGAGGGCTACGACCTGTGGTCGGGCGGCTCGCTCAAGACGGAGAGCGGCGGCTCGGGCACGGTCCTGGCCGGCGTCTCGCCCGACTCGTGGATCGCGTACCGCGGGCTCGACTTCACGGACGCTTCCCTGAAGTCGGTGCTGATCAGCTACTCGCACAACCCGGGCTCGGCCTCGGGCAGCTCCAAGGTCGAGATCCGCACGGGATCGGCCGCGGGTCCGCTCGTCACCACGATCTCGCTGCCGACGACCGGTGCCTGGACGACGTTCTCGCAGGTCACGCACACGTTCACGGCCGACGAGCTGACGGCGCTGGGCGGCGTCAACGACGTCTACCTGGTGTTCCGGGGGACCGCCGACAAGGCGTGGGTGGCGAACGTCGACTACCTGCAGTTCCAGGCGGAGTCGTCGGGCACCGACGTCTTCACGTACAAGCAGCTCACGCCGAACAACGTCTCGACGATGCACTCGGGGCTCGGACGTGACGGCTCGGCGGGTGCGTACACGAACTTCGGCAACACGCACAACGAGGAGTGGGCGGGCTTCGCAGCCGTCGACCTCGGCCCCAACGGTGCGGACACGCTGACGTTCTCCTACGACAAGCCGACGGACAAGTCGACCGACAACAGCTGGATCGACATCCGCCTCGGCAGCCCGAGCGGCACCACGGTCGCGTCGAGCCCGATGCTCGCGTACACGGGCACGGGCTGGAACCACTACGCGACGCAGAGCATCGCGGTGAACCCGGCGGTGTTCACGGGCACCAAGGACGTGTACGTCGTGTTCCGGATGGACAAGACGCACACGTCAGGCGCGCCGTACGTCGGCAACTTCGCGTGGTTCCAGTTCGGCGACTCGACGGCCACCGCCGTTCCCACGGGCAAGACGGTCCAGCTCGAGTCGATCCGCACGGGCTACGGGATGCTCAACGCGGCCGACTCCGGCCTCGTCGACGGCACCGACTTCTCGGGTGCCGACCTCAAGACCGAGGCCGGCAGCGTCAACGGCCAGCTCGCCGGGACCAAGAACGGCGGCTGGGTGCGGTACGGCGTGGACCTGGGCTCGCACTTCGCGACGACGTTCAGCGTCCGCTACGACGCGCCCTCGACGAAGGTCGTCGACGGCCGGCTCGAGATCCACGTCGACTCGCTCGACGCACCGGCGCTCACCACGGTGGCGCTCCCGTCGACCGGCTCGGGCTGGGGCACGTACTCCACGGCGACGGTCGCGCTGCCGTCGGAGATCACGGGCTCGCACTCGATCTACGTCAAGCTGCTCAGCACGCCGGACACCGACCACCCGTACGTCGGCAACCTCGACTGGTTCTCGTTCGGGTACGGCGCGGACAAGGCGGCGCTGCGCACGCAGATCGCCGGCGTCTCGGACATCGAGGCGCACCCCGAGCGCTACATCGCGGCCGAGCTGGCCGTGTTCACGCGGGCGCTGGCCACGGCACGCACCGTCGCGACGACCACCGACGCCACCGCGTCGCAGGTCGCCAAGGCGCTGCGTGACCTGAAGCTCGCCGCGCAGCTGCAGTGGAAGGTCGTCAAGCAGGTCGCCGACCAGCTCGCAGCGGCGGCACAGCTCGACGAGGCGGACTACTCGTCGGCCTCGTGGGCCGCGCTGCAGGACGCCGTGAGCACCGCGCAGGCGCTCGACGACCAGAGCACCTTCGAGGCGTACCAGTCGGCCTACGCCGACCTGGTGCACGCGATCGCCGCGCTGCACGCGCCGTACACGACGTCGCTCACCGCGCCGTCGTCGGTGGACCCCGGCACGCCGGCGGAGCTCACGGGCTCCGGCTTCGAGCCGGGCGAGGTCGTGACGTTCACGTGGACGACGACCCCGGCACCCACGGCGGCGTGGACGGCCAAGGCCGACGACGCGGGCGCGGTGACCACGTCGGTCACGCTCCCGCGGGCCACGGCCGACGGCTCCTACGGCGTGAGCGCCCTGGGCGCCACGTCCGCGGTGCCGGCCACGGCCACGCTCGTCGTGCACAAGGTGATGCGGGCGTCGACCACCTCGTTCCTCGCGGTGCCGACGCAGGCGACGCAGGGCGACGTGGTGCCGGTCTCGGTCGGCGTCACCGCCGGGGCCACCGGCACTGTCACGCTGTACGACGGCTCGGCGGTGCTCGGAACGGCCACGCTCGGCTCCTCGTCGTCGGTCGCGTTCTCGGTGCGCTCGCTCGCCGTGGGCACGCACTCGCTGACGGCGCGGTACTCGGGTGACGCCTGGTACGCGGGCAGCTCGTCGGCTGCCGTCAAGGTGACCGTCAAGGCGAAGCCGCCGGTGCCCGCCAAGGTCACGGTGTCCGCACCCGTGCTGAGCAAGGCGTCGCAGGCCTACGGGTCCGTGACGTCCAAGCGGGCGACCGTGAGCGCGACCGTCAAGGGCGCGACGAGCGGGAAGGTCACGTTCAAGGCCGGCTCCAAGGTGCTCGGCACGGCGTCGGTCGTGCGCAGCGGCAGCTCCTACAAGGCGACGCTGCGACTGCCGTCGACGCTCAAGGTGGGCACCTACAAGGGCCTGACCGCGACCGTCGTGAGCGGCTCGACGAAGGCCACCTCGCCCACGTCGGGTGCGACCTTCAAGGTCGTCAAGGCCACGACCTCCAAGGTCACGGTCAGCGGCAAGTCGTTCACCAAGGGCACCAAGCCCAAGGTCACGGTCAAGGTCGCGACCCTGTCCAACGGCCAGGTCGCCACGGGCAAGGTCCGCGTCTACGTGAACGGCAAGGTCGTGAAGGCGGTCTCGCTGAGCTCGAAGAGCAAGGGCAAGGTCAGCGTGACGCTGCCGAAGAAGTACTCGTCGTCGATCAAGGTCAAGGCGACGTTCGTGCCGAAGTCCAGCTCGACGGTGACTGGCAAGTCGTCGAAGACCGTGAAGATCACGGCCAAGAAGGCGAAGAAGAAGTAGCGGTGCGGCCGACGACGACGGGGGACAGCCCCCGTCGTCGTCGGCGGCCCACGCCATACCTGGGCGCCGCACCGCGCACCAGGCTGGGAGCATGAACCTCGTGGCTCCCGAACGTCCGGCCCCCGCCCGCGGCGGCTTCTTCTCCTCGCGCACCTGGCGAGAGCTCGGCTACCTGTGGGTGGTCCTGCTGCTCTCGCCGTTCGCGCTCGCGTACGTGATCCTGGTGCCCTCGCTCGCCGCGGCGCTGGTCGTGACGGTCGTCGGGCTCGTGGTCGTCGGGTGGCTGGTCGTCGGTGCGCGGTGGTGCGGCGGGCTCTACCGCGGGCTCGCTGCGAACCTCCTGGGCGACCAGGTCGCGACGCCGCCGCCGTTCGTCCGCCGCGGCAGCTTCTTCCGCACGCTCGGTGCGCTCCTTACCGACGCGGCGGGCTGGCGCGCGCTCGCGTACATGTTCATCAGCTTCCCGCTGGCGATCCTCGCGGCGGTGACGTCCACGACGTTCCTCGCGACCGGCCTGGGCGCCGCCACGCACTGGCTGTGGTCGCGCTGGCTGCCCCTGCAGGAGGCCTCCGACGGGACGATGCACCGGGGCGCGAGCTTCGGCACGTCGTACTTCGTCGACACGCCGTGGCGGCAGGCCGGGCTTGCCGCGGTGGGCGTCGTGCTGCTGCTCGTCGTGTGGCCGCCGCTCACGCACGGGTTCGCGCGCCTGTTCGCGGCGCTCACGCGCGGACTGCTCGGCCCGACCGCCGGCTCGCTGCGGGTCGAGGAGCTGCGGCGCTCCCGCGCGGCCAGCGTCGAGGACGCCGATGCGCGGCTGCGCCGGATCGAGCGGGACCTGCACGACGGCACGCAGGCCCGGCTCGTCGCGGTCGCGATGCAGCTCGGCGAGGCGCGCGAGCAGCTCGCCGCCGGGGGAGACCCGGCCGTGGCCGCGCAGATCGTCGACGCGGCGCACGCGTCGGCGAAGGACGCGCTCGGCGAGCTGCGCGAGATCGCGCGCGGCATCCACCCGGCGGCGCTCGACGCGGGCCTCGCGGTCGCGCTCGAGACGCTCGCGGCACGCGCGCCGCTCCCGGTCGAGCTCGACCTCGACGCGTCGGTGGGGGCTCCCGGCGCGGTCGCGCCCGCGGTCGCGTCGGTCGCGTACTACACCGTCGCCGAGCTCGTCACCAACGCCGCCAAGCACTCCGGCGCCCGGCGGGTGGGCGTGCGGGCGCGGGTCTCGGACGACGTGCTGCGGATGAGCGTCGACGACGACGGGCGCGGCGGCGCGGTCGTCGTGGCCGCCGCCGACCGCGACGAGGCGGGCGCCCGCACCGGGCTGGCCGGCCTCGAGACGCGAGTGCGGGGCGTCGACGGCACGTTCGACGTCGCGAGCCCCGCCGGCGGGCCTACGGTGGTGACCGTGACGCTGCCGGCCCGGACCACCTCGTGACGTCCGCACCCGCCGGCCCCGCGCTGCGAGTCGCGATCGCCGAGGACTCCGTGATCCTGCGTGACGGGCTCGTCTCGCTGCTCACCCGTCGCGGGTTCGAGGTCGCCGTCGCGGTGGGGGACGGCGACGCGCTCGTGCGCGCCATCACGTCGTCGGCCGCGGCCGACGAGCTGCCCGACGTCGTCGTCGCCGACGTGCGCATGCCCCCGACCCACACCGACGAGGGCCTGCGTGCCGTCCTCGCGCTGCGCGACGCGCACCCGACGCTTCCGGTGCTCCTGTTCAGCCAGTACGTGGAGACGCGGTACGCGGCACGGCTGCTCGCGGGAGACCCGCGCGGCGTCGGGTACCTCCTCAAGGACCGCGTGGCCGACGTGCGCGACTTCGTCGAGGCGCTCACCCGCGTCGCGGACGGCCAGACCGTGCTCGACCCCGAGGTCGTCGCCCAGCTCATGCGGGCGTCCGCGCGGCCGGCGGCCCTGGACAGCCTCACTCCGCGCGAGGGCGAGGTCCTCGATCTCATGGCGCAGGGGAGGTCCAACGGCGCGATCGCCGAGACGTTGTTCCTCTCGTACGGCGCGGTCGAGAAGAACGTCGCGCAGATCTTCACGAAGCTCGGCCTCGAGCAGGACCCGGCCGACCACCGCCGGGTCCTGGCGGTGCTGCGCTACCTCGACGGCCGCTGAGCGCGGGGGACCCGGCCGCGCCCGCAGCAGGCAAGATGGGACCCACGCCCCGTCGACGTGAGGAGCCCCTGTGGGTCCAGCCGCCCTGTACATCGGAGCCGCGCTCGCGGGCGGGTTCCTCGCGGTGCTGCTGCGGCTGCCCCCGCTCGTCGGCTTCCTGGTCGCGGGCTTCGCCCTCGGCGCGGCGGGCGCGCCGGACCTGCCCTACCTCGAGCCCATCGCGAACCTCGGCGTCGTGCTGCTGCTGTTCGCGATCGGGCTCAAGCTCGACGTCCGGACGCTGCTGCGGCGCGAGATCTGGCTGACCACCGTCGTGCACCTCGCGATCAGCGTCGGGATCGCGGTCGGGTTCCTCGGGCTGCTCGCGGTCGTCGGGTTCGCGCTCGTCGCCGGCCAGTCCTTCGGTGCGCTCGCCCTCATCGGGTTCGCGCTGTCGTTCTCGTCGACCGTGTTCGTCGTCAAGGTGCTCGACGACCGCTCCGACACCACGTCCCTGTACGGCCGCATCGCGATCGGTGTGCTCGTGATGCAGGACGTCGCGGCGGTCGTGTTCCTGTCCGTGGCCGGCGGCCACGCGCCGAGCCCGTGGGCCCTGCTGCTCGTGCTGCTGCTGCCCGGCCGGTGGGTCCTGCACCGGATCTGGGACCGCGTCGGGCACGGCGAGCTGCAGGCGCTGTTCGGCGTCGCGGTGGCGGTCGTGCTCGGCTACGGCCTGTTCGAGCTCGTCGGGATCGACGGCGACGTCGGCGCGCTCGTCGTCGGCGTGCTGCTCTCGTCGCACCCGCAGGCCACCGAGCTGTCGCGCTCGCTCATGACGTTCAAGGACCTGATGCTCGTCGCGTTCTTCGTCGAGATCGGGCTGCACGGCACACCGCACGTCGCGGAGATCGGGGTCGCGGCGATCGTCCTGCTGCTGCTGCCGTTCCAGGTGGCCGCGTACGCCGTGATGCTGTGGACGATGCGCCTGCGGCGACGGACCTCGTTCCTCGCCGGCCTGGTGCTGTCGAACTACTCCGAGTTCGGGATCATCGTGGTCGCCGTCGGGGCGAGCAACGGCCTGCTCGACGAGCAGTGGGTCGTGATCGTGTCGCTCGCGGTCGCCTTCTCGTTCGCGCTGTCGTCGATCGTCAACCGTCGCGGCGTCGAGCTCGCCACGAGGCTCTCGCGCCTCCTGCCGCGGCGGGACAGCGACCGGCTGCACCCCGACGACCGGCTCGTCGACATCGGTGAGGTCGACGCCGTCGTGCTCGGGCTCGGGCGCGTCGGCTCGGCCACCTACGCGCGGCTGCGCGACGAGTACGGGCTGCAGGTCGTCGGTGTCGAGCACGACGCGACGCGTGTCGCGGCGCTCGAGGACGAGGGCTTCGAGGTGGTGCGCGCCGACGCGACCGACCTCGAGTTCTGGGCGCGTGTGCACCGCGCGGGCCGCGTGCGCATCGCGGTGCTCGCGATGCCGTTCCACAACGCCAACCTCATCGCGCTCGCGCGACTGCAGGCCGCGGGCTTCACGGGCAAGGTCGCGGCGATCGCCCGGTACGACGACGACGTCGCCGAGCTGCAGCGGCATGGCGCCGACGCGGTGTTCCACCTCTACGGTTCGGCGGGCTCGGCGCTCGCGGACCACGCGGCCGCGGTGCTCCTCGGAGGCGGTCGCGGCGACCGTCGTGCCGGACCTGGCGGCCACCGGCCGGCACGGCCCGGCGAGGAGCTCGACGTGCTCGAGCCGCTCGAGCGGGGTGAGCAGCGCCCGTAGCGGGTGGCGCCCTGCGACGACCGGACTAGCATCCGACGAATGGGGGCAAAGCTGACCGCCGGCATCCTCACCGGGACGCTCGTCGTCCTGGCGGGGAGCGCGGTCGCGGCGGCGCAGACGCTCGGCGAGCAGTCGGTGGGGCGCGGCGAGAGCGCGGCGGCGCGGTTCGCGCAGGCACGCAGCGCGCAGGTCGCCCGGTGGCTCGACCCGCCCGACGACGAGTCGTACTCCGGCACGCAGCTCGTCGCGGCCCTGCTCTACGCGCGGGCTGCGGGCGACGGTGCGGTGGTGCTCGAGCTCCCCGAGGGGGTGTCGGGATCGCTCACGGCGACGCCGGTGCGGTGGAGCGGCCGCACGACGAGCGCGGGCGGGGCCCGCATCACGGTGGCGATCGCGTCCGACGTCGCCGTGCACCGCTCGACCGGCCTGTTCCACACCGGTACGCCGACGGCGGACGACCCGGTCGCCGCGAGCGGGCGAGCGACGCGGTGCTACTCCTACGCGGTGGTCGGCGCCGACGTGGAGAGCATGCGCCCGGTCCCGTGCCCGGCGCACGGCGAGGCGATGAAGGCCCCGACCGCGGCGGCGCTCGGCGCGAAGTGACGCGTCAGGCCGCGCGCAGCTCGTGCAGCGCGTCGAGCAGCACGCGGTTGAACGCGACCGGTGCGTGGCTGTTCACGTCGTGGCCCGCACGGGGGACCACCGTCAGACGCGTGCCCGGACGCGCCTCGAGGTAGCGGCGCTCGTCGAGCCGCAGCGGGTCGCGCGCGCCGTTGACGAGCCACACGGGCACGTCGAGGCCCGGCAGGTCGGTCAGCGGTGAGTAGCCGTCGAGGGCACGCAGCATGTCCTCGACGACGTGCCACGAACCGCGCCCCAGGCCCAGGCGCCCGACGACGTACGACGACGCGCGGCGGTAGGTCGACAGCGGCTTGCCCTTGATCTCGGTGCTGCACCCCGCCAGCAGGACGCCCGCCAGCGCGCCGGGATGCGTGCGCGCGTACGCGAGCGAGGCGTAGCCGCCCAGCGAGAGCCCGACGAGCAAGGGGGGTGTGCTGCACGACGCCACCGCATCACCGATCGCCGCGTCCGCGCCGGCCATCGAGAACCGCTCGCCGGACCGTTCGCCGTGCCCCGGCAGGTCGATCGCACGCGTCTCGTGGCCCCGGCGGTGCAGTGCGTCCACCTGCCGGCCCCAGATCGCGGAGGACGTGCGCGTGCCGTGCACCAGCACGATGGGGCGGGGTTCGATGACGACCTCCGGGGCAGGCGAAGCGGCGAATGTAGCCCACGATGCTGGGAACCGCCTGGGTGCCTGTGCTCGTACCCGCGACCGTGCCGCGGCCGTGCCGGCGCGGCCGACGAGACGCGGCTCACAGTGCCCACCGCCTGGACCGCCTGGGCGGCGACGACCGAGGTGGCCTACTTTGAGCCCGTGACAGCACCTCTGCCGCCCCGCGACTTCCCCCGCGTCCGAGCCAGCCACGAGGTCCCCGAGCCCCTGCGCAACGACGTTCGCGTCCTGGGCGAGTTCCTCGGGCGCGTGCTGGCCGAGGCCGGCGGGGACGACCTGCTCGCCGACGTCGAGCGCCTGCGCGAGCTGGCGATCCACGCGCACTCCGACCCGTCGAGCGATGCGCTCGCGCAGGCCGAGGAGCTCGTCGGCGGCTTCACGCTCGAGCGGGCCGAACAGGTCGCGCGCGCGTTCACGTGCTACTTCCACCTGGCCAATCTCGCCGAGGAGTACCACCGCGTCCGCGTGCTGCGCGAGCGCGAGGCGCAGGTCGCGCCCGACCGCTTCGCGCCCGACGACTCGCTCCCCGCAGCCATCCAGCAGCTCGAGGACGAGGTCGGCAAGGACGTCGCCCGCACGCGCCTGCAGGAGCTCGAGTTCCGGCCCGTGCTCACGGCGCACCCCACCGAGGCGCGTCGTCGCGCGGTGTCGCGCTCGATCCGCCGCATCTCCGAGCTGGTCGCCGAGCGCGACGTGCGCAACATCGGCGGCATGTCGCTCGCGGAGAACGACCGCCGGCTGCTGTCGGAGATCGAGACGCTGTGGCGCACCGCGCCGCTGCGGCAGTCGAAGCCGACGGTGCTCGACGAGGTCCGCACCGTGCTGTCGATCTTCGAGTCGACCCTGTCCGACGTGATGCCCGCGGTGTACCGCCGCCTCGACGACTGGCTGCTCCAGGACGCGGCGGGCACCACCGCGCCCGTCGCGCGCCCGTTCGCGCGGCTTGGCTCGTGGATCGGCGGTGACCGCGACGGCAACCCCAACGTGACCGCCGAGGTGACGCGCGCCGCCGCGCTCATGGCGTCGGAGCAGGCGCTCGTCGCGCTCGAGGCGTCGGCACGCCGCACGGGTGAGGGACTCACGCTCGACGGCACCGGCACGCCGGGGTCGAGCGAGCTCAACGGGCTGTGGCAGCGTCAGCGCTCGCTCTCGGACGAGGTCGCGGCACGCGCCGGCGCCGAGTCGCCGAACGAGCCGCACCGTCGCGTCGTGCTGTTCGTCGCCGAGCGCATCGGCGCGACGCGTCGTCGCGACGCCGACCTGGCGTACGCGAACCCCGACGAGCTGACGGCGGACCTGCTCGTCGTGCAGCGCTCGCTCGCCGAGGCGGGGGCCACGCGTTCCGCGTACGGCGACCTGCAGCGGCTGCTGTGGCAGGTCGACACGTTCGGCTTCCACCTCGCCGAGCTCGAGGTGCGCCAGCACTCGCAGGTGCACGCCGCGGCGCTCGCGGACCTCGAGAAGAACGGGGTGGACGGCGAGCTCGAGCCCCGCACGGTCGAGGTGCTCGACACGTTCCGCGCGCTCGGGCACGTGCAGCGCAGGTTCGGCCCCAAGGCCGCGCGTCGCTACATCGTCTCGTTCACGCAGTCGCCTGAGCACCTCGCCGCCGTCTACCAGCTCGCGGACTACGCGTTCGCGGGCGCCGACGAGCGGCCCGTGATCGACGCGATCCCCCTGTTCGAGACGTTCGCCGACCTCGAGGCCAGCGTCGACATCATGGAGGCCGCGCTCGAGCTCGAGCCGGTGCAGCGACGGCTGGCGCAGAACGGTCGACGGGTCGAGATCATGCTCGGCTACTCGGACTCGTCGAAGGACGTCGGACCGGTCTCGGCGACGCTCGCGCTCGACACGGCGCAGGCGAAGATCACGGCGTGGGCGCAGCGGCACGGCCTCGTGCTGACGCTGTTCCACGGGCGCGGTGGTGCGCTGGGCCGCGGTGGCGGCCCGGCCAACCGTGCGGTGCTCGCGCAGCCCGCTGGGTCGGTGGACGGCCGGTTCAAGCTCACGGAGCAGGGCGAGGTCATCTTCGCCCGGTACGGCGACCCGACGATCGCGGCGCGGCACATCGAGCAGGTCGTCGCGGCGACGCTGCTCGCGGGCACGCCGTCCGTCGAGCGTCGCAACACCGAGGCGACCGAGAAGTTCACCGAGCTCGCCGCGCGCCTCGACGTCGCGTCGCGCACGCGGTTCCACGAGCTGGTGCGCGCCGAGGGATTCCCGCAGTGGTTCGCCGAGGTGACGCCGCTCGAGGAGGTCGGCCTGCTGCCGATCGGCTCGCGTCCCGCGCGGCGTGGCCTGTCCGTGTCGTCGCTCGACGACCTGCGCGCGATCCCGTGGGTGTTCTCCTGGTCGCAGGCGCGCATCAACCTGGCCGGCTGGTACGGCCTGGGCACGGCGCTCGAGTCGGTGGGCGACCTCGCGCTGCTGCGCGACGCGTACGCGCACTGGCCGCTGTTCGCGACGATGATCGACAACGTCGAGATGTCTCTCGCCAAGACGGACGAGCGGATCGCCGCGCGCTACCTGGCGCTGGGGGACCGCGACGACCTCGCGGGGCAGGTGCTCGACGAGATGACGCTCACGCGCCGCTGGGTGCTCGCGATCACGGACTCGGACGCGGTGCTCTCGCGCAAGCGGATCCTCGGACGCGCCGTGCAGCTGCGCTCGCCGTACGTCGACGCGCTCTCGCTGCTGCAGCTGCGCGCGCTGCGGGGGCTGCGCACGGGTGACGCGGTCGAGCAGGCCGACGACCTGCGCCGGCTGCTCCTGCTCACCGTGAACGGCGTCGCCGCGGGCGTGCAGAACACCGGCTGACGCTCACCGTCAGCGCTCTCCGAGGGCTCGTCGCCGTGCGCGACGGGCCCTCGGTGCGTCTTCGGCCGCGTCAGCCGGCCGGCGAGATCACCGCAGGCAAGGTGCCCTCGCGCAGGCCCCCGAGGACGGCCAGCTCCTGCGGCACGACGGGGTCGGGGAGCGCGTCGAGCGGGAACCAGCGCAGGTCGGCGGCCGTGTCAGGCTCGCGCAGCGGCGGCTCCCCGATCCAGCGCCGCACCTCGAAGTAGACGAGGTGGCCGTCGTCCCACCGCCCCTCCGCAACAGGTCTTGTGAAAGCACAAGAACCATTGCACAATGACTGTTGTGAATCGCGACGACGTCTTCACCACCAGTGATCCCGAGGCCCTGCGCGCCCTGGCGCACCCGGTGCGGCTCGAGCTCCTCGACCTGCTCGACGAGCACGACGAGCTCACCGCCTCCCGCGCCGCCGAGCTCACGGGCCAGACGGTCGGCAACTGCTCGTTCCACCTGCGGACCCTCGAGCGCTACGGGTACGTGGAGCGTGCCGAGCGCCGGGGGACCGCCTGGCCGTGGCGCGCGCGCTCGCGCAGCCGGCAGATGCGCGGCGACGAGCACGACCCCGCGTCGATGCGGGCCGCGGGCCGGCTCGCGGGGCTGACGCTGCGGCGCGAGGCGGAACACATCGCGGGGATGTTGGAGGGTGCGACCTCGCTCCCCGAGGGGTGGGTCGACACCGTGCTCGTCGCCCGCTCCGGCTTCTGGGCCACACGCGACGAGCTCGCGGAGCTCTCTGGGCAGATCCAGCAGCTCACCGCTGCGTTCGAGGGTCGTGACGACGAGGCGGCGCGACCGGACGGCGCGGTGCGCGCGCGGCTCCTCGGGGTGCTGACGCCTGAGCTCGGCACGCTCGACGGCCCGACCGGCCATGACAGCCGGGGCCGCGACGCGGAGCACGAGCAGTGACCGGCCGCCGCGAGGGGCCGCTCGTCCGGCCGGCATTCCGGCGTCTGACTGCCGCGTGGGTGTCCACCAACCTCGGCGACAGCGCGCTGTACCTGATGGTCGCGGTGTGGGCCAAGGACCTCACCGGTTCCGACGCGCAGGCCGCCCTCGTGTTCGTCGTGCTCGGGCTGCCGGCGCTGTGCGCGCCGTTCCTCGGCCAGCTCGTCGACCGCGTGTCCCGGCGCACCGCGATGATCGTCGTCGACCTCGCGACGGCGACCGCGCTGCTGGCCCTGCTCGCGGTGCACGACGCGTCGCGCGTGTGGGTGCTGTACACCGTGACCTTCCTGTACGGGTGCGCCGGGTACGCGACGGCCGCCGCGCAGTCCGGGCTGCTTCGCGACATGCTCCCGGACCAGGAGCTGGCCACCGCGAGCGGCATGTTCACCACGATCGACCAGGCGCTGCGCCTCGTCAGCCCGCTGGCCGGGACCGCGCTGTACGTCGCCGCCGGACCGCATGCCGTGGTCGTGCTCACCGCTTCGACGTTCGTCGTCGCGGCCGTGGTGCTGGCGACCGTCCGGGTCGCCGAGTCCCGGCCGGAGCGCGCTGAGGGCGAGGGGTACTGGTCGTCGCTCGCCGCCGGGGTGCGGTTCCTGCGGTCCGAGCCGGTGCTCGCTCGGCTCACGCTCGTGCTCGCGGTGGGCTTCGGTATCACGGGGCTGTCCAACGTCGCGATCTTCCCGGTGCTCGACCAGGACCTCGGCGTCGGCGCCTCCGCGCTCGGGGTCGTCGTGCCCGTGCAGGGTGTCGGGGCCGTGGTGGGAGGGCTGCTCGCGGCGCGGGTCGTCACGCGCGTCGGGGAGCGGGCCACGGTCGTGCGCGGCGTGCTGGTGCTCGCGGCGGGGATGCTCGTGATGCTGGCGGTCACGCTCGTGCCGCTGCCCCGGACGGTCGCGCTCGTCGTGCTCGCGGCGGGCCTCGCGGTCGCCGGGCTGGGGATCCCCTGGGTCGTCGTCGGCGCGTCGACCTACCGGCTGCGCGTGACTCCCGCGGACCTGCAGGGCAGGACGTCGGCCGCGATGAACGTGGCGTTCAACCTGCCTCAGACGCTCGTCACGCTCGTCGGGGCCGGCCTGCTGGGGGTCGTCGACCACCGCGTGCTCGTCGCGGTCGCGGTCGTCGTGCTGGTGGCCGCGGCCGTCGTCGGTCGGGCGCCCGTCCGTGGCGAGTCGCTCCGGGGATCCCCGGAGCGGCCCGCCCCCGTGGACGGGCCGACTGCTCAGGCCGTACGGGGCTGACCGCCGCGTCCGCGGCCGCCACGGCGACGACGCGGGCGACCCGAGCCGCCCCCGGCCGACGTGCCCTCGGCACGCGCCTGCGCACCTGCGCCCGCCGCACGGGGCTGGGTGCCGTTCGAGGACGAGGTGTGCGTCCGGCCGATCGCCGGGCGCGACGAGCCCTGGGCCCGCGAGCCACCGACCGGGCGCGAGCCCACCGGCTTCTTGGGCGCGCGCTGCACAGGGGCGGCGACGGGCGCGGGCGGGACGTGCGCCGCGACCTCGCCGACGAGGGCCGTCAGCACCGCGTCGCCGGGCACCACCGCGCGCGGCTGCGCCGTGATCTTGGCCGCGCGCGTGAGGGAACGGATGTCGGCCCGCTGCTCGGGCAGGACGAGCGTGACGACGTCGCCGCCCGAGCCCGCACGCGCCGTGCGCCCGGACCGGTGCAGGTACGCCTTGTGCTCGGCGGGCGGGTCGACGTGCACCACGAGCTCGACCTCGTCGATGTGGATGCCGCGCGCGGCGATGTCCGTCGCGACGAGCACCTTCACGGCACCCGACGAGAACGCCTCGAGGTTGCGCTCGCGAGCACCCTGCCCGAGGTTGCCGTGCAGGTCCACCGCGGGGATTCCCTCGGTGGTGAGCTGCTTGGCG
Source organism: Cellulomonas sp. HZM (assembly GCF_000708885.1). GTDB lineage: Bacteria > Actinomycetota > Actinomycetes > Actinomycetales > Cellulomonadaceae > Cellulomonas. The sequence goes on along the minus strand of NZ_JEOE01000007.1, from coordinate 66,782 downwards.
AGCTTCTTGGCGTGGTGCTTGGTGCGCATGAACAGCACACGGCGGCCGGTCCCGGCGGCGAGCTGGCGCACGACGGCCTTCTTCGCGTCGGCGTCGCGCACCTCGAGGATGTGGTGCGTCATCGTCGTGACCGGCGAGGCGGCGGAGTCCACGGAGTGCTCGACGGGGTTGCGCAGGTAGCGGCGCACCAGCACGTCGACGCCGTTGTCCAGCGTCGCCGAGAACAGCAGCCGCTGCGTGCCGGCCGGCGTGCGGTCGAGCAGCCGCTTGACGACGGGCAGGAAGCCGAGGTCGGCCATGTGGTCGGCCTCGTCGAGCACCGTGACGCGCACGTCGTCGAGCGTGAGCAGCTTCTGGCCGAGCAGGTCCTCGAGGCGCCCGGGGCACGCGACGACGATGTCGACGCCCGCGTCGAGCGCGGTGACCTGCCGCGACTGGGCCACACCGCCGAAGATCGTGGTGGTGCGCAGGCCGACGGCCGCGGCGATCGGGGCGACGGTCGCGTCGATCTGCGTCGCGAGCTCGCGCGTCGGGGCGAGGACGAGGGCACGGGGCCGGCGCGGTGCCACCCGGCGGGCCGGCTGCTCGGCGGCGAGCCGTGCGACGAGCGGGAGCGCGAACGCGAGCGTCTTGCCCGAGCCGGTGCGGCCGCGGCCGAGCACGTCGCGTCCGGCGAGCGAGTCGGGCAGCGTGGCGGTCTGGATGGGGAAGGGGGCGGTGATGCCGCGGTCCGTCAGGGGGCGGACGAGGGCGGCGGGCACGCCGAGGTCGGCGAAGGTGGTCACAGGAAAGGGCCTCTCGGGCTGGGTCGGGATCGCCGCGCAAGCATCCGAGCCGTCCGTGAGGGCGGGGGTCGGGCGATCTCCACGACGCGGGGCGCTCGCTGTCGGCGGCGCACCCGGGGACCCCGAGTGTCTCACACATGGGATGACCCGCGCGTCCCGGGCACGGTCCGGGGTGCCGGGGCGTGCCGCGCCTACGCTGGGGCCGTGAGCGACACGGGGTACGGCGACTTCGAGTTCGAGCGGCGCTTCTGGGTGCGTGACCTGCCGCTGGACGTGCTGGACTCCTCGCCGACGCTCATCGTGCAGAGCTACTTCCTGGCCGACGAGGGCTTTGCGATCCGGCTGCGCGCGCAGACGTCGGCCGGTGCGGTCGTGCTCGACCCCGGGCTCGCGCCACTGGACGTGCTCGACCGGTACGCCGACCAGGTCGACTTCTGTGCGATCACGCTCAAGGGGCCCATGAACTCGGGCACCCGGTACGAGGTCGAGCGCGAGGTCGACGTGCTGGTCGGGATCGAGATGATCCGGAGGGGCGGCGCGCGCATCGTCAAGACGCGGCACGCGGCGTGGCTGGGCGACGACGGCTGGGTGATCGACACGTTCGGCGGGGCCAACGCGCCGCTCGTGATCGCGGAGGTCGAGCGGGGCGGGCCGGTGACCGACCTCGCGATCCCGTCGTTCTGCGAGACCGAGGTCACGGAGGACCCGCGGTTCTCGAACGACGCGCTCGCGGGCCGGCCGTACGGGCTGTGGGCCGACGAGTTCGAGTCCGAGCTCGCAGCGCGCGGGCCGAGGTTCCTGCGCGGGCTGGGGCACAACCACCGCGTGGACTGAGCCGGCGCGGTCGGACCGGCAGGACTCCGGAATAAAGTTGAAGCCTCAACTACTTGAGGTGATCATGACGACCGCACCCACGCCCGGACAGGGCGCCCCCGAGACGCTCGCACCCGACGCCGTCGCCCGTGCGCACGAGAGCATCGCTGCCGGCACCGGCATGGACGCCGTGACGCTGCTCGTCGGCGACCTCGACCGCCAGCTCCGGTTCTACCGCGACGGGCTCGCGCTCGAGGTGCTCGACCGGCCCGGCGACCGCTTCGAGGACGGTCCGGCCGTCGTCACGCTCGGCCGGGGCGGTGTCCCGCTCGTCGTGCTGCGGCACACCCCTGACCTGCCGCCCGCCGGTCGCGGCTCGGCGGGTCTGTTCCACACGGCCATCCTGTTCGACGACCAGGCCGCACTGGCCGCGACGCTCGCCTCGGTCGCGCAGCGCGAGCCCGGCTCGTACGTCGGCTCGGCCGACCACCTCGTCTCGCTCGCGTTCTACCTGACCGACCCCGAGGGCAACGGCGTCGAGCTGTACTGGGACCGCAGCAGGTCGCTCTGGCAGCGGGCGGACGACGGCACGGTCGTCATGGATGCGCTGCGCCTCGACCCCAACGCGTTCCTTGCCGAGCACCTGGACGAAGGGCTGCTCGCGGGCCCGCAGAGCGGAGACGCCGTCGTCGGGCACGTGCACCTGCAGGTGGGCGACGTGCCCACCGCGCGGGCGTTCTACGTGGACGCGCTCGGGTTCGACGTGCAGGCGCAGTGGCACGGAGCTCTGTTCGTCTCCGCTGGCGGCTACCACCACCATCTCGCGATGAACACGTGGAACTCCGCCGGTGCAGGTCCCCGCGCGTCGGCGCTCGGGCTCGGCGAGGTGCGCATCGTCGTGCCGACGAGCGACGACCTCGGTGCGCTCGCAGCGCGCGTCGCGCACGCCCGGGTGCCGGTGTCCGACGACGGCGCGACCCTGCTGTTCGAGGACCCGTGGCGCAACGTGGTGAGGGTCAGCGCCGCCGCCTGATCCCGCCGCGCGGCCGACGCCCGTTCGCCGCGACGTCCTCACACCGACATAGGGTGGCTCGGCGACAGCAGCCGAGCAGGGGAGGGCGAGTGCCGACGACGCGGTGGAGGCTCGTGACCGGTGCGGTCACGGCGATGGCCGTGGCGGCGGGGCTCGCGGGGTGCACCTCGGACGAGCCGTCGGCCACCCCGACGGTCGACGTGCCGGTCTCGACGTCCGGCGCTTCGAGCACCGCGGGCGGTGCCCCGTCGTCCGAGCCCGCATCGTCCGCGCAGACGTCCTCCGCGCCAGGGTCGTCCGCTGCGCCGACGGGCCCGGGAACGGTGGTGTCGCTCGTCGTGCGCGCGCCCGACGCCGTGACGACCGTTCTCGACCGCGACCCGGCGCCGGCCGCTCTCGAGGCGTCGCGTGCGGTCGTCGTCCACGCGCCCGTGGTCGTCGTCGCACCCGCCGGCGACGAGGCCGCTCAGCTCACCGCCGCGAGTGCCGCGGTGCGCATCGGTGCCCCTGTGCTGCTGCGCGGGGGCGGTGTCGACGACGCCGACCTGCGGACGGAGCTGGGTCGCGTCGGGGCGGAGCGCGCGCTCGTGGTCGGGTCCGCGAAGCACGCACAGCTGCCCGTGCCGGTGACCGAGGTCCCGGCCGGCGCGGGGCGCGACGAGCTCGCAGCCGCGACCGGTGCGCAGTTCGGCGACGTGCGCGTGGCGGGGCGCGGCAACGACGCGGTGGCGCCCGTGGCCGGGCTGGCGCCCGACGGAACCGCGGTGCTCGTCGCGTCGAAGCACGCCGCCGAAGCGGCCGGCGCACCCGCCCCCTCGTCGTCCGCCGATCCGGGTGCCGCACGCCTGCCGGAGCCGGGACCCCGTCCCGTCGCACCGGAGGGCCTCGTCGCGCTGACCGCGCGTGACGCACCCGTCGCCGCGCTCGCGACGCTGCGCGCCGCCGGTGTCCGCGTCGTCGACTGCGCCGGTGGTGACCCGCGAGCGACGCATGCGACGGTCGCCGCGATCTCCGCGGCTGCCCCCGCGAGGGTCGTCGCGCTGGGATCGGGGTTCGGCGCTCCGGACGTGCTCGGTGCTCGCGTGGCGACCGCTCGCACGGGTGTCGAGCTGCCCGGCGGCGGCCAGCTCGTGTTCCCCGGCGGGGACGGCAAGCGGTACGTCGCGCTGTACGGCACGCCCGGCAGCAAGGCGCTCGGCGTCCTCGGCGAGCAGGGTGTCGCGGCCACCGTGAAGCGCGCCGCGCGGACGGCCAAGCCGTACCGCGCGCTCACCGACGCGACCGTCGTGCCGACGCTCGAGATGATCGCGACGATCGCGTCGGCCGGGAAGGGCGACGACGGCGACTACTCGCGCGAGCGGTCGGTGCGCGAGCTGCGACCCCTCGTCGACGCCGCGGCACGCGCGCACCAGATGGTGGTGCTGGACCTGCAGCCCGGACGTGCCGACTTCCTCGACCAGGCGAAGCGTTACCAGTCGCTGCTCGAGCTCCCGAACGTCGGGCTCGCGCTCGACCCCGAGTGGCGCCTGACCAAGCACCAGAAGCCGCTGCAGCAGATCGGGTCCGTCAAGATCGGCGAGGTCAACCGTGTGGTCGACTGGCTGGCCGACCTCACGGCCGAGAAGCACCTCCCGCAGAAGATGCTCGTGCTGCACCAGTTCTCGACGCGGATGATCAAGGACCGCTCGAGGCTCGACGTCTCGCACGACGAGCTCGCGATCGTCGTGCACGTCGACGGTCAGGGGTCGCAGCCGGCAAAGGCGGGGACGTGGAAGGCGATCCGCGCGCACGCGCCGCACGGCGTGCACTGGGGGTGGAAGAACTTCTACGACGAGGACCACCCGATGCTGTCGCCCAAGAAGACGTATGCCGTCAGGCCGCAGCCGGACCTCGTGTCGTACCAGTGACGGTGGCGCGCGCCCGCCGTCCTGCGGCGTCGTCGCGCTAGGGCCCGACGACGACCGGCACCGGGGCGCCGAGGTCGACGTCCGGATCGGTCGCGAGGCGCGCGTGCGTCTCGACGTCGAAGCGCTCCGAGCCGTACCGCAGCTTGGCGCGCTCGATGCCCTCGGGGGCGAAGCCCGCGGCCGCGGCGACCCGGCACGACGCGGGGTTGTTCGTCCGGTGCCCGAGCTCGAGCCGGAACAGCCCGAGCGAGTCGAACGCCCACCGGGCTGCGCTCGCGACGGAGCGGCTCGCGAGACCTCGGCCCCGGTACCCGGACGCCACCCAGTACGACACCCAGGCGGTCTGGTGCACGTCGTCGACGTGGCTGACGCGGACGGTCCCGACGGGATGCCCGGCGACCGTGATCGCGAGCGAGAGCGCGGAGTCCGCGCCGGTCGTCGCGCGCAGGTGGCGCAGGCACGCCTCGACGCCGGACAGGTCGGCCCCGCCGACCTGCAGCGCGAGGTCCGGGCTCGACGCCGCGGCTTCCGCCAGGGCGCGCGCGTCGTCGTCGTCCGCGCGCCAGGGTCGAAGGAGGAGGTCCACGTCGACGATCGTCGCACCGTGCTCGAGCCGCGTCGCACCTGGTCCCCGCCGCGCGTCCGCCCGTCGGCCCGGCGCGCACGATCGCCCGCGCGCCGCCTAGGCTCGAACCATGACCTTCCCGATCCGCATCGGTGTCCAGCTCCAGCCCCAGCACGCCGACTACGGCCAGATCCGCGACGCGGTCCTGCGCGCCGAGGACCTGGGCGTGGACGTCGTGTTCAACTGGGACCACTTCTACCCGCTCTCGGGCGACCCGGACGGCAAGCACTTCGAGTGCTGGACCATGCTCGGCGCGTGGGCCGAGCAGACCGAGCGTGTCCAGCTGGGCGCGCTCGTGACCTGCAACTCGTACCGGAACCCGGACCTGCTGGCCGACATGGCACGCACGGTGGACCACATCAGCGGCGGGCGCCTCATCCTGGGGATCGGCGCGGGCTGGTTCGAGAAGGACTACGACGAGTTCGGCTACGAGTTCGGCACGCCGGGCAGCCGGATCGCCGACCTGGCGGATGCGCTGCCTCGCATCCTCGCGCGCTGGGAGAGGTCGAACCCCGTGCCTACTCGGCGCATCCCGGTGATGATCGGCGGTGGCGGCGAGCGCAAGACGCTGCGCGTCGTCGCCGAGCACGCGGACGTGTGGCACTCGTTCGGCGACGTCGACACGCTCGTGCGCAAGAGCACGATCCTCGACGAGCACGGGGCCGAGGTCGGGCGGGACACCGCGTCGCTCGTCGAGCGGTCGGTCGGCGTGTCGAAGCCCCCGCAGGAGGTCGCGGACCCGCTGCTGGCCGCGGGTGCGACGCTGTTCACGATCGGCACGTCGGGACCGGACTACGACCTGTCGCTCGTCGAGAAGTGGGTCAGCTGGCGGGACGAGCGCGCCTGAGCTCGGCCGCGAGCCCGCGCTCGCCCGCGCGCATGACCGCCGCGTGCGACGCGGCGAACGGGCGGGCGAGCAGCGGGCCGACGGCGTTCATCCACGCCAGGGTCGTCACGACGTCCCAGACGATCGTCACCGACGTGCGGTCGGCGTCCGGCCGCAGGGTGACGTCGGCGGTCCCGACGAGATCGCCCGCGGTGGCGATCGTCACCGCGTGCGGCGGCGTCGCTCGCGTCACGAGCAGCCGCAGCCGCAGGCCGTACCCGACGCGTGCGCGGAACGTGACCTCGGCCCGGCTCCCGACGAGCTGCTCGCGCGGCTCGACACGCTCCGCACGGACCCCGGGCCACCACCGGGGCCACGACATCGCCGGGTCGGCGAGGACGGCCCACACGTCGTCAGCGCGTGCGTCCACCGACCACACGGAGCGCAGGTGGTAGTGACGGTGGCGCACGGCGGCGAGTCTAGGCTGGAGGCAGATGAGCGAGCAGACGAGCACCCCGCGGGCGCGTGAGCGCCGAGTGCGCTGGGCCGGGCCGTTGCTGTGTGCGCTCGCGGTGCTGGCGAGCGTCGCCTTCGGCGTGAGCACGGCGAGCGTCGAGGCCAACCTCGGCCCGCACGCCGCGCGGTACGCCATGACCACGGACGACACGGTCACGGTGGACCTCGGGCCGCTCGGAACCCTCGAGGTGGACTCCCCGCTCCCGCTCGACCTGGGCGTGCGCGTCACCGTGCAGGAGATCCCCGAGACGTTCACGCAGGTCGACCAGGCGATGACGCTGCAGGCGTTGAGCGGCGACCTGCACAGCTACGTCCAGCTGTTCTCCGACCCCAAGGCGACCGTCGTGGTGGTGGCCCGGGCGATGGTCCTCGACGCGCTGGGTCGTGCGGTGACGGCGCTCGCCGTCCTGGTGGGCCTCTGGTTCGCGGGCCGTGCGCTGCTCGGGTCGAGCCGTCGGTCGGAGCTCGCGGCGCACGCGCGGGCGCACCGCCGTCAGGTATGGGTGGCGGCGACGGCCGTCGTGGTGCTCGTGGTCGTCGTCGGGGCGGACGGGCACGTCGTCGGCCGGCCCGAGGCGCGTCCGGAGGCGTCGCCTGTGTTCGACGGCACCGCGCTCGAGGGGGCTCGCGTGACCGGGCGCCTCGCGGGGGTCATCGACACCTACGGGGCGCAGGCGCTCGACGCGTACGAGCGCAACCAGGCGTTCTACGCCCGGGCGGACGAGGCGCTCGCCGTGAGCTGGGACCGCACGAGCGCGCAGCTCGCGCAGGCGCAGGACCTGTTCGGGCCCGGGGCCGGCCCGGTCGCGCCCGAGCGTGACGTCCAGACGCTCGTCGTCGTCTCGGACATCCACTGCAACACCGGCATGGCACCCCTGATCACGACGCTCGTGCGGCGGTCGGGGGCGAGCGTCGTGCTGGACGCGGGTGACACGACGATGAACGGCACCGCGGTCGAGCAGTTCTGCGTCGGGGCCATCGCCCGCGCCGTGCCGTCGGGGGTCGACCTGGTGACGTCACCGGGCAACCACGACTCCGCCGAGACCTCGGCGATGTACGCGAAGGCGGGCGCGACGGTGCTCGAGGGCAAGGTCGTGGAGGTCGACGGCCTGCGCATCCTCGGCGACCACGACCCCAACGAGACCCGGGTGGGCGTCGGGACCTCGACCGCCGGAACCGAGTCGGAGGCGCAGGAGACGGCTCGCCTCGCGGACGTCGCGTGCGACGACGACAAGGGCGTCGACCTGCTCCTCATCCACACCCCCTGGGTGGGCGACGACACCCTCGCGCGCGGGTGCGTGCCCGCGCAGGTGTCCGGGCACCTGCACCGGCAGGTCGGCCCCGAGGTCGTCGGGCTCGGCGTGCGGTACGTCAGCTCGAGCACCGCGGGTGCGACGCTGGGCCAGCCGACGATCGGCCCGCTGCACGGCACCGCGGCGATGACGGTGCTGCACGTCGACCGGGAGACGCACCGTGTGCGTGACTACCAGCTGGTGCACGTGCGCACGAACGGGACGGTCGAGGTGTCGATGCCCCAGGAGTGGCCCGCGCTACCGGTGCTGCCTCCCGCGACGCCGCCCGTGCCCGGCGTCCCTGCGCTCGACGTCCCCGGATCGAGCCCGAGCGCGGACCCGACGGGGGCCGGGCAGGTCGGCTGATCGACGGAGCGCCCGACCCGGACGGGGTTCACCCGTGTGGTCGTCGCCCGGAAGGCTTAACGTGTGGGAGGTGCGCGCGGTGCTGCGCGCCGCGGGGGAGTGATCATGCGGGGTTCGCGTCGTGCCGTCCGTCGGCCGGGCGCGGCCTGGGCGCGGTTCGTCGTGGTCGCGGCGTGCGCGGCCGGGATGACGACGCTGGTGGGCACGGGGCCCGCCTTGGCGGCCGCTGACGACGACACGTTGTCGGTCGGCGAGCACCTCGACCCGACCCAGTCGCTCGTGTCCGCCGACGGGGGCGAGGTGCTCGTGGTCCAGCGGTCCGGGGTGCTCGGGCTGTACGAGGTCGGCGGTGACCTGCGGTGGACGAGTGGTCCCGGTGAACCCGGCTCGGTCCTGCGGGTCACGGCACAGGGCGACGTGCAGCTCGTCGCGCCGGACGGCGACGTCGGGTGGCGGACGGGCACCACGGGCACCCGCGGCGCGCACCTGGTCGTCGAGGACGACGGCGACCTGCAGGTCCGCGACGCGCACGGGACGGTGGTGTGGTCGACGGGCACGGGCGCTCTGCCGTCGATGCTCACGTCGGGTTCGACCCTCGCCGCAGGCGCGGCCCTCGCGTCGCCCGACGGCCGGCACACGCTCGTCGTCGGCCAGGACGGCGTGCTGCGGCTGCTCGGGCCGGACGCGCGCATCCGCTGGTCCTCGGACCCGGACGCGGACGCCGCGGGTACCTCGCCGGACCAGGCCGCGCCTGCGGCCGGGGGCACGGCGGCGGGTGACGCGGCGAGCGCGGCCGCGGCCGACGACGAGCACCCAGCAGGCCCGTCCGCGAAGGACCCCGCCCCGCCGCCCTCGCCGAGCGCCGTGAGCGGCGCCGCGCCGCGACTGGACCTCACCGAGACCGGCGTCCTCGAACTGCGCAGCGCTTCCGGCGCCGTGCTGTGGCGCACCGGGACCGGCGTGCACCAGGACGCGACGCTGGAGCTGCGCGACGACGGTGACCTGGTGCTCGCGGACGACGCCGGCAAGCGCTTGTGGCACACCGGCACCGCGCTCGGCCCCGCTGCGCTCGACGCCGGCGCCACCGTGAAGGCGGGGCACGCGCTCGACTCGTCGGACGGGCGCCTGAGCCTGCGCGTGGACCCGGACGGGCTGCGCCTCGAGGTCGACGGCACCGCCGTGTGGGCGGTCATCGCCGCCGCCCCGGACGCTTCGATGAGGCTGCAGCTGCGCAAGAACGGCGACCTCGTGCTGCGCGACGCGGCCGGGGCCGTGTACTGGACGTCGGAGTCGCCTGGTAACCCGGGCGCGGTGCTGGCGCTGGACGTGGGCGGTGCCGTGCTGCGCGCGGCGAACGGCGAGGAGCTCTGGCGGGCGGACGTCCCCGAGGGTGCGCTCGACGCGCTGTCGGCGACCGCGCCCGCCGACTGCGCGGACGTCGTCGGTCCGGTGCCGGAGTCGGCGACCGTGCTCACGCACGCGGGGATCCGCGTGAACGGCTGCCTCGCGGAGCAGGTCGACGCGCTCGTCGCGGCGGCCCACGCCGACGGGATCGACCTGGGTGGGTGGGGCTGGCGCAGCAACGCGCAGCAGCAGGCGCTGCGGGCACGCAACTGCAGCGTCGTCGACGGCGTCGCGCACTGCCGACCGATGACGGCGACGCCCGGGACCTCGCGGCACGAGCGAGGGCTCGCGATCGACTTCACGCAGGACGGGTCGGTCGTGCGGGCGGGCTCGTCGGCCTGGACGTGGCTCGTCCGCAACGCCGCGGCGTACGGCCTGCGCAATCTCCCCGGCGAGCCGTGGCACTGGAGCGTCGACGGCTGGTGACCGCGGTCGCGGCTGCTCCGGTGCGGACGGGGGAGGACCGGCGCGGGTGCGTCCGCCTACCCTGGTCGGCGTGAGCGAACCGGAGACCGGCGTCCTGCCCGACCAGCTGTCCGCGGTGAGCCAGGACTACCTCAAGGTCATCTGGTCGGTGACGGAGTGGGACGAGCGCCCCGCGACCACCAAGGTGCTCGCCGCGCGCCTCGGCGTCGGCGCGTCGACCGTCTCCGAGACCGTGCGACGGCTCTCGGACGCGGGCCTCGTGGTGCACGAGCCGTACGGCGCCGTCGGCCTGACGGAGCTGGGACGACGGTACGCGCTCGCGATGGTGCGTCGGCACCGGCTCATCGAGACGTTCCTCGTCGAGGAGCTCGGCTACGGCTGGGACGAGGTGCACGACGAGGCCGAGGTGCTGGAGCACGCGGTGTCCGAGACGTTCGTCGAGCGCATCTCCGCGCGTCTCGGTCATCCGGTGCGTGACCCGCACGGCGACCCGATCCCGGGACCAGCGGGCGAGTACGACCCGCCTCACGCGACGGTGCTCTGGGACGCAGCGCCGGGCTCCTGGTCGGTGGCGCGCATCTCGGACGCGGACCCCGATCTGCTGCGCTGGGTCGACGAGGTGGGGCTGCACCTCGACGCCGCGCTCGAGGTCGTGCAGCGGCGGGACGCGGTCGGGCTGGTCTCGGTGCGCCTGTCCGACGGCCCGGACGACGGCCCGGCCGACGAGCCGCGCACGGTCGACCTCGGCGAGGCGGCCGCGCGCGCCATCTGGCTCGTCGCGCGTCCGGCGTCCTAGGATCTCGACATCAACCCATGTGACAACGGTGTCACCCCGCACCTGATCGAATCGATACGAAGCCCCGCTGGGAGCACCGTGAACCACACCCTGACGCCCGCGCGCAGCCGCCTCGCGCTCTTCGCGCTCGCGCTCGGCGGGTTCGGCATCGGCACCACCGAGTTCGCCTCGATGGGCCTGCTGCCGGAGATCGCCTCGGACCTCGACGTCTCGATCCCCACCGCGGGCTGGGCGATCACCGCGTACGCGCTCGGCGTCGTCGTCGGCGCGCCCACGCTCGCGGCCCTCGGCGCCCGGATGGACCGTCGCCGGCTGCTCCTGTGGCTCATGGTCGCGTTCACGGTCGCCAACGCGCTCTCGGCGTTCGCGCCGGCGGCGCCCGCGCTCGTCGCGACGCGGTTCGTCGCGGGGCTCCCGCACGGCGCGTTCTTCGGCGTGGGCGCCGTCATGGGGACCTTCGTCGTCGGTGCCGAGCGCCGCGGACGGGCCGTCGCCGCGATGATGACGGGACTCACGATCGCGTGCGCGGTGGGCGTGCCCGTGACCGCGATCGTCGGTCACGCGGTCGGGTGGCGCTGGTCGTTCGTCGGTGTCGGTGCGATCGGCCTGCTCACGCTGGTCGCGCTCTACCTGTGGACCCCGTCGCTGCCGTCCCACCCCGAGACCACGGTGCGTTCCGAGCTGCGGGCGCTGCGCAACTCGCAGCTGTGGATCGCGTTCGCCGCGGGTGCCATCGGGTTCGGCGGGATGTTCTCGGTCTACTCGTACGTGAAGCCGCTGCTCACCGACGTGACCGGGCTCGCGGTCGGCGTCGTCCCTGTCGTGCTGGCCCTGTACGGCATCGGCATGACGGCCGGGACGCTCGTCGGTGGGCGGCTCGCCGACCGCTCGGTGCTGGGGACGGTCGTGTTCGGGATGGTCGCGACGATCGCCGTGCTCGTCGCGATCGCGCTGCTCGGGAGCCTCACCGTCCCCGCGATCGCGTCGATCGTGCTGCTCGGCGTCGCGTCGCAGATCCTGGGGCTCTCGCTGCAGACCCGGCTCATGGACGTGTCTCCCGCGGCGCCCTCGCTCGGTGCGGCGCTGTGCCACTCCGCGCTCAACCTCGGCAACGCGTCGGGTGCGTTCCTCGGCGGCGTCGTCATCGACGCCGGCCTGGGCTATCTCGCGCCGGCATGGGTGGGTGCGGGCCTGACGACCCTCGGCCTGCTCGTCGTGCTCACGATCGGTCGCACCCCGCCGCCCGCCGCCCGTGCCTCGGAGCCGACGGCCACGAGCCCGACGACCGGTCCGCTCGAGCCTGCCTCAGCGTCGGCGGGTGCCGAAGACCGAGCGGGTGATCTCGCGGCCGAGCTGCGTGCCCACTGACCGCAGGATCGAGTCGAGCGCGCTGCTCGTGTGCTTCTCGGTGCGCTTCGCCGCCGCCTGCGCCTCCTTCTCGCGCTGACGTGCCTCCTTCGCTGCCTCGTCGGCGCGTTCCTTGGCCTCGGCCGCGTCCTGCTTCGCCTGTGCGGCGGCGGCCCGGTCCTGGTCTGCCTTGACCGCCCGCGCCGTGAGCATCTCGTACGCGGACTCGCGGTCGACGGGCTGCGCGTAGCGCGCTCCGACGGGGCTCGCCGCGACGGCTGCGGCCAGGTCCGCGGCCGGGAGCGGCTCCATCGACGACTGCGGAGCACGCAGACGGGTCCACGCGACGGGCGTCGGCACGCCCTTCTCGCCGAGAACCGTCACCACCGCCTCGCCGGTGCCGAGCGACGTCAGGAGCTTCTCGAGGTCGTACGGCGACGTCGGGAACGTCCGGGCCGCTGCCCGCAGGGCCTTCGCGTCGTCGGGCGTGTAGGCGCGCAGCGCGTGCTGCACGCGGCTGCCGAGCTGGCTCAGCACGTCGGCGGGCACGTCCTTGGGGCTCTGCGTCACGAAGAACACGCCGACGCCCTTGGAGCGGATCAGGCGGACCGTCTGGGTCACCTGCGTGAGGAAGTCGGGCGACGCCTCGTGGAAGAGCAGGTGCGCCTCGTCGAAGAAGAACACCAGCTTCGGCTTGTCGGGGTCACCCACCTCGGGCAGCTCCTGGAACAGCTCCGCGAGCAGCCACATGAGGAACGTCGAGAAGAGCGCGGGTCGGTCCTGGACCCCCGGCAGCTCCAGCGCGGTGACGATCCCGCGTCCGTCGGGTGAGGTGCGCAGCAGCTCGTTGACGTCGAACGCAGGCTCACCGAAGAACGCGTCGGCACCCTGCGACTGCAGCGAGACGATCTCGCGCAGGATCACGCCAGCCGTCGCCGCCGACAGGCCGCCGATGCCCTTGAGCTCGTCCTTGCCGTCGTCGCTCACCAGGAACGCGATCGTCGACTGCAGGTCCTTGAGGTCGAGCAGCGCGAGGCCCTGCGTGTCCGCCCAGTGCATGATCAGGCCGAGGCTCGACTCCTGCGTCGCGTTGAGGCCGAGCACCTTGGAGAGCAGCAGCGGCCCGAAGTCGGTGACGGTCGTGCGCACGGGCACGCCCGTGCCGACGCCGCCGAGGCTGAGGAACTCGACCGGGGACGCGGTCGCGACCCAGTCCTGCCCGATGCTCGCCGTGCGGGCGAGCAGCTTCTCGTTCGGGGCGCCCGCAGCCGCGAGGCCGGACAGGTCGCCCTTGATGTCGGCGACGAACACCGGGACCCCTGCGGCCGACAGGCCCTCCGTGAGCACCTGCAGCGTCTTCGTCTTGCCGGTTCCCGTGGCGCCCGCGACCAGACCGTGCCGGTTCATCATGGACAGCGGGATGCCGACCTGCGCGGACGGCACGGCGACGTCGTCCGCCACGAACGCCCCCACGGGCAGCGTGCCGCCCTCGAACGTGTAGCCCGCGGCGACGTCGGCGGCGTATCCCTCGGGAGCGGGTTGAGGAGCGGGTTGAGGAGCGGGTTCAGGGGCGGGGTCGGGAGCGGGTTCGGGAGCAGCGGTGGGCTCGGGCGCCGGAGCGGGATCGTCGGTAGGAGCGGCTCCGGGCGACGCCCCGCCTCCCGCTGCTGCCTCCGCGGCCTCGAGGGCGGCCTGCGCGGCCGCCGCCTTGGCCGCGGCGGCGTCCGCCGCGGCCTGCGCGGCCTGCGCGCGCAGGGCCGCGAGCTCGGAGGCGGAAGGGGACGTGGGAGCGGCGTCGCTGTCCGACATGTCGCGATCGTAGGACGTGCACGCTCGAGGCACCCAGCGAGCGCATGGCCAGCGGGGGTGGAGCCGGCGTGCGCGGGACCTCGGTAAACTCGGTGCGTGACATCGCCCGCGACCCCCACCGCCCCCTCGACGCCCGGGTCGACCCCGGCGCCGACCTCGCACGACGACGTGCCCTTCCGTTACACGGCCGCGCTCGCGGAGCAGATCGAGCTGCGCTGGCAGCAGGAGTGGCAGGACCGCGGCACGTTCTTCGCAGCGAACCCGTCGGGTGCGCTCACGGACGGCGAGGGCAACCACGCGAGGCCGGGTGCCCGCTCGTTCTTCGTCATGGACATGTTCCCGTACCCGTCGGGCGCCGGCCTGCACATCGGCCACCCGCTGGGGTACATCGCGACCGACGTGGTCGCGCGCTTCCGCCGCATGCAGGGCGACAACGTCCTGCACGCGCTCGGCTTCGACGCGTTCGGGCTGCCGGCCGAGCAGTACGCGGTGCAGACCGGCCAGCACCCGCGGGTCACCACCGAGGCGAACATCGCGATCATGCAGCGCCAGCTGCGCCGCCTGGGCCTGGCGCACGACCCGCGGCGCTCGTTCGCGACGATCGACCCGGAGTACGTGCGCTGGACGCAGTGGATCTTCCTGCAGATCTTCGACTCCTGGTACGACTCCGACGCGGTCCGTGCCGACGGCGGGCGCGGCAGGGCGCGGCCGATCGCGGAGCTCGAGGCCGAGCTCGCCGCGGGCGACCGACCCGTGCCGTGCGCGGCGGGCGTGCCCGAGGGTGTCGCGTGGGCCGACCTCGGCCCGGTCGACCGTCGACGGGTCCTGGACGCGCACCGCCTGGCGTACGTCTCGGAGACCCCGGTCAACTGGTGCCCCGGGCTGGGCACGGTCCTCGCGAACGAGGAGGTCACGGCCGACGGCCGCTCCGAGCGCGGCAACTTCCCGGTGTTCCAGCGCAACCTGCGCCAGTGGAACATGCGGATCACGGCGTACGCGGACCGCCTGGCCGACGACCTGGCGGCCATCGACTGGCCCGAGAAGGTCAAGTCGATGCAGCGCAACTGGATCGGTCGCTCGTCGGGCGCCAAGGTCCGGTTCCACGTCGAGGGCGGCGGCGAGGTCGAGGTCTTCACGACGCGCCCCGACACCCTGTTCGGCGCCACGTTCATGGTCGTCGCGCCCGAGCACCCGCTGCTCGACGAGGTCCCGACCGCGTGGCCCGACGGCACGCACGCGACCTGGACGGGCGGCCACGCGTCGCCCGCCGAGGCGGTCGCCGCCTACCGCGCCGAGACCGCCGCGAAGACGGCGGTCGAGCGCCAGGCCGATGCCGGCCGCAAGACCGGCGTCTTCACCGGCCACCTCGCCGTGAACCCGGTCAACGGCGAGCCGCTGCCGGTCTTCACAGCCGATTACGTGCTCATGGGGTACGGCACGGGCGCGATCATGGCCGTCCCCGGCGGCGACGAGCGCGACTTCGCGTTCGCGCAGGCGTACGAGCTGCCCGTGGTCTACACGGTCGAGGGCGACGAGCAGGACGCCGCCCGCACGGGCGACGGCGCGGTGATCAACTCGTCGAACGCGGAGGTGTCGCTCGACGGGCTGAGCGTCGCCGAGGCGAAGGCCGCGATGATCGAGTGGCTGACCGCGAAGGGCGTCGGCGAGGGCACGATCACCTACCGCCTGCGCGACTGGCTGTTCAGCCGCCAGCGCTACTGGGGCGAGCCGTTCCCGATCGTCTACGACGAGAACGACCTGCCGATCGCGCTGCCTGCCGGCGCGTTGCCCGTCGCCCTCCCGGACGTGCCGGACTACTCGCCCCGCACGTTCGACCCGGAGGACGCCCAGTCCTCGCCGGAGCCTCCGCTGGGCCGCAACGACGCGTGGGTCGAGGTCGAGCTCGACCTGGGCGACGGGCCCAAGGTGTACCGCCGCGACACCAACACCATGCCGAACTGGGCGGGGTCGTGCTGGTACTACCTGCGCTACCTGGACCCGACGTCCGACGAGACCCTCGTCGACCCGGAGCTCGAGCGGTTCTGGATGGGTCCCGGCCACTCGGGCGACGAGCACGACACGGTCGGCGGCGTCGACCTGTACGTCGGAGGCGTGGAGCACGCGGTGCTGCACCTGCTGTACGCGCGGTTCTGGCACAAGGTCCTGTTCGACCTGGGCCACGTGAGCGGCGCCGAGCCGTTCCACAAGCTGTTCAACCAGGGCTACATCCAGGCGTACGCCTACACCGACGAGCGCGGCGTGCACGTGCCCGCGGACGAGGTGGTCGAGGACGCGACCTCGTCGACCGGCTTCACCTGGAAGGGCGAGGCCGTCAACCGTGAGTACGGGAAGATGGGCAAGTCGCTGAAGAACATGGTGACGCCCGACGAGATGTACGCCGAGTACGGCGCCGACACGCTGCGCGTGTACGAGATGTCGATGGGTCCGCTCGACCTGTCGCGGCCGTGGGAGACGCGTGCCGTCGTGGGCTCGCAGCGGTTCCTGCAGCGCCTGTGGCGCAACGTGGTCTCGGAGACGGACGGCTCGCTCGTCGTCACCGACGACCCGCCGTCGGACGCGACGATGCGCGAGGTGCACCGCGCCATCGCCGGCGTGACCGAGGACATGGCCGCGATGCGGGTCAACACCGCCGTCGCCAAGCTCATCGTGCTCAACAACCACCTC
The DNA here is from genome assembly GCF_000708885.1 of Cellulomonas sp. HZM. GTDB lineage: Bacteria > Actinomycetota > Actinomycetes > Actinomycetales > Cellulomonadaceae > Cellulomonas. The sequence goes on along the minus strand of NZ_JEOE01000007.1, from coordinate 50,152 downwards.
ACGACGCTGCCCGCCGCACCGCGCGCGGCGGTCGAGGCGCTCGTGCTGATGACCGCGCCCGTCGCGCCGCACGTCGCGGAGGAGCTGTGGTCGCGGCTCGGCCACGACCGCTCGCTCGCGCACGAGCCGTACCCGGTGGCGGACCCCGCGTACCTCGTCGAGGACACCGTCACGTGCATCCTGCAGGTGCAGGGCAAGGTGCGAGGTCGCGTCGAGGTCAGCACGTCGGCGTCCGACGACGAGCTGACGGCGCTCGCGCTCGCGGACGTGGGCGTGCAGCGCGCGCTCGACGGCCGTGACGTGCGGACCGTCGTCGTGCGCGCGCCCAAGCTCGTCAACGTGGTGCCGGTCTGAGCCGCCGCGACGCCACGCCGGTGACGGCCCCCGACGGTCCCGTCGCGGTCGTCACCGACTCGACGGCGTGCCTGCCTGCCGAGCTCGCGCGCGATCTCGGCGTCGGCGTCGTGCCGCTCGACGTGCTCGTCGGCGACGAGCGGCATGCCGAAGGGGTCGACCTCGGCCCGGGCGACCTGCTCGCCGCCCTCGAGCGCGGGGCACGCGTCGCGACGTCCCAGCCCGCGCCCGCCGCGTTCGCCGCGGCCTACCGCGCCGCGGCGGAGCGTGGTGCGCGGGCGATCGTCTCGGTGCACATGTCGGGTGAGCTGTCCGGCACCGTCCGCGCCGCGAGGCTCGCCGCCGGGTCGGCGCCCGTCCCCGTGCGCGTGGTGGACTCGCGCGTCACCGCGATGGCGCTGGGCCTCGCCGTGGTCGACGCGGCCCGCGTCGCGTCGACGCCGCTCCAGGCGTCGGACGACGACGAGCCCGTGCGGCACTGGTGGCGCCGGCGTCCGGCACCGCGACCCGACCGGTTCCCCGAGGCTGACGCGGTCGTCGGTGCGGCGCGTGCCACCGCGGCCGGCACCCGTGTGTGGTTCCTCGTCGACTCGCTCGACCACCTGCGCCGGGGCGGGCGGCTGTCCGCGCCCGCAGCCGCGATCGGCACCGTCCTGGGGCTGCGACCGCTGCTCACGATCACCGACGGGCGCATCGTCGTCGCCGAGAAGGTCCGGACCCGACGCGCGGCGCGCGAACGTCTGCTCACGGTGGCCCTGGACGAGGTGTGGCGACGCGGCAGCGCTCGTGTCGCCGTTCACCACCTCGGTCAGCCGGACGTCGCGCACACCCTCGCCGCCCAGCTCGAGCAGCGGTCTCAGGGGCTGGTGCGTGAGGCGGTCGTCGTCGAGGCGAGCGCGGTGCTCGCAGCGCACGCCGGCCCGGGGGTGCTGGCGGTCGTCGTCGGCTGACCAGCGTCGCGGACCGGCAGCCGCTCGAGCCGACCACAGGGCCGGTCGAGCGCGTGCGTGTGCACAGCGGGTCGTCCGTGCCGTACGCGCCGGAGGGTGCCGACCTAGCGTCGCAGGGTGCTCGGCCGACCGCGTGATCCCGCCGCCGCCCGCCGGCGTCTCGCGGCGCTCGCGGCAGGCCCGGAGCCGGCCGTGCGAGAACTGGTGTTCCCGCGCGACCCTCTGCGACCCCACGACGTCCCCGCGGCGGTCGTCGGGCCGGCAGAGGAACCGGCAGCGGACCCGGCCGGCGCACGCGGCCGGAACCGGGCAGCGGACCCGGCCGGCGCACGCGGCCTCGCGCCGATCGAAGGCCTCGAGCCTCGCGTCACGTTCGTGCCGTCCCGGCCGGTCGCTCCCGTGCCGGACCTGGTGCCGCACGCCGGTGCCTGGCAGGACGCGGCGGGGTCCGAGCGAGGGCCGGCCCGTGCCGACGACGCACGGATCGACGCGGCCCGTGCGGCCGGGTACCCGGCTCGGACGTCGTCGGCGCTCGTCGTGGCACGCGAGGCCTACCTCGAACCGCCGCCGGAGCCCGCGGCCCGGCCGTCCGCGATCCGGTGGCGTGTCACGTGGCGTGCCGCGATCGCGGCGCTCGTCGCGCTCGCCCTCGTGGCCGGCGCCGTCGCGCTGTGGGCTGCGTCGCGCCCCACGGGACCGGTCGTCGACCTACCCGAGCCGTTGGGGACCTCCTCGGTGGTTCGCGGTGCCGTCCCGGACGCCTCGGAACCGGCCGCGGCGGAGGCGACGGGACCGGCCACGGCGCAGGTCGTCGTGCACGTCGTCGGACGGGTCCGGCACGAGGGCGTGGTGCGGCTGCCGGCCGGGGCGCGGGTCGCCGACGCCGTCGACGCCGCCGGGGGAGCGACGGGCAAGGCCGACCTCGACGCGATCAACCTGGCGCGCGTGCTCGTGGACGGTGAGCAGCTCGTCGTGCCCGCGCACGGCGACCCAGCACCGGCGCCGGCAGACGGCCCGTCCGGGCCGGGAACGGGCGCTGGCGCCGGAGGTGCGCTGGTCGACCTGAACTCCGCGGACGCGTCCGCGCTCGACGGCCTGCCCGGCATCGGACCGGTGCTCGCGGAGCGGATCGTCACCTGGCGTGGGGACCACCGCTTCACGAGCGTCGACGACCTGCAGGACGTCCCCGGCATCGGGCCGGCGCTGATGTCGCGGCTGCGCGACCTGGTGCGCGTATGAGCGACCGGCTCGACGTGCGCCTCGCCCCGGCAGCGCTGGCGGCGTACGCGGCGGCCTGCTGCGGCGTGCGGGCCAGTCCTGGGCACGCGCTCGTCGCGGCGGGCGCGGTGGCCTGCATGACCTTCGTCGTCCTCCTCGTGCTCTCGTTCGTGGTGCCGGTCGCCGATCCTGTCGCGCCGGTCGTGGTGCTCGCCGGAGGGGTCGCGGTCGCGGTCCTGCTCGCGACGGCCGTCCAGCTGCACGTGCGGGACGACGGCCCGTGGAGCAGGCTCGACGGCCGCTCGGTCCGCGTGGTCGCCGAGGTCACGGGCGACCCGCAGCGGTTGGCGGCGGCGTGGCCCGGAGGCCCCCCGGGCGTCGCGTGGACGGCGGACGTGCGCCGGTTGGCGCCCGCGTCGGGCGGTCCGACCGCGTGGGCCGTGTCGGCGCCCGTGCGCGTGCTCGCGCACGCGACCGACCCGCGCGCGGGGGCACAGCCCACCAGCACGGTCGACGCGCCGCCCTTCGGCAGCACGGTCGAGCTGACCGGCACGCTGCAGGTCGAGCCACGCGGTCGACGATCGGCCGCCACGATCGTCCTGACGGCGCGGTGGACGGTGCTGCACGCCCCGCCCGCACCCGTCGCCGTGACCTCTCCCGTCCGTGCGTCGGTCGCGTCCCAGGCGGCCCGCATGCGCGGCGACGCGGCGGGGCTCCTGCCCGGCGTCACGGTCGGGGACACGTCAGGCGTCTCCGACGACCTCGCCGCGGCGATGCGCACCGCTGGGCTCACCCACCTCGTCGCGGTCTCGGGCGCCCACTTCGCGCTCGTGGGTGCGCTGGTGCTCTCAGGCCTGGGCGCGGTCCGCGCCCCCAGGTGGCTGAGAGCCCCCGGCGCGGTCGCGGCCGGCCTGACGATGCTGCTGCTGGTGCACCCGTCCGCGAGCGTGGTGCGAGCAGCCGTGATGGGCCTCGTCGGCGCGCTCGGCATCGTGCTCGGCCGGCCGGGCAGGGCGACCGCGGCGCTCGCCACGGCGTGCGTCGTGCTGCTCGTCCTCGACCCGTGGCTCGCCACCGAGATCGGGTTCGCGCTGTCGGTGCTCGCGACCGGCGGGCTCGTGGTGCTGGGCGGTCCGCTCGCGGTGCGGTGGTCCTCGCGCTGCGGGCGGCCCGTCGCGACGGCGCTCGCCGTCCCTGTCGCCGCGCAGCTCGCGTGCGCGCCGGTGGTCGTGCTGCTCACGCCGTCGGTGTCGACGTGGTCCGTCGTCGCCAACCTCGCCGCGGCGCCCGCCGTGGCGCCGGCGACCCTCTGCGGGCTGGGCGCGGGCGTCGTGGGCACGGTCTGGCCGGCGGCGGGACAGCTGCTCGCCTGGCCGGCGGGCGCGGCGTGCTGGTGGATCGGTGCGGTCGCTCGCGCCGCAGCGGGAGCCCCCGGCGCGCAGGTGGCGTGGCTGCCGGGCCCGGTCGGCGCCGTCGTCCTCGCTCTCGCGTGCGTGTGCGCGGCCGTGCTGCTCCTGCGGCGTCGTCGGGGTGCCGGGACGTGACCCGCGCGCGGCGAGGCGCCGGAGCAGGCCCGGCCGGCGGGCACCGCTCCCGGTGACGCAGGGATGTCGGTGCGACGTGGCAGGCTGTGCGCGTGCCTCCCTCCGCCCGCCGTCCCGCCGGCCGCAGCGCGCGCTCCGGCGTGCCCGAGGGGGTGCCGTGGGACCAGGCCGCGCTCGCGCCCGTGGTGCTGGTGCGCGGCTCGGAGGGGCTGCTCGCCGACCGGGCCGTGGACCGGCTCGTCCGGCTCGCGCGCGAGGCGGACCCGTCCGTCGAGGTCTCACGCGTCGACGCGGACCAGTACGCCCCCGGCGCGCTCGACGTCCTGACGAGCCCGTCGTTGTTCGCGGAGGACAAGCTCGTCGTGCTCGACGGCCTGGAGCGGGGCTCGGAAGAGATGCTCGCGGACGTGGGCGACTACGTGTCCCGGCCCGCCGCGGGCGTCGTGGTGGTGCTGCGGCACAACGGCGGCCAGCGCGGCAAGAAGCTGCTCGACGCACTCAAGGCGGCCTCGGTCCCGACGGTCTCGTGCGACGCCATCACGTCCGACGGGGACAAGACCGCTTTCGTCACGGCCGAGATGCGCCGCGCGGGCCGACGGGCCGACGCCCAGGCTGTTCGCGCCCTGGTCGACGCCGTGGGCAGCGACCTGCGCGAGCTCGCGGCGGCCTGCTCCCAGCTGGTCGCGGACACGCAAGGACTCGTCTCGGCCGAGGCGGTCGAGCGCTACTACGGCGGGCGGATCGAGGCGACCGGCTTCCGCGTCGCCGATGCCGCCGTCGCGGGCCAGTCCGGCCAGGCCGTCGCGCTGCTGCGGCATGCGATGGCGACCGGCCTGGACCCGGTCCCGATCGTCGCCGCGCTCGCGGCGAAGCTGCGCACGCTGGCCAAGGTGGGTGCCGTGCGCAGCCAGGGACAGGCGGCGCTGCGCGAGCTGGGCCTCGCACCGTGGCAGGTGGACCGTGCGACGAGCGAGCTGCGGCGATGGACGCCCGAGGGTCTTGCGGCCGCGATCACGGCGGTGGCGCAGGCGGATGCCGAGGTCAAGGGTGCGGGCAGGGACCCGCGGTTCGCGGTCGAGCGAGCGGTGCTGCGCGTGGCGGCCGCGTCCGGCACCTGACGAGGGGCTGCTCCGGGACGACCGGGGCGGGCCATCTCGCCCGACCGTCAGCGTCGGGCCGTCAGTCTCGAGCCGTCAGCCTCGGGCCGTCAGCTCCGAGCGGTCGTCGCGGGTCCGAGCGCGTCGCCCTGCAAGAGGTCGAAGCCCAGGCTCACGCACCGGTCGACGAGCGCGGAGCTGCTGAGCCGCTCGGCGACCAGCATCGCCCCGTCCCGTCGGGCGAGCTCGACGAGCGCGGTCCCGTGCTGCACGAGCTCGCGGCAGTCGATCTTCACGTAGTGCGCGTAGGGCAGCATCGCGACCTGGTGGGCCTCGGCGGCGAAGTCGTCGAGCGCGATGCGGTAGCCGAGCTCGCGCAGACGCTGCAGCCCGGCCAGGACCTCGTCGTCGGCGGGGACCGTCTCGACGATCTCCAGCACGAGCCCGTCGTCCGGGCGGGGGAGCCGATGACGGCCCACGACATAGGACCGCGTGACGTTGACGAACGACAGCACGCCGCGTTCGTCGGGCTCGTCGTCGAGCGCCTCCAGGACGGACGCCGTGGCGAGGTCCTGGTCGGGCGGGTCCCACAGGTCGACTCCGACCGCGAGCCCGTCGGCGGACCGGTACAGCAGCTCGTGTGCGTACAGACGACCGTCAGCGGTCCAGATGGGCTGCCGCGCGACCGGCGGCCGGCCGGGGAGCCGGGTGCGTGGCGCGAGCGGGTTCACACCCGATGAGAGGGGTGTGCGACGCGAGGATGACGCCGGTGCCGTGGCTCAGTCCTGCACGGGTCGAGCGCCGGCACGGTCGAGGACCCCTGCTCGCTCGAGGAGGTTGCCCTGGAAGAGCGTGAATCCGAGCGCGCGCGCCTCGTCGAGGCTCTCCGGCGTCTCGATGAACTCCGCGACCAGCCGGGCCCCGTGCGAACGTGCGAGCTGCACCACGGGGCTGCCCTCGACGTCGAGGTCACGCACGTCGATCTTGACGAAGTCGGCGTAGGGCAGCAGGAGCCGCTGGTTCAGGCTGCTCACGAACGACGGCAGGCCGATGCGGAACCCGGCCTCGCGCAGGCGGGCGACGCCGGCGAGCACCTCGGTGTCGATCGTGACCCCGTGCGGGATCTCGACGACGAGCCGCTCCGGGAGCGCGGGGATCTTGAGGTCACCCACGAGGTACGGGCGCGTGCAGCGCACGACGAGCGGGAGCCCGTTGGCCACGTGCTCGATGTCCGCCCGGCCGAACGTCGCGGACAGCACGTGCGCGGTGGCGCGGTCGTGCTGCGCCTCGCTCCAGGTGGTCGCGGTGGCCGTCTGCTCGCCAGGAGCGCGGTACGAGAGATGGTAGGCCACCGGCGTGAGCTCGGAGCCGAAGATCGCCTGCCGAGCCACCAGGACGGGCTCGGCGCAGAGCCGCCGTTCCCACGCGCGACGCAGCGAGTCGGGGATCGCGTCCTCGACCGCGGCAGCGAGTCGTGCGAGCCGCACGTCTGCGTCGTCGGGCGTCATGGATTCATGCAAGCACATCACCCGTACGTGGGACCACGGCAGAGCGGGCGGAATTCTTGCTCTTTGTCGCAGATGCCCGGGAGATCGCTCTCCCCGCACGAAAGATCACCCGCTCTCACGATGCGGGACGAATCTGGCGGCGAAGTTGGTCACCCGTTCGACTCGGGGACTTCCGGACATTCGTCCATATGGGTGAGCGGTGCCAGGCGAAAGGAACGCTCGGTCCTGGACGCACGAGAGGCGCCGCCCCGTGGTGGGGACGGCGCCTCTCGGTGGCGCTGCGGCGTCGGCTCAGAGAGCGGCGACGGCCTTCGCGAGCGCCGACTTCTTGTTGGCGGCCTGGTTGGCGTGGATGACGCCCTTCGAGACGGCCTTGTCGAGCTTCTTCGACGCGGTGACGAGCGCGGTCTGCGCGGCGTCCTTGTCGCCGTTGGCGACGGCCTCGCGGACGCGGCGGACGTGCGTCTTCAGCTCGGACTTGACGGCCTTGTTGCGCAGGCGCGCCTTCTCGTTCGTGGTGATGCGCTTGATCTGGGACTTGATGTTGGCCACGTGTGGACTCTCTTGTGCGTTCGCCGAAGCGATCTGACAGGTCGTAGAGGGCGCGCGCAGCTCCGGGACTGGGGCGTGGGGACACCCTCGGAGAGGAGCTGGGCGAGTGCCCGCCGACCTGGGCGGACACGCGAGGGAAAAGTCTACCAGGCCCCGCAGGCACGGCAGCCGCCGGGGCGGGCGGCGCCTCGCCGGAGGGTGGGCGGACGGGCAGGGAGCCGTCGGCGCTTCGTCAGCGGGTCGGCAGGTCGCGTACCGCGGCGACGACCCGGTCGAACAGGTCGTGGTCCACGACGCACCCCTCACGGCGGATGCCGTCCGGGTCCACGCGCAGGATCCGGTCGAGGCGCACCTCGGACTCGCGGCGCTTGGTGTCCCAGGGACCGGAGCCGATGTCGAGCCAGTGGCGCCCCCGACGTGCCTCGCGTGCGTCGTCACGCGAGTGGTCCTTGCTCGTGAGCATCAGGGCGAGGACGTCGTCGCCGTCGCGGCCGATGACGAGCACCGGGCGGTCCTTGCCCTGCGAGGCGTCCTCCTCGTACGGCACCCAGGTCCACACGATCTCGCCGGGGTCGGCGTTGCCGTCGAGATCCGGCGCGTACTCGATGCTGCGCGGGTCGATCGCGCCGACATGGTCCGGCAGTCCGCGTCGACGAGTCGTGGTGGCGGTCGTCCGGCGACCCGGAGGACGGGGGACGCTCCCGTCGGACGAGCTCGCGCGCGTGCCGCTCGTCGTCCCCGGCACGGTCCCCGGGGGCGAGGCGCTGCGCGTGGCCGCGCCGCTGCGAGCACCCGGCTGGAGCAGCCTGCGCAGCGCTCGCAGCAAGGTCGGGGTGAGGTTCGCCACGCGCCGCAACCTACCCGCACGCACGGTCGTGTGACGCGGATGTTCCACAGCGGCGTCGCTCGTCACGCGCGCGCAACACGGCGGGAATATCGTCCGGACATGGCCGACCTGTTCGAGGAGTACCCGCCGGGTTCCGCGTGGGACGAGATGCTCGATCCCGACACCGGCGCACGCCTCGCGTACGCAGGTGTGCACCGGTCGCTCGCCCAGATGACGGCGGGCGAGCTGCAGCTGCGGGCCGATGCGCTCGCGCGCTCGTACCTGACCCAGGGGGTGACGTTCGACTTCGCGGGCGAGGAGCGGCCCTTCCCGCTCGACGTGGTGCCGCGCGTCATCGCCGCCGACGAGTGGGACCACGTGGCGCCCGGCGTCGCGCAGCGGGTCAAGGCGCTCGAGGCGTTCCTCGCGGACGTGTACGGCCAGCAGACGGCCGTCGCCGACGGCGTGATCCCGCGCTCGGTCATCGTGTCCTCGACCCACTTCCACCGCGCGGCCCGCGGCATCCAGCCTCCCAACGGGGTGCGCGTGCACGTCTCGGGGATCGACCTGGTGCGGGACTCGTTGGGCGGCTGGCGCGTGCTCGAGGACAACGTGCGCGTGCCCAGCGGCGTGTCCTACGTGCTGTCGAACCGGCGCGCGATGGCGCAGTCGTTCCCGGAGATGTTCTCGTCGATGCGCATCCGGCCGGTCGCGGACTACCCGCGCCGACTGTTCCGCGCGCTCATGGCGGCTGCACCGGCAGGGGTCGACGACCCGACCGTCGTCGTCCTCACCCCGGGCGTGTTCAACTCCGCCTACTTCGAGCACTCGCTGCTCGCGCGGACCATGGGCGTCGAGCTGGTCGAGGGGCGCGACCTCTTCTGCGCACAGGGGCGCGTCTGGATGCGCACCACGCAGGGCCGCCGGCGCGTCGACGTGATCTACCGGCGCGTGGACGACGACTTCCTCGACCCGGTCTCGTTCCGCTCGGACTCGCTGCTCGGCAGCCCCGGCCTCATGACGTGCGCGCGCAACGGCACGGTGACGATCGCGAACGCCGTGGGCAACGGCGTGGCCGACGACAAGCTCGTCTACACCTACGTGCCCGACATGATCCGGTACTACCTGGGCGAGGAGCCGATCCTCGCGAACGTCGACACGTGGCGGCTCGAGGACCCGGGTGCGCTCGAGGAGGTGCTCGACCGGCTCGACGAGCTCGTGGTCAAGCCCGTCGACGGCTCGGGCGGCAAGGGGCTCGTCGTCGGCCCGAAGGCGTCGCGCGCCGAGCTCGACGCGCTGCGCACGCGCCTGCTCGACGACCCGCGCGGCTGGATCGCGCAGCCGGTCATCCAGCTGTCGACCATCCCGACGCTCGTCGAGGACGGCCTGCGCCCGCGGCACACCGACCTGCGCCCGTTCGCGGTGAACGACGGCGACGACGTGTTCGTCCTGCCCGGCGGGCTCACGCGCGTGGCGCTCCCGGAGGGGCAGCTCGTCGTGAACTCGTCGCAGGGCGGCGGGTCCAAGGACACGTGGGTGATCGGCGGCCGGCCGCCTCGTCGGGACGCGCCCCGGACCGCACCCGTGCCGGTCGCGGTCGACAACGCCGTGCCGATCGACGCGAACCCGCACGACGTGCGCGTGCAGGTCATGCAGCAGCAGCAGACGGGGGTGGTGTGAGTGCTCAGCCGCATCGCGGAGTCGCTGTTCTGGATCGGCCGGTACGTGGAGCGGGCCGACGACACGGCACGCCTGCTCGACGTGCACGTGCAGATCCTGCTCGAAGACCCGTGGGCCGAGGAGGACCTGGCCTGCCGCTCGCTGCTGTCGGTCATGGACCGGCCCGCGCCGCCCTCGTCGGTCCAGGTGGGGCGCGAGCAGGTGCTCGACACGCTGGCCTACGACCGCCTGTCGCCGTCGTCGATCGCCGGCGCCCTGGTCTCCGCGCGGGAGAACGCCCGGCGCGCGCGCGAGATCGTCTCGACCGAGCTGTGGGAGTGCCTCAACGCGACGTGGAACCAGCTGCCGTCGCAGATGCGCCCGCAGCGGCCGCACGACTACTTCACGTGGGTGCGCGAACGCGCCGCGATCGTCGCGGGGATCATGGACTCGGCCACGTCCCGCGACGACACGTGGACGTTCATGGTGCTGGGCCGCTCGATCGAGCGCGCCGACATGACCGCCCGGCTGCTGACCACGCGCGCGCTCGCGGGCTCCGCCGGTCCGGGCTGGACGACGCTGCTGCGCTCGTGCGGCGCGCACGAGGCGTTCCTGCGCACCTACCGCGGCGGCGCGTCCGACGAGCGCGCCGCGGGGTTCCTGCTGCTCGACCGGCTGTTCCCGCGGTCCATCGTCTTCGCGCTCAACCAGGCCGAGGAGTGCCTCGCACTGCTCGAGCCGGTCGCGGACCGCGCGTCGATCGACGAGGCGCGTCGGCACATCGGCTTCGTCCGCACGAGCCTCGAGTACCGACCGCTGTCCGACACGCTCGAGGAGCTGCCGCGCGAGATGGAACGCGTGCAGCGCGCGTGCTCCGCGGCGTCGGACGCGATCCGCGGCAAGTACTTCCCGTCCGTGTCCACGACCACCTGGGTGGGGGAGGCGCTGTGAGCCGGCTGCGAGTCGTCCACACCTCGACGTTCCGGTACGCGGGCCGCGTGCAGGCGTCGTACAACGAGGCGCGCATGACGCCCGTCTCGCAGGCGGGCCAGACGGTGCTCGACACGCGCATGACGATCGAGCCGCACACGTGGACGCACGACTTCCGCGACTACTGGGGCACGGCCGTGACCGCCTTCGAGGTGCTCACGCCGCACCGATCGATGGTCATCACCGCGGAGCATCTGGTCGACGTCGCCGACCGGCCCGAGCCGTCGTCGTCGGTCGGGTGGGAGGAGCTGCGCTCGCCCGCGGTGCGGGACCGCCTCGCGGAGTACCTCGCGGACACGTCGACGACGCAGGTCCCCGACGACGTCGTCGAGCTCGCGCGCGCTGCCGCGGGCGACCTCCCGCCGGGGGCAGCGGCGGAGGCCGTCGCTCGCTCGCTGCGCGAGCACGTCGAGTACATCCCGGGCGTCACCGCCGTGCACACGCCCGCCACCGAGGCCTGGGCGGCACGCGCCGGCGTCTGCCAGGACATCGCGCACCTCGTCGTCGGAGCGCTGCACGCCATCGACATCCCGGCGCGGTACGTCTCGGGCTACCTGCACCCCGTCACGGGCGGCGAGATCGGCACGACGGTGGTCGGGGAGTCGCACGCGTGGGTCGAGTGGTGGGCCGGGGAGTGGGTCGCGTTCGACCCGACGAACCGGGTCGCCGTCGGCTCCCACCACGTGGTGCTGGCGCGCGGGCGGTCGTACGACGACGTGGCGCCGCTGCGCGGGATCTACGCGGGGGCCGGGACCGAGGAGCTGGACGTGCGGGTGGAGATCACGCGGGAGGCGTGAACTTCGGGCGTCACGACGGTCGGGATCGACGAAAGAGGTCGACGGCGTCGCGACAATGGCTGCTCAGACGCCCGTCGACAAGGAGCTCGAAGGGGCACCGGACCACGGGGTGGGGGCGATGAGCGACCAGTTCTACTCGGACGCACAGCTGTACGACCGGTTGTTCCCCGGCGACGAGCGGGCCGTCGCCTTCTACCGGGCCGAGGCCGACCGGCAGGGCGGGTCCGTCCTCGAGCTCGGGAGCGGCACGGGCCGCAAGCTGATCCCGATCGCGTCCGACGGGCACGAGTGCACGGGCCTGGAGCTCTCGCCGAGCATGCTCGCGGAGGCACGGCGCAAGGCCACGGAGCGCGGCGTCGAAGTGGCGTGGGTGCAGGGCGACATGCGCGACTTCGACCTGGGCCGCACGTTCGACCTCGTGCTCATCGCGGCGAACTCGTTGCTCCACCTGCACGCGGCGGAGGATCTCGAGAGCTGCTTCCGGGCCGTGAGCCGGCACCTGGCGCCCGGCGGACGGCTCGTCTTCGACGTCTTCAACCCCAGCGTGCGCATGCTGGCCCAGGCCGATGGCGAGCGGCGTCGCCGTGACGCGCTGACCTTCGTGGACCCCGAACGCGGTGAGGTGCACGTCGACGTCGCGGAGACCTACGACGCCGAGGCGCAGGTGACGCGAGGGACGTGGTTCTTCTCGACCGACGCGGAGGCCGACCTCGTCGTCGTCCCGCTCGAGATCAGGAGCATCTTTCCCCAGGAGCTGCCGCTGCTGCTCTCGCTCGGCGGACTTCGGCTCGTCGAACGATTCGGGGACTGGTCCCGCGCGCCGTTCACCTCCGAGGCGCAGGTCCAGGTCTGCGTCTGTGCGGCCGAGCGCGAAGGATGACCGGGGAGACGATCGGTCGATGACGTCGACCGCTCCACGGCAGGGTCCCCCGCGAGATCGACCTTCTCGGGCACAGGTCGCGGCGGCGCAGGGGCGGACGATCGACGACTGGATCCGGCCCGGGCTCAGGGTGCTGTTCTGCGGGTACAACCCCGGGCTGTACTCGGCTGCCGTCGGGCTGCCGTTCGCGCGTGCCGGGAGCAGGTTCTGGCCCGCGCTGGCAGCCTCCGGGCTCACGGACCGCGTGCTCGAGCCGTGGGAGAAGGACGCGATGCTCGCGAGCGGGCTCGGGATCACGAGCCTCGTCGCCCGGGCGACCGCGCGCGCGGACGAGCTGACGGCGGCGGAGCTGGTCGAGGGCGGGCGTGAGCTCGAGGCGCGTGCCGCCCGCTGGGCACCCGCATGGGTCGCGGTGCTCGGGGTCGGCGCGTACCGGGCCGCCTTCGGTGACCGGGCCGCGGTCGTCGGACCGCAGCCGCGCCTGATCGGCGGGGCACGGGCGTGGGTGCTGCCCAACTCGAGCGGGCTCAACGCGCACTACCCGCTCCCGCGCCTGGCCGAGGAGTTCACGCGGCTGCGGGTGGCCGTTGAGCAGGCCGAGGGCGGGACCGACGGCCGACGCTGACGACCGGCAGATCCGGCGGATGTCGCTCGTGCGGGCGTATCCATGCGCTCACCGCGCCGGTAGGTTCTCAGCGTCGAGGCCATCGAGCCACTCGCGGCGCCGCGCACATGAGGCAGGCCCAGGCACGGACGGAGCCATGAGCTCCGCGCGTGCCGCTGCCGAGAGAAGCGGTCGTGCCCGTGTGTACCAAGATCCCCTACCCGAACCCGCGAGCGGCCGGGCGAGTGCTCGCCATCCTCGTTGCCGACAGATCCGGGCGGCAGCATCCGGTCACCGTTCACTGGTGCTCCCGGTGCCGAGCGTGGCACCTCACGTCGCAGGCGCCCCGCGGGCGGCGGAGCCGGGAGTGGCATCGGCGTGCCGGCCTGACATGAGTCGGCGTGCGCTACGGGGTCAGCCGCTCAGCGAGCGCTTGCGTCGGGTCGCCGTCGACGCGCAGGCTCGGGTCCGCCGGCTCGGCGCGACCCCAGAGCAGGAGCGCGAGGACCGAGGCCGGTCCCTCGACCCTCGCGGTGTGCGCGCCCGTGCCGCCGAGCAGCCAGGTGCGGTCCGTGTCGTCGGCCACCAGCTCGATCGAGGCGGCCAGCGGCTCCATGCGGCCCATGCGCTCCTGGCGGGGCTGCAGCACCGTGACCACCTCGTCGACGGTGTCCGCCCACACCTCGGGCGCCACGTCGAGCGGGAGGCCGCCCGCGGTGCGCAGGTCCCACAGGTGCACGAGCGTCTCGTGGAGCTGTCGGCGGCGCCAGAACGTGACGACGCCGCTGTCGTCGAGCGTCCACGCGGGGGCGTCCGGGTCGAGGGTGCGCAGGGTCGTGAGGAGCTCGTCGGCGTTCGTCGCGTAGAAGGACTCGAGGTCGAACGGGCCGCGGCCCAGCGGGGTCTCCTGCTTCCGGCGCGCCTGGCCGGCGGCCCAGTGGTGGATGCGGGCCAGGTGCTCGACGAGGTTGCGCACGCGCCACCGGCCGCACCAGGGGACGGGCGTGCGGGGGTCGACGAGCGGGATCGTCGTGAGGAACTGCCCCTGCACGTCGGCGAGCAGCGCGAGGTGGTCGAGGGCGGCGGGAGGCGAGGGAACGGCCGTCGTCATGGGACGATGGTGGACCCGGCCCCTGACACCCGACGAGGTGCGCGCCGGTCACAGCCCGTCGAACGAGCGCCAACCTGGCGACCCGAGGAGAGCAGCAAGCGCGTGTCCCCGATCCCGAGTGCCGCCGCCGCGTCGCGCATCGCCCCCGCAGCGACCGCTCCCGAGCTCCTGCGCAACTTCTGCATCATCGCGCACATCGACCACGGCAAGTCGACCCTCGCGGACCGCATGCTGCAGCTCACGGGCGTCGTCGACTCGCGCGCCATGCGCGCGCAGTACCTCGACCGGATGGACATCGAGCGCGAGCGCGGCATCACCATCAAGTCGCAGGCCGTGCGCATGCCGTGGGAGGTCGGCGGCACGCCGTTCGCGCTCAACATGATCGACACGCCGGGCCACGTCGACTTCACGTACGAGGTCTCGCGCAGCCTCGCGGCGTGCGAGGGTGCGGTGCTGCTCGTCGACGCCGCCCAGGGCATCGAGGCGCAGACGCTCGCGAACCTGTACCTCGCGCTCGAGAACGACCTGCAGATCATCCCGGTGCTCAACAAGATCGACCTGCCGGCCGCGCAGCCCGAGAAGTACGCCGAGGAGCTCGCGCAGCTCATCGGCGGCGACCCCGCGGACTGCCTCAAGGTGTCGGGCAAGACCGGCGCGGGCGTCACCGAGCTGCTGGACCGCATCGTCGAGCTCGTCCCGGCGCCCGTCGGGCAGGCGGACGCCCCGGCGCGCGCCATGATCTTCGACTCGGTGTACGACACGTACCGCGGCGTGGTCACCTACGTCCGCGTGGTCGACGGCAACCTCAACCCGCGCGAGCGCATCTCGATGATGTCGACGCGCGCGACGCACGAGCTGCTCGAGATCGGCGTCATCTCGCCCGAGCCGGTCCCGACGAAGGGGCTGGGCGTCGGCGAGGTGGGCTACCTCATCACGGGCGTGAAGGACGTGCGCCAGTCCAAGGTCGGCGACACCGTCACGAACGCCTCCAAGCCCGCGGCCGAGGCGCTCGGCGGGTACTCGGACCCCAAGCCGATGGTGTTCTCGGGCCTGTACCCGATCGACGGCTCGGACTACCCGGCGCTGCGCGACGCGCTCGACAAGCTCAAGCTCAACGACGCCGCGCTCAACTACGAGCCCGAGACGTCCGTGGCGCTCGGCTTCGGGTTCCGCGTCGGGTTCCTCGGCCTGCTGCACCTCGAGATCATCCGTGAGCGGCTCGAGCGCGAGTTCGACCTCGACCTCATCTCCACGGCCCCGAACGTCGTCTACAACGTCACGATGGAGGACCGCAGCGACGTCGTCGTGACGAACCCCAGCGAGTTCCCCGGCGGCAAGATCCGCGAGGTCCGCGAGCCCGTCGTCAAGGCCACGATCCTGGCGCCGTCGGAGTTCATCGGCGCGATCATGGAGCTCTGCCAGTCCAAGCGTGGCGACCTGCAGGGCATGGACTACCTGTCCGAGGAGCGCGTCGAGATGCGCTACACGCTCCCGCTGGCCGAGATCGTGTTCGACTTCTTCGACCAGCTCAAGTCCCGCACGCGCGGCTACGCGAGCCTCGACTACGAGCCCATCGGCGAGCAGTCGGCCGACCTGGTCAAGGTCGACATCCTGCTGCAGGGCGAGACGGTCGACGCGTTCAGCGCGATCGTGCACAAGGACAAGGCCTACGCCTACGGCGTGATGATGACCGCCAAGCTCAAGGACCTCATCCCGCGCCAGCAGTTCGAGGTCCCGATCCAGGCCGCGATCGGCTCGCGGATCATCGCGCGCGAGACCATCCGCGCGATCCGCAAGGACGTGCTCGCCAAGTGCTACGGCGGCGACATCACGCGCAAGCGCAAGCTCCTCGAGAAGCAGAAGGAGGGCAAGAAGCGCATGAAGACAATCGGACGGGTCGACGTGCCGCAGGAGGCCTTCATCGCAGCGCTCTCGTCGGACGCCGCGGCGCCCAAGGACGCCAAGGACGCGAAGAAGAAGTGAGCCCGGCCCTCCCCGACGGGGACGAGGCGCCGCTCGACGGCTCGCTGCCGGCGTCGGTGCTCGCGGGCGCCGACGAGCGCGCGTTCGCCGTCTACCTGCACGTGCCGTTCTGCACCGTGCGGTGCGGGTACTGCGACTTCAACACCTACACCGCGTCCGAGCTGGGCGGCGGTGCGAGCCAGGCTTCGTACGCGGACACCGCGGTGCGGGAGGTCGCGCTGGCTCGCGGCGTGCTCGCGACCGCCGGGCTGCCGCCGCGTCCCGCGTCGACCGTGTTCGTCGGCGGCGGCACCCCGACCGTCCTTCCGGCCGACGACCTCGTCCGCATGCTCGGCGCGGTGCGCGACTCGTGGGGGCTGGCCGACGGCGCCGAGGTCACGACCGAGGCGAACCCCGACTCGGTGACCCCGCAGTCGCTCGCGGCGCTCGCGGCCGGCGGGTTCACGCGCGTGTCGTTCGGCATGCAGTCCGCCGTGCCGCACGTGCTCGCGACGCTCGAGCGCACGCACGACCCGCGGCGCATCCCCGACGTCGTGCGCTGGGCGCGCGACGCGGGCCTCGACGTCTCGCTCGACCTCATCTACGGCACGCCGGGGGAGTCGCTCGACGACTGGCGCACCTCGCTCGAGGCCGCGCTCGCGACCGGTGTCGACCACGTCTCGGCGTACGCGCTGGTGGTCGAGCAGGGCACCAAGATGGCGGTGCAGGTGCGCCGCGGCGAGCTCGAGCTGCCCGACGGCGACGACCAGGCCGCGAAGTACGAGCTGGCCGACGAGCTGCTCGAGGGCGCGGGCCTGCACTGGTACGAGGTGTCGAACTGGTCGCGCACCGCGGGCACCGCGTCGCGGCACAACCTGTCCTACTGGCGCGGCGACGACTGGTGGGGGATCGGCCCCGGCGCGCACTCGCACGTCGGCGGCGTGCGCTGGTGGAACGTCAAGCACCCGCGCGCGTACGCGACCCGGCTCGAGGCGGGGCACAGCCCTGCGGTCGGGCGCGAGGTGGTGGACGACGAGGCCGCCGCGCTCGAGCGGCTCATGCTCGGCGTGCGGCTCGCCGAGGGGATGCCGCTCGACGCGCTCGACGACGCGGCACGCACGCGTGTCGCGGGGCTCGTCGCGGACGGGCTGGTCGACGGGCGCGCCGCGCTCGCCGGGCGTCGGCTCGTGCTCACGCTGCGCGGGCGGCTGCTCGCGGACCTCGTCGTGCGCGCGCTCGCGGGCTTCGACGACTGAGGCCCCCACGACCGGCCCCGACGACCGGCCCCGACGACCGCGTGCGGCTACAGGTCGAGGTCCAGGTCGACCTCGGCCGAGCTCAGGTCGAGCAGGCTGCCCGCGGCGATCGTGATGAGCATCGTCGCGAGCCCGATCGAGACGGTCCGCACGATCGCGCGCGGCACCGGCACGTGCCCGGACCGGGCGGCGAGCGTGGCACTGACGACGAGGGCGACGACGACCGTCACGAGCGTGAGCGCGACACGCACGGACGCCGGCGCGAGCGCGGCGACGACGAGCGGGACGGCCGCGCCCCCGACGAACGCGCCCGCCGTGAGCGCCGCGGCTCGCAGCGGCGGGACCGACGGGCCCAGCTCGTCGAGCCGGTACTCGGCGTCGAGCTGCGCGGCGAGCGGGTCGTCGGCGCTGAGCTGCTCCGCGACCTGCCGCGCCAGCGCGGCGTCCAGCCCCTTGGCCTCGTAGATCGACGCGAGCTCGGCGAGCTCGGCCTCCGGGTCCACGGTGATCCGCCGCCGCTCGGCTGCGACGAGCGCCTCGTGCGCATCCCGCTCGTCCGACGCCTCCGCGTACCGGATGCCCGCGACCGCGGCGACACCCACGAGCACGGTCGCGATGCCGGTCACGAGGATCACGGACGACGACGCGTGCGCCTGCGCGACGCCCTCGACCATGCCCGCCGACGCGATGAGGCCGTCGTTGACGTCGATCAGCCGCGCGCGGCGCTCCTGCCCGACCGCGGGGTCGTCGTCGGGCTCGGCGGGCCGCCGGGCGTCGTCGCGCGTCTGTGCCACGGTCCGCACGCTAGACGGGCGAGGCGCCCGCGTGGGGGAGCCGCGCTACTTCACGAAGCGGATGCTGAGGGGGTAGCGGTACCACTCGTACCTGCTGCACGCGACGGCCGCGAGGATCGAGAACACCACCTGGGCGATCGCGGCAGCGATCAGCACGAAGATCCCGACGATCACGATCACCAGGATCGCGCCGACGACGTAGGCGATCAGCAGCGTGAGCTGGAAGTTCAGCGACTCCTTGGCCTGGTCCTCGAGGTACGGGCCCCGCCCGCGGAACACGAGCCAGATCACGAGCGGGGCGAGGAAGCCGAGACCGACGAGAGGCAGCAGGTGGCCCAGGATCGCCCAGGTCCGCTCGTCGTCGGGGCGCAGCGGCTGCGCGGGCGGGACGGGTGCTGGCGTCGACACGGTGCCTCCTGTGGTGTGGGCGACCAGTATGACCGGTACGTTTCGGTTCGAGCACCCCTGACGTGCGACGGCCCCCGAGTGTCGTCGACGAGCGTCGGGGCCGGTCGCAGGAGGGAACGCCCATGAGCGAGACGCCCGGCGCGCAGCCGCCGCGAGACCCCGACGGGGACGCCACGACGCCGCCCGAGGTGCCCGACGCCTCGGCACCCGAGGTGCCGTCCGCAGACGGCTCAGCGGAAGCCCCGGCTGACCCGGGCCCAGCCGCCGAGCCGCCGGTCGAGCCGGGACCCGCGGCGCCCGAGCCGGTGATCGAGCCCGGCGCGCCCGCGTCCGCTCCGCCGGCGCCGCCCTACCAGCCCCCGGCTCCCGATCCGCAGCCCGGCGCCTACCCGCCGCCCGCTGCTCCGCCGTCGGGTGCCTACCCGCCCCCGGGCGCCGCGCCCTCGGGCGGTGCTGCACCGTCCGGTGCCTACCCGCCGCCGCAGCCCGGCCAGGCGCCGCCCCCGGGCGGCTACGCGGCGGTCGAGCCGTCGCCTGCCACGGTCGCCTTCTCGTACGGGTGGAACGCGTTCACGCGCAACGGCGGGGTGTTCATCGCGGCGACGCTCATCTGGCTGGTGATCGCGGCGGTCGTCGTCGGGATCGTGTGGGCGATCTTCGGCGGTGCGTCGGCGATCGCGGGCGACGACGCGGGCAGCGTGGTGCGCCTCGGGTTCTCGTTCGCGTTCATCGCCGTGAGCACGGCCGGCTGGCTGGTCACCTATCTCGTCGAGGCGGCGTTCGTCCGTGCGTCGCTGCAGATCACGTACGGCCGTCGTGTCGCCCTCGGCGACTTCTTCAAGTTCGAGAACGCCGGCAACGTGATCGTCACGGCGCTGCTGCTCGCGCTGATCAACCTCGTCGTCAGCTTCGTCTCGTGGATCCCGGTGCTCGGGTGGGCGATCTCGCTCGCCGTGAACTTCGTCGTGTTCCTGACGCTGTGGTTCGTCGTGGACAAGAACCTCGCACCGGTCGACGCGATCAAGGCGAGCTTCGAGCTCACGACGAAGAACCTCGGCGTCACGGTGCTGTTCTACGTGCTCGCCGTCGTCGCGCTCGTCATCGGAGCCGTCCTGTGCGGCCTCGGTCTGCTCGTGGCGGTGCCCGTGGTGCTCGTCGCGACGAGCTACCTGTACCGCCGGCTGCTCGGGGAGCCGGTCGCGCCCGTGCAGTGACCTGCAGCGAACGCGCAGCGAACGTGCTGAGGCCGGGTCAGGAGGTCACGAAGTCGATGAGCTCCTCGACCCGGCCCAGCAGGCTCGGCTCGAGGTCGGCGTACGTGCGAACCGTGCCGAGGATGCGCTGCCACGCTCGTGCGACGTCCGCCTGGTCCTGCGCGGGCCAGCCGAGCTCGCGCAGGATCCCGCGCTTCCACTCGGTGCCGCGCTCGATCGTCGGCCACGCGTCCAGCCCGACGCGCTGCGGACGCACGGCCTGCCACACGTCGACGTAGGGGTGCCCGAGGACCAGCACCGTGCCACGCGGCGCGGCGCGCACGGCGTCAGCCGCGATCCGGCTCTCCTTGGAACCCGCGACGAGGTGGTCGACGAGCACGCCGACGCGGCGGCCGGGCTCGGGCGCGAACTCGCGCAGGCGGTCGACGAGGTGGTCCACGCCCTCGAGCAGCTCGACGACGACGCCCTCGTGGCGCAGGTCGTCACCCCACACGCGCTCGACGAGCTCGGCGTCGTGCCGCCCCTCGACCCAGATCCGGCTCCCGCGCGCGACCCGCGCCCGTTCGCCGCCGACCGCGACCGAGCCGGACGCGGTGCGCGTCGGGCGGGCGGGCGCCTGCCGCACGGGCGCGGTGAGGACCACGGGCTCGCCGTCCACCCAGAACCCCGGCCCGAGCGGGAACGTGCGTGTGCGGCCGCGGCGGTCCTCGAGGACGACGACGTGCTTGCCGCCCGACTTCTCGACGCGGACCACGGCGCCGACCCAGCCCGTCGTGACCTCCTCGACGACGAGCCCGGGCTCCGCCGCGTGGGGGCGCGACGTGCGCGGCTGCCGGTGGTGCTGCGCCGGTGCGGAGGACAGGACGTCGGAGCCGTAGCGGTCGTGGGTCACGCCCGTCACAGTAGGTCGCCGTCCACCGGGAGCGGCGGTGCCCGGCGGTCGTGTCGGAGGTCGTCGTAGGATTGGCACTCGGAGAGGGTGAGTGCTACCGGGGGGCGCGCCACCCGGACGAGCACCGGCCGAGGGGAGGGGAGCGATGAGCAGCGACGACCGCAGGCTCGACGTGCTGCGCGCGATCGTGGAGGACTACGTCGCGACCCGTGAGCCCGTCGGTTCGCGTGCGCTCGTCGAGCGGCACTCCCTGGGCGTCTCGCCCGCGACGATCCGCAACGACATGGCGGCGCTCGAGGAGGCCGGCTACATCGCGCAGCCGCACACCTCCGCGGGTCGCGTCCCGACCGACGCGGGCTACCGCGTGTTCGTCGACCGGCTGTCCACGGTCAAGCCGCTGTCGGGCGCCGAGCGCAGGGCGATCGGATCGTTCCTCGAGGACGCGGTGGACCTGGACGACGTGGTCGACCGGTCCGTGCGCCTCATCGCACAGCTCACGCAGCAGGTCGCCGTGGTGCAGTACCCGTCGCTGCGGCGCTCCGCGCTACGGCACGTGGAGCTCGTGCCCGTCGGGCCGCGCCACCTGCTCGTCGTCCTCATCACCGACACCGGACGCGTCGAGCAGCGCACGGTCGAGGCCGAGCGAGACCTCGACGAGCTCGTCGTCGCACGGCTGCGGACGCACCTGAACGTGAGCGTCGCCGGCCGGCGGCTGCCCCAGCTCGGGGACGCGCTCGCGACGCTCGTCGACGCGTTCGAGCCGGCCGACGTGCCGCTCGTGCGCGCCGTGGTGACCGTCGTCGAGGAGACGCTCGCGCTCGACAGCGAGGAGCGCGTGGTGCTCGCGGGGACCGCCAACCTCGCGCGGGGCGGCACCGACTTCACCGGGACGCTCGGGACGGTGCTCGAGGCGCTCGAGGAGCAGGTGGTGCTGCTGCGCCTGCTGTCCGACATGGCCGAGGACGCCGTGCCCGTGACCGTCCGGATCGGCCACGAGACGCAGCACGCCGGGCTGCTCGAGACCAGCTTCGTCACGACCGCCTACGGCGACGAGCACGGCGCGGTCGCGCGCGTCGGGTCGATCGGCCCCACCCGCATGGACTACCCCGCGACGATGTCCGCCGTCCGCGCCGTCGCGCGCTACCTGACCCGCATCCTGGCCGGCTCGTGAGCCCTGCGCCGCGGCCGCCCCGACATCTGCCTGGCACCTGCCTGACCCTCGGAAGAGAGCACGAGTGACCGACTACTACGAGATCCTGGGCGTCGCGCGCGACGCGAGCCCCGAGCAGATCAAGAAGGCGTACCGCAAGCTCGCCCGCGAGAACCACCCCGACGTCGCGGGCGCCGACCCGGCGGCCGAGGAGCGCTTCAAGGACGTCTCGCGCGCGTACGACGTGCTCGGCAACGCCGAGAAGCGCCGTGCGTACGACATGGGCGCCGACCCGTCGTCGCCCGGCGGCGGCCAAGGCGGCGGGTTCGGGTTCCAGGACATCTTCGAGACGTTCTTCGGCGCGGCGACCGGTGCGCAGGCGCAGCGCGGGCCCATCCCGCGCGCTCGCCGTGGCCAGGACGCGCTGCTGCGGCTCGATCTCGACCTGCGCGACGTGACGTTCGGCGTGCACCGCGAGGTCCCGGTCGACACCGCGGTGCTGTGCCCGACGTGCGGGGGCTCGTGCTGCCGCCCCGGGACGTCCCCGCGCACGTGCGACGTGTGCCACGGCCGCGGCACCGTGCAGCGCGTGGCCCGCTCGTTCCTCGGCCAGGTCATGACGACGCAGCCGTGCGCCGCGTGCCACGGCTTCGGCGACGTCATCCCCGAGCCGTGCACCGAGTGCGCGGGCGAGGGGCGCGTGCGCTCGCGGCGTACGCTCGCCGTGGACGTGCCCGCGGGTGTCGACACGGGGACGCGGATCCGGCTCACCGGCCAGGGAGAGGTCGGCCCGGCGGGTGGCCCCGCGGGCGACGTGTACCTCGAGGTGCGTGAGCGCAAGCACGAGACGTTCGTGCGCGAGGGCGACGACCTGCACGCGACGCTGCAGGTCCCCATGACGGCCGCCGCGCTCGGCACGGTGCTGACCATGGACACGCTCGACGGCCCGCAGGAGGTCGACCTGCGCCCGGGCACACAGCCCGAGCAGGTGGTGACCCTGCGCGGGCTCGGCGTCGGCCACCTGCACGCCGGCGGTCGCGGGGACCTGCACGTGCACGTCGACGTCGCGGTACCCACCGCGCTCGACGACGCGCAGGCCGACCTGCTGCGCCAGCTCGCGGCGCTGCGCGGCGAGGAGCGTCCCGAGGCGCGGCTCGCGGCCTCGCACCAGGGCGTGTTCGGCAAGCTGCGCGACAAGCTCTCCGGGCGGTGACCGGCCGGTGAGCGCGCCCGTCTTCCTCGTCGAGGGCGCAGAGCTGCCCGAGCAGGGCACGTACCTGCTCGACGGCCCCGAGGGACGGCATGCCGGGGTCGTGCAGCGCAGGGGCGTGGGGGAGCGCATCGACGTGGTCGACGGCTCCGGGGTACGGCTCGTCGGCGTCGTGCGCGACGTGAGCGCGGCGGGCGTGCTGCTCGACGTGGTCGATCGCGTGCTCGAGCCCGAGCCGTCGCCGCGGCTCGTGCTCGTGCAGGCGCTGGCCAAGGGGGACCGCGACGAGATGGCGGTCGAGGCGGCCACCGAGGTCGGCGCCGACGCCGTCGTGCCGTGGCAGGCGGACCGCTCGATCGTCGTGTGGCGCGGCGACAGGGCCGCCAAGAGCCGCGCGCGCTGGGTCTCGACCGTGCGCTCAGCGACCAAGCAGTCGCGGCGTACGCGCATGCCGGACGTCGACGGCGCGCTGGACACGAAGGCGCTCGCGGTGCGGGTCGAGCAGGTCGTCGTCGGCGGCGGCGTCGCGCTCGTCCTGCACGAGGAGGCGACCGAGCCGATCGGCGCGGTCCGGCTGCCCGTGCGCGGCGACGTGCTCGTCGTGGTCGGACCAGAGGGCGGCATCGGGGACGACGAGGTCGCGCGCCTGGTCGGCGCCGGGGCCGTCACGGTCCGCCTCGGGCCTCACGTGCTGCGCACGTCGACCGCGGGCCCTGTCGCCCTCGCGCTGCTCGCGCAGCGGCTGGGGCGCTGGGGCTGACGTATTGCGGGCGCGTCGTGTCGCACCCCCTCGGTAAGATCTCAGGGTGCTCGTCGGTCGCGTGAGCACACCCTCCCGACGGGTCCTGCGCCGGGATCCACGACTGGAACGTCCGGACGGAGCACACGGCGTACGCCGAGCACATGGCTGATCCCACCGCAGCACCCCGCAACCAGGCGCCCCGCGCCGACTCGCAGCGCGTCCCCCACGGCGTGGCCGCTCGCGTCGAGCACCGCATCTCCGTCCCCGCCGATGTCTCGATGGTCGAGCTCCTCGGCCTGCGCGACGAGGTGCTGCGCGCGATCGAGGAGGGCTTCCGCGGCGTCGACGTGCACGTACGGGGCAACGAGGTCACGCTCGCCGGGCCGGCGGGCGACGTCGCGCTCGTCGCACGGCTCGTCGACGAGCTCGTCGAGATGGCCGGCGCGGGCACACCGCTGACACCGGACGTCGTGCGTCGCACCGTCGCGATGCTCACGGCGGGGTCCCACGCGCGGCCCGCCGACGTGCTGTCGTTCAACATCCTGTCCGGGCGCGGTCGCACGATCCGGCCCAAGACGCCGGGACAGAAGGAGTACGTCGACGCGATCGACCGCAACACGGTGACGTTCGGGATCGGACCCGCGGGCACCGGCAAGACGTACCTCGCGATGGCGAAGGCCGTGCAGGCGCTCAACGACCGCAAGGTCAACCGGATCGTCCTGACCCGTCCCGCGGTCGAGGCGGGCGAGCGGCTCGGCTTCCTGCCCGGCTCGCTCGCGGACAAGATCGACCCGTACCTGCGCCCCCTGTACGACGCGCTGCACGACATGGTCGACCCCGAGCAGATCCCGCGGCTCATGGAGGCCGGGACGATCGAGGTGGCGCCGCTCGCGTACATGCGCGGCCGCACGCTCAACGACTCGTTCATCATCCTCGACGAGGCGCAGAACACCTCGGTCGAGCAGATGAAGATGTTCCTCACCCGGCTCGGGTTCGGCTCGAGGGTCGTCGTCACGGGCGACGTGACGCAGGTGGACCTGCCCTCGGGCACGGCATCCGGCCTGCGGGTCGTCGAGCAGGTCCTCGGGGGGATCGACGACGTGGAGTTCTGCCGCCTGTCGTCGTCGGACGTGGTCCGGCACCGCCTGGTGAGCGACATCATCGACGCCTACGCGCGCTGGGACAGGAGCTAGATGAGCATCGAGGTCAACAACGAGTCGGGCTACGCGGTCGACGAGGCGGAGTTCGCCGCCCTCGCGCGGTACGTGCTCGACGAGATGCACCTGCACCCGCAGACGGACCTGTCGATCGTGCTCGTCGGCACCGACGTGATGACCGACCTGCACGTGAAGTGGATGGACGAGCCCGGGCCGACCGACGTGCTCTCGTTCCCGATGGACGAGCTGCGCCCCGGCCGCGACGGCGACCCGACGCCCGCCGGGCTGCTCGGGGACGTCGTGCTGTGCCCCGAGGTCGCCGCGCGGCAGGCCGTCGCCGCCGGGCACTCCACCGCGGAGGAGCTGCTGCTGCTCACGACGCACGGCATCCTGCACCTGCTCGGCTACGACCACGCCGAGCCGGAGGAGGAGAAGGAGATGTTCGCGCTCCAGCGCCGGCTCCTGCTCACGTTCCTCGCCGGACGGTGAGCGCACGCGCATGACTGACGTCCCTGTCGGCCTCCTCGTGGTCGTCGCGGTCCTCGGCGTGCTCGTCGCCGCCGCGATGTCCGCCGGCGAGGTCGCGGTGCTGCGGGTCTCGCGCGCCGCCGTCACGGACCTCGTGGCCGAGCAGCACCCCGCCGCGCAGCGCGTGCGCGTGCTCGTCGACTCGTCGTCGCGCGTGGCCGCCGCCGCCGCCTTCGTGCGGCTGCTCGCGGAGATGGTCGCGTCCGTGCTGCTCACGCTCGCGGTCGCGAGCACCCGGATGCCGTGGTGGGGGGTCGCGCTGGTGTCCGTCGCGCTGTGCGCGGTCGTCGCGTTCCTCCTCGTGCGCGTGAGCCCTCGCACGATCGGGCGCCGGCACCCCGTGCGGACCCTGACCGCGCTGTCCCGCCCGCTGCGGGCCGTCGAGGTCGTGGCAGGCGCCCTCGGGCGGCGCTCGCCGTCGGCACGTGGCGTCACGGACGACGACGAGGACGAGCTGCGGGACATGGTGCAGCGCGTGAGCGAGTCCGAGGCGATCGAGGACGACGAGCGCGAGATGTTCCGCTCGGTGCTCGAGCTCGGCGACACCCTCACGCGTGAGGTCATGGTGCCGCGCACCGACATGGTCACGACGCACGCGGACACGCCCGTGCACAAGGCGCTCTCGCTGCTGCTGCGGTCCGGGTTCTCGCGCGTGCCCGTCGTCGGCGACTCGGTCGACGACCTGCGCGGCGTGCTCTACCTCAAGGACGTGGTGCGCCGGCTCCCGGTCGCGCCCGGCGAGCGGGACGACTCCGACGACGTGCTCGACGCGCCGGCCGGTGCGCTCGCACGCCCGGCGGTGTTCGTGCCCGAGTCGAAGCCGGTCGACGACCTGCTGCGCGAGCTGCAGTCCGGGTCGTCGCACATCGCGATGGTGGTCGACGAGTACGGCGGGATCGCCGGGCTCGTGACGATCGAGGACGCGCTCGAGGAGATCGTCGGAGAGCTCACCGACGAGCACGACGCGTCCGCCCTCGAGGTCGAGGACCTCGGCGGCGGGACGTTCCGCGTCCCCGCGCGGCTCGGTCGCGACGAGCTCGGAGAGCTGTTCGGCCTCGAGGTCGAGGACGAGGACGTCGACAGCGCGGGCGGACTTCTCGCCAAGGCGCTCGGTAAGGTGCCACTGCCCGGCTCGACGGGCGAGATCCACGGCCTGCGGCTCGTCGCCGACCGGGTCGAGGGACGGCGCCGCCGGCTCGCGAGCGTGCTCGTGAGCCTCGCCGAGCCACCCACGGACGACAGGGCCGCCGCCCAGGACCAGCAGCACCACGAGAACCACGGAGCCACGACATGACCTTCCGATCGGGCTTCGCCTGCCTCGTCGGCCGGCCCAACGCCGGCAAGTCGACGCTGACCAACGCGCTCGTGGGCCAGAAGGTCGCGATCACGTCGGGGCGCCCGCAGACGACCCGGCACACCGTTCGCGGCATCGTGCACCGCGACGACGCGCAGCTGGTGCTCGTCGACACCCCCGGTCTGCACCGGCCGCGCACGCTCCTGGGGGAGCGCCTCAACACGCTCGTCAAGGACACGCTGAGCGAGGTCGACGTCATCGGCTTCTGCCTGCCCGCGGACCAGAAGGTCGGTCCGGGCGACCGCTTCATCGCCGAGCAGCTGGCGGCGCTGGCGCCCGAGGGCAAGCGCGGGACGCCCGTCGTCGCGGTCGTGACCAAGACGGACCTGGTGCCGCGCGCGCGGGTGGCCGAGCATCTCCTCGCGGTGCAGCGCCTCGGCGACTGGGCGGACATCGTGCCGGTGTCCGCGACCGGCGGGTACCAGGTGGGCGTGCTCGCGGACGTGCTCGTCAGCCACCTGCCCGAGGGCCCTGCGCTGTACCCCGAGGGCGAGCTCACCGACGAGCCCGAGCAGGTCATGGTCGCCGAGCTGGTGCGCGAGGCGGCGCTCGAGGGCGTGCGCGACGAGCTGCCGCACTCGCTCGCGGTCGTCGTCGACGAGATCGTCCCGCGCGAGCAGAGCGACCCCGACGCGCCGCCGATGCTCGACGTGCGCGTGCACCTGTTCGTCGAGCGCGACTCGCAGAAGGCGATCGTCATCGGCAAGGGCGGCGCGCGCCTGCGCGACGTCGGCAGCCAGGCGCGGCGAGGGATCGAGGCGCTGCTGGGCTCTCGCGTGTACCTCGACCTCCACGTCAAGGTCGCCAAGGACTGGCAGCGCGACCCCAAGCAGCTGGGCCGGCTGGGGTTCTAGGTGCTGACGTCCGACGAGCAGGCCGGGGTCACCGAGCCGGCCCCCGGTCCCGAGCGGTCGCGCTCGCGGTGGCGCGTGCGCGGGGCCGATCTCGAGCGCCGGCTCGCGGGGCCGTACCGCATGGTCGCGAGCACCGCGCTGGGCGTCATCGTGCTCGCGATCCTCGGCACCGCGATGGGACCGCAGTGGGACCCGCTGCCGTTGACCGACCCGCTCGAGGTCGAGTCGACGTCGACCGCCATCGGCGGGGCACCGGCGCTGCGCACGTACGAGGTCAAGACGTCGGTGATCACGGTGCAGCTCGACGGCACGACCGTGCAGGCGAAGGTGCAGGAACCCGTGGGTGCCACCGGCCCGCTGCCCGGCGTGGTGTTCGTGCACGGAGCAGGCACGGGCAGCCACGCGACCGCTTTCCGCGAGCAGTCGGCGGCGATGGCGGCCGCGGGCATCGTGACGCTCGTGCCGGACAAGCGCCTGGACACGTACTCGCTGCGGCACCGCGACTACGTGACCATGGCCGGCGACTACGAGCGGTCGGTCGAGGCGCTGCGTGGTCTGGCAGGCGTCGACCCCGACCGCGTCGGGGTGTACGCCGAGAGCGAGGGTGCGTGGATCGCCCCCGTGATGGCCGCGAAGGACCCGCGCATCGCGTTCGTCGTGCTCACGTCGGCACCCGTGGTCCCGCCACGCGAGCAGGGCGCGTTCGCCGCTGACAACTACCTGCGCAACACGAACGTCCCGCGGGGCGTCTTCCGCGCGATCCCGCGCGCCGTCGGGATGGCGCTGCCGGGTGGCAGCATCGACTACGCGGACTTCGACGTCACGCCCTGGCAGCGTCAGATGCGCCAACCGGTGCTCGTCGCGTACGGCACCGGTGACTCGTCGATGCCGATCGTGCAGGGCGCCGAGCAGATCATCCGCGACACGGCGATCGCGGGGAACAACGACGTCACGGTCCGCTACTACGCGCACGCGAACCACGGCATGAAGCTGCCCGACGGCGTCATGGCACCTGACTTCCTCACCGGCCTGAGCGGGTGGGTCCTCGGGCTGCCGCAGACGGCGGACGCGCCGCCCCGCATCGCGGGCGACCAACCTGAGCAGGAGTTCGTCGCGGCGCCCGTGCCGCAGCCCCGCTGGTTGCGCTCGGGGGACGTGGTGCTCGGGACCGTGCTCGTCTCCGGCGCCCTCGTCCTGCTGCCGCTGCTCGTCGTACCGGGCGCGCGAGTCGTCGAGGCGGCGCGTCGGTCGCGCGGTGGGGCCGTGCACCGCCTCGCCCGCGGCGTCCCCGTGCGGCTCGCGGTCTTCGGCACCGCGACGGTGCTCACGGTCGTCGCCCTCGTCTGGTACATCGTCGCGATCGCCCGGCTCGCGCTCGACTACGCGCACAACGACTGGGTGGTCAAGGGCGGGTGGATCGGGGTCCGCGTCCTGGGCATCGCCGCCGTGGTCGCCGGGCTCGTCGTGGTCGCCGCGCTGCGACGCCCCCGCGCGCAGGACGCCCCGCGCACCGGGGTCGTGCGCAGCGTCGTCGCGTGGGGCGCGGTGGTGGGCAGCTGCGTCCTGCTCGTCGTGCTCGCGTACTGGGGTGTCTTCCAGCTCGGCATCTGACGACACGTCTAGCATCGGGCCTCCGGGTGAGACGAACGGGACGGATGTGACCGTTCCGGCTCACGTGAGGCACGATGTGCGCCGATGCTTCGTCGGGATGCGCGTCCCGGTGACCGACACGAGGGGGTGGCCCATGCGGACGTCATGGGGATCCGCGACGGACCGCGGTCTGGTGCGCGAGGTCAACGAGGACGCGCTGCTCGCGTACCCGCCGGTGTTCCTCGTCGCCGACGGCATGGGCGGGCACGACGCTGGCGACCTGGCGAGCCGCATCGCGGTCGAGGAGTTCGCGCAGCTCGCGGGGCAGCCGTCCGCGACGGCCGACGACATCCACGCGTGCTTCGAGCGGACGGCGGCCCGCATCCAGAGCGAGTTCGCAGCGGGGCGCCAGGGCGGCACGACGGTCGCGGGCGTCGCCGTCACGGTGCACGAGGGCGGCTCGTACTGGCTCGTGTTCAACGTGGGCGACTCGCGCGTCTACCGCTGGGCCGACGACGAGCTCGAGCAGGTGAGCGTCGACCACTCGGTCGTGCAGGAGCTCATCGACCTGGGCCGCATCGACGTCGCGGACGCGGCGTCCCATCCCGAGCGGCACGTGCTGACGCGTGCGCTCGGGACGCAAGGGGACCCCGAGCCCGACTACTGGCTGCTGCCCGCCGGGATGCATGACCGCCTGCTCATCTGCACCGACGGCCTCACTCGCGAGCTGGGACCCGCCGAGCTGTCGGGCGTGCTCGCGTCGGTCCCCGACGCGCAGGAGGCCGCGGGGACCCTCGTCGGCATGGCGCTCGAGCGTGGTGCGCGGGACAACGTGAGCGCGGTCGTCGTCGACGTCGCGACGTCCACCGGCGCCCTCGACGAGGTCCACATCACGGTCCCGCGCGTAGGCGCCGAGCTCGGCGCCCACCAGTGGGACGAGATGCTGCACGGGGCGACGGTGCCCCGCACCCGCCCGAACCCGGCACAGGAGATCGGCTCATGAGCGTCCCCACCTACCGCCCCGGCACGTGGACCGGCGTCGCGAGCCCCGGCTTCGTCGCGCTCCTCGACCCGTCGGTCGACGCCGCGAAGGTGCTCGAGGTGTGGCGCAACGGCTCCGACGGCGTGCTCGGCGCACTGGCAGTCCTCGCACGTGACGGGTTCGCGTCGCTGCCGGCGTTCGCGATGGTCGCCGTGCGGGGCCAGCGCGTGCACGTCGTGCTGCGGGGCGACGTCGAGGTGGTCGTCTCGTCCGCCGTCGGGGCTCGCACGCTCGTCGCAGGCGACGTGACGACGTGGAGCGAGCAGGTCCTCGAGCCGGCGACGTCCGTGCTGGTGCGATCGGGCGGGGCCGACGACGAGGCAGGCGAACTGGGTGCTTGGCCGCTCGGTGACGGTGCGGCACCTGCGGCCCAGGTCGAGGTCGTGCTGGTCGACGACGAGGACGCCGCCACGGTGGTCGTCGACGGTCCGACCGCCGCGCCCGAGCCCGTGCAGGCCGCGGCACCGACGACGTCGCTGCGCAAGCTCGTGACGCCCGTCGAGGCGCCCCACGTCGCTGCGCCGGTCGCAGACGTGCCGGCCGCAGACGTGCCGGCCGCGGACGTGCCGGCCGCGGACGCGCCAGACGCCGCACCGGACGCCGCGCCGGAGCCCGCCACCGGGACCGAGCCGGAGCCCGTCACGGACCGCGTGGAGGTCGTCCCGACGAGTGCGACCGGTGCGACGGACCTCCCGGACCTGTCGTTCGCTCCCGAGGAGGACCTCGCCCCGTCCATGCGCCCGCAGGAGGACGTCTACGCGGGCGAGGTGCCCGCGCTGGTGCCGCTCGACGCCGACGACCTCGACGAGGACGAGCTCGAGCCCGTCGAGCCCCCTGTGGCCGCCGCGCTCGCCTCGGTAGGAGCCGCGTCGCTCGACGACCACGACGGGCTGACGATCCTGTCGTCGGACCTCGCGGCGATCCGCGAGCGGCTGCCGTCCTGGGCGGCGGACTGGTCGGGTGCGCAGGACGTCCCGGCGCCCTTCGTCTCGGCACGGTCCCCGCAGCTCGTCCTGTCGACGGGCCTCGTGGTGCCGCTCGACCGGGCCGTGCTGCTGGGGCGTGCGCCCCAGGTGGCGCGCGTGACCAACCGTGAGCTGCCGCGCCTGGTCGCGGTCCCGAGCCCGCAGCAGGACATCTCGCGCACGCACGCGGAGGTCCGGGCGGAGGACGGCAAGGTGGTCGTGACGGACCTCGCCTCGACCAACGGCGTGCACGTCACGATCCCGGGCGAGGGCGCGCGCCGCCTGCACCCGGGCGAGGCGACGGCGGTCGAGCCCGGCCAGGTCGTCGACCTCGGCGACGGGGTGACGTTCACGGTGGAGCGAGGCTCGTGACGGCGCGCCGGGAGGCGTCGGCCCCGCCGACGCTCCCCGGCTACCGATACGTGCGGTTGCTGGGGCTGGGTGGCTTCGCGGACGTCTTCCTGTACCGGCAGGACCTGCCGGTGCGCGACGTCGCGGTGAAGGTGCTGCTCGCGGGCAGCCTCGACGACGACGTGCGCTCGCGCTTCCAGACCGAGGCCAACCTCATGGCCCAGCTCTCGCACCACCCGTCGATCGTCACGATCCACCAGGCGGCGATCGCCGCCGACGGCCGGCCGTACCTCGTCATGGAGTACTGCTCTCGGCCGAGCCTCGCGCAGCGCTACCGGACCGAGCACATCTCGGTGCACGAGGCGCTGCGCATCGGGATCCGGCTCGCGTCGGCGGTCGAGGCCGCCCACCGCGTCGGGATCCTGCACCGCGACATCAAGCCGGCGAACGTGCTCACCACCGACTTCGGCTGGCCGGCGCTGACCGACTTCGGCATCGCCGCGACCGTGGGCCAGGCCGGTGGCGGCACGGTCGGGATGTCGATCCCGTGGTCGCCACCGGAGCTGCTCGCGGAGCACCCTGACGGTGACGAGCGCTCGGACGTGTACTCGCTCGCCGCGACGATCTACTCGCTGCTCGCGGGCCGCACGCCGTTCGAGGTGCCCGGCGGCCACAACAGCGCCCAGGACCTGGTCACGCGCATCGAACGCTCCCAGCTGCCGCCGACCGGCCGCCAGGACGTGCCGCCCGCGCTGTTCGCGGTGCTCGACCGTGCGATGGCCAAGCACCCGTCGCGGCGCTACGCCTCGGCCGAGGCCGTCGCGCGGGCGCTGCAGCAGGTCGAGGCCGACCTCGGGCTGCCGGTGACGCCGCTGGACCTGCCCGATCTCCCGGTCGAGGAGGGCACGGGGCCGCTCCGCGAGGGCGGCCCGGCCGACGACGCGACGCGGCTGCGTCCGGTCATGGAGGTCGCGCCGACGAAGCCGGCGTGGCAGGCCGTGCCGCCCGTCGGCACCGTTCCCGGCCCGGCCGGCGCTGCCGGCACTGCCGGCGCGACCGCCGGCGGGGCCGAGAGGTCGGACGAAGCGCGCGAGCTCGTCCTCGAACGTGCGCGTGTCGACGAGCCCGCGCCGCGCGGGCGCGCGGTGACGGCCGTCGTGTCCGGCCTGGTGGTGCTCGCGGCGATCGTCGGCGTCGCGCTCGTCGTGACGAACGGGCGCAGCGACGCGAACCCGCAGCAGAGCACCGAGCTCAGCCAGCCACCGGACGCGGCCGTGGGCCACGACGTGCCGTCGCCCGCATCGCTCACCGGCACGCGGCAGGCGGACGGCTCGGTGGTGTTCACGTGGCGCAACCCGGCCCCTGCGCAGGGAGACACCTACACCTGGGGCGTCCGCGCGGCGACGGGGGAGCCCAAGCTCGAGATCGTGACGCAGCCGAAGGTCGTCGTCCCCTCGACCGGCGACGACGCGCAGGTGTGCATCGAGGTGTCGATCGTGCGCGCCGACGGGCGCATGTCCGACGACCCCGCGCAGGGGTGCACGCCGTGAGCTGGCCCGCGCTGCGTCATCGCGTGACGACCGCCGCGGCGGTGGTCACGGTTCCTGTGCTCGTGCTGGTGCTCGCGGTCGTCAACCAGGGCTTCCCGCTCGCGAAGGTCGATCTCAACGACGGTGCGGTGTGGGTCACGGCGACGGACCAGCTGCGGCTCGGGCGCTACAACGTGCCGGTCGAGGAGCTGAACGCGGGCGTCGCGGCGAAGGGCGAGTCGTTCGACGTCGAGCAGGACGGCGGCGATGTGCTGCTCGTGCAGCAGGACGGCTTCGGCGTCGTCGACCCGGCCACGGTGTCGATCGGCACGCAGGTCGCCGCCGCCGGGGCAGACGTGTCGATGGCGGCCGGTGTCGTGGCGGTCGTCGACGCCGACGGCGGGCTGTACGTGCGGGCGATCGGTGCGCTCGACGGCCTGGCCGTCGGCCAGGACCCGGCAGACGTCGAGCTCGGCACGGGCGGCAAGGCGGTCGTCGCGCAGGACGGCACCGTGCTCGCCGTGCACGGCGACGGCACCGTGACGCGCGTCCGACCGGGTGAGGCCCCGGCCGACCTCGGGTCGCTCGGGACGGGCGTCGACGCGGTGACGGCGGTGGGCGACGAGGTGGTGGGCCTGAGCGGCTCGCGCGTCGTGACGCTGCACGGGCACGCCGACGTCGACGGCGACGGGCCTGTGCTGCAGCAGGCCGGCCCGTCGTCCTCGCGCGCGCTGGTCGCGACGACCGACGCTCTCGTCGAGGTCCCGCTCGGCGGCGGCACGCCGAAGGTCCACCGCACGACCGGCTCGGGCGTGCCGGCCGCGCCGGTCCAGGTGGGTGACTGCGCGCACGCGGCCTGGGCGACGGCCACCGGCTCCTACCTGCGGCTGTGCGACGGGCAGCAGCCCAAGGTGCTCGACCTCGAGGACACCTCGCCCCGCGACGTGCTGAAGTTCCGCGTCAACCGGTCGAAGGTCGTGCTCAACGACACGCAGCGCGGACGCCTGTGGATGCCGTTGCAGGACACGAACCTGCGCACGCCCGACTGGGACGACATCGACACGCCCGACGACCCCAAGGACCAGGACAAGGACACCGACAGCCAGGAGACGACGCAGAACCTGGCGACCGAGTGCTCGAAGGAGCAGGCGCCCCCGGTCGCGGTCGACGACGACTTCGGGGTCCGCGCCGGCCGCACGACGGTGCTCCCGGTCATCGACAACGACTCGTCCGCGGACTGCGGCGTGCTCGTCGTGAGCGACGTCGACAAGATCGACCCGGCGTTCGGCGTCGTCGAGAAGATCTACGGCGGGCGCGAGCTCCAGGTGCGCGTCGCCCCCGGTGCCACCCGCTCGGTCGACTTCACGTACACGATCACCGACGGGCGCGGCACGAACGCGCCGTCGACCGCCCACGTGCGCCTCACGGTGCACGGGGACGGGGACGACTCGCCCCCCGAGCAGGTGCGCACGGGCTCGTTGAAGGTCGGTCAGGACGAGCGCGCGACCTACCAGGCGCTGTCCGACTTCCGCGACCCCGACGGCGACGACCTGCTGCTCGTGGGCGCGCACGTGGACCGCGACTACGGCGAGGCACGTTTCCGCCAGGACGGCTCGCTCACGTTCGTCGCGAACGGCTCGAAGCTCGGTCGGACCACCGTGCGCCTCCTGGTCTCGGACGGGACGACGACCGTCGAGGGGAAGCTTGACGTCGACGTGCGCGCGTCCGGGTCGCTGCCGCCGCAGATCGACCCCGTGTACGAGGTCGCGTACGTCAACAACCCGATCACGGTGCATCCGCTCGATGCGGTGCGCACCACGTCGTCGGAGCCCGCGAGCCTGGCCTCGGTCGGCGACGTCCCGGGCGCGACCGTGACGGCCGACCTGCAGGCCGGGACGTTCACGTTCCAGGCCGCGCGCGCCACCACGTACTACGTGCCCTTCGTCGTCACGGCCGCGCCGCAGCAGGCCACGGGCCTCGCGCGGATCGACGTGATCCCGTTCCCGAAGACCGGCGAGCCGCCCGTGGCCGTGCGCGACAGGGCGTTCCTGCCCGCTGGTGGCGAGGTCACGATCGACCCGCTCGCGAACGACAGCGACCCCGCGGGCGGAGTGCTCGTGCTGCAGCAGGTCGACGCCCCGTCGGGCTCACCGCTGCGCGTCGCCGTGCTCGACCACCACCTGGTCCAGATCCGGTCGATCCGCACGCTCGACGAGCCCGTGGTGCTGAGCTACACGGTGTCGAACGGCGTCGCGTCGGCGATCGGGCAGATCCTCGTGCAGCCGGTGCCCGCGCAGGACTCGTCGCAACCGCCCGTCGTGGAGAACGTCGAGGCGCAGGTGCGCACGGGCGGCGTCGTGACGATCCCGGTGCTCGACACCGCCTACGACCCCGACGGGGACAAGCTCACGCTCCTGCCCGACCTGGGTGAGCCGCTTCCCGCGGGGCAGGGGCTGCTGTTCGTCTCGGGCGACGTGCTGCGCTACCAGGCGCCGAGCACGCCCGTCACGGCACGGGCGACGTTCCAGGTGGCCGACGAGAGCGGCCAGACGACGGGCGCGACCGTGACCGTGCGCGTGCACGCGTCGAACAAGGACACCAAGGCTCCGCCACGGCCCAAGAACCTCACGGCGCGCGTGTTCGCCGGGGACACCGTGCGCATCCCGGTGCCCCTCGTCGGCATCGACGTCGACGGGGACGGCGTGACGCTGCTCGGGAACGCGACGGCGCCGCAGTCGGGTGTCATCACGGACACGGGTGCCGACTGGATCGAGTACCGGGCCGATGCCGGCTCCGCCGGGACGGACACGTTCACGTACGCGGTCGAGGACTGGGTCGGCCAGCGTGCCGTCGGGACCATCCAGGTGGGCATCAGCCCGCCCGCGCAGACGTCGTCGGTCGTGGCGCGCGACGACACCGTGACGGTCAGGCCGGGCGAACGCGTCGAGGTGCGCGTGCTGGCCAACGACGTCGACTCGTCGGGGGGAGAGCTCACGCTCGACCCGACCCTCGTCGCCGACAAGGGCATCGACGCGCGCGCCGAGGGCCGCCGCATCGCCGTGACCGCCCCCGCCAAGGACGGGACGTGGCAGGTGCAGTACGTCGCGCGCAACGCACGCGGCGGGCACGACACGGGTGTGCTCACGGTCGTCGTGAAGAAGGACGCGCCGGTCGTCGCACCCGTCGCACGTGACGTCGTCGTCCCCCCGGCGACGACGCTCGGGCTGACGGAGGTCGGCGTCGACGTGCTCGGCGTCGCGCAGAACCCGAGCGGACCGCTGTCCGACCTCGAGGTGCACGTCCCGGCGTCCGCGGCGAGCGTGGCGCGCGTCGACCCCGACGGGCGCGTCGTCGTGACGCTCGTCGACCACGCGCAGACCGTGCCCTACTACCTGGTGAACCGCCTCGCACCCGAGCGTCGCTCGTACGCGTTCATCACCGTGCCCGCGTCCGGGTTCTTCCCGCCGACCCTGCGCCCGAACGCGCCCGCGCTGCGCGTCGCGTCGGGGGAGGCGCTGACGATCTCGCTGCAGGAGTACGTCAAGGTCGCGCCCGGCCGTCAGCCCTCGGTCGCCGACGTGCAGCAGGTGACGGCGAGCCACGCGGACGGGTCGAACCTCGTGAAGGATCCGGGCACGCTCGTGTTCCGCTCGGCGAAGGGGTACGCCGGCGCGGCCTCGGTCACGCTGCCCGTCACAGACTCGAACGGCAGCACCGACACGGGTGCGCACACGGCCTTCCTCACGCTGCCGATCGAGGTCTACGCGGTCGAGGACTACCCGCCGAAGTTCACGCCGTCCGTCCTGACGATGGCACCCGGCGAGGCCGCCGGGACGGTCGACCTCACGGCGTTCACGCACGGCCCCGCGGGAGCCTCGGGCGTCGCCGAGCACTACACGTACCAGATCACCTCCGCGGTCCCGGCCGGGTTCACGGCGTCGCTCGACGGCTCGAACCTGAGCTTCGCCGCCGCCGCGTCGACGCCGAAGGGGCGCACGGGCTCGCTCGCGCTCCGGATCGGCTACGGACGCACGGGTTCCATGGCGGTGACCGTGCCGCTCGAGGTGATCGCGAGCACGCGGCCCACTGCGCGCGTGCAGGACGTGCACGTCGACGGCCAGGAGGGCACGGCGGTCACGGTGGACGTGCTGAAGGGCGCGTTCAACCCGTTCCCTGGCCAGGCGCTCGCGGTGGTCGGCGCGGACGTGGAGACGCCGGACTCGGGGACGGTCTCGGCGACCTCCTCGACCGTGACGGTCCGGCCGGCCGAAGGGTTCATCGGAGCGATGAAGACGCGGTTCAGGGTGCGCGACGTGACGGGGGACCCGGACCGCGTGGTCGAGGGGCGCATCACCGTGACGGTGCGCGGTGTCCCCGACGCACCCGCGTCCCCACGCGTCGGGGAGGTGCGCGACCGCACCGTGGTGCTCTCGTGGACGGCTCCCGACGCGCGCGGCGCAGCGATCGACTCGTACCGCCTCACGGCGCAGCCGGGCGGCAAGACCAAGGTGTGCGTGACCACGTCGTGCACGTTCGACGGGCTGACGAACGACACGCAGTACACGTTCACCGTCGCGGCGCACAACGTCGTCGGCTGGTCGCCCGAGAGCGGTGCGTCCGCCCCCGCTCGCCCGGACGCTGTCCCGGACACGCCCGCGGCGCCGACGCTCGTGTTCGGTGACCGCAGCATCGACGCGTCCTGGGCCGCACCCGCGTCGACCGGCTCACCGGTGACGTCGTACACGCTCGAGCTCACCGCGCCCGGTGGAGCGGTCCAGACGTTCACCGAGGCCACGACGCACCGCACGTTCACCGGCCTCACCAACGGGCTGCTCTACAGCGTGCGCGTGCGCGCCCACAACGCCGCGCCGGATCCGAGCGGGTGGAGCCGAGCGTCGACCGCGACCCCCGCGGGCGTCCCCGACGCGCCCGTCGTCAAGGTGGCCGCGACCGACACGACGATCGGGAACGTCCTCGAGGTCACGTGGACGCCACCGGCGGCCAACGGCGACGCGGTCGACAAGTACGAGGTGACGATCGACGGACCCAACGCCCCGCCCGCGCAGGTCGTGACCGGCCAGCGGTTCGTGTTCAACGACGCCAAGACGGGCACGCCGTACAAGGTGTCCGTGCGCGCGCACAACAAGGCCGGCTGGGGCTCGTCGGGGACGACCACGGCGTCGACGTACGGCACCCCGCGGGCGCCGAGCGGCCTGACGGCGACAGCCGTCGTCGGCGAGGGGGCCGTGGACGTGTCGTGGAACCCATGGACGTCGGCCGACGCGAACGGCTCGACGATCGACTCCTACGTCGTGCACGGCTCGGGCGGGATCGGGGACGTCACCGTCAGCGGGTCGAGCTCGTCGAAACGGTTCACGGGCCTGACGGGCGGCAAGTCGTACTCGTTCACGGTCGTCGCGGTCAACGCCAAGGGCGACCAGAGCGCGGCGAGCGACGCCCGCTCGGCCGACGTGACCACGCACCCGTCGACCCCGGGCGACCCGCAGATCTCGGTGACGGAGCGCGGGACGTTCAACCGTCCGACGAAGGTCACGATCTCGTGGCAGCCGAGCGACGCGGGCGGCGGATCAGGCCTGTCCTACGAGTACCGCCTCTCGGCGGGCTCGAAGGCGGTGCGCGACACGGTCTCGGGGACCTCCGTCGTCGTGGACGTCGACGGCTGGGTGGACATCGACGGCACCGACGTGACGCTGACCGTGAACGCCCTGACGAGCGTCGGGGCGACCACCTTGCGGAGCGACCCGACGTCGACCACGGTCACGCTGAAGTGGGGCGTCCCGCCGACGGTGTCCGGGGTCGCGGTCACCCCGAAGGACTCGTCGACCGACCCGACGTCCTTCGCGGTGCGGTGGGACGTCGCGGACGGCGGGTACTCGGTGACGTACGAGGTCCGTACGCGGGTCGACGGCGGTGCATGGACCACGCGGAGCACGAGCGGGTCGGGCACCAGCACGACCCTCGCGGCCGCCGACGTCGTGCCGAGCGGTGCCACGGCCGGGGACCACACGCTCGAGGTCCAGGTGCGCGGCACCAACAAGCGCGGGACGGGCGACTGGGCGGGCGGCACCGCGACGTTCACGACGAGTCCCGTCAGCCCGCCGCCCGACGACGGGTCCGGCGGATGACCCCCTTGGTGCGGCACACTCGCCCTGGCCCCACCGACCGACACGCTTGCCCAGCCTCCCGAGGAGAGACCCGCCCATGACGCCCGAGCAGAGCGCCTGGTTCGCCGAGACGTTCGATGCCCTCGTGTCCAACGTGGGCCTCGCCCTGCTGGGCAAGGAGCAGACGATCAGGCTCGCGCTCACCGCGATGGTCGCCGACGGGCACCTCCTGCTCGAGGACGCACCCGGGACGGGCAAGACGTCGCTCGCGAAGGCGATCGCCGCGACGGTGCAGGGGACGCACCACCGGATCCAGTTCACG
The DNA here is from genome assembly GCF_000708885.1 of Cellulomonas sp. HZM. Taxonomy (GTDB): domain Bacteria; phylum Actinomycetota; class Actinomycetes; order Actinomycetales; family Cellulomonadaceae; genus Cellulomonas. The sequence continues at coordinate 10,617 of NZ_JEOE01000007.1, read as the reverse complement.
CCGGACCTGCTGCCGTCCGACGTGACGGGCGTGACGATCTACGACCAGGGCACGCAGCGCTTCGAGTTCCACCCCGGGCCGGTGTTCGCGTCGGTGGTGCTGGCCGACGAGATCAACCGCGCGTCGCCCAAGACGCAGGCAGCGCTCCTCGAGGTCATGGAGGAGGGCAACGTCACGGTCGACGGCATCTCGCACCCCGTGGGCAAGCCGTTCATGGTCATCGCGACGCAGAACCCGATCGAGCAGGCGGGCACGTACCGGCTGCCCGAGGCCCAGCTCGACCGGTTCCTCATCAAGACCTCGCTCGGCTACCCGGACCGCGCGTCGTCGGTCGCGATCCTCGGCGGTGCGAAGGACCGCACGGCCGCGCTCTCGCCGCGGATCACGACGCAGGCGGTCGCGACGATGGCCGACCTCGCGCTGAGCGTGCACGTCGAGGACTCGGTGCTCGACTACGTCGCGCGGCTCACGGAGGCCACGCGCGACGACACGCGCGCCGCGCTGGGCGCGAGCGTGCGTGGCGGGCTCGCGCTCGTGCGGTGCGCGAAGGTGTGGGCCGCGTCGCAGGGCCGCGAGTTCGTCGTGCCCGACGACGTCAAGGACCTCGCACTGCCCGTCCTGGCGCACCGCGTCGTGCTCGACGCCGAGGCCGAGTTCGCCGGCTCGTCGCAGGCCGACGTCGTCAACCAGGCGCTGCTCGCGACCGCGCCCCCGACGGTGCGGGTGGTCTGACCGTGCGCGTCTCGCCGCTCGGGTGGGGGACCGCGCTCGCCGCGGTCGCCCTCCTCGTGGCGGGCCGCGTGCTGGGCTGGGTCGAGCTGGCTGCGCTGGGCGCGGGGCTCGCCGCGGCGTGCCTCGTCGCGCTGGTGATGACCGCGGGGCGCGCGCGCTACGGCGTCGACCTCGACATGGCGGAGAACCGCGTGCGCATCGGTGAGCGTGCGGTCGGACGGCTCGAGGTGACCAACCGGGCGCGCCGCCGGTCGCTGCCCTCGAGGGTCGAGCTGCCCGTCGGGTCGAACGTGGCCGAGCTCGCGGTGCCGGCGCTGGCGCCCGGGGAGTCGTTCGACGAGCTGTTCGCGATCCCGACGCAGCGACGCGCGGTGGTCGTCGTCGGGCCGGTGCGGTCCGTGCGCGGCGACCCTCTGGGCCTGGTGCGCCGCTCGGTGCGCTGGACGACGCCCGAGGACCTGTACGTGCACCCGCGCACCGTGTCGCTCGCGGGTGCGAGCTCCGGGCTGCTGCGCGACCTCGAGGGGCAGTCGACGCGCGAGATCTCCGACGCGGACCTCTCGTTCCACGCGTTGCGCGACTACGTCGCGGGCGACGACCGCCGCTACATCCACTGGCGCACGACGGCACGTCGCGGCCGGCTCATGGTCAAGCAGTTCGAGGACACCCGGCGCACGCAGACGGTCGTCGCGCTCGCGAGCAACCCCGGCGACTACGGCGACGAGGACGAGTTCGAGCTCGCGGTGTCGACCGTCGCGTCGATCGGCGTCCAGGTGATACGCGAGGAGCGCGGTCTCGCGGTGCTCGCGGGACCCGGCAAGCTGCGGGTCGACACGCCGCCGCGCCTGCTCGACGACTGCTCGGGCGTGGGGACCTCCGACGCGGGTGCCGGCGTCACCCTGCTGGGCCGGCGCGTGACGCGCGAGACCCCGGACGCGACCGTCGCCGTGCTGGTCACGGGCTCCGGACCGAGCGACGGCGACGTGCGGCTCGGTGCGCGCTACGTCCCGTTCGGCGTGCGCACGCTCGTCGTGCGGTGCACGTCGGGCGGTGAGCTGGCCGTGCGCACGCAGGGCGCGCTCACGCTCGCGACCCTCGGCGACCTCGACGACCTGCCCCGGCTGCTGCGACGGGCCCTGGCATGACGACGACGAGCGAGCGACCCGCCGTCCGCAGCGCACGCGCCGCGGCCGCGCCGACCCGTGCCGCAGGTCTGCGCGGCGTCGACCTCGCGGTGAGCGCCGCATGCCTGCTGGGTGCGCTCGCGCTCGCCCTGTACCCGCTGCTCGACGTGTACGGCGGCACCGCCGCGGTGCCCGCGGTCGTCGGAGGCCTCGTGCTCGGCGGTGGCGCGGCCGTGCTCGCCGCGGTCCGGCGGTGGTCGGCGGTGGCGCTCGGCGCGGTGCTCGTCGTCGTCTACTTCCTCGCGGGGGGTGCGCTCGCTGCTCCGACGACGACCGTGGCGGGCATCGTGCCCACCATGGCGACGCTGCGGACCCTCGCGGCGGGTGTCGCGACGTCGTGGCAGCAGGTGCTGACCCTGCAGCCGCCGATCGGGGCGAGCGGCGGGCTGCTCGTCGCACCGTTCCTGCTCGCGCTGGTGGGCTCGGTGCTCGCGATCGGGATCGCGCTGCGGGCACGCAGCAGCTCGGTCGCTGCGTCGGCGGCCGTGGTCCCGGTGCTCGTCGCGGCGGTCGTGGCGCTGCTCGGCGTCCGCTTCCCGAGCGTGCGCCCCGTGGTGACGGGCACCGTGCTTCTCGTCGTGCTGCTGCCGTGGGCGGCCTGGCGGGCCGGTTCGCTGCGAGCCCGGCGCGTCGTGGCGCTCGGCCTCGTCGCGGCCGTGACGGTCGCCGCGGCGCTGCTCGGCGGGCCCGCCGTGGTCGGTGGGCAGGAACGGCTCGTCGTGCGCGACGAGATCGTGCCGCCGTTCGACCCGCGTGCCTACTCGAGCCCGCTCGCGGCCTTCCGCCAGTTCGTCAAGCAGGAGAAGGACACGACGCTCTTCACGGTGACCGGGCTGCCGTCGGGCGCGCGCATCCGCCTCGCCACGATGGACCGCTACGACGGCGTCGTCTGGAACGTCGCAGGCGACGGCACGGCACAGGGGTCGGGTGAGTTCCGCCGGGTCGGCGGCCAGATCCCGACCGACGACACGGGCGCGACGGCGAAGGTGGGCATCGACGTGCAGAAGCTGTCGGGGGTGTGGCTCCCGACGGTCGGGTCGGCCACGTCGATCGACCTGCACGACGCGTCGTCGGCCGAGGGCCTGCGCTACGACGAGGCGACCGGCGCCGCGGTCGTGACGGGCGGCCTGCACGGCGGGCTGCGCTACGACCTCGACGTCGTCGTCCCACGTGTGCCGAGCGTGCGCGAGATCGGGCGCGCGCCGGCCAAGGACGTCTCGCTGCCGCAGGACAGCGGCGTCCCCGACGTCGTCGGCACGACGGCCGCCGACGTCGCGCGCGATGCCGGTACGCCCGCGCAGGTGGCGCAGGCGCTGGCGGAGTGGCTCGCGCAGAACGGCTACTTCAGCCACGGCATCACCGAGTCGGGACAGGCGCCGTCGCTGTCCGGCCACGGGGCGAACCGCATGGTGTCGCTCCTCGACGGCGACCTCATGGTGGGTGACGGCGAGCAGTACGCGTCGGCGATGGCGCTCATGGCGCGCGAGATGGGTCTGCCCGCACGGGTCGTGCTCGGCTTCGTCCCGCAGGCGACCGCCAAGGACGGCGCACCGGTGCCGGTCACGGGCGACGACGTGCAGGCATGGGTCGAGATCGACTTCGCGGGGTACGGCTGGGTGCCGTTCGACCCCACCCCGCCGCGCGAGCAGACGCCGCAGAAGGACGACAAGCCGAACCCGTCGGACCCCAAGCCGCAGGTCGTGCAGCCCCCGCCGCCCGCTCCTGACGCGGTCAAGCCGCCCGACGACGACACCGAGCAGCCGCAGCCGCAGGCACCGCCAGCGACGGACTCGGGTTCCCAGGTCTGGCGCACGGTCGCGATCGTCGCGGGCACCGCAGCCGTGCCGCTGCTCTTGCTCGCGTCGCCGTTCATCGTCATGGGTGCGATCAAGGCACGGCGTCGTCGCCGTCGTCGCCGTGGGGCCGACGGCGCGCAACGGGTCGCGGGCGGCTGGGACGAGATGCTCGACGCCGCCGTGGACCTGCGGCACCCGGTGCCCGGTGGCGCGACGCGCCTGGAGTCGGCGCGCGCGCTGGGTGACGCGGGGGTCGCGGCGCCCGTCGTCGCGCTCGCGCGCGGTGCCGACCGCGCGGTGTTCGCCGCGGACGTGCCGAGCGACGAGGAGGCCGCGGCGTACTGGGCCGACGTCGACTCGGCGGTGCGCGACATGCGCCGCGGCGTCGGGTGGTGGCGGCGCACGCGTGCGCGGCTGTCGCTCGCGTCGCTGCGGCGCGGGACCGGCCGCTCCGGACGGCGAGGCTCGCGCCGGGCGTCCGCCGGCGCGCGGACGGGAGGCCGACGATGACGCGGCGCGTGGTCCTGGCGTCCGATCCGTCGACGTCGGCGTCGTCGGGGCAGCGGTTCGCCGCGGTCCTCGTCGACCTGTGCGCGCTGCTCGTCGTCGCGGCGCCGGCGGTCGTCGGTGCGCTGTCCCGCAGCACCGTGCTGCTGCTCAGTGGGATCCTCGCCGTCGTCGTGCTCGCCTGTGCGCAGGTCGTCGTTCGTGTCCGTCGCGGCGCGACGATCGGCCAGACGGCGTGCGGGCTGCGGCGCGTGCCGGCCGACGAGCGCGCATCCTTCCCGGCGCGTCCGGCATCCGGTGTCGACGGGCTGCGTGCGCCGTCGCGCGCGGGATCGTCGGCACGGCTCGCGCCGACGCCCGCCGAGCCTGCTCCCGTGCCGCCGTGGGCCGCCGGTCGGGCGCACGCGGACGCCCCCGCGGTGACGGGGAGCCAGCCGTTGGTGCTCGCGCCGCTCGCGCCCCGCACGCACGGCCCGGACGTCGACACGCGGGCCCTGCCGATCGTCCCACCGCGTCCCGCGGGGTCACCGGGCACGCCGCCGCCCGGCCCGGCAGCCACGACGCCCGCCCCGGCCGCGTCCCGGCCGTACGCCGACGACCTCCCGGGCGGCGCTGCGCCCGTGCTCCGGGCCGAGCCGCTCCCCGAACCGTTCCCCGGGCCGTTCCCCGAGCTGGACCCGGACGTCGAGGCGACCCGCCGCGCGGGCGAACCACCGGACAGCCAGGTGCCCGCGGCGCCGCCGCGTCCCGACGGAGCCGAGCTCGCGCTCAACGACGGTCGCCGCGTCGTCGTGGAGCAGGTCGCGCTCGTCGGCCGCAACCCTGCTGCGGCGGTCGACGTCCAGCTCGTCCGCGTCGTCGACCCCGGCCGCTCGGTGTCGAAGACCCACCTGCAGGTCGCGGTCTCGCCGGCAGGGGTGTGGGTCGCGGACCGGGGCTCGACGAACGGGACCGTCGTGACGTTCCCCGACGGTGCGCAGGTCGTGTGCCCCGTCGACCAGCCGATCCGGCTGCGCGTCGGAGCGACGGTGAGCTTCGGCGACTACACGTTCGTCCTGGTCAGGGCTCCGCAAGCGACGGCCTGAGCGCGGCGCGCACGTACGCGCAGGGCGCGGTGGGGGCGAGCTCGAGCCGCAGCGGGTGCCGCCCGTGGTCGGCCGTCCTAGCATCGCCGCATGGACGCCCGCGGCGCGTCGCACCGTCCCTCGATGACCGTCGTCGACCTCGAGGAGTCACCGGGTGCGCGCGCGTCGCGCCGCACGGGTGAACGCGCGTGGCCCACGGACGCGCCGCTCGCGCGGTTCGTGCACCTGCACCGTCGGCGGTTCGCCGCGGTGGCGGCGCTCGTCGCGCTCGTCGTCGGCGGGGTGCTCGTCGTCGGGCCACGCGTCACCGCGGGCGCGGAACGACGCGACGTCCTCGCCGCGGCCGCGTTCGCGTCCGGCGTGAGGTCCTTGGCGCACCCGCTGCGTGAGCGCTGGCGCGCGGACGTCGGCGACGCCTTCGATCCGGTGCTCGTCGGCGCCACGCTAGTGGTGCCCGACCCGGACGACGGCCGGGGGGTCGTCGGGCTCGACGTCGTGACCGGCGAACGGCTGTGGGGTCGTGCCCTCGACGCGTTCGGCCCGGTGCAGGGCTGCGTCGAGGTCGCCGCGCGCGTCGCGTGCCTGGCAGGGCTCGACGGGCGGGCCGATCTGCCGCCCGCGGTGCTGTCGGTGCTGGACGCGGGCGACGGCGAGCTCGTCGCGACGCACGAGCTGGTGGGGCGTTGGTCGGCGATCGCGTCGGCGGACGAGGACGTCGTTCTCGCCGGATGGTTGCCGGTGGGGCTGCGTGTCGAGCGGCTCGACCCGATCTCGGCGGCCCCGAGATGGACGTCGCCGTCGCGGACGACGGACAACCCTCGTGCGCAGGGGGGCGTGAGCCTCGACGTGGGAGCCGGCGTCGTCGTCGCCACGTCCTCGCCCGAGCGGCTGCTCCTCGACGCACGGACAGGGGAGTCGAGGGTCGCGGACGACGACGACGAGATCCGCGTGCGCCCCGACGGCACCGTCCTGCGCACCCGGACGTCGCCCACGCGGCGTGGCTACGCGATCTCGACGACCGTGATGTGGCCCACGGGATCGACGCCGGCGACGACGACCGCGCTGGGACGCGCGGCGCTCGTCGCGGTCGACGACCGCGCCCGTCCCGGCGTCGTGACGCTCGAGCCACGACGCCGGGGGCTGGTCGTACGCCAGTACGCGCCGGGGAGCAACGACCCGACGTGGTCGTCGGACGAGGTGGGCGGGAGCGTCGTCGCGAACCTGCGCGACCGCGTCGTGCTCCGGCGCGCGTCGGCGCTGGTCGCGCTCGACGCGGCGAGCGGCCAGCGCGTGTGGCAGCGCCCGTCCGACGACGCCGACGGCGCCGTGCTGAGCGACGGGTCCCGGCTCGCAGTGGTCGGCGCCCAGCGCACGCTCGTCGTGCTGCGGCTCGACGACGGCTCGGACGCGTGGTCGCAGGAGCTGCCCGCGGGGACCGACGCGGTCGTCACGATCGGGTCCCAGGCGTATGCGACCGGCAGGGGCGTGCTCGTCGCCCTGAGGTGACCGGCCGTCTCACCCAGAGAGCAGCACGGGCGCAGGAGTTGCCAACGCGGGTCGGCCCGGGAGTAGGGTGGCGCCGTGCTCGGGACCACCCTCCTTCTTCGCTGCCGCGGCGAGGCCATCTAGGCCACATCCTCGCCGCGGGTTCTCGTGCGTGCTGGCCGGCAGCCAACCCCCGCAGCGAAGGAGCAGTCCCCATGAGCTATTCCGAGACGAGCGCGCAGCAGCCCTCGGGCATGCCGGTCCACAAGTACCGGCCGTTCCACGAGCAGATCGTCGTCGACCTGCCCGACCGACGTTGGCCCGACGCGCGCATCACCAAGGCCCCGCGCTGGTGCGCGGTCGACCTGCGTGACGGCAACCAGGCCCTGATCGAGCCGATGAACCCCGCGCGCAAGCTGGAGATGTTCCAGCTGCTGGTCGACATGGGCTACAAGGAGATCGAGGTCGGGTTCCCGGCGGCGTCGCAGACGGACTTCGACTTCGTCCGCCAGCTGATCGACGAGCACCTCATCCCCGACGACGTCGTCATCCAGGTGCTGACGCAGGCGCGCGAGCACCTGATCGAGCGGACCTACGAGGCGATCGCCGGCGCGAAGCAGGCCATCGTCCACCTGTACAACTCGACCTCGACGCTGCAGCGCGACGTGGTGTTCCGCTCCGACGAGGACGGCATCGTCGACATCGCCGTCTCGGGTGCGCGGTTCTGCAAGAAGTACGAGGAGCTGGTCCCGGACACGGACGTGTACTACGAGTACTCGCCCGAGTCGTACACGGGGACCGAGCTCGAGTTCGCGCTGCGGATCTGCAACGCGGTGCTCGAGGAGTGGCAGCCCACGCCCGACCGCCCGGTGATCGTCAACCTGCCCGCGACGGTCGAGATGGCGACCCCCAACGTGTACGCCGACTCGATCGAGTGGATGAGCCGCAACCTGCGCTACCGCGAGTCGGTGGTGCTGAGCCTGCACCCGCACAACGACCGGGGCACCGCGGTCGCGGCCGCCGAGCTGGGCTACATGGCCGGCGCGGACCGCATCGAGGGCTGCCTGTTCGGCAACGGCGAGCGCACCGGGAACGTGTGCCTGGTGACGCTGGGCATGAACCTGTTCAGCCAGGGCATCGACCCGGAGATCGACTTCTCCGACATGGACCGCATCCGCCGCACGGTCGAGCGCTGCAACCAGCTGCCCGTGAACGAGCGGCACCCGTACGGCGGCGACCTGGTGTTCACGGCGTTCTCGGGCTCGCACCAGGACGCGATCAAGAAGGGGCTGGACGCGCTCGAGCAGCGTTCGGCCGCTGTGGGCAAGACCGTCGACGACGTCGTGTGGGCGGTCCCGTACCTGCCGATCGACCCCAAGGACGTCGGGCGCTCCTACGAGGCGATCATCCGCGTGAACTCGCAGTCCGGGAAGGGCGGCATCAGCTACCTGATGAAGTCCGAGAAGGACCTGGACCTGCCGCGCCGTCTGCAGATCGAGTTCTCGCAGGTGGTGCAGCGGCACACCGACGAGCACGGGACCGAGGTCACGGCCGACGAGCTGTGGCGCATCTTCGTCGACGAGTACCTGCCGGTGGAGGCCGCTGCGGTCGACACCCCTGCCCAGGACTTCGGCGACCTCGTGCCGTGGGGCCGGCTGTCACTGCGTGGCACGCGCGCGACGAGCGTGCAGGACGGGCCGGACACCCTCGTCGTCGACCTCGTGGACCGCGGCGAGGAGCGCACCATCGAGGGCTCGGGGAACGGCCCGGTCGCGGCGTTCGTGGCGGCGCTCAACGCCCAGGGCGTCGACGTCGCGGTGCTCGACTACGCCGAGCACGCGCTGTCCGCCGGCGGCGACGCGACCGCGGCCGCGTACGTCGAGTGCGCGATCGGCGACGACATCCTCTGGGGCGTCGGGATCGACCCGTCGATCACCACGGCCTCGCTCAAGGCGATCGTCTCCGCGGTCAACCGCCACCAGCGCTGACGCGCCGGACCACCACCGCCTTCCCGCAGGACGGCACCATCCCCGGCCGCCCTCGGGCGCGCGCCGGGTGTCCTCGGCGACCCCGACGACACCGCGTGCGCACTCGCGCCGCCGGCACCCTCGCACGCCGACCGTCACCACCCCTCGACGGTCCCTCGCGCCAGGTGCCGGCGGCGCGGGCACGTCGTATCCCCGCACTAGGGTGAGGGGATGCCGAAGCTGCGTGTGCACAACCTGGCTGTCTCGCTCGACGGGTTCGCGACCGGTGAGGGGCAGTCGCTCGAGGCTCCCTTCGGGCACGCCGGCGGTCGCCTCATGCAGTGGTTCTTCCCGACGAGCACCTTCGTGGGCATGAGCGGTCACGAGTCCGAGGCGGTGGGCGCCGGGACCCACGGCGTGGACGATGCGTTCGCGTCCGCGTGGGGCGTGGGCGTCGGCGCGGAGATCATGGGCCGCCGGAAGTTCGGGCCCCAGACCGGTCCGTGGGTCGACGACGGGTGGCAGGGCTGGTGGGGCGACGAGCCGCCGTTCCGCACGCCGGTGGTCGTGCTCACGCACCACCCACACCCGGACCTGACGCTCGGCGAGACGACGTTCCACTTCCGCGAGGCGACCCCGGCCGACGCGCTGGACTACGCGTTCGAGCTCGCGGGCGGGCGGGACGTGCGTCTCGGTGGCGGACCCACCGTCGTGCGCGAGTTCCTCGAGGCGGACCTCGTCGACCACCTCCACGTGGTCGTCGTCCCGATCGTGCTGGGCCGCGGCGTCCGGCTGTGGGACGGGCTCGAAGGTCTCGAGGAGCGGTTCGACGTCGAGACGGTCGCGTCGCCGTCGGGAGTGGTGCACCACGTCTTCACGCGCAAGCCGCGCTGAGCCGAGGACGAGCGGCGGTGGGGCGCGGATGAGCCGCGGTCTGTCGGTGGTCCGGGTGACAATGGCGGCGTGAGCCTCTACCGCGACGAGGCGATCGTGCTGCGCACCCACAAGCTGGGGGAGGCCGATCGCATCGTGACCCTCCTGACACGCGAGCACGGCAAGGTGCGCGCGGTCGGCAAGGGGGTGCGGCGCACGTCGTCGCGCTTCGGCTCGAGGCTCGAGCCGTTCATGCACGTGGACCTGCAGCTGTCCACGGGTCGCAACCTCGACATCGTGACGCAGGCCGAGACGCTCGGCCCCTACGGACGGCGCGTGTGCGAGGACTACGCGCTGTACACCGTGGGGACCGTGATGCTCGAGACGGCCGACAGGCTGGTCGAGGCCGAGCGTGAGCCGTCCGTGCAGCAGTACTGGCTGCTGGTCGGCGCGGTGCGGGCCCTCGCGACGCGCGAGCACGCGCCTGGTCTGGTGCTCGACTCGTACCTGCTGCGCGCGCTGGCGATCGCCGGCTGGGCTCCGTCCTTCACGGACTGCGCACGCTGCGGCGAGCCCGGCCCGCACCACGCGTTCGCGGTCGCGTCCGGGGGTGCGGTGTGCGCGGCCTGCCGACCGCCGGGCGCGGCGGCACCCGCCCCGGAGACGTTCACGCTGCTGGCTGCCCTGCTCACGGGGGACTGGTCCGCGGCCGACGCGAGCGCCGAGCGCCACCGTGCCGAGGGCAACGGGCTCGTCGCGGCGTACAGCCAGTTCCACCTCGAGCGCCAGCTGCGTTCCCTGCCGATGGTCGAGCGGGTCTGACCCGCCGCGCACGTCCGCCGCGACCTGCGGGGGATGCGCGGTATCGGTGCACATGTCGCGCACGACCCGCGGCTCGCGGTGGTCGGCGGACCGGAGCGGGCAGAATGTGGAGCTTGAGCACGAGCCAGTCGTCCGTGCGGTCCACGCCGAACAGGCGACCGTAGGG